>NZ_QJRP01000060.1 GCF_003205295.1 Pseudomonas mosselii
GTTGGGGGTATCGGCGCTGAACGGGATCGGCGCGAACAGCATCCAGCCGCCCTGGCCCTCGATCAGTTGGCGCACGTACTGGCTGCGGTAGTCGGGCTGGAACGGCAGCTGCCCGCCGAACTGCTGCTCGGTGTAGCGCTTGAGCGCCGGGGTGTACAGCTCACCCTGGTAGCCCAGCAGCAAGGGCTTGTCATTGGCCACCAGCTCTGCGCCCAGGCTCAGCAGCAAAAGCCCGGCGAACAGCCAAAGCGAGATCCAGCCGCGGCGATTGTCGCGAAAACGCCGCAGACGGCGCCGGGCGATGGGCGAGAGCATCAGCGGCCCCTCGCGTCGAAGTCGATGCGCGGGTCGAGCACCGTGTAGCACAGGTCGCCCAGCAGGCGGATCAACAGCCCGGCCAGGGTGAAGATGAACAACGTGCCGAACACCACCGGGTAGTCCCGCGACACCGCCGCCTCGTAGCTCATGCGCCCCAGGCCGTCGAGGGAGAAGATCACCTCGATCAGCAGGGAGCCTGCGAAGAACACCGTGATCAGTGCCTGGGGCAGGCCGGCCACCACCAGCAGCAGGGCGTTGCGCAGCACATGGCCGTACAACACGCGCCGTTCGCTCAGGCCCTTGGCGCGGGCGGTGACCACGTACTGGCGGGCGATCTCGTCGAGGAAGGCGTTCTTGGTCAGCAGGGTCAGGGTGGCGAAGCCGCCGATCACCAGGGCGCCGACCGGCAGCACCAGGTGCCAGAAGTAGTCGGCGACCTTGCCCAGCAGGCTGAGCTGGTCGAAATCGTCGGAGACCAGGCCGCGCACCGGGAACCAGTTGAGCGAGGTGCCGCCGGCGAACAGCACGATCAGCAGCAGGGCGAACAGGAACGAAGGCAGGGCGTAGCCGATCACGATCAGCGCGCTGCTCCAGGCGTCGAAGCGGCTGCCATGGCGCACCGCCTTGCGGATGCCCAGCGGGATCGACACCAGGTAGGTGATCAGCGTGGCCCAGAAGCCCAGTGACAGGGTCACCGGCAGCTTCTGCACGATCAGCTCGGTGACCGTGGCGCCGCGGAAGAAGCTCTGGCCAAAGTCCAGCCGTGCGTACTGGCCGAGCATCAGCCACAGCCGTTCGGGGGCGGACTTGTCGAAACCGTACTGGCGCTTGATTTCCTCGATCAGCTTGGGGTCCAGGCCACGGGTGGCGCGGGACTCGCCCTGCACCGCCTCGACCCGGGCGCCCGGGGCGCCGCCGCCGATGCCCTGCAGGCGCGCCACGGCCTGTTCCACCGGCCCGCCGGGCGCGGCCTGGACGATGGCGAAGTTCACCAGCAGGATCGCCAGCAGTGTGGGGATGATCAGCAGCAGGCGGCGCAGGATGTAGGTGGTCATGGCGCGCTCCGCAGGCGCTCGGCCATTTGCGGGTTGGTCAGCGCCCGGGGGCTGATTTCCCACCAGGTGTCCAGGCCTTCGTCATAGGTCGCCTGCACCTTGGGCAGGCCAAAGCGGTTCCACCACACCGTCGAGCTACCCGGCGGGTAGTAGTTGGGGATCCAGTAGTAGCTCCACTGCAGCACACGGTCCAGGGCGCGGGCGTGGCGCAGCATGTCGGCCTGGCTAGTGGCGCGCACCAGGCCGTCGAGCAGGCGGTCCACCGCCGGGTCCTTGAGCACCATCAGGTTGTTCGAGCCCGGATCATTGGCCGCGGCGGAGCCGAAATAGTTGTACTGCTCGCTGCCCGGCGACAGGGTTACCGGGTAGCCGGTGACGATCATGTCGTAGTCGCGGGCCATGACGCGGTTGACGTACTGGGCGGAGTCGACGTTGCGAATGTTCAGCTCGACGCCGATCTGCGCCAGGTTGCGCTTCCACGGCAGCAGCAGGCGCTCCATCCCCGACTGGCCGTTGAGGAAGGTGAAGCTCAGCGGCTGGCCGTGGGCGTTGACCAGCCGATCGCCCAGGGGATGCCAGCCGGCGTCCTGCAGCAAGGCCAGCGCCTGCAGTTGCTGTTGGCGGATGATGCCGGAACCGTCGCTGACCGGTGCGTTGAACACCAGGCTGAACACTTCGTCCGGCACCTGCCCGCGCAGCGGCTCGAGCAGCTTGAGTTCCCCGGCGTCGGGCAGGGCGCGGGCGGCCAGGGGGGTATTGGCGTACAGGCTCTGCTGGCGGATGTACATATTGCGCATCATCTGCCGGTTGCTCCACTCGAAGTCCCAGAGCATGCCCAGGGCCTGACGCACACGGCGATCCTTGAACTGCGGCTGGTCCAGGTTGAACACGAAACCCTGGGCGATCTGCGGCTTGGCCGGAGCCAGGTGGGCGCGCTGCAGGCGCCCGTCATCCAGTGGCGCGCCGTTGTAGCCGAGGGTGTAGGCGGTGGCAGAGTATTCGCGGTTGTAGTCGTAGCCTCCGCCCTTGAGCACTTGTCGGGCCACTTCGGTATCGCCGAAGAATTCGACGCCGATACGCGCAAAGTTGTACAGCCCGCGGGTGACCGGCAGGTCCCGGGCCCACCAGCTCGCATCGCGCTCGAAGGTGATGCTGCGGCCGTTGTCGATCCTGCCGATGCGGTATGGGCCGCTGCCCACCGGTTTGTCGAAACCGGCACCGTTGGCGAAGTCGCGTTGCTGCCAGTCGTGTTCGGGCAGCACCGGCAGGCCGGCCAGTTCAAGGGCCAGGGTACGGCCATGGGGTTGCTTGAAGTCGAAGCGCACCTGGCGCGGGCCTTCGACCGCCACCGCGGCGACATCGGCGAACTGGGTGCGAAACTTGAGGCTGCCCTGGTTCATCAGCAACTCGTAACTGAAGCGTACGTCCTCGGCCCGTACCGGCTTGCCGTCGGCGAAGGTGGCGCGGGGGTCGAGGTAGAAGCGCAGCCAGGCATCGTCGGGGCCGCGCTCCATGCGCTGGGCGATCAGGCCGTAGACAGTGTAGGGCTCATCGAGCGAGCGCACCGCCAGGGGCGCGTACAGCCAGCCATCGACCTGGCTGACGCCGATACCTTTGTCGATGTAGGGCAGGATATGGTCGAAATTGCCGATCTCGATGGCCGAGCGGCGCAGGCTGCCGCCCTTGGGGGCGTCGGGGTTTACATAGTCGAAATGGCGGAAGTTCGCGGGGTAGCGCGGGGCTTCGGCGTAGACGGTGAGGGCGTGGGTGGGGGCGGCGTGGGTTGCCAATGGCAAGCAAAGCGCCAAGCCCAGGCAACATGCCTGCAATACTCGCAAGCCTCTGTAGGAGCGGGCTTGCCCCGCGATTGCGCCATAAGGGCCATCGAGGCTGCCTGGGCGGTCGCAATCGCGGGGCAAGCCCGCTCCTACAGGGGAGGTGTTGTTCTTGGCGAACAACGGTGTATCAGTCCTGACGGCTGGTCACTTCCAGCAGGTGGTAGCCGAACTGGGTCTTCACCGGACCCTGGACGACATTCAGCGGCGCGCTGAAGACCACGGTGTCGAATTCCTTGACCATCTGGCCCGGGCCGAACGAGCCGAGGTCGCCGCCCTGGCGGCTGGACGGGCAGGTGGAGTTGGCCTTGGCGACTTCGGCGAAGTCGGCGCCGCCTTCGATTTGCTTCTTCAGTTCGTTGCACTTGTCTTCGGTGGCAACCAGGATGTGGCGGGCGGTGGCTCGGGCCATGGGTACTGCTCCTTGGGTCAAAAAGACAAGCCTAGCGCACTTGTTCGTGCCGTGTCTCGCAAGGCTTGCCATAGAGGCCTACAGGCGTGCGGCAGCCTCGCGCAGCAGGACCTCGGTCGCCTCCCAGCCCAGGCAGCCGTCGGTGATCGACACGCCGTACTTCAGCGCCCCTTTGCCCAAGGCCTGGCAACCATCGAACAGGTGACCTTCGAGCATCACCCCGACCAGCGAACGGTCGCCGGCCAGGCGCTGGGCCAGCACGTCCTCGAACACCGCCGGCTGGCGGGCCGGGTCCTTGCCGCTGTTGGCGTGGCTGCAGTCGACCATGATCCGTGGCGCCAGACCTGCCTTGGCCAGGCCTTGGCGGGCCAGGGCGACGCTCTGGGCGTCGTAGTTCGGGCCCTTGTGCCCGCCGCGCAGCACCAGGTGGGTGTCGGGGTTACCCAGGGTCTCGATGATCGCCGGATACCCCTGCGTGTCCATGCCGAAGTGACGGTGCGGGTGGGCCGCGCTGCGCATGGCGTCGCAGGCGATGCCGATACCACCATCGGTGCCGTTCTTGAAGCCGACCGGCAGCTCCAGGCCGCTGACCATCTCGCGGTGGATCTGCGACTCGGTGGTGCGCGCGCCGATGGCGGCCCAGCCCAGCAGGTCGTCGAAGTAGCCGGCGGCCATCGGCTGCAGCAGCTCGGTGGCGATCGGCAGGCCGCGTTCGAGCATGCCCAGCATAAGCCCGCGGGACAGGGCGATGCCGGCGTGCATGTCGTCGCTGCCATCAAGGTGCGGATCGTAGGCCAGGCCTTTCCAGCCCACGGTGGTGCGCGGTTTTTCCACGTAGGCGCGCATCACCAGCAGCAGCTTGTCGTCGACGTCACGGCTGAGTGCGGCCAGGCGGTCGGCGTATTCGAGGGCCGAGCGCGGGTCATGGATCGAGCACGGGCCGACCACCACCAGCAGGCGTTCGTCGCGACCTTCGAGGATGGCGCGGATCGCTTGGCGGTGAGCGTGGACTTGCTGGGTGAGTTCGCTGGACAGCGGCATCTGCTGCTTGAGCAGGTGCGGGCTGGGCAGGCGCTGGCTGACGGTGGTGTTGGCAGCGTGCGGCTGGGTCAGGGGCAGGGCGAGGTTCGAGGCTTGCATGGCGTTTTTTCCCTGGGCGGACGGCGGGTTCTGGCCCGCGTCGTCGGCCCTATCGAGGTGTTCGACTGATCGTCAAATGGGGTGTCTGTGCGGCATTGCCACCGGAAATCGACCGAACGGAGGCGGCAGGCTGGCCCGAACGGAACTGGCTAAATCGCCATGCATAGGTGCGGTAGTAGGTGGTGTAGTTCATGACGCTGTCCTCAAGGTAATCGGTATGTTTCGTGGGTCCGGAAAAGCAAAACCCCCGGTCGGGGAGCCGACCGGGGGTTTGAGTATTCTCATGTTCGGCGGCCCCTCGAAGGTGGGCGCCGGATGGGTGATCGGCGCCTAGTGGCTAAACCAATACCCAAAATAAAAGCTGGCAACGGCGTTACGACCGGCAACGGCCAGCACGCGGTGCGCGGAGCGACCGGTGTGGTTGGCGTGGTTGCGGGTTTGTTTCGACATGTTGCTCTCCAGTGATTGGGACCGAGCTTACTGCACCTTTGCGCGCGTGTTCAATCACTAAATGCTATTGATCCGATAACGTGGGAGCGGCACACAAGTACTACGCCAACCTGTAGGAGCGGCCTTGTGTCGCGAAAGGGCTGCGCAGCAGCCCCGGGGTTTCAGTGTTGTTGCAAAGAACGCCGGGGCCGCTTTGCGGCCCTTTCGCGACACAAGGCCGCTCCTACAGAGATCACGCCGGTTGAGAAATCTCAGTAAGACAGTTGCTCCCACGCTGTTCCGGCAAAGCCCCCAATTAAGGGTGAACGCGCCCAGTTCAGCCTTTCTCCATCTCACAAGCAGTTGATTAACAACAACTAAATTCATGGCACAAGCCTTGCTCACCTCCCCGCAGTATCCCTGTGTCCCCGGAGGTGCCCCATGTCGACCCCTCGCAAAGGCCCGGTCCTGTCCACCTTCCTGCTGGCCCTGCTGGGCTGGCAGGTCTCCGGCGAGGCTGCGGTGCAGTGCCAGCGCACGCTGGTGGCCAACGTGGTGGCGCTGGACCAGCCACTGATGTTCAACCGTCTCGGTGCGCAGAACGCCAATGGCATGATGTACGCCCTGCGCCACGATGTGGTGGACGAGCACCGGGTGCCCTTGAGCAAGGGTGGCGCCGCAGTACCGGGCAAGGTCACCCTGCGCCCGGACAAGCGTCCGCGGCCGATCGTGCTGCGGGTGGCTGCCGGTGACTGCCTGACGGTCAACCTGACCAACCTGCTGGCCTACCAGGCCAACCCCAACAAGCACGGCATCGACCACGACGAAACCGAAGTCGAAGGCGAGGAAGAAGAGGGCGCCGAGGTCGAGAACGAAGGCGGCGAACACTTCGTTGCCGACGAACAGGTCACCGACCGTCATGTCGGCTTCCAGGTCAACGGCCTGCAGGCGGTCAACAGCATCGCTGACATCGCCGCCAACACCGGGCGCAACGGCAACTTCCTGGTCGCCCCGGGCGGCACCCGCAGCTATACCCTGTACGCCGAGCGCGAAGGCGCGTTCGCCGTCACCAGCCAGGGCGCCACCTTCGGCGGCCAGGGCGGTGCCGGCAACGTCGCCAACGGCCTGTTCGGCCAGGTGGTGGTGGTGCCCAAGGCCGGGCGTACCTACCGCAATACCCTGACCGAGGAAGAGATGCGCCTGGCCACCACGGGGCGCACCGCCACCGGCCAGCCGGTAATCGACTACCAGGCCCGTTACCCCAACGCCGAGCCGTGGATTGCCGAGGGCAAGGCCGGCAAGCCGATCATCGCCATGCTCGATGGCAACGAGATCCTCAGCAGCGAGACTGACGCCATCGTCATGGGCCCCAACCCCGATGGCAGTTTCCCGGCCAGCACCTATCCGCTGGAAAGCGTTGGCAAGCGCAACCCGGCGCTGCCCAACCGACTGGAAGCCTTCCGCGATTTCGCCTCGCAGTTCGCCGACGAGGTGGCCGCGACCCAGGCGTTCCCCGCGTACTGGGCGGACCCGGTCATGGGCCATGTACTCGAGCCAACCCGCGATTCGTTCATGATCAACTACGGCTCCGGTGGCATGGGCGCCGAGGTGGTGGCCAATCGCCTGGGCGTGGGACCGATGCATGACTGCCTGTCGTGCGCCTACGAGGAGTTCTTCCTCAGCGCCCACACCGTGGGCGATATCGGCACCTTGGTGGATATCCCGGCCAACGTCGGGTTGGAGAACATCCGCCCGGGCCAGACGCCGCCGGCCAGCGCCACCGGGGTCAAGGCGACCATGGCCCTGTACCCGGCCGAGCCCGCCAACGTGCACCACAGCTACATCGGCGACTTCACCAAGTTCCGCAATACCCACAACGGCCACGAGCAGCACATCTTCCACCTGCACGGGCACCAGTGGCTGTTTAACCCCAACGACGACAACTCCGACTACATCGACGCCCAGGGCATCGGCCCGGGGGTGGGCTACACCTACGAGATCGCCAACGGCGGCTCGGGCAACCGCAACCGGGTGGCGGGCGACGCCATCTATCACTGTCACTTCTACCCGCACTTCGCCCAGGGCATGTGGGCCATGTGGCGGGTGCACGACGTGTTCGAGCCGGGTACCCGCCTGGAAGTCAGCGGCGAGGGCGCGAACGGTTTCCACAGCACGCCGTTCGCCCTGCGCAATGGCAAGCCGGCCCAGGGCGCCCGGGCGCTGCCGGACGGCGAGATCATTGCCGGCACGCCGATCCCGGCCATCGTGCCGCTGCCGGGCAAGGCCATGGCACCTATGCCGGGCAAGGTCACCGTGGTACCCAAGCTGTCCGAGACCCTGGTCGCTGGGCATGAAGAAGATGAAGACGAAGAGGAGGAGGGTGACGACCATCCGGACGCGCCAGCCACACCGCGTGCTGTCGGCTCCCTGGCCCTGGTCGACCGCAGCGAGACCAATCGCAACGCCGACGGCAGCCTGAAGAATCCCGGCTACCCGTTCTGGATCGGCGGCATGGAAAGCAGCGTCGGCCAGCGTCCGCCGACCCCGCCGCTGGACATGCTCGACCCGGCCCTGGCGCGGCAGCTCAAGGACAGCGGCAAGGCGCTGTGGGCCAACCTCGACCCCAACCAGGTCGACGGCTGGGACGGTGGCCTGGGCCGGCACACCCTCGACGGTGTGTCTGCTGGTGGCGATGCCGTGACCACCACTACCAAGCTGGATTTCTCCAAGGTGGTGCACAAGGCCAAGCCGATCTACCTGCCCGAAGAGGGTACCGAGGTCGAACAGGCGGCCATGCAGTTCCACGCCAAGGCCGAGCATCCAAGCTTTGCCCTGATCCCTGGCAGCGCGCCGGTGGCCAAGGCCTTCCGCACCAACGGCGCCTTGCCCACGGCGGGCGCGCCGTACTATGAGCCGTGCATGGACGACCGCGGCAAGCGCCTGACCCAGTCCTCGGGTGTCGGCGAGTTCTTCAGCGGCGAAAACCTCACCGGCATGAGTTTCCGCGGTTCGTCCACCTTCACCGCCGACCGGCCGCGCATCTACAAGGCGGCCAACATCCAGTTCGACGCGGTGTACAACAAGGTCGGCTACCACTTCCCGCAGGCGCGCATCCTCGCCCTGTGGGAAGACGCCTGGCCGGTGATCACCAAGCAGCGCCCGCCAGAGCCTTTGGTGATGCGCATGAACACCTTCGACTGCACCCAGTACGTGCACACCAACCTGATCCCGTCGTTCTACGAGATGGACGACTACCAGGTACGCACCCCGACCGACGTGATCGGCCAGCATATCCACCTGCCCAAGTGGGACCTGACCGCCGCCGACGGCTCGGCCAACGGCTGGAACTACGAGGACGGCATCCTCTCGCCCGGCAGCGTGGTCGAGCGCGTGCATGCCATCCGCAGTTTCAACAACTGCACCGAGGGTGATACCCGCGACGGCACGGCCGCCTGCCCGAAAGCCAAGCAGCATCCGTACTTCGGGCGCTTCGGCCGGGCCGACTGGCTCGGCGCGCGCAGCGCCATGCAACGTTGGTTCGCCGACCCCCTGGTGAACGTGCACAACGTCGACCGTGGCCTGGGCACCATCTTCACCCATGACCACCTTGGCCCATCGACCCACCAGCAACTGGGGCTGTACGCGACCGTGCTGGCCGAGCCCGCCGGTTCCACCTGGTACCACGCCGAGACCGGCGAGCAGTTGTACAACCCGGCCACCCGCCAGGATGGCGGTCCGACCTCGTGGCAGGCGGTGATCCAGACTGGCGACCACGACGGCGACGGCAAGAACGACAGCTATCGCGAGTTCTTCCTCGAGTACAGCGACTTCCAGCACGCCTACGAGGCCGGCGTGTATGTGGGCGCCGGCCCCAACGGCATACCCGATGGCCAAGCCTATCCAGCCACCGCCGACAGCTTCCGCTACGCCATCAACCCGCCGGTGCGGCAGAAAGCCTCGACGCTGCTCGAATCGGTGGTGGAGTCCCGTGGCGGCCTGAGCCCAGGCTGTCCGACCCGGCCGTGCCCGCAGGCGATCTCGGTGGATGATCCCGGCATGTTCGTCGTCAACTACCGCAACGAGCCGCTGGCCCTGCGCGTGTTCGACCCCAACAAGGTCGGCCCCGACGGCAAGCGTGGCATGCAGGCCGACGGCCTGGGCGGCGACCTGGCCTACGCCATGCAGAGCCGCACCGACCGCGCCATCCCGGCGATGAACCTGGCGCCTTCGGCGATCACCCAGGCCACCGGCCCCACCGGCGGCACCACGTTGTTCCCGCCCCATATCAACAAGGGCACCGAGCCGGGCGACCCGTTCACGCCGCTGCTGCGTACCTACTCCGGCGACAACGTGCGCCTGCGCATGCATGCCGGCGGCCATGAGGAGGAGCACAACGTCACCCTGCACGGCGTGAAGTGGCTGCAGAACGGCTCGGGCTTCGGCAACAGCTCCAACTCAGGATGGAAGTCGTCGCAGATGATCGGCATCTCCGAGCAGATGGGCTTCATGGCGCCGGTGTCGATGATCTCCAGCTCCGCCGCCACCAATGGCGATTACCTGTACTCCATGGACGCGGCTCTGGAAGGCTACTGGAACGGCATCTGGGGCATCATGCGCAACTACACCGCCCAGCGCGCCGACCTGTTCACCCTGCCGAACAACCCTCAACCGGTGGCCATGCGCAACACTGTAAACTTCGACGGCATCTGCCCGAAAACCACGGCCAACGCCAATGGCATCGGCACCCGGCCGACGGTCAAGCGCAGCTACGAGATCGTCGCGGCCCTGGCCAACGACATCCTCGAGAACCGTCACGGGGTCAGCATCAGCGACCCGGCCGGTATTGGCCAGCACGTGGGCGGTGCGCTCAAGGCCAATGGCGGCACCCTGGTGTTCAACAGCCGCAAGGTCGACATCCCGCTGGCCACGGTCACCGACGAAGAGGACGGCGCGACCTTCACCGTCGGCGGCCACAGCTCGCCATTGCACGACCCGACTGCCGTGCTCTATGTGCGCAAGGCCGACCTCGATACCAGCACCGGCAAGCTCAAGGCCGGCGTGCCGGTCGAGCCCCTGGTGCTGCGGGCCAATGCCGGTGACTGCATCAGCATCACCCTGGAGAACCGCCTGCCGCTGATGATGCCGGACCTGCCCAGCACCGCGGTGATGCAGAACGTGGTCAAGCGCGACCGGGCTGGCGGCGAGGGCTCCACGGCGTTCAACAACAACCTGATGCGCCCGTCCAGCCACGTCGGCCTGCATGCGCAACTGCTGGCCTACGACATTACCAAGTCGGACGGTGTCAACGTTGGCCTCAACCCGGTACAGACCGTGCCGCCGCGCGTCGGTAGCAGCGGCGCCTACCCGAGCCGGGTGTACCAGTACTACGCCGGGCACCTGGAGCGCGAAGGCAAGCCGGTACTGCAATTGGGCCGCACGGTGGACAACATCAACACCACGGCCATCGAGTTTGGTGGCCTCAACCTGACCCCGGCGGATGTCATCAAGCAGCCGCAGAAGGGCCTGGTGGGCGCAATGAGCGTGTTGCCGCAGAGCGCGACCTGGACCGAGGACAACGCCAGCCGCGCCCAGGCCACGGTGAAGGTCAGCGGCCAGCCCGACTACCGCGACTTCGTCACCGTGTGGCAGCGCTCGCTGAACATGCGCTGGTCCGATGGCCGGCCGGTGGAGGGCATCGCCACCGAGGGCAACGGCGTGCCCGGTGATCCGAAGGACAACGGCAACATGGCCATGAACTACAAGACCGAACCGTTGTGGCTGCGCTTCGGCCTGGCGCCGGACGCGCCGTTCGGCCATGCCGACGGCTTCGGCTTCGCCGACGTGCCCAACGCCCACATGGCCTACAGCAACGCCCTGGTCGGCGGCGACCCGCAGACCCCGGTGCTCTGGGCCAAGCCGGGCCAGCCTGCGCGCAGCCATGTGCTGATGCCCAGCGGCGGCAGCCGCGGCATTACCTACCAGCTCGACGGGCACCTGTGGCCGCTGCACAACTACCAGGCCGAGAAGAGCGATGTGCAGGGCTACCCCATGGGCCTGCCAGGTATCGGCTCGGTACGTTTTGGCTACAACCCGATGGCGATGTACGTGGGCGCCCAGGAGAGCGTGCTGCCGGCGGCGCACTTCAGCTTCATGCTGCCCAGCGCAGGCGGCGCCAACGCGGTGCCGGGGGATTATCTGTTCCGCGACTACGCGGCGTACGGCAATGCCTCGGGGCTGTGGGGGATCCTGCGGGTGACCAACGAGGCGCCGCCGGCGGTGGCGCCGGCGCAGTGAGGGAGGCTGGGGGCCTGGCTTGGGAATGAGGGAGGCCACCGGGTGCCTGGCGACAGGGATGCAGTGCCTGTGAGATCGAGCGCCGCCCGCGCGGCGCTCGGTCTCATAGGCGTTACAAGGCTCTCGCCTTACACCTGGTCGCCTACACGCGGTCGAAAGACAGGCCCCTGGCCGCCCTGACGCGGTCATTCCCGCAAGCCCGCTCCCACGCTTTGAATTCACGTGGGAGCGGGCTTGCCCCGCGATAAGGCCGGCCCAGGTGAAGACCTTTTCAAGGAGATCCCCATGACGCCGGAAGATCCCCATACCACCGCCGGCAAGACCCGTTTTTATCAAGGCGAAAACAACACCCAGCCCCTGTTCTGCATCGAGCCCGGCATCCCTTGCCAGCACGCCCGCGAACAGTCCTCGGAATTGATGGACTGCGTGCGCCACCTGACCTTGGTCGCAGTGATGGAAAGCGACCCACGCATGGTCTGGGCCGCTCACTATCTCAGTGCCCTGGCCAAGGCGTTGATGGACGATGCCGAACTGGGGCATGGCGCATTAGGCCTGAAAGGGGGCGCAAAGCGTCCCCCGTCTTTGGGGCCGCCTCCCCAACACCCTCCGGTTGTTTACGCAACTAATTGATTAAGAACGATTTAATTGATGGCATAGCGCTTGCTTCCACCCTCCCCAGAACCCTAGAGCCCCGTGGAGGTGCAGCATGGTCATCCCGCTCGAAGGCGCCGCCCCGTGCGCGTCCATCCCCGCCAGCGGAGCAAAGGCATGAACCGCAAGCTACGCCCAGCCTACCTGGGCCTTCTGCTGGGCACGGCGCTGATCGGCCTCGGCGTTGCCTACGAAAAGCTCTGGTGCGACCCCCGCGAACTGCTGCAGGAGGCCGCCGATCCCCAGGCCCTGCACACCCTCAGCCGCGACGGCGTGACCGTGGAGTTCGAGGCGCGCCCCCTCAGCGGCGGCGAACTGCGCGAGGGCGACTTTGCCAATATCCGCTTCAAGGTCAGCGACCAGAGCAGTGGCCAGCCGCTGTCGGGCATGGCCCCGGGCGCCTGGCTCGATCCCGCGCAGTCGGCACCGTTGGGCGACCGCGACAGCAGCTGCAAGGCGCGGGTGGCGCTGTTCCTCAAGAGCAGCATCGGCGCTCGTCCTTTGCTCGATCTGAACAGCTACTTCCTGCTGGTGCTGAACAAGGACGCCAGCCTCACCGTGATCGACCCGACCGTGTCGGTAGGTGGGGTCACCAGCACCCTGGCGCGCATCGACCTGCCAGGACGGCCCATGGACTGGGTGGCCACCGGCGATGACAAGCAGGTGTTCGTGTCCATGCCCGAACGCAACCAGGTGGCGCTGATCGACACCGAGACCTTCACCCGCGTGGCTACCCTGGAGGCCGGCGAGCAGCCGCTGCGGGTGGCGCTGCAACCGGACCAGCGCCTGCTGTGGGTGGGCAACAACAGCCATGATCCGGCCAAGGGCGGGGTGACGGTGATCGATGTGCCCAGCCGGACCACGCTCAAGTCGTTCGTCACCGGCTCCGGCCACCACGAGATCGCCTTCAGCGCCGATTCGCGCTTCGCCTTCGTCAGCAACCGCGACGGCGGCACCCTGAGCGTCATCGACACCGCCCAGATGCGCCTGGTGAAGACCCTCGAAGTCGGCCCGCATCCGCTGTCGGTGGCCTACTCGCCGTTGTCGCAGGCGGTGTATGTGGTCGATGGCCAGGAGGGCACGGTGCGGGTGATCGACGCGCGCAGCCACAGCCTGCGCCACACGGTCAAGGCCGAGCAGGGCCTGGGGCCGATGCGCTTCAGCCACGATGGCCGCTACGGCGTGGTGCTCAACACACTGGAGAACCAGGCGCTGGTGATCGACGCCAGTACCGATCAGCTGATCCACCGCATCCCGGTGGCCGCCGAGCCTTACCAGCTGACCTTCACCAAGGCTTACGCCTACGTGCGTGGCCTGGCCTCGCCGAAGGTGAGCATGATCAACCTGGCAAGCCTGGGGCAGGGGCGCACGCCGATCGTCCAGGGCTTCGAGGCCGGGCCGGCGGCGCCGCGCCAGGCCGGCGACCTGCCGCTGGCCCAGGGGGTGAACATCTCCCGCGACGACAACTCGGTGTTCGTGGTCAACCCGGTGGACAACACCACCTACTTCTACGCCGAGGGCATGAACGCGCCGATGTCGGGCTACAACAACCGCGGCCACCAGGCCCGCGCCGCGCTGGTCATCGACCGCAGCCTGCGCGAGGTGGCGCCGGGGGTGTATGGCTCGACGGTCAAGCTGCCGGCGGCCGGCACCTTCGACGTGGCCTTCCTGCTCAACCAGCCGCAGATCATCCACTGCTTCAGCACCGAGGTCGCGGCGCTGCCGCAGTCGAGCCTGCGCAAGCGGGCCCATGCCGAGTTCATCGGCACCGCCCGGCCATTGCTGCAGCACGTGCCCTACATGGCCCAGGTACGCATCCTCGGCGAGGACGGCAAGCCGCGCCAGGGGCTCGATGACCTGAGCCTGCGCTACTTCCTGGCGCCTTCGTCGCTGCCACGCAACGTGACGCTGGTCGAGATGGGCGACGGGCTCTACCAGGCACCGCTGGAGCTGGCCGAGGCCGGCGCCTGGTACCTGCACGTGCAGTCGCCCAGCCTCGGGCGCGCCTTCACCGAAGACAACTACACCAGCCTGCGCGTCCTGCCGGCCGCAGCAAAGCCCAGCGCTTCCCAAGGGGAAGCCAGGAGTGTGCGATGACTCGTCTGCATGGCGGTAAACTGCTGGGCCTGAGCCTGCTGCTGGCCAGCAACCTGGCCCTGGCCCATGCCGGCCACGATCACGGCGGCCAGCCCGCGCAACCCCCGGTCGCACGCCAGGAGAAGGCCAGCGTGCGCTTCGCCGACGTGGCACTGCTGGACCAGGACGGCATGCCGGTACGCCTGGAGAAAGACCTGGTGGGGGACCATCTGGTGGTCATGGGCTTCATCTACACCAGTTGCACCACGGTGTGCCCGGTGGTCTCGTCGATCATGAGCAAGGTCCAGCAA
>NZ_QJRP01000061.1 GCF_003205295.1 Pseudomonas mosselii
ACATCCCACCCTCCCCCAAGCGCCGCAATCAACTGCACACTCGCCACCAACCGCCCCTGCAACAACGTCAACACACTCCGCTCGTTGCTGAGCGCCGTCGTCTGCACATTGACCACATCCAGATACCCAATCAACCCCGCCTTGTACTGGTTCTCGGTCAACCGCAACGACTCCCGCGCCGCGTCCAGCGCTTCCTGCCGCACCACCGCCTCGTCCCCGTACACCTTGAGCTGCACCAGATAATTCTCGACCTCCTTGAACCCGTCGAGCACCGTCTGCCGATACTGCGCCACGGTCTGGTCATACACCGCCACTGTGCGGTCGACCTCGGCACTGCGCTTGCCAGCGTCAAACAGCGTCAGCGCCAATTGCGGCCCGACGGACCAGTAACGGTTGGGCAACTCGATCCAGTTGTTGAAGCTGCTGCTGGAGTACCCCCCGTTCATGCTCAGCGACAGATCCGGGAAATACGCCGCCCGCGACACGCCGATGTTCGAGTTGGCCGCCATGACCTTGCGCTCGGCCGAGGCAATGTCGGGACGCCGCTCGAGCAGTTGCGACGGCAGTGACAGCGGCACCTGCGGCAACGCCGGAATGTCGTTGCTCGCCGCCAGGGCAAAATCGGCCGGCGCCTTGCCCATCAGCACGGCGATGGCGTTTTCATACTGCGCCCGTTGCCAGGCCAGGTCGATCAGGTCGGCCTGGGTGCTCTTGAGCTGGGTACGCGCCTGGGCCACGGCATCCGGTCCGGCAACCCCGGCGCGGTACTGGTTCTCGTTCATCTTCAACGACCGTTCATAGGTCGCGACCGTGGCTTCGAGCAGGCGCTTCTGTGCGTCGATCACCCGCAGTTGCAGGTAATTCTGCACCAGCTCCGACTGCTGGCTCAGGCGAATGGCCGCCATGTCGGCCAGGCTGGCCTCGGCGCTGGACTCGTTGGCGTTCATGGTTTCACGCAACTTGCCCCACAGGTCGATCTCCCAGCTCACCCCCAGCTGCGCGTTGTAGGTATCGCGGATGCCGCTGCTGTTGTTCGACAGGCTGGAGCTGGAACTGCCGGTGCCCTGGGCCGAACGGTTCTTGCTGGTGGTCAGGTTCAGCGAGGGGAACAGCGAGGCACGGCTGCTGCGCACCAGCGCCTGGGCCTGACGGTACTGCGCCTCGTACTGCGCCACCGTCTGGTTGCTGCGGTTGAGCTCCTCCACCAGGGCGTCGAGTTGCCTGTCGCCATAGATCTCCCACCACGCCCCGCGGGCCATGGCATCGGACGGATTGGCCTGGGTCCAGCCTTCGGCCTGCTTGAACTGCGCCGGGGTGCTGAGCTCGGGGCGGTGGTAGTCCGGGCTCAGGGTACAGGCGCTGAGCATGGCCACGCACAACCCGGCGCTGACCAGGCGCGAACCGCGCCCCTGGGTCAGCCGCTTGAGGGCACGGTGGATTCGGGTATGGGCAAAGTTCATAGCGGGGTATCCAGGGCAGCGTCGGTGCGCACGCCGCGCCAGCGGTTGAACCGGTGGCGCAGGCGATCGAGGTACAGGTAGACCACAGGCGTGGTGTAGAGGGTGAGGATCTGACTGAACACCAGGCCGCCGATAATGGTCAAGCCAAGCGGCTGGCGCATCTCGGCGCCCTCGGCGCGGCTGAGCAGCAGCGGCAGCGCGCCGAGGATCGCCGCCAGGGTGGTCATCAGGATCGGCCGCAGGCGCAGCAGGCAGGCGCGGCGGATCGACTCCTCCGGCGACAGGCCGTCGTGGCGCTCCAGCTGCAGGGCCAGGTCGATCATCAGGATGGCGTTCTTCTTCACCACGCCGATCAGCAGGAACAGCCCCAGCAGCGAGATCAGACTGAACTCGCCACCGGTCAGGTACAGCGCCAGCAAGGCACCGACCCCGGCCGAGGGCAGCGTGGAAAGGATCGTCAGCGGGTGGATGTAACTCTCGTAGAGGATGCCCAGCACCAGGTACACCAGCACCAGGGCGCCGAGGATCATCAACGGCTGGCCTTCGGTGGTCTTGGTAAAGGCGTCGGCGTCGCCGCCGAGCTTGGCGATCACCGACTCGGGCAGGCCCAGTTTTGCCACCGCGCGCTCCAGCGCGGCCATGGCCTGGTCGGGGCTGTAGCCTTCGGCGACGTCGAACGAGATGTCCTCGGAGGCGAACTGCCCTTCGTGGCTGACGCGGTCGTTGGCCAGGCTGTTCTCGTAGCGGGCGAAGGTGGACAGCGGCACCCGGGCGCCGTCGGCGGTGATCACCTGCACCTGCTCCAGGGTGCTTGGGTCCCAGGCGTATTTCGGGTTGATCTCCAGCACCACCTGATACTGGTTGAGGCTGTCGTAGATGGTCGAGATCTGCCGCTGGCTGTAAGCGTTGTTCAGCACCGCGGTGACCATGTCCATGTCGATGCCCAGGCGCTTGGCCTGGTCACGGTCGACCACCAGGGTCACCTGCTGGGTGCCGGCGCCGTCGCGGGCGTCGATGGCGGTCAGCTCGGGCAGCTTGCGCAGCTCGGCGGCCACCTTCGGGAACCACTCGCGCAGGGCCGCCAGGTCGCCACTCTGCAGGGTGTAGAGATACTGCGAGGTGCTCTGGTCGCGGCCGCCGCCGCCCAGTTGCAGGTCCTGGTCGGCCATCAGGTACAGGCGCCCGCCGGGGATCTTCGGCAGGTCCTTGCGCAGGCGGTCGATCACCTTCTGCGCGTTCTCCTTGCGCTCGGCGATCGGCTTGAGGCGCACCAGCACAAAGGCGTTGTTGGTGCCGCTGTTGCCGCCGATGAAACCGGCGACGCTCTCCACCGCCGGGTCCTTGAGCAAGGCGCGGCGGTAGATCTCCATCTTCGGCTGCATCACGGTGAACGACAGGCCGTCGTCGCCACGAATGAAGCCCTGCAACTGGCCGGTGTCCTGCTGCGGCATCAGGGTCTTGGGCACCACCACGTACAGGGCGATGTTCAGCCCGATAGTGGCCAGCAGGCTGAGCAGGGTCAGGCGCTTGTGGCGCAGCGCCCAGCCCAGGCTCTTGTCGTAGCCGGCGACCATGCGCTGGTGGATGCGGTCGCTCCAGCGTTGCAGGCGGGTCTGCTGCTGCGGGCCGTGGACCTTGAGCCAGCGCGAGCAGAGCATCGGTGTCAGCGTCAGCGACACCACCAGCGAGACGATGATCGCCGCGGCCAGGGTGATCGAGAACTCCTTGAACAGCCCGCGCACGATACCGCCCATGAACAGGATCGAGACGAACACCGCCACCAGCGAGACGTTCATCGACAGCAGGGTGAAGCCCACCTCCTGCGCGCCCTTGTAGGCGGCGCGCATGGGGTTTTCGCCGTTCTCGATATGCCGCGAGATGTTCTCCAGCACCACGATGGCGTCGTCCACCACCAGGCCGGTGGCGAGGATCAACGCCATCAGCGACAGGTTGTTCAGCGAGAACCCGCACAGGTACATGACCGCAAAGGTGCCCACCAGCGACACCGGCACCGCGAGGCTCGGGATCAGCGAGGCGCGGAAGTTGCCGAGGAACAGGTAGACCACCAGGATCACCAGCACCACGGCTATCAGCAGCGTGTGTTCGGCTTCCTTCAGGGTAGCCTTGATCACTGGCGAGCGGTCCATGGCCACGTTGAGCTTGACGCTGGCCGGCAGCAGCGACTGCAAGGCCGGCAGCTCGGCCTTGATCTGCTCGACGGTCTGGATGATGTTGGCGTTGGTCTGGCGGTTGACCACCAGCAGCACCGCGCTCTCGTCGTTGAAGAAGCCGCTGTTGTAGCGGTTCTCCACGCCATCGCTGACCTTGGCGACATCGGACAGGCGCAGGATCGCGCCGTTCTGCTGGCGGATCACCAGCGGCTTGTAGTCCTCGGCGGTTTCCAGCTGGTCGTTGGCGCGTACCTGCCAGTTGCGCTCGTGGTCTTCGACGAAACCCATGGGCCGGCGCTGGTTGGCGTTGGCCACCGCATTGCGCACGTCGTCCAGCGACAGGCCGTACTGGTTGAGCAACTGAGGCTCGAGCTCGATGCGCACCGCCGGCAGGGAGCTGCCGCCGATCTGCACCTCCCCTACCCCGCTGACCTGCGCCAGGCTCTGGGACAGGATGGTGTCGGCCAGGTCGTAGAGCTTGCCCTTGGACAGCACATCCGAGGTCAGCGACAGCACCATGATCGGCGCCTGGGACGGGTTGATCTTCTTGTAGGTGGGCATGCTGCGCATGCCGCTGGGCAGCAGGTTGCGGGTGGCGTTGATCGCCGCCTGCACCTCGCGCGCCGCACCGTCGATATCGCGGCCCAGCTCGAAGCCGATGATCACCCGGGTCGAGCCCTGGTTGGAACTGCTGGTCAGGGTGGTGACGCCGGCGATGGCGCCGAGCTTGCGCTCAAGCGGCGTGGCCACGGTGGAGGCCATGACCTCCGGACTGGCGCCAGGCAGGCTGGCCTGCACCACGATCACCGGGAAGTCCATCTGCGGCAGCGGCGACACCGGCAGCAGGCCGAAGCTCACCCCGCCCAGCAGCATGATCGCCAGGCTCAACAGCATGGTGGCTACCGGCCGGCGAATGAAAGGTCCGGACAGGTTCATGCTTCGGCCTGCCGCGCATCGTCAGCCGGGCGCCAGCGGCGCGCCAGGCGGTCGAAGTACAGGTAGATGACCGGCGTGGTGAACAAGGTCAGCACCTGGCTCAGCAGCAGGCCGCCGACCATCACCAGGCCCAGCGGCTGGCGCAGTTCTGCGCCGGAACCGGTGGCGAGCATCAGCGGCAGTGCGCCGAACAGCGCGGCCAGGGTGGTCATCAGGATCGGCCGGAAGCGCAGCAGCGCCGCCTGGTAGATCGCGTCGCGCGGGCTCATGCCCTGGTGGCGCTCGGCCTCCAGGGCGAAGTCGATCATCATGATCGCGTTCTTCTTGACGATGCCGATCAGCAGGATGATGCCGATGATGGCGATCATGCCCAGGTCGTTGCCGCTCAGCAGCAGCGCCAGCAAGGCCCCCACCGCCGCCGAGGGCAGCGTGGAGAGGATGGTCACCGGGTGGACATAGCTCTCGTAGAGCACGCCCAGCACGATGTACATGGTCACCACCGCGGCCAGGATCAGCAGCAGGGTGCTCGACAGCGAGGCCTGGAACGCCTCGGCGGCGCCCTGGAAGCGGGTCTGCACGCCGATCGGCATGCCGATGTCCTGCTGCACCTGCTCGATCACCTTGACCGCTTCGCCCAGGGACGCGCCATGAGCCAGGTTGAACGACATCATCACCGCCGGGAACTGGCCGATGTGCGAGATCGCCAGCTGGGCCTGGCGCTGCTCGATGCGCGCCAGGGCCGACAGCCGCACCTGGCCGCCGTCGGTGGCCTTGACGTGGATCGACTCCAGGGCCTGAGGGCCGAGGCTGGCCGCGGTCTGCGACTGCAGCACCACACGGTACTGGCTGGCCTGGGTATAGATGGTCGAAATCTGCCGCTGGCCGAAGGCGTCATACAGCGCGTTGGTGATCTGCGCCACGGTGATCCCTAAACGACTGGCCATGTCGCGGTCGATCACCAGGAATACCTGCAGGCCCTGGTCCTGCAGGTCGCTGGCCACATCCTGCAGCTCGGGGCGGTCCTTGAGCGCCTGCACCAGCTTGCCGCTCCATTCGGCGAGCATGTCGGCATCCGGCGAGCTGAGGCTGAACTGATACTGGGTGCGGCTGACCCGGTCCTCGATGCTCAGGTCCTGCACCGGCTGCATGAACAGGCGGATGCCGACCAGCCTGTCGAGCTGCGGCTGCAGGCGGTTGATCACCTCGGAGGCGGTGACGTCGCGCTCGCCGTGAGGCTTGAGGTTGATCAACAGGCGACCGCTGTTGAGGGTGGCGTTGTCACCGTCCACGCCGATGTAGGAAGACAGGCTCTGCACCGCCGGATCCTGAAGGATCACCTTGGCCAGGGACTGCTGGCGCTCGCTCATGGCGGCGAACGAGGTCGATTGCGGCGCCTCGGAGATCCCCTGGATGACCCCGGTGTCCTGGGCCGGGAAGAACCCCTTGGGCACCATCAGGTACAGCACCACGGTCAGCGCCAGGGTGGCCACGGCCACCAGCAGGGTCAGCGGCTGGCGCTGCAGCACCCAGGTCAGGGCGGTACCGTAGTGCTTGATCAGCCAGTCGATCCAGGCACCGCTGGCGCGGTAGAAGCGGCTTTGTTCCTCTTCCTTGGGTTCACGCTTGAGCAGGCGCGCGCACATCATCGGCGTCAGGGTCAGCGACACCACCAGGGAAATCAGGATGGCCACCGCCAGGGTGATGGCGAACTCACGGAACAAGCGCCCGACCACATCGGCCATGAACAGCAGCGGAATCAGCACGGCGATCAACGAGAAGGTCAGCGAGATCAGGGTGAAGCCGATCTGCTTCGCGCCCTTGAGCGCGGCCTGCATGGGTGTTTCGCCCTCCTCGATGTGCCGGGAGATGTTCTCCAGCATGACGATGGCATCGTCCACCACGAAACCGGTGGCGATGGTCAGGGCCATCAAGGTCAGGTTGTTGACCGAGAAGCCGGCCAGGTACATCACCCCGAAGGTACCGATCAGCGACAGCGGCACGGCGATGGAGGGAATGATCGTGGCCGAGACACGGCGCAGGAACAGGAAGGTGACCATCACCACCAGGGCGATGGCGAACAGCAGCTCGTGCTGCACGTCGCGCACGGCGGCGCGGATGGTCTGGGTGCGGTCGGTGAGCACGCTGACATCAAGGCCCGCCGGCAGGTTGTCGGTGATCGATGGCAGCAGTTCCTTGATCCGGTCGACCACCTCGATGACGTTGGCGCCCGGCTGGCGCTGGATGTTCAGCAGCACCGCCTCGTTCTGGTTGGCCCAGGCGGCCAGCCGTTCGTTCTCGGCGCCGTCGACGATCTCGGCGACGTCCTTCAGGCGCAGCGGCGCGCCGTTGCTGTACTTGAGGATGAGGTTGGCGTACTCGGCGGGCGAGCGCAGCTGGTCATTGGCATCGAGCATCGACACCCGGGTCGGGCCATCGAAGTTGCCCTTGGGCTGGTTGACGTTCGAGGCGCCGATCAGGGTGCGCACGTCGTCCAGGTTGAGGCCGTTGGCCGCCAGGGCATCGACGTTTACCTTGATCCGCACGGCCTGGCGCTGGCCGCCGGCGATGCTGACCATGCCGACACCGCTGATCTGGGCGATCTTCTGCGCCACGCGGGTGTCGACCAGGTCGTTGAGCTTGGGCAGCGGCATGGTCTTTGAGGAAATGGCCAGGGTCAGCACCGGGGTGTCGGCCGGGTTGACCTTGTTGTACACCGGTGGCGCCGGCAGGTCGCTGGGCAGCAGGTTGCTGGCGGCGTTGATCGCGGCCTGCACCTGCTGCTCGGCGACATCCATGTTCATGTCGAGGTTGAAGCGCAGGGTCAGCACCGACGCGCCGCCGGAGCTGGTCGAGGCCATCTGCTCCAGGCCCGGCATCTGCCCGAACTGGCGTTCCAGCGGCGCGGTGACGGCGCTGGTCATCACCTGCGGGCTGGCGCCGGGGTACAGGGTCATGACGCGGATGGTCGGGTAGTCGACCTGGGGCAAGGCCGCCACCGGTAGCAGCTTGTAGGCGATCAGGCCGGCCAGGACGATGGCCAGCATGCTCAGCGTGGTGGCGACCGGCCGCAGGATGAACAGGCGCGAGAGGTTCATGCGCCCGCCTTGGTGCCTGGTTCAGCGGTCTGGGCCGAGCCCTTGGCGCCCTGCCCCTGCAGGTGCTGGCCGGGGGTGGTCGGAACCTGGGAGCTGTCCTCGACCACATCGACCTTGGTGCCTTCGCGCAGGCGATCGGTGCCCTCCAGCACCAGGCGCTCGCCGGCGGCCAGGCCCTCGACGATCACCGTGTTCTCGCCATCGCTGGCGCCGACCTTGAGCTTGCGCACGTTGATGGTGTTCTCGGCGTTGACCACATAGGCGAAGGTGCCGTCGTTGCCAAACTGGATCGCCGCGGCCGGCGCGAGCACCACCTGTTTCAGGGTATCGGCCAGCAGGCGCACATTGACGAACTGGTTGGGGAACAGCGCGTGGTCGCTGTTCTGGAAGGTGCCCTTGAACTTCAGGGTGCCGGTGGCGACGTCGATCTGGTTGTCGAGGCTGCCCAGCACGCCGGTGGACTGCAGCTTCTGGTCGCCCCGATCCCAGGCCTCGACCGGCAGGCTGGCGCCGCTGCGGTAGCGGGCCAGGACGGTGTCGAGCTGGGTTTCCGGCAAGGTAAACGCGACGCTGATCGGCTGGGTCTGGGTGATGACCACCAGTGCCGTGGTGTCGTTGGCCGCCACCAGGTTGCCCAGGTCCAGCTGACGCAAGCCGACGCGGCCGTTGATCGGTGCGCGGATCTGGGTGAATTCGAGGTTCAGGCGGGCGTCGTTGACCTGGGCCTGGTTGGTCTTGACCAGCCCCTGGAACTGCCCCACCTGCGCCTCGGCAGTGTCCAGGGTCTGCTTGGCGATGCTGTCCTCGGCGTACAGGCCTTTATAGCGGGCCAGGTCGACCTGGGCGTTCTTCAGCTGCGCCTGGTTCTGCGCCAGGGTGCCTTCGGCCTGCTGCAGGGCGATGCGGTAGGCACGCGGGTCGATCTCGGCAAGCAAGTCGCCTGCCTTGACCTGCTGGCCTTCCTTGAAGTGGACCTTGACCAGTTCGCCGGCGACCCGGCTGCGCACGTTGACCGTGTTGGTCGCGGTGACGGTGCCGAGGGCCTTGTAATAGAGTGGGAAGTCCCCGACCCGCACCGGCTCGACCCGCACCGGCACCGCCTCGGTGGAGGCACCGAAGCCCGGTCGCCCGCCCTTGCCCGGTCGGTGCCCGGCGTCCTCCTTGTGGACGGTCGCAGCGGGCCACAGCCACCAGGCCAGCAGGGCCACCAGCAGCAGGATCAGCAGGCCGAACAGCCAGCGACGAGGGGAACGGGAATTGGAGGCTTGCATGGGTCGAACGAACCTTGTTCAGAGAAAGACGGCGTGGAGAGCGTGAACGATAAGCACTGGTATCGCTTTAGCAAAGGGGCTTTACCAGTGCTTTACCTTCGGCTGACGTTGGCAAAGGGGTGAACTTTAAATGAAAACGGCCTGGAACAGGGTCCAGGCCGTTACAGGGTGTAACCCCTGGGGGGCTTCGCCCCTTTCGCGGCACAAGGCCGCTCCTACAGGAATCAGCGTTTTCTGTAGGAGCGGCCTTGTGCCGCGAAAGGGCCGCAAGGCGGCCCCAGCGTCACTTACTTCAGGACAGCCAGCGCCGCCTCGTAGTTCGGCTCGTCGGCGATTTCGCCCACCAGCTCGCTGTGCAGCACCTTGTCGTTTTCATCCAGCACCACCACGGCGCGGGCGGCCAGACCGGCCAGCGGGCCGTCGGCGATGGCCACACCGTAGTTTTCCAGGAACTCGCGGCCACGCAGGGTCGACAGGTTCTTCACGTTCTCCAGGCCTTCGGCGCCGCAGAAGCGCGCCTGGGCGAACGGCAGGTCGGCGGAGATGCACAGCACTACGGTGTTGGCCACGTCATTGGCCTGGGCGTTGAACTTGCGCACCGAGGTGGCGCAGGTCGGGGTGTCGACGCTCGGGAAGATGTTCAGCACCTTGCGCTTGCCGGCGAAGTCGGCCAGCGACTTGTTCGACAGGTCGCCAGCGACCAGGGAGAAGGCAGGTGCCGCGGCGCCTTGCTTCGGCAGTTCACCGCTGACCTGAACCGGGTTGCCTTTGAGAGTCACTTGAGCCATGGCGAAAATCCTTATACGGGTTTGAAAAAGATCCCGAGTTAAGCATGAAGCCGTGTAAGTGCCTATAAGGAAAAATGAAAATGTTAGTTTGTAGGACAATTGACACAGCAAAAAAAATGCCCGGGTGCCAACAACCGCCCCGGGCACTTTCGCTTCAGCGGTGAATCACGCCAGCAGGCCGTACACCACCGAGGTCAGGGCCACCAGGCCGACGACCACCACGAACAGGTTGGACAGCGCGCCGCTGTACTTGCGCATCGATGGCACGCGACGGATGGCGTACATCGGCATCAGGAACAGCAGCACGGCGATGATCGGGCCGCCGAGGGATTCGATCATGCCGAGGATGCTCGGGTTGAGGGTGGCGACGATCCAGCACACCACCAGCATCAGCGCGGCGACGATGCGGTCCAGCGCCTTGGCGCCCGGGCGCATGCCGGTCTTGACGATCATGCCCTTCAGGCCTTCGCTGGCACCGATGTAGTGACCCAGGAACGACTTGGCAATGGCGATGAAGGCGATCAGGGGCGCGGCGAAGGCGATGGCCGGCTGCTCGAAGTGGTTGGCCAGGTACGACAGGATCGACAGGTTCTGCGCCTTGGCCTCGGCCAACTGGGCGCTGCTCAGGGTCAGTACGCAGCTGAACACGAAGAACAGCACCATCAGCACCATCAGCAGGTGCGCGCGACGCAGGATCTGGCCGCTGCGCTCATCGGCGTGCTCGCCGTAGCGACGCTTCTGGTCGACGGCGAAGGCCGAGATGATCGGCGAGTGGTTGAACGAGAACACCATCACCGGAATCGCCAGCCACACGGTGTGCAGGAAGGCCGAGCCGGATGGCACCTGGGTGGCGGTGTCGAGGATGCCGCCTGTCCAGTGCGGCACCAGGTACAGGGCCAGCAGCGCCAGGGCGACGATGAACGGGTAGACCAGCAGGCTCATGACCTTGACCGTGGCCTGCTCGCCGCAGCGCACGATGGCCAAGAGGCCGAGGATCAGCACGAACGACAGGATCGCCCGCGGTGGCGGCGCGATGTGCAGTTGGTGCTCCATGAAGCTGCTGACGGTGTTGGTCAGCGCCACGCTGTAGATCAGCAGGATCGGGAAGATGGCGAAGAAGTACAGGACGGTGATCAGCGCCCCGGCGGTGATGCCGAAATGCTCCTCGACCACCTCGGTGATGTCGCCGCCCTTGCTGCCGGAGAGCACGAAGCGGGTCAGCCCGCGATGGGCGAAGTAGGTCATGGGGAAGGCCAGCAAGGCCAGGACCAGCAGCGGCCAGAAACCACCAAGGCCGGCGTTGATGGGCAGGAACAGGGTTCCGGCGCCGATGGCCGTGCCGAACAGGCCCAGCATCCAGGTGGTGTCGTGACGCGCCCAGCTGCCAAGGGTGGCGGGGGTCGATTCTACAAAGCGTTGTTCAACGCTTGGGGCCTGCTCATTCATTCCGGGTGACGCTCCACTCGCAAGACTGCAACAGGCTGAGAATGGCGAAATAGACGATTCGCCCAACTCAACCGGGGAAGAGGGGCGCGATTGTGCATGCAAAGGTTGCACTTGGGGAAGCCCCGCCCGAGGGACGGTTGCACTTGTCTTTACAAGCGGGTTGTGCTTCAGCTAGACCCTGTGGGAGCGGCCTTGCGTCGCGAAAGGGGCGCGCAGCGGCCCCAGACTCCGAGCCACCGTCAATATTGCTGGGGCTGCTGCGCAGCCCTTTCGCGACGCAAGGCCGCTCCCACAGGGGGCCAGTTATCTGCAGGGCTGGGTGCCGCGAAAGGGCCGCAGAGCGGCCCCAGGCCGGTTACCGTTGAACGGCGGCAAACGCCTCGGCCACCTGGCGCAGGTTGGCCGGACGCAGCCCGGACATGCACACACGGCCACTGTCGATCAGGTACACGCCGAACTCGTCACGCAGGCGACGCACCTGCTCCACGCTGAAGCCGGTGTAGCTGAACATGCCGCGCTGGCGCAGGAAGAACTGGAAGTCCTGGCCCGGCAGCAGCTCGCCAAGCAGGTCGACCAGGCCCTGGCGCATGTCGAGGATACGCTTGCGCATCACCTCCACTTCCGCCGCCCACTGGGCGTTGAGCGCGGCGTCGCCGAGTACGCCAGCCACCAATTGGGCGCCAAACGCGGGCGGGCTGGAGTAGTTGCGGCGCACGGTGGCCTTGAGCTGGCCGAGCACGCTGGAGGCGGTGGCGGCATCGTCGCAGACCACCGACAGGCCCCCTACCCGCTCGCCGTACAGCGAGAAGATCTTCGAGAACGAGTTGCTGACCAGGCACGGCACGCCGGCACGGGCCATCTCGCGGATGGCGTAGGCGTCTTCCACCAGGCCTTCACCGAAGCCCTGGTAGGCGATGTCGAGGAACGGAATCAGCTGGCGCGCCTTGACCACCTCGACCACCTGCTGCCACTGGTTCTGGTCCAGGTCGACACCGGTGGGGTTGTGGCAGCACGGGTGCAGCAGGACGATGCTGTTGGCCGGCAGGGTCTGCAGGGTCGCCAGCATGCCGGCGAAATCGACGCCACGGCTGGCGGTGTCGAAGTACGGGTAGCTGTGCACCTTGAAGCCCGCGCCTTCGAAGATCGCCCGGTGGTTGTCCCAGGTCGGGTTGCTCACCCACACCTCGGAGCCCGGGAAGTAGCGCTTGAGGAAGTCGGCGCCGACTTTCAGCGCGCCGGAGCCGCCGACGGTCTGCACGGTGGCCACGCGGCCATCGGCCACAGCCGGGTGATCTGCGCCGAACAGCAGCGCCTGGATCGCCTGGCGGTAAGCGGCCAGGCCTTCCATCGGCAGGTACAGCGAGGCTTCATGGGGCTGGCCGGCCAGGCGCTTCTCCACCTCGCCCACCGCCGCCAGCTGCGGCACCACGCCGGCTTCGTCGTAGTACAGGCCGATACTCAGGTTGACCTTGTCGGCGCGCGGGTCGGCCTTGAAGGTTTCCATCAACGAGAGGATCGGGTCGCCGGCATAGGCATCGACATGTTTGAACACAGCGTGCAGCTCCTTGGAAATCAGGACAGTTCAGGGAAGGCTCCAGCGAGGATACCCGCAGTGGGGCGTCAGGAACATCACCGATGTGCAAGGAGTCGATGCAGGGGTGCAAGAGTGAGCGTTACGACGCAAAGACATTTCCCACATCAATTACGGAAACGGACGAATGGGCACACTCGGTAGCGGCCTGCCATTGTCCCCAAACACGTCGCGTAGATACAGGGAAAGATTGATGCAGCCGGACAGGACGTACCAGATCATCGCCCATCATGGGATTGTCTTCGATGTCAGTGAGTTCATCGTTCAACCGAACGACTATTGTCGCTTGCGGACCCTAAGCCTGCCTTCAGTGCACAACAAGCACTATCAGGTGATAGAGAAGGCCGTAGAGCTGTATGAGCGGATGCAAGCTGGCACACTGCCCTGCCATCTCAAGCTCGCCGTGTCGCGCCCCCTAACACGTCAGCAAGGAGATGTTCTCAACAACCAGCGAGACAACGTCTCCAATATCATCGGAAGCCTCGTCGGCAAAGCTGCGGCAGGAGCCCTTTCAGGCCCGATCGGCCTCGTTGCCGGCGCGCTTGCAGGAGGTGGAGTGGGGATGATCACAACAGGGAAAGCCAAGGCAGCGCTGCCAACCTTTCACGCAAACGATGTACTTGTCTCACTGATGGCTAGGGTAACGGGTGGTATTGGCCCACAGAGCTCTTCCGTAATGCTGATTCTCTGACCGGGAGGCGACCATGAACCTGATTTATTTGCTGACCTATATCCTGGTCGCAATCCTTCTGTTCGACTGGCTTTGCAGGTCAGTACTGCTTCGCAGAATCCTGTACATCGTCTTCATGGTGGCGGGCATCAGCACTTGTTCACAGCTGGGACAACGCGAGTTCATGAATCTCGATGGTGGGCAATGGGCACTATTCTTCGTCGTGCTCGGCACGACCCTGCTGTTTGATCGCTCGCACTTTTTTGATCGTGATCGGGATTGAGGACCTGCGCCCCATCCC
>NZ_QJRP01000062.1 GCF_003205295.1 Pseudomonas mosselii
CGGAGGTGTACATGATGTACGCCGCGCTGCCGGCGTCCACCGCCAGGCCCAGCGGCGCATCGGCGTAACCGCTCAGGTCGAGGCGGTCGAGTTCGACTCGGCGTGCGCCGTCCACCTGCGGCTGGTCGCTGTGGGTCAGCACCAGCCGCGCATGACTGTCGGCCACCATGAACGCCTGGCGCTCGGCCGGGGCATTGCCGTCCAGCGGCACGAACACCGCCGCGCATTTGCTTACGGCCAGCTGGGCCGCCAGCAGATCGAACGAACGTGGCAGCAACAAGGCTACCCGGTCACCCGCCTGTACGCCCTGTTCCAACAGGTACCCGGCCAGCCGGCTGGCCTGCCGGTCGAGCGCCTGATAGCTCCAGCGCCGCGTGCCATGGGCCACCGCCAGCGCATCCGGGCTTACCTTGGCCTGCGCCTCGAACAGGGCATGCACGGGCAGGTCGCGGGGATAGTCGCGACGGGTGGCGTTGAACTGCCGCGCGACACGCTCGCGCTCGGCGTCCGGCAAGGCGTTGATACGGTTCAACGGCGCCGCCGGCGTGTTCGCCAGGGTATCGGCCAACCGCGCCAGGGCCGTCTGCAGAAGCTGGCAGACCAGTGCCCCATCCACTTGCGGCACGGCCTGCACGGTCAGCATGAAACCGTCACCCAGGTCGTCGACGCTGACCACCAGCGGGTAGTTGCTGCGCTCATGGGCAGCCAGCAGTTCGATGCCTTGCCAGGCCTGTGCGCGCTGCGCCCCGGTGGCCGCGCTGTGGCGGTAGTTGAGCAGGCTGGTGAACAACGCCTGGGAGGCCGGCACGCCGCTGCAGCGCTGGGCCAAGGCCAGGGAGGCCTGCTCGTGTGCCAGCAGACGCGCCAGGCGTTGGTGGGTCAGGCGCACGCCGTCGACTACATCCATCCCCCCTACGCTGACCCGCAGCGGCAAGGTGTTGATGAACATGCCCAGCGCCCGCTCGGCGCCCTCGCCGCCCTGCAGGCGACCGAGCAGCACGGTGCCGAACACGACTTCCTCGCGGCCGGACAGCTGCGCCAGCACCTGCCCCCAGGCCTGGTGCACCAGGCTGGCGACGCTGATGCCCAGCAACCGTGCCTGGTGACGCAGGCGCAGGGCCAGCGGCTCGTCCAGGCGCTCGCGGTGGTCGAGCACGTGGCTGCCGTCGCCCAGCGCCCCGCGCAGGCCGAACACTTCGGTCGGCTCGTCGGTTTCGCCCAGCAGTTCGCGGAACAGCGCCTCCTGCGCCTGGCTGTCGTCACGCAGGCGCGCCTGGGCCACATAGTTGCGGTATGGCACGCTGTCACCCTCGGGCATGCGCCCCAGCAGCGCGTCGCCGACCTCGGCCACCAGCAGTTCCATGGCGGCGTGGTCGAGGAGGATATGGTGCAGCAGCAAGGTCGCCTGCAAGCGGCCCTGTTGCACTTGGCTGCTCAGGTGCATCAACGGTGCGCGGCCCAGGTCCAGGCGCAGGTTGTCCAGTGCCGGCTCAAGGTCCAGGCGCGCCTCGCGCCAGACCACCTGCACCGCTTCGTCGAGCCCCTGCCAGTGCACGCTGGTGCGCAGGATGTCGTGGCGGGCGATGACCTGGTTCAGCGCCGCGACGAAGGCCTCCAGCTCGGCTTGGCCGGCGAAGGCGAAGTTCAGTTGCAGTACGTAGGGGTCGATCTCGGCGCTGGCCAGGTGGTGGTAGAGAATGCCCTGTTGCAACGGCGCCAGGGCGTACAGGTCCTGGATATTGGCCGCGCCGCCGGGAATTCTCTGCACCAGGCTGTCGAGCGCGGCCTGCTCCAACGTCGCCAACGGCAGCATGTCGGGGCTGATGCGTGTGCAGCCCGCCGGGATACGGTTGGCCGGCACCTCCAGCGTCACCTCGCCACCCACCGCCGCCGCCAGCGCGGCCAGGCTCGGCTGACCGAACAGTACCCGCACATCCGCCGCCAGGCCGGCCTGGCGCATGCGCGCGGTCAGGGTCACGGCCAGCAGCGAGTGGCCGCCGAGCTCGAAGAAGTTGTCATGACGACCGATCCGGGCCACGCCCAGCAGTTCGCTCCACAGCTGCGCCAGCAGGGTCTCGACTTCGCCTTGCGGCGCCTCATAGGCCTGCTGCGTGGTTTCCGGCTGCGGCAGCGCCTTGCGGTCGAGCTTGCCATTGGGGCTTAGCGGCAGCGCGTCGAGGTAGGTGAACGAAGCCGGCACCATGAACTCCGGCAACTGGCCCAGCAGCGCCGCGCGCAACGTGTCCGGCGCCTGCCGGGCGCCGGTGTAGTACGCCACCAGGCGCTGCTCGCGGGCCAGCACCACCGCCTCCTTGACCCCTTCGATACGGGTCAGGCAGGCCTGAATCTCGCCCAGCTCGATCCGCAGGCCGCGGATCTTCACCTGGTCGTCGTTGCGCCCGAGGTATTCCAGGTTGCCGTCGGCCAGATAGCGGGCCAGGTCGCCGGTGCGGTACATGCGCCCGCTGGCACTAAGCGAGAACGGGTCATCGAGGAAGCGTTCGGCGGTCAACTGCTCGCGGTTGAGATAGCCTCGGGCCACCTGCACGCCGCCGATGTACAGCTCGCCGGCCACGCCCACCGGCACCGGCTGGCCGTGGGCGTCCAGGACATACAGCGCGGTATTGGCGATCGGCTTGCCGATCGGCGTGTTGTCCGGTGCCGTCACGCAGTGCCAGGCGCTGACATCCACCGCCGCCTCGGTCGGGCCGTACAGGTTGTGCAGCTCGACCTTCGGCAGCTGTGCGTGGAAACGCCTTGCCAGGCTGCCGGGCAAGGCCTCGCCGCTGCACAGCACACGCTTGAGCTGATGTGGCAGGACTTCGCCATGGGCGAGGAACACATCGAGCATCGACGGTACGAAGTGCAAGGTGCTGACCTGCTCTTCACGGATAACCTCGCGCAGGTACTCGGGGTCACGATGTCCGCCTGGGCGCGCCATCACCAGGCGCGCGCCGGTTTGCAGCGGCCAGAGGAACTCCCACACCGACACGTCGAAGCTGAACGGGGTCTTCTGCAGCACCACGTCACCGGCGCCCAGCCCATAGGCGTCCTGCATCCACAACAGGCGGTTGACCACCCCGGCGTGCTCGTTCATCACGCCCTTGGGCAGGCCGGTGGAGCCGGAGGTGTAGATCACATAGGCCAGGTGTCGCGGGGTCAGCCCGGGCACCTGTGGGGCATACGTCGGCTGCGCCTGCCAGGTCGGCCGGTCCAGGTCGACCAGCGGCGCCCGGCTCGCCTGCGGCACGTCGCGGGTGGCACCGTGCACCAGCACCGCCAGCGGCGCGCTGTCATCGAGCATGTGACGGATGCGCTCGGCCGGGTAGTCCGGGTCGACCGGCACGTAGGCGCCACCAGCCTTGAGGATGGCCAGCAGGCCGACCACCATCGACAGGCCGCGCTCGAGGCAGATCGCCACGCGCGCGTCGGGTTTTACGCCCAGCGCAATCAGGTGATGGGCCAGGCGGTTGGCCTGCTCGTCGAGCTGGCGATAGGTCAGCTCGCCTTCCTCCGCCCTCACCGCCACAGCGGTCGGGGTGCGTCGAACCTGGGCCTCGATCATGCCATGCAGGGTCTGCTCAAGGTCGTACGCCGCCGCCGTGTCGTTGAAGTCGACCAGCACCTGGCGCCGTTCCTCGGCGCTCAGCACCGGCAGCCGGACCAGCGCCTGCTGCGGATGTTGTTCGAGCGCCAGCAACAGACCGTCGAGCACCTGCAGCATCTGCGCGCAGATCCGCTGCGCGCCCACCTGGGCCGACACCTGCACGCCCAGGCGCAGGCCATCGCCGAAGTCATCGACGTTGAGGCTCAGCGGGTAGTTGGTGCGCCCTTCGCTGCCCAGGGTCTCGATCCCCTCCCAGGCCTGTGGCTGCGGCGCGGACCGGGTGCTTTGCCGGTAGTTGAGCATGGCGCTGAACAGCGGCAGCGGCGCGGCCACCTGGCTGCAGCGCTGGGCCAGGGCCAGCGAGGCGTGCTCGTGGACCAGCAGCGCCGACAGCTCGCGGTGGGTGGCCAGCACGCCGTCGCGCACGCCCAATCCGTCCAGGTTGACCCGCAACGGCAGGGTGTTGATGAACATGCCCAGTGCCCGCTCGCTGCCTTCGCCGCCCTGCAGGCGGCCCAGCAGCACGGTGCCGAACACCACGCGGTCCTTGCCGCAGGCCACCGCCAGCAGGCGCGCCCAGGCCAGGTGCACCAGGCTTGCTGTACTCACTCCCAGCTGTCGAGCCTGGTCGCGCAGACGACCATAGCGGGTGCCCTCGAACGCCACCTCGGCCTCATCGAGGGCGCGGCCATCGCCTTGCACCTCGCGCAGGCCGAACGGCAGGCTCGGCTCGTCGATATCGCCCAGGCGGTCGCGGAAGAACGACTCGTGCTCGGCCTCGCTGACGCCAAGCCGCGCCTGTGCCACATAGTTGCGATACGGCACCGAGGCCGGCAATGGTTCGGTCAGCCCCAGCAGGTAGCCGCGCAGTTCGGCCTGCACCGCCTGCATGGCGATATGGTCGAGCACGATATGGTGGAACTGCAGCACCGCCTCGACCCGCTGGCCGCCCGGCTCGGTGCGGTGCAGCAGGCGGATCAGCGGCGCCTGCCCAAGGTCCAGGCGCGCCAGGTGGGCGTCGTCGAGCGGCGCCAGTTGCAGCGGCGCCTGGCGCCAGACTACCTGCACTGGTTGCGGCAGGCCGTCCCAGAGCACTGCGGTGCGCAGGATGTCATGCCGGGCGATGACCTGCTCCAGGGCCCGGGCGAACGCCTGCAGGCGCGCCGGGCTGTCGAAGCGCAGCCGTGCGCGCAGGGCATAGGGATCGGCGCCCACGGCGCTCAAGTGCAGGTACAGGATACCCTCCTGCAGCGGCGCCAGGGGGTAGATATCCTGGACATTGGCCGCGCCGCCCGGCACCGCGGCGACGATGCGCTCGATAGCGGCCGGCTCCAGGGCCACTAGGGGCAGCATGTCCGGAGTGATATGGGTGCAGCCCGCCGGGATCCGGTTGGCCGGCACCGTCACCGCGCCGCCCTGGCCCAGCGTGGCCGCCAACGCTGCCAGGCTCGGCTGGCCGAACAGGGTGCGTACATCCACCTGCAGGCCGGCTTGGCGCAGGCGCGCGGTCAGGGTCACGGCCAGCAGCGAATGGCCGCCCAGTTCGAAGAAGTTGTCGTGCCGCCCTACCCGCTCCACGCCCAGCAGCTGCGACCAGAGCTCGGCCAGCAGCACCTCGGTTTCGCCCTGTGGCGCCTCGTACTGGCGCGCCTGCACATCCGGCAGCGGTAGCGCCTGGCGGTCGAGCTTGCCATTGGGGGTCAGCGGCCAGCTGTCGAGGTGGATGAACAGCGCCGGCACCATGTACTCCGGCAACCGCGCCAGCAATGCCTGGCGCAGCGCGTCAGCCGGCTGCGGCTCGCCACGGTGGTAGGCGACCAGGCGATCACCGCCGTGTGGATGCCGGTGGACCAGCACCAGTGCCTCGCGCACGCCGGCCACGCGGTTCAGGCAGGCCTCGATCTCGCCCGGCTCGATGCGCAGGCCGCGCAGCTTGATCTGGTGGTCGGTACGACCAAGGAACGTCAGGCTGCCGTCGGCGGCCTGGCGTACCCGATCGCCGCTGCGGTACAGCCACTCACCCTCGGCGAACGGGCTGGCGATGAAGCGTTCGGCCTGTTGCTCCGGCAACCCCAGATAGCCACGCGCCACCCCGGCGCCGCCGATATGCAGCTGGCCGGCGACGCCCCAGGGTACCGGTTGGTCGTGGGCATCGAGGACGTACAGGCGCGTGTTGTCGATGGGGTGGCCAATCGGCAACGCGCCTGATGGAATCGGTTGCCCGGGTTCCAGGGTCCAGACGCTGCAGTCGACCGTGGTTTCGGTGGGGCCGTAGACGTTGTGCAGGCGCACCTGCGGCAAACGCTGGCGAACCTGCCGGGCCAGGGCCTCGGTCAGCTCGCCACCGCCGCAGACGATATCGCCGAGGCTGACGCAAGCGGCACTGTCGTCCTGGTCGAGGAACTGCTGCAACAAGGCAGGCACAAACTGCACCACGTTGACCTGCTGCTGGCGAATCAGCGCCGCCAGGTACTGCGGGTCACGCTGGCCGTCCGGCTTGGCCAGCACCAGGCGCAGCCCGCTGCACAGCGGCCAGAACAGCTCCCACACCGAGGCGTCGAAGCTCACTGGGGTCTTGTGCAGCACCGCGCCGCCGGCCGGGAACCGGCGGGCACTCCAGTGCACCAGGTTGGCCAGGTTGCGGTGCTCGACCATCACCCCCTTGGGCAGGCCGGTGGAACCGGAGGTGTAGATCACATAGGCCAGGTGCGCGCCGTTCAGCCCAGGTACCCGTGGGTCGCTGTCCGGCTGCCCGGCCCAGCTCGGTTGATCGAGATCGACCTGCGGCAACGCCGCCTCGCCGACCAGCGCCCGCGTGCCTTGTTGCAGCAGCAGCGCTCGCGGCTGGCTGTCGGCGAGCATGTGGCCGATACGCTCGGCCGGGTAGTCCGGATCCAGCGGCACATAGGCGCCACCGGCCTTGAGGATGGCCAGCAGGCCGACCACCAGCGACAGGCCGCGCTCGACACAGATCGCCACCCGGTCGTCAGGCTGCACGCCCAGCGCGATCAGGTGGTGGGCCAGGCGGTTGGCCTCGGCGTTGAGCTGGCGATAGCTCAGTTGTCCTTCCTCCGACTGCACCGCGACCGCCTCGGGATCGCGCGCCACCTGCTGCTCGAACAACGCCTGGACGGGCTGTTCGAGATCGCCGGCCTGGACCGTCGCGCTGCAGGTCTGCAACAGATGCTCACGCTCATCGTCCGGCAATACCGGCACCGCCAGCAGCGCTTGCCGTGGCTGAGCCTCCAGACCTTCGACCATGCCCTGCAGCACGTGCCGCAATTGCCCGCAGATCCGCTGGGCCCCGACGCTCGCCGGGGTCATCGCCACCAGACGGAAGCCTTCCCCCATGTCGTCCACGCTCAAGCTCAGCGGGTAGTTGCTGCGCTCCTGGCCATCGAGGAACTCGATGCCCTGCCACTCCAGGCGCCGGTCTTCGCTCGCCGCCTGGCCATGGCGGTAGTTGAGCATGGCGCTGAACAGCGGCGCCGGGGCCGGCACGCCACTGCAACGCTGGGCCAGGGCCAGCGACGCATGCTCGTGCACCAGCAAGGCGCTCAGGCGCTGCTGGGTCAGACGTACGGCGTCCTGCAGGTTGATGTCTGCAAGGTCCAGGCGCAGCGGCAAGGTGTTGATGAACATGCCCAGGGCACGCTCGGCGCCCTCGCCGGCCTCCAGGCGGCCCAGCAGTACAGTGCCGAACACGACTCGATCAGTGCCGCTGACGGCCGCCAACAGACGGGCGAAAGCCAGGTGGAACAGGCTGGCGGGGCTGGTACCCAACTGCCGGGCCTGTTGCCGCAGCCGCGCGGCCAGGGTCTCGTCCAGCCACAGCTGGGCTTGCTCGATGGCCTGGCCGTCGCCCTGCACATCGCTCAGGCCGTAGGGCAGCGTCGGCTCGTCGATATCGCCCAGTTGCGCGCGGAAGAACGCCTCGTGCTCGGCCTGGCTGACACCCAGCCGCGCCTGGGCCACGTAGTTGCGGTAAGGCACCGGGGCCTGCAGCGGCGCGGCGCTGCCCTGCAAGTAGCCCAGCAGCTCCGCGCCGATGATCTCCAGGGCGGTGTGGTCGAGGACGATATGGTGGAACTGCAGCAGCGCCTCGATGCGCGGGCTGCCGGCCTCGTTGCGATGCAGCAGGCGGATCAGCGGTGCCCGGGCCAGGTCGAGGCGTTGCAGGTCCTGCGCATCCAGCGGCGCGACCAGCAGCGGCGCCTCGCGCCAGACCACCTGCAGCGGTTGCGCCAGGCCCTCCCAGAGCACCGCGGTACGCAGCACGTCGTGACGGCTGATGGCCTGGCGCAAGGCCCTGGCGAACGCCTCCAGGCGTGCCGGGCTGTCGAACGCCATGCGCGACTGCAGCACGTAGGGATCGTGCTCCGGCGAGCTGAGGTGGTGGTAAAGGATGCCTTCCTGCAACGGCGCCAGTGGGTAGATGTCCTGCACGTTGGCCGCGCCGCCCGGCACCGTGGCGACGATGCGCTCGATGGCGGCCGGTTCCAGCTCCACCAGCGGCAGCATGTCCGGGGTGATCTGGGTGCAGCCGGCCGGAATCCGGTTGGCCGGGACCTCGACCTGGCGGCCATGGCCCAGGGTCGCCGCCAGCGCCGCTACCGTCGGCTGACCGAACAGAGTGCGCACGTCGGCTTGCAGGCCGGCCTGACGCAGGCGCGCGGTGAGGCTTACCGCCAGCAGCGAGTGACCACCGAGTTCGAAGAAGTTGTCGTGACGACCGACCTGTTCGATGCCCAGGACTTCAGCCCAGATCGCGGCCATGGCCTCCTCGGCCGCGCCGATTGGAGCGACATAGGCCTGGCGTGCCAGGGCTGCAGGATCAGGGTCCGGCAGCGCCTTGC
>NZ_QJRP01000063.1 GCF_003205295.1 Pseudomonas mosselii
GTGGGTTGAGGGGGCTGAAGAACAGCGCCAGAGGCAGGTCAGGGCCTTGCAGGGCGTTGACCTTGGCCTCGAGCAGGTTGATAGAGACGGTGTATTGGCCCGTGCGCGGGTCGACACCGCCTTGCAGATAACCCATGAAGTTGAAGGCGTTGGAGTGCAAAGAAGTGCTGGCGGACATGGGGCGAGGCTCCTTGTAAAAGCGGTATGAGTCACACCGTGGCACTGGCTAGTGTCCTGTCTCGGAAATACGTTCTCTTTTGACGAGTGGCTTGGGTGTTCGGCCAAGGCGCCGCGACGAGTCATAGCAGGGCTATGGCGAGGAGTGGCAACGCCGGCCGGGCGCCCAAGACGCCGTCAAAAGTGAACAGCTTATTTCCGAGACAGGACACTAGATGCCGGGCAAGTGATCAGGCACGAGACTACTGTTCGTGACCGCGAAAGGGCACCTGGTAATTTTGTCAGTTTTCACAGAGGAACTTCCGTCGTACAACAGCCTCATCGAGACACTTCGGCGTCGTGCCGATTTGAATGTGGGAGCTGTTTATGGAACGTCTAGCACCTTTTAACGCCCCTGACCCCGACCTGCAGCGGTTCATCCAGGTGTATCCCCCCTTGGACGAGCAAGTCGTTGTTCCGTGCTATCTGGACATTCGTGAAAATCGCGAAGTGAATCCACCTAGACCTCGGTTGACACTGGATATTAACGAGATCGAAGAGAGCCTTGCTGTTGCCGTAGTGCCCTATGCCGGCATGGCAAAAGACGACAAGTTAATTCTGGTGCTCGAAGCATATCCCTACGAGGGAGAGCCGTTTGAGCCAAGAGAGTGGCCGAAAGTCTTGGGCGAGGGGGATGTGAACAAGCCTGTGGTGTTCAAAATACCGCGTAATGTATTTGAGCAGCCGATTGATCTGGTGGGCTGTTACATCGGATTGTCTGTTCGCTTGGTCCGTGACGAAGACGAGGTGTTGTCTTCGTTGAACCAGACCATCTTTATTGAGCGCGGGGCACAGGAATCGCATTTTCTGCGAGCACCGAACTTCAAGGACGTCACCAGCCACACGCTGTTCGCCGATGAACTGCCAGACGGTGTCGAGCTCATGGCCTTCGAGCAGGGCGATGCACAAACCGGTGATAGCGTCGTCGTATTTGACGGGAGCGATGGTGTGGCGGCTTGGGGGGTGCTTGAACAAGCACAGCCAGGTACCCCGTTGCTGCTCAGGGTCCCTGCCAGTTGGTTTGAGGAGGCTATTGTAGGTACGCATTCGGTGAGGGTTCAATATGCCGGTGCCAATCGCTCTTTCAGAACGCATTCGTTGTTGTTCAAGGTGGCGACAACACGAGATCTTCCAGACCCCTCAGTTGTAAGTAATAACCCATTTAGGTTGTTACGGACGGGGTTCGAGGTCAGCGTGCTTATCAGTGACGCCACCTCGACCGGCACGATAGTTGTGCATCTGGGCACAGTAGTAGGTACAGGGGCGAATGCAGTCAGAACCAGCTTTGCACAAACCAAGGTGTACGTAGTACGTGAAAATAATTTCGTATTTTACTTTGCTCCGCAACAGCTTGGTGTTCTCTTGGGAAGGGAGAACACACACGCCTATTACTCGGTGGGGGTGGATGAACCTATTTATTCGGGAACGTCGCCAGCTAGTTTTACAGCCCCGAAAGGAGATGAGTTAGAAAATTTCCCGAGGTTGCAGTGCCCAAAGGCTGCGGGCAGTGCGGGATTGTCAATTACGCGTTTGAACGGAAACAACGTGGAAATCCATATCGGCTCCTGGCTGCTGATGGGGGTGGGTCAAGTTGTAGATATACAAGCGCACATAGGTACTGCCGTTCACCCGCTGCTGCGCAGGGAAGTCACGGAAAAGGACCTTGAAGATAAACGTATCGACGCCAACTTGAGCAATTCAGTCGTGGTCGCGGCCGGACCAGGCAAGACGATTCGTTTCACATGTGAAGTGAATTTCAATAATGGCTCAGGGGCGGGGTTCATGTTGATGCCCGTTGATATTGATATCACGGCGTAACGGAGGCAGGCATGGCCAATCTGTATAGGTTGATCGAGTGGTTGAAACTCAAGAGTCGCGTATTCACCTGGGACGTGGTGGCCACCTTGCATGCCGGGAAAGTCAATCACCTACTTGAGCAAGGCTACATAAAAAGCTTCACCGATAACAGCTACCTCCCAACTTTTTCCGAACCGGTGGTGGTCAATGGTGTGCTGACCTATTACTTGCACGAATTTCTGTTGGACTGGCCACGCATGTCGTTCGATGACCGGGGGCTTGATGACTCGCTTGCGCGCTTGAACATGGTCGTCATCGCTGGGCGTCTGGTGTCGCTTTCTGCGATCCCCAATGGTTGGCAAGTATACAGCCTGGAGGCTATCACGCCACTGCATGGGCCAGTGCTCAGCCTTGATGTATTGCTGAGCCAAGCGGGTGGGAGGGTGGAAGACGATGGCCGTCTGCTGCTGGACCTGAGCAAAAGTGACAATTTTTCAATCGACATCGATGATGATGATGAAGTCAGGATCATTACCGGTGAACTGTTTCAGGCGCTTTTCAGAAAGCTCGACCCAGCGCAACGCGTCTATGTGTTGGGGAGAATAAATAACGACGCCCCTGAGTACTTGCGCCCCTACTCGTTTGCCTTGCGTACTCAGTATGATGACGAACTTGCCGGCGAAGAGGCTGGGGCGGTACTGGTTTTCATCAGCCTCAAGCCTGATCATAAAGGCGAGCCCCCACACAGTGGGGCCGACTTCCAGTATTTGTTGCCCAGCGATTATCCGGATTACGACGCGGCGGTGTTGCTCAGCACGCGCAGGATCATGTTACTGGCCTTGGTGCCACTGTTGCAGGAACGCTTCGGATCCTCACCGACGATTTGTTACAACGATGAGTTACTGGGTTGGCTGGCTGTACCCGATGCCTATATTGAAATGGAACCGCTCGTAGACTTTATTGATCAAGGTGTTTTGGGGTGGGATATCTGGGTCAGTATCAATACGCCGCCCGGAAAACTGAAAGACGCCGCCAATGTGTCCTGCTGGCAGCGCACAGACGACTGCAAGGACCAGGATTTCGTCATTACCCTGACCGAAACGGGCGCGGACTTGACCTGGAAAATCGATGTCAGCATCACCCTTGACCTGATCGCGGGGCTCACTGATTCGAATGCCAAGCGTGAAGCGCCACGTACGCTCAGGTATCACTACACCACCCATTACAAGGTTGTGGATGAAACGCCGGCGCGGGTGGTGCGAGAACCCGGCGTATTCGAGGCAGTCGATGCAGCGGCATTCGATCAGGAACTCCTGGCTTATTTGAAAGGATATTACGAGTACTACAAAGATCGCGATCCATCAGGCAGCGCACTGGCAGTATTGAGTAAATGTGTTGCTCATATGAGGGCCTACGCCGGTAAGGCAGTGGCCAACCTTGATGAGCAGATGCTGATCGACGCGCCGGTCAATAAATGGGTCGATCAACTGATCGAGCTCAGCTTCGGCGAAACCATGCTCGAGAGCATCACTCGCGGGCCTTGCGATGTTGCGCGTTTCGGGCAGGTGGCCGTGGCGGCGGATGCGCCGAAGGTATCGCCGGTATGGCCGATCATTGGCGGCGGCGAAGAACAGCGGTTCGAGGTGCAGAGTGGATCGGTGGTGACGTGGGAGATCGAACCGGTCGTGCCCGGCCCGGCGTTAGGCCGTATCGACAAGCATTCCGGGGTCTACACCGCACCCTCGTCCGACCAGTTCAGCGCTCCCTTGTGGCGTGAGCGGATCAAGGCCACGACAGCGACCGGCGCGGTGGGCTACAGCCTGGCCACGGTGACCCGGGAAAACCTGCTGGTATCGCCGCTGGTTCGATTCTGTCAGCCAGACGAAGAAGTGGCATTGGTCGCCAGTGCGTCGGCGGCCAACCCCGATACGCTGCAGTGGAGCGCGCAAGCCGGCCAGTTCGATTCGGCCATAGGAAAAACGGTCATGTACACCGCACCCGTCAAGGACAGGAAGCAGGCGTACGTAGTCGATCCAGTAGCGGTAAGCGACCCTGTGTCCGGCGCTACCTTCACGGCTTATCTGATCACCCTGATGACCAATCCGAAGACGATCCTGGTGACGGTTGCCGAAGATGCAGGTTCAGCGCAGCTGCGCGTTCCAAACCACGAGCTTTGGCCCGCCGATGAAGTCGAGTGGACAGTGAGGGGGCCTGGGTGTCTCGTCCCTGTCGAGGGCGAGGTGAGGGCGACGTATACACCGGACCCCACCTCGGATGCACCGTTCGCCCTGGTCGAGCTCGAGATCAGGGAGTACGACGCCAAGCGTCCGTCCAATGAGCCCATCCGAATACGCGGCGTGGTCATCCTGCCACTGCCGCTACATCGCTATGCCTTGCCTGAAGAGTCTGCTCAGCCATGAACGAGGAAGCACATATGAATACTACGATTCCCAAGGTGGTCGCGTCATGGATGGCCAGCCCCGAAAATGCCGACATGCTTGGCTGGGACATGATCGTCGCGCTGCCGATCGAGCTGGTCAACGAAAGCGTATTGCAAGCGCTGCTGCGCAAGTTCGCAGGGGGTGACGCTCCTGGCGGCCTGGAAGGCAAGGTCGAGTTACCCAACTCTTCCTTGCTGCATCATCTTGAGGGCTACCGGCTCACCAGCCCCCAGCTGCACGCAGGCTCCAGCAACTACGTCAACAACCAGGTCAGAATGAGCGTGTCAATGGAAGGGGGGGTCCATATGCTGACCCGCAATTCCGTCGAGGTGATGCAGCTCAGCGCGCATACGCCGCTGAATGCGCTCAAACCAAGTTTCGAGGTGCCGATTGCGCTGGCAGGCGGAAAATTGAGCACGGACCTGCGCAACGGCTCCGGTCATGAGTTGACCTTGGGCGGGGGCGACTTCGAGGATACGTACGCCGGCAAGGAACTGGGCGCTATGCTCAGCCAGTTGGCCGAGGCTTCCGCACAGTTGGACCTTACCTTGCTGCAACCTTCGGGGCAAAACCCACTGCGCCGAGTCGCTCGCCTGGAGGTGCGGGTGCAGAGCAGCACGGATGCGCCCTCCGACGAGGGGCCAGAGCGGCAGAGTCTGTTGCTGTTCGTGGCGTTCGAACATGGCGGCAAGGGCGAGGTACCGGTGGGGGGCAACGCCTTTCCCTACCTGGCCGGGCTAGAGGGCGCAAAACAGCGTTGCACGGTGCTTCTGTCGCAGCATCTGCTGCATAGGGTGGCGTTCGGGCAAAGTATCATGACGGCGCTTCAGGAGGGTGATTTCAGCTACGAGGCCGGTGCCGGCCGGCCACTGTCCTCCATCACGGCGACTGCAGGCGAACTGCAACTTTCGGGCGGGGCGTACGGCCGCCGGCATATCAGCTATGACTTCGATCCCCTGGTATTGCCAGCGGCCACGGGGAACAAGGCACTCACTGTCGAGTTTTCCTCCGATCAGGCGGTCATGCGTTGGCAGCCTAGGTCCAAGATCAATTTCCGTTACAGCGTATTGGGTGGCGCGAGCGTTCCGCTTGAGGTGGAGGTCGAGCCACTGCTGGAGTATCGCTTGCAGCTTACGGGAGCCGCAGAGGGTGATGAGCTGCTGCAGGCGCACTGGAGCGAGCGTGAAGGTCTGCGTTCGAAGTGTTTTGCCGGGTTGCCCGAGACGTTGCAGGAGGAGATGACCGCAGATATCGAGACCTTCATCCGTTTGCGTTACCTGCAGGCTGTCAATGCTCGCGTACCGATTCGTATCGCTGAGCAACTCTTGCCATTCATGCGGCTGTTCGACAGTCGCAGCATGCGCTGGGAAGTAGGCGCCGCGCCCAACAATCTGGTTGTGGTGGGAGGCTTTGACAATGCCGCTGGCGTTTTCGAGATCGTCGAGCAGGAAACGCAACTGGCGCCAGGGCAGGAGCATACCTTTACGGTTCAGCCTGAACGCAGTGGTCTGCAGTGGACGGTCGAACGGTTGCCCGGTTACGGCGGCGACCTGGGAGGTTTCAAGAGCCCAGGTGTCTATGTTGCCCCCTCGTCCAGTCAGATCGATGGGCCGACCTTGAGGGTCAAGGTGGTGGCGACCGACCCTGTCAGTGGCTGGCGAAGTTCGGTCCTGGTGTGTGTGAACAGTATAGGGCTGTTGATGACGCCGTTGTTCGTGCAGCTTCTGCCTGGGCATGAGCGCCAGACCCGTGTCGATCTGTCAGTCGCAACCGCACAGGAAGGGGAGTTCACATGGTCGATCATCGACCCGGTCGAAGGTCAGAGTGGAACAGTCGATCCAGACGCAGAGGATGCTAGCAAATCGGTGTTCACGGTGGGGCCGATCCAGGACGACAAGACGTATGTGATCGATCAGGTCGCAGTGTCGAACATCTTGACCGGCGAGACACAGAGGGGCGTCTTGCTCAGTGTGCACAATGACCCAGGCCTGGAAGTTGTGCCTGCCGCAGCTCAGCGTGGCGCGCAAGGGTTGCAGCTGGAGGCGTTCTATGGTGACACGTCGATTACGCCCATTTGGTCCTGGACAGGCCCTGGCAGCGTCACTGAAGAGGGGGTCTACCTGCCCGACCCTACAACTGCCGAGCATTTTGTACTGATAGTGGCAAGTTATGAGCGCAGGGGTACGGTACATGAAGGCCATATTGTGCTGCCGCTGCCGCTGGACAGTTTCCCGGCCGTGCGACGGGCGCAGGTGAATCGTGGCCTCAGGTTACGCAAGACGGGCGTGGCGCGTACCGCGCAGGAACCACCGAAGTTCGACCTGATTCCAGCCAGCGGAGTCGAGGTACCGCCGCTGCGTGAAGTTCAGTTCAGCTTCCCGTTGGTGGATCCAGCGACCGTCGAGTGGTCGGTTACCCGAACAGACGGCGACCCTGCGGGCATGGGCAAGATAACCAATAAAGGGTTGTATACCTCGGGGTCAGCCATTGCAGGTACCGATACCGTGCATGCCACGGTTAAAGGGCTTGGGAGTGTCATCGCCGAAGGGGCCAGCCTCGTGCACAATCGCCCGAGCGAGCAAGCTGCGTGGAATACGCTCAAAAATTTCACGGTGAAGGCAACGGCATTTAATGGTAATGGCAGCTTGTATCCCAACGGTTATCAGCAGTTGGAAATCGAGGTCGACGTTACTGCGGAGAATAATGCGACTATCGGCCGGGATGAACTGGCGACCTTGCAACTGTTTTCCAGTAATCATCATCAGGGCGTCCCTCGCCTGCAGCCTGGGCGCGACAGACTCGATGAAGCTGGTGTGCACTGGGCGCTTGCCGACGCGCCGAACAAGTACGATCCGGCCACGCCGCAGGGGCTGGCTGCTGTTAACAGCGGGCAGATTGAACTCGAGAAGGAAAAGTATTTTTTACAAAGTCGTGCCCGCCCCAAGACAAACGAAACAATCTATGCGGGTTTCCAGGACCGCTATGGCTGCTGGTACTACAGTTCGTCTCAGCAAGGGGGGGATGAAGGCGTTACTGTGACAGCGCTGGAGCATAAACCGGAGAGTTCAAGAATCAAGCTGGAGGTTAGGCAGCTCAAGCCAATTGTTAAAATTCCAACGGGTGAGGACTATGATTTTGTCTTGAATACGACGGATTACTGGACGCTTGAAAGCCCTGATAAATATTTCGCATGCGCAGTGGTCGATGGTGCTGACGCATCAACGGAGCGTAAGAGTCTGGTTACTTGGGAAAATGAAAGCAGGCTGGAAATACTGGCCAGTTATACTGGGCTGGTATTTATTCCCCATGACACGCGAGCAGTTCAGGACGATATGTCCTTTGATGAAGATCTACCTAGGTTGCATGCTCGCTTTGAGACGCTGGCGAGAGACAAGGTAGATAAAAGCTGGCTGCCTCAAAGTGGTCTGGTTATTTCCAATTATCGTGTGGACACGCTGCCGTTCAACCAGGCAGACAGCCAAATGGTGAATCGGTACAAGGGGCCGTTGGTATTCAAACTGCTTGATACGCAGGGGAATACCACCGGTTTGAAAATTGAATATTCGGGTGCTGGGGCGAGACGGCGCGATGAGTTGGCGGTCAGGGAGGTGATAGCTGACGAATTCGAAGATTAGAATCGGTGCCGATTTAGTATCAGGTACGGTGGTCCTGTTTTTGTAGCGTCTGTGTTTTCAGTTTGGATGGTTTTTACTTGGTGTTCATTTCCTTTTATGGTTCAAGGAGCGTCTAGCCATGTCCGCTAATACATCGTTGCATTCCAATGCCTTCAACTTCATGGGCTATCTGCAAGGCGGTGTCGACCCGCGCACGGGCCAGTACACCGTCTCTATCAATCTGCTCGAGGCCAAGGTCAACGCCCTGCAAGGCCCTGACCTGCCTCTGGCGCTGTTCTTCAGCCCCCTCAACCCAG
>NZ_QJRP01000064.1 GCF_003205295.1 Pseudomonas mosselii
GGATAAATCGATCACCCATTGCGTAAACGCCGGCAGCGCCTTGTCGAAACTGGCGAACAGCCCCTGAAACCGCGGCACCACCTCCAGCAGCAACAACGCCGCCACCCCAAGCCCGGTCAGCAGCAACAGCGCCGGATACAGCATCGCCTTGCGCACCTTCTGCCGCAGCGCCTGGCGCTTCTCCAGCATGCCCGCCATCTGCTCCAGCTGCCGGTCCAGCGTGCCCGACTGCTCGCCCACCCGCACCAGGTTGCAGTACAGCGCATCGAACCACGCCGGATGCCGCTGCAACGCCTCCGCCAGCCCAAGCCCCGCCGCCACATCCTGCTTCAACCGCGCCAGCAACGCCGCCATGCCGCTGTCCACCGTGCTGCGCGCCATCACCTCGAACGCCTGCAACAACGGCACCCCCGCCGTCAGCAAGGTCGCCAACTGCCGACTGAACCCCGGCGCATCCGGCTTGCCCGCCCGCTGCGGCCACCGCCACTGCAACCCACCCGCCAACCTCACCCGCGTGGCCCGGATGCCCTGGCGTTGCAGCCAGGCCTGCACGAACGCCGGGCTGCGCCCCGGTTGCTGGCCGTGTTGACGAGCGCCGGAGGCATCGATGCCCTCCCAGGCGTAGAGGCGGGTAGACGGTGGCATGCGAAGATCCTTTGCAGTGCGGCGACAAGCCCCGTAACAGCTTGCCGGGCCCGAGGGCGGGCGCGTTTCCATGACGCTCACTAGAGTAGTTCAGCGAAGATGACGCCCTGCCGTGCAGGGGTGACAAAAGGTGTCGGTTCAGGCCTACTGCGCGCCTGCCGGCTGGGGCGCCGAAAAGATGAACATGCGCCGACCGCGCCTCCATGTATTACGAAGGAAGACCGTTCATGAAAGGGCAACGAGGTATCACCCTGATCGAACTGATGATCGTCGTCGCGATCATCGGCATCCTGGCGACCATCGCCATCCCCATGTACACCAACCACCAGGCCCGCGCCAAAGCCGCGGCGGCGCTGCTGGAAATCTCCGCGCTGAAAACGCCGATGGACATCCGCCTGAACGAAGGCAAGGACGTGCCCGACGTCGCCAGCCTCGGCGGCCAGCCCGCCACCGCCCATTGCGCGATCACCGCCAGTGGCACGGCGGCCGACGGCACCGCCAGCATCGCCTGCACCCTGGCCGACGCACCGGCCAATGTGCTGGGCAAGACCGTGACCCTGGCCCGTACCCAGGCGGGGTGGAGTTGCGTGACCACGGTGGAGGAAGACCTCGCGCCGAATGGCTGCAAGGCGCCGTGAAAGTGAGGTGAAACAGGGGTTTGCGTAACGGACACGGCAATGGTACGTTGCGCAACACGCCGGTGTAGCTCAGTCGGTAGAGCAGCGCACTCGTAACGCGAAGGTCGCAGGTTCGATTCCTGTCTCCGGCACCAGATATCAAGAAGGCTTGCAGCGATGCAGGCCTTTTTTGTGTCTCGAAAAAGATGATCGGCCCAGGGCAATCGAGTCGTCTGCTGAAACAAATTACCGAATACCGGTGGTTTGACCTATCCAGGCAAATCTTCGAGGATGAGCACCGAGGACTGCAACCGCGCATGTTTGGGCATGGCTTGCCAGTAATTGGCCCCCCGAATCCGGCAGCAGTGAAGCTGGCGCTCACTGACGTAAGGACAGTCGATAGGCCCCACCATATGGCCGTTGATTTGACTGGGTTCTGACCTTAAGGATCGTAGATCCGGAAACTAAAGAATCGCTGCGACTACAGCCTCATTACCATCCGAAGGCGACCCCACAAGGGTCGCCTTTTCTTTTGCCCAATCGATCATGATTTCACCGACTTTGGTTCCACGTGGTCTGCCCACACCAAGGTTTGATGCTATGACCGTAAATCACTTAATTCTTTACCTGAATTCATGCTGCAGATATGTTGCTGGCATAAGGACACTAGCTTCACCAGTTCCAGGGACGGGCGCTCCAGAGTAGTCACTCGACTGCCTCAACCGCTTCCGTCCTCTCCCTGATCTTCGTGAATCTAGCAAGCCAAGCCTAGCAGTCGTTGCACGTGATGAGATTTCCGCCATAGGCTCATACTTTTGACTGACTGCTCGCTAGACATGATTGCCGAGCCTCCGGTGACGGGGCCCATGTGGGCAGTTTCTCCACTGGCATTTTTCTAGGCCACAGACACGATCAAAGCCGTTGATGTGCAAATTCAGATAGCAGGTTTTCCTATGAATGCAGTGATCGGCCAGAAGCTACAAAGCAGTCGCAAAGAGCTTTTGGATATCGGGCTTCGCAACAACATGCTCAATTTCCGCAAGACCGCCAAGACTCTGATGGTGGTCGATGAGCAGTCTGAAGAGGTCTTCAAGACTCTCTATCGTCAGGAAAAGGCCATGACCTTTGCGCCAATCGCTAGCAAGAAACTGGCGGAACTGGTCAAGGCCTCCAAGTCGGCAGAGGAGGGGGCGGAGGATAGTGACACCCCCGGCGATGAAGAGTTGTTGTATGAGCTCGATACTCTGCAATGGAATGCCGCCATAGGCGATGCAGGCGAGGATGAAACGGGCAAGGCTCGCCGTCATCTCGATACGCGTTTGCAGACCGCCATCGAAGATGATCGGCTTTTCCTCCAGTTATTGAAAATCCATACCGAGGCCAAAGGGTTTATCGAGGAGCAGGGCGTCAACACGCTGTTCCTGTCCCTTGGCTTCCTGCATTGGTACGAGGCCGACAGCTCTGAAAACTTGCGCAAGGCGCCTTTGATCCTGCTGCCCGTCACCCTTGAACGCAGCGGGGCCAAGGATGCGTTCAAGCTGAGGTACTCTGGTGACGAGCTGATGCCGAACTTATCCCTGGTCGCCAAGCTCAAGACAGACTTTGGCCTTGACCTGAGTTCTTGTGCGGTCGACGAAGACACCTTCGATGCTGACGACAGCAGCCTGGATCGTTTTTTCAGCGATGTTGCTGCTGTGGTCAGCAAACAATCACGATGGAAGGTCGCCAGTAACGAAATTGCACTGGGCTTTTTCTCGTTCGGCAAGTTCCTGATGTTCAAGGATCTCGATCCGAAAAGTTGGCCAGAAGACAAGCAACCTGATGCCAACCCAGTGATGAAGCGCTTGTTGGGTGCAGGCTTCGGCGATCAGCGCGCGGCATATTCAGAGGACGTGAATATCGACTCGGTGATCAAGCCGGGTGAGGTCCGTTTCGTCAAGGACGCCGATAGCAGCCAGACCGAGGCAATCCTGGAAGTGCGCGAAGGTTCCAACCTAGTCATTCAGGGTCCACCGGGTACCGGCAAGTCCCAGACGATTACCAACATCATCGCCGAGCTGATCGGGCAGAAGAAAACGGTATTGTTCGTTGCCGAGAAGATGGCGGCTCTGGAGGTGGTGAAGCGCCGCCTGGATGAAAGCCATCTCGGCGACGCCGTACTCGAGTTGCATTCCCACAAATCGACCAAGCAATCCGTTCTCAAAGAGTTGGGGCGAACCCTGAACCAAGGGCGGCCAGTGACTAAAGGCGCAGAAGGAGACTTGGCCAGCCTGAAAGAGCTGCAAGACTCCCTCAATAATTATTGCGAAGCCGTCAGTGCGTCGGCTGGGGCGAGTGGTTTGCCCTTTCTCGATGTGCTTGGTCGTTACCTGAAGCTGAAGCGAGTTCATCCCGGGCTACCCGTGATCCCGTTTGGGCCAATGGCCTGCTGGAGCTTTACCCAACAGCAAAAGCAGCGAGAGTTGGTCGAAGAGCTGGTGCTCCACCTCAACGTGATGGGGCGGCCTGATCGTAGCCCGTTCTGGGGCAGCCAGCGGACCTTCTTCTCTCCCATCGAACAAAGCACTGCCAATGACGCGTTGCAGTCTGCGATCTCCCATCTCAGTGCCTTGCAATCCGCCACTACCGCGCTCTCCGAGCGATTGATGCTGACCCAGCCGGCCACCTTGGCGGACGTCGATGTAGTCTGCCGTGCAGCACGCCGTGCGGCGGAGGCCCCGCGACTTGAGGGCATCAAGATATCCACTGGTGAATGGCAGTCGCGTCGCGACTCCATTCGCGAATTGCTTGAGGCGGGCGGGAGGATGTCTACCTGTCGTGATCAGTTCGACAAACATTTGATCGATGCGGCTTGGGAACAGGATCTGCTGGAGGTTCGTCAGAACCTGCAGGCCTACGGCGACAAATGGTGGAGAGTTTTTTCGGGGCGCTTCCGCGCCTCGCGTACTCGATTGCAAGGGCTAGTCCGCGAGGTATTGCCGAAAAGCAATGCAGGCATGCTGGAGCTAGTCGACGCGGTCTTGACCTACCAGCAGAACAAGAAGGTGTATGACCAGCACGAAGCCTTGGGTAGCGCGCTATTTGGCGCTCAGTGGCAACGGCAGAAGACAGATTGGCTCGTGCTTGAGCGCCTGAGTGCCTGGGTTATCCAGCTGCATGACGACCTGGGCCATGGGCAGATTCCACAGGGCATCATCGCCTTCTTGGCCGGACATGCCGATGCCACAGGGTTGGGCGATGCGGTCGCTGACGTAGAGCTGCATGTCAGCGGGCTGGACAAAGCGATTCGTGATTCGTTGGAAGTAACCGGCATGCAGGAGGAGAATGCTAAGGCTGATGTCAGGAAACTCTCTCTGGCTACTCTCGAGGCGCGTCTGCATGAATGGCAGGGCAATCTCACCGCGCTCTACCAGATTTCGCGATTCAACGTGCTCGCGGGGCAAATGCTCACCGCCAACCTGGGCGAGCTGCTTGGCATCGCCATCAGTAGCGACCAGCACGATAGCCTGACTGCCATTCTGGACCTTTCTTGGTACGCAGGCCTGGTGCAATCGGTGTACGCCCATAACCCTGCGCTTCAGCAGTTTGATCGGATCAAGCATGAGCACCAGATTGCGCGCTTCAAGTCGCTCGATCTCGCCTCCCTCAATCACGCTCAGACGTCCCTGGCCAAGCAGGCGTGGGAGGGGATGCCCAATATCAACCAGCCTGGTGAGATGGCGGTGTTGCGAGCCGAGCTGAACAAAAAGCGCCGCCATATGCCGATCCGGCAAATGATCGAGAAGGCGGGGCGAGCGATCCAGCAAATAAAACCGGTGTTCATGATGAGCCCCATGTCGATCGCCAACTTCCTCCCGCCAGGCAAAGTCGAGTTCGACGTAGTGGTGTTCGACGAAGCTTCACAGGTGAAGGCTGTCGATGCATTTGGCGCCATCATGCGCGGCAAGCAGGTCGTGGTCGTGGGTGACACCCGCCAGATGCCGCCTACCGACTTCTTCAGTCGTGATGTTGATATGGATGACGAAGAGGGCGCTACCGCCGATATTGAAAGTATCCTGAGCATGTTCAAGGCCGCCGGTAGCCAAGAGCGCTATTTGCGCTGGCACTACAGGAGCCGGCACGAGTCGTTGATCGCGGTCTCTAACGTTGAGTTCTACGACAGCAAACTGGTGGTCTTCCCATCCGCAGGTCAGCATCCCGATGCCACGGGCATCAGCTTCGACTACTTGCCCGAGGCGGTCTACGACCGAGGCCGTACCCGCACGAACAAGGGGGAGGCCAAGGCTGTCGCGCAAGCTGTCATGGAACACGCGATTCGCACGCCCGACTTATCGCTAGGAGTGGCTGCCTTCAGCGTGGCGCAACGTGATCTTATCCAGGTGGAAATCGAGTTGCTGCGTCGTCAGGCGCCGGAAGCAGAAGCGTTCTTTACAGCTCAGGGGAGTGAGCCATTCTTCGTCAAGAACCTGGAAAACATTCAGGGTGATGAGCGTGACAAGATATTCATCAGCATTGGGTATGGGCGTAACGAGTCCGGCCGCATCGCCAAGGAATTCGGTCCGGTAAACCGAGAGGGCGGCCACCGCCGTCTCAATGTTTTAATCACCCGGGCCAAACTGGCTATGCGCGTGTTTTGCAATTTCAAGGCCGAAGAGCTTGAACTCGACTCCAGCGCTTCCCAGGGAGTCAGGGCACTGAAAAACTTCCTCAAGTATGCTGAGACAGGCGAATTGGAAGTCGCATGCGAGACCGGTAAAGCAGCGGACTCGCCGTTCGAGCTGGAAGTGATTGAGGCGCTGCGAGACCGAAACTACGTGGTGGAGCCGCAGGTAGGAACTGCAGGTTACTTCATTGATATTGCCGTCAAGGATCCTGAATATTTGGGACGTTATGTCCTGGCAATCGAATGCGATGGCGCTGCTTATCACAGCTCACGATCGGCGCGGGACCGTGATCGCCTACGCCAAGGCGTTCTGGAGGGGCTGGGCTGGAACTTCCACAGGATCTGGAGCACGGACTGGTTCCGCAATCCTCACCAGGAAATCACACGCGTCGTTTCAGCAATCGAAGCGGCTCGTGTCAGGATCGCCGAGAGGCGGCATGCGCTTCCCGAGGTGGCGCCAGAAACCAAGCATGAGATTTTCCGGGATGCGCCGGCCGTTGAAGCTATGCCGAGTGCAAGCAGGCAGTACGTGAAAGCTCGCCTGGCACCCGTAGCCTCTCTGGATGAACTCCATCAGGTAAAGCCAGAGCACCTGATGCAGATGATTCGTACCGTGGTGGAGATTGAAGCTCCGGTGCATACCACCGAAGTCACTCGCCGACTCATGGAGGCGTTCGGTGTGACACGGGCTGGCTCTAGGATTACTAACGCGGTCGAGCAGGCTATTCGTCTTGGCGTGCAGCACAGGTTGTTTCACGGACGAGGTGGCTTCATGTATTCAGCTGAGAGCAATGCTATCCCTATCCGTAGTCGGGCCCATTTTGAGTCTTCGGAACGTAAGGTGGAATGGGTCGCCCCGGAAGAGCTTGATCAGGCACTTGTAGAAACGGTCACCTTAGGATTCTCGATGAGTCGGGAAGACGTTACCTCAGGAGCGCTAGCGCTTCTGGGCTTTGGACGGGCAACGGCGAAGATTGCTGGGGTTATTGACGAAAGAATTGTTGTTCTGATCAACAGCGGGCGTTTGCGAATGGTTGATGGGGTGGTGACTCCAGTTACTTCGTCTTGACCCTTTATACTTAGGGAAATATGAGCCAGCACCTCCTGATATGAGTACGAATGGCTAGCCATATTCAGAGGTGCCGACCGATCCATGGTAGGCCCTAGCCAGACTCTGCCTACGGCCAGAAGCGGACGTTTACCAAGGCTCGAATTTGAGGCTTGGACGCGTCTGAGAAATCGGGGGCGATTCAGATCAGTGACGCATGCGAGAAGAGCTGAATTTTTTACGTTGAGCCATGATGCCTAGTGATTGAATAGCCTTGAATTCTGCCTGCGCTGTCCTTTACCGATGCTTTGAAATCGGATGCCTGTCTCTCGATTGACGTCCCGTCTTTGAATCTAACGCCTTGCCACCGGTCAAGGAGGGCTCACCCTGATCGGCAGGATGATTGCGTGGTGATGGCGCTGACAGTATAGTGCCATTAGGCCATTATGTGCTTACCCCCAGTTTTGATCAGTCGATAGGGAGATGGATATGGGCTTCTGGGATAAAGCTGGATCGCTTGCAAAGAAGGCCGGAGCATACGCAGTGCAGGAAGCGAAGGCCGCTGGGGATCGCTCTCGGGAATACAAGGAGATGATGCCTACCTTGTCTGATAGTGAGCTCTTGAGAATTGTGAAAAACGAGCGTAACTCTTCACCTCTAAAAGCAGGCGCGGCGCATAGCGAACTGAAAAATAGAGGACACGATCCAGAGTCGATCAAAAGGCTTTTGGCGAACAGCTAGTGCTCACTCAACCCCCAAAGATTTTTGCGAGGAAGTTTTATGTCCTGTAGTGCTTGTGGTGCGGGAAACCACACGTTAAGAAATTGCCCCAATGTTAATCGCTGCTCTGTTTGCAACAAGTCTGGGCACAACGCGCAAACTTGTCCTGACGCTCGTCGCTGCAGCATCTGTAATGGCAGAAATCACGATGCAAGAAACTGCCCTGTAAAAAAATAGGCATTCTCTGCTTGCCACTATCTCAAGTGGTGAGGAGGGCGGTGCACTGACAGTCAACAGTCCGGACACCACCAGCCCGAGAGAGTATCTGCTGAGGTCAGAATCAGAGAGCTGTACTCGATTCTGACCTTCTATTCAGCACATCAAGCGGCTCTCGTTACGAACTCCGCTATCCATTTCTGCAAAGCAATCGCGTCGGCTTCAAAGACATCGAGTTCAAGAGTGCTGCTGGACTTCTCGTCAGATTGAGCATGCTCAAATACTGAGTAACGAGTCATCAAGTCATCAATAAATACGCAGTCTTCATTTTGTAGTGGTCAACTCATCCCGGACACGGTTTTGAGTTTTTCTTCTGCTTTCGCTGGAGCCAGTCCATCGTTGAACTGATGCGGCCGGATCCAGTTGTAGTGGCCCATTAGGTATTGGCCAATGTCTC
>NZ_QJRP01000065.1 GCF_003205295.1 Pseudomonas mosselii
AGACATTGGCCAATACCTAATGGGCCACTACAACTGGATCCGGCCGCATCAGTTCAACGATGGACTGGCTCCAGCGAAAGCAGAAGAAAAACTCAAAACCGTGTCCGGGATGAGTTGACCACTACAGTCATCCGCCGTGCTGCCCCCGGTGGAGCTGTGTGCCTCGTCGATGATGATGGCGAAACGGCGATTGCGCAGGCTCTGCTCACCGAGGATGGCCTTCTGCGCATAGGGGAACGTCTGTAGGGTACAGACGATAATCGGCACACCATCGAGCATGGCCTTGGCCAACTGCTGGCTCTTGGGCAGGCTCGACTGTTGGCGGTCGATAGCGCACACAACGCCGGCCTGGTGCTCGATCTGCTGGATGGCATCCTGCAACTGCTGGTCCAGCACCTGACGGTCGGTCACCACTATCACGCTGTGGAAATACGGCTCACCGTCCGGGCGGCGCACTCGAATCAGCGAATGCGCGGTCCAGGCGATTGTATTGGTCTTGCCCGAGCCGGCGCTGTGCTGGATCAGGTACGGATGCCCTGCACCTTCTACCTGCACCGCGTCGATCATCTTGGTCACGCCCTCCCACTGATGGAAGCGCGGGAAGATCAGGCCTTCCTTGAAGTAAGTTTTACCATTGACGTCCTGGGCTTCCTTACGCTCCTGCAGCACGAAGCGGTGGAAGATATGCAGCCAGTTGTCCTTCTGCAGCACGCGCTCCCAGAAGTAGCTCACCGGGTAGCTACCGTTGTCGCCCGGCGGGTTGCCGGCGGCGCCATCGTTACCCCGGTTGAACGGCAGGAAGAAGCTCGAATCCCCGGCCAGCTTGGTGGTCATGCGTATGTCGCTATCGCTCATGGCGAAATGCACCACCGCGCCACGCTTGAAGGTGAGCAGCGGCTCCAGGCCACCACTCTTGCGCTCAGGACGGCGGTCCATACAGTACTGCTGCATGGCGGCCTGGACTGACTGGGTGAAGTCGGTCTTCAACTCCACCGTGGCCACTGGAATGCCGTTGATAAAGAAGGCCAGATCGATCTCGTCGGCCTTGTCCAACGAGTAACGCAGCTGTGGCACGACGCGCAGCCGATTGGCCGCATAGCGGGCGATCACTGTGTCGTTGCGCGCGTCCTCGGGCAGCGCCTGGCTCATGGCCAGGGTTCCGCCGCCGGCCAATGCAAAGCCATAGCGCAGCACATTTACCGTACCTCCATCGACCTTGTTCTCCAGCTGCTTGACCAGTCGATCCAGCACCGCATCACACGTGCCTGCACCATTCATGGCGAGGATCTTGGCCATGGCCGCAGGCTGGCTGTCCTCCAGCCAGCCCAGCACATCCTCGGGGACTAGCGCCCGTCCTCGGTCATAGTCAGCAGACTTGCCCACCAGCCAGCCGGCAGCTTCAAGCTGCTTGACAATATGGCGTTCCAGTTCACATTCGTGGTGGATATGACTCATCGTTTCGTCCTTCAACTTCGCGGCCATCCTTGGGAACAGCCCATCTAATAATGGCTATCGGGCGTATCTACAGATACAGCCGGGGCAAATCCACTCACCGTCGTCGCAGGTGCCACCAGTAAAGTCCGTAAGTTGGTGGCGCCACCAAGATCAACCGCTGCGGCTGCTAGATCTTCTTCATCGAGCCACTAGTTTTCTGGCATGACACCAACACCGTTCAGTTGACTGTCCTGCCAGGCGGCATAAGTTTCGCCACTATCCTCGACCAGCCAAGCGGTTCGACCGCTAGCTGCACGCCCACACACAACTGCCGCTGCGGCACTAGGGCTACTGAAGGCATAGTCGTCCTTGAACACCAGATACTCACTTCCGTCACTGACCGTCACACCATCACTCACCAACTGCTGATACAGGTTCCGGTAATTATGATCCGCAGTTCCTACCCACTGAGCTCGAGCTCGGGACCCTTTCAGTACAAAGAACTCACCATCAACCTCTTGCGCTTCCGCGCGCTCCTTGCTCTTTGGAAGCTGTAGTGCAAAACGCGGCGACTGGCTAACCGGTTGCTCGACTGGTGCCATAACGAGCTTGGAGGGCTTGATCAGCTCGCGCAGGAAGTCAAAGCCCAGCACTGGTAGCACGATGCGGATCTGCTCGAGGAAAAACGCCATGTCAGCACGGTCCGACTCAGGCAAGTTGGTGTAGCTATGCGCTGTGCTATTGCCTACTACACAACGACCAGTTTGACTGGCGATCTGGATTAGTTGGCTCTCCAGATACTTGACATGGGCCTTGGTCAGGTTTTGGTCCTTGCTGGTAATCAGACACACACGCTCCCAGAAATCCTTGCCACCCTGCTCCTGCGGCCGGTTATGTTGCCTAAGACGCTGCGCCACATCATCAGATTCGCCGATATACACCCGAGCACGCAAGCTGTCGTCCGGGTCAGGGCCGACAAGAAAGTACACGCCAGTGCGCGCGCATTCAGGACGTTGCACCAGTTCAGCCAACTTGGAACGCGGGCCGGTCAGCACATGCCCGGTCCAGTTCATGATCTCAGCGGTGAGCAGACCATTGGGCGTGCCGTCCACCAGAAACAGACGCAGACTACGACCCTGGCTCATTCCGTCTCTCTCAAATCGATCTGTCCAGTGACCGCAGCCGTGATCAGAGCGGAGCGGCGTTCTTTTAGCAGTTCGATGCTGCGCTCGGTTTTATCAATGACAATTTTGAAACGACCAAGCTGGCCACCCAACGCACTGACGATACCTCGCTGCTCATCAAGTGGTGGACGAGCAATTCGAATAGCCTCGATATCCGGCATGTAAATGGTCTTGTGGGTCGATCCCATCATCAAGCGGTCAAAATCCGGCTTCATACCAAGCAGTATGTAGTAGAGATACTCGTTAAATAGCTCACTAGTGCATGTCCACACAGCGAAGTCCTGGGAGGTTGCCATGTCGACCGCCATGATGCCCGGAAAACCCACGGAGGCAGTCCGGGACAAGAATACAGAGCCGGCAGGTAACAAACGGGCTGATGAATTCTCCAGGCCTAGCTGACTGACCTTCTCAGAGGTCTCTGATACATACTTTTGCTCACCGCTACGAACCTGCCAGACATCTGCGAGCGTGAACCACGGAACATTGCAGTCAACCCAATATTCTGGCTTTGAGCGACTGGGTGTATGGCCAGACTCCAACCGGGCTGTATGCCTTAATTGCATAACACTCCAATGCTCCGGCACCTCTCCCAGCCACTCCACACCGGAGTCTTTCATCCTCACATTATGGTCAAAACCCTTTGTGACGGCATTAATGATCAGCGCCTGGCGCTTTTCGCGCAGCAGTTCGATAAAGCGGGTTTTCTTTTCAATCAACGCGTCGATGCGCGCGGTTTCGCGGTCAAGATACTGCACGATATGCTCGCGCTCGCTAACTGGTGGCACTGGTATTAGCGTGTTGGCTAGGTAATCCTGCTCAATACTTTCAACCGTAGCCCCCTGTTTTAGCCAGATCTTCAATAGATCGTCATTCAGTCCCTGTACCCAGCGCATTAAAAACCGTGCGGACAAATAGTCCGAGTCCAGCCAGATTGCTTTCATGTCCTGATTCAGTGCGACAGGAACATCATTGATGGCGACCGGGACCGTGTGTTTAAGAATTCCCGAGCGCACTACTATAAGCACTCGCTTTGCCGGCACCATCGAGGAGCTGCTTCCTGACAGCCCGGCTGCAGTGATGCACTCTTCGGCTCCTGTAATGAACTCAGATTTCATGTCCTTGGGCGACACCCAGGGAATATCACCATTCCAAAATTCGGGGTTGTCACGGGAGGGGGTTCCGCCGCCAGAAAAACGGGCCATATGTTTAAGCCTACGTAACTGCCAATGGTCCGGCACCTGTCCCAACCACTCCACCCCGGAGCCCTTGTAGGCCGGATAAGGCTTGTAATGGCTCATGCCGTTACCTCGCCCAGCAACGCGGCAATTTGGGCCTCGACCGCCTTTAGGTTGGCATCTATCTCGGCCAACGGACGCGGCGGCTGGTAGACGTAGAAGTAGCGGTTGAAGTTGATCTCGTAGCCTACGATACCGACTTGGCCGTCCTTCGCGTCCGTCTTGCCGATATCGATCCAGGCATCCGGCACATGCGGCAGTACTTCACGGGCGAAGTAGGCGTCAATGCTCTGGCTAAGCGGTACGTTCTCGAATTCGCGAAGGTCGGAGTCGGCCTGCAGGTTGCCCTTGTCATCCAGCATCGGCTGGGCATTGGCATCGCGCTCGCCGAAGCAGGCCAGCGCGGCTTTCAGTGCACCCTTGCCGAGCTTCTTGATGTCGGCCGCCTTGAGAAAGGCCAGCAGGTTGTCGAACTCGCCCTGTACGCCGGCAAAGGCATCGGCCAGGTCGGCGCCCTTGGTGTTCTGGTAAGCGGCGAGCTTGTCCGGGGTAACCGAGAAGCGCAGGCGCAGCGGACGCTCGACGGTGATGCGGCGGTAGCCGAAGTCGGTGGTGGCGAAGATCTTGCTGTTCGAGTCCTCCTCGAAGGCCTCGTGCAGCTTGGCGATTTCGGCAACCTGCTCATCCGAAAGATGCTTGCGCTTGCTGCCCAGGCTCTTGCGCATGGGGGCGTGCATGGCGCTGGCATCGATCAGCTGCACCTTGCCCTTGCGTAGCGCGTCCTTGTGGTTGGACAACACCCAGATATAGGTGCCGATACCGGTGTTGTAGAACAGATCGGTGGGCAGGGCGATGATCGCCTCCAGCCAGTCGTTTTCCAGAATCCAGCGGCGGATCTCCGACTCTCCGGAGCCGGCGCCGCCGTTGAACAGCGGGGAGCCGGACAGCACGATGCCAATACGGCTGCCGCCCAGCTCGACAGGTTTGCGCTTGAACAGCAGGTGCATAAGGAACAGCAGCGAGCCATCTCCCACCCGTGGAAGGCCAGGGCCGAAGCGGCCGGCGTAGCCCTGTTGGCTATGCTCATCCTGCACCTGCTTCTGCACCTTCTCCCACTTAACGCCGAACGGTGGATTGGCCAAGCAGTAGTCGAATTGCTCATGGGGCAACTGGTCGTTGGACAGAGTGTTACCGAGTTTGATATTGCGGGTCTCGAAGCCCTGGATCAGCTTGTCCGCCACGGAGATAGCGTAAGTCTCAGGGTTGAGTTCCTGGGCGTAGGGTACCAGGCGGGCATTGGGGTTCCACTCGGTCACCTGCTCGATAGCTGAAGACAGAAAGCCGCCGGTACCGGCGGCGCAGTCATACACGGTACGCACCACGCCTTCGCCATTGAGCGCTTGATGATCCGGGGCGAACACCAAGGTGGTAGCCAGGCGCACCACATCGCGCGGGGTGAAAAACTCTCCCGCGGTGTCGTTGGCGGATTCGGCGAACTTGCGGATCAGGTGCTCAAACACCAGTCCCATCTCGTGGTTGCTAATGGCATTAGGGTGCAGATCGATATTGGCGAACTTCTGCGTCACCAGGTACAGCAGGTTGGCCTTGTCGAGCTGAACCAGCCAATCAGAGAAAGCAAAGTGCTCGAACACTTGGCGGGCGTTGGCGGAAAACTTGGCGACATAGTCCTCCAGGTTGGCGCGGGTGCTGGTGGAACCGACCGAGCCTAGGGAGAACTGCGAGACGTTGTAGAAGGTGGCGCCAGCTGTGGTTGGCAGGATCAGGTCCATGTCCACGCCACTGGCTTTCATACTCTCGTATTGACTGCGCACCTTGTCACGGGTCGGCTCCAGCACGCACTCCAAGCGGCGCAGCAAGGTGAAGGGCAGGATGATGCGGCCGTAGATGGACTGTTTGAAATCGCCGCGCAGCACGTCGGCCACGTTCCAGATGAAATCGGCGAGGTTTTGCTGGTTCAAGCTGTTGTTCCTTACTGGGCGGGCGAGGCGATTGGCGCGCCTTCCTGCGGGATGTCTTGATTGATGCCGAACCTTAACCGGTTGGGTAGCTCCGTACCAGTATCAGGAACCGGCTAAGGTGCTGATTTGTCTATTCGGCTAGCGGGCTTTCATTTCGGGAACATTCATATCTTCGCCACGTCGCCGCGACCAGTGCAGGGCTATGCAGTTGTCGCGAGTAGGGTATGAGCAACGCTATTCCTGAACCTGGAGAGTGCCTAGAAAATCAGGGGGGATTCGAAGTCCTGGTAGGAACGAAAGCGAAAACCGGCGTGCACTTGGTGACTATTTGAACGTAACGGTGCGACACTGGTGCAAGGGGATTGGCAAAATTCGCCCCTCGAAGCGGCTGGCAGTTCAGATAAGGGGCTCATAGCAGTAGCCCATCAAGAGCCGCGGGCAAATCTCTTGAAGACTAGGAGCAGAATAACCCCTGCTCACCAGTGTTCTCACTGCACCGAATGAGAACACTGGTATTCCAGTTGGTATTCCACAGATCAAATTTAACCGTTAAAAGCATAGAAAATTCATATAAATAGGCGGTTGCTTCAAATTACCCCGGCCCACCAAATCCTAAAAAGAAGACGCCCAATGGGCGTCTTTTTTTGTGCCTGGCATTCAGTGCCTCAGCGACACCTACACCACGTCGTCACCTCTCCCCTCCTCCTTCATCGCCTCCAGTTTGCTGAACTGCTCACTGGCTAACCGGCTGATGATCTGGATCGCCTGGTGAATCCCCGCCGTGTTGCGAAAGCTCAGCTGCGGGTTGTGCTCGCACTCCAGCACCTCGTCATGCTGGACCAGCGCTTCGCCGAGCAGTTCGAGGGTCCAGACGTAGCTCTGGAGGGTAGACAGGCGTTCATGGTCAGGCATGGGGCACCTATCGGGTGGCGCGGGTGGCGAGGGAGTGGCTGTCGATCGGGTAGAAGGAGGGGGATGGGGTGGCCGCGGGGGATGTGCGGCGGAGAGCGGATGCGAGGATCCTGCTCAGAATGCGAATAAGCATGCATGAGACTCCAAGTTTGAGATTGGAGCTACCACGATCCTTCCTACGGGATTGGGTGGCAGCTATGTGTGGGGTAGGAATACCGGGAAACTTGGAACCCGGCCAGGCCGAAGCCTGCCCACACACAGCCGCCATGACATCGCAGCAGACGCAAAAAAGGCGCCAGCCGTTGTGATGGGGCGCCTAGTGCGAGCGCCAAGTTTACCAGCAGGTTCCTACACCTGGTCGCAGATTTTGCTGCGACTTGGGGAATGTATCCTTAGGCGGGATTGATTCGCAACAGATAGGGCGATGGGAAATTTCCTCAAAACTTAAAGGAAAGAAACCCGCCACGCTCAACACCTCGCCTCGATGAGATGACGGGTCGAATGCGCGACAAAAGGCTCGCCCTGGCGCATCTGGCTATCCAGGGCCAGCAGTTCAGCGCGGTACTTATCCACGGAGAAGTCCGGCACCCACCATACGCATTTGCGAAGAATCCACACGACTGCGCCTACATCATGGAACAGCATGCGGCAACGGGCTGTGCGCAGGTCAGTCACCGTCAGCCCGGCTGCCTGTGCTGCTGCCACTTCGTCCTGTGGATCGCGCATTTGCCGCTCACGCGGCAATGGCCCCAGGAAATGCTCGATCAGCTCGAAGGTCGAGGCTGGCCCTACGTGCTGGGCGAAGTAATGCCCGCCAGGCCGGAGGACGCGATGAATCTCGGGCCAGTCCGGTTGCACAGGGTGGCGTGAGGTGACCAGCTCGAATGAGGCGTCGGCAAATGGGAGTGCGGTACCGGGTGCGACCTGCACGACTTCAACGCCGCGCGATTTCAGGCGCTCGTGCGCCTTGCGGGCGTTGGGGGGCCAGGCTTCAGTTGCGCACATGAGGGGTGGAAAGTGCGGAGCCTCATTCAGTACCTCTCCGCCGCCGGTGTCGATGTCCAGCGCTGTGCTGACGGCACCCAGACGCTGCGCAAGGAGCTGGGCATAGGCCCAAGGCGGACGCTGCTCGGAGGCGCGTCCTGCCAGCCAGTCGAAGCCCCAGCCGGTCACATCGGCTGCGTTGGCCTCGGCTACCAGGTCGTCAAAGGGTTTCATTCGATGGTCCAGGTTAATGCTTGTGGTCGGACCAGTATAAGTCGGGTAGGAGCGGCTTTGTGCCGCGAATGGGGCGCGTAGCGGCCCCTGGATTGTGCATCACGCTGATATCGCCGGGGCCGCGTTGCGGCCCTTTCGCGACACAAGGCCGCTCCCACAGGGGTGGCGGTGTGGCGTTGATTTTGGAACGCGGAAAAGACAAAACCCCTACCTGCTCGCGCAGATAGGGGTTTTGCGAAATGAATCTTGACGATGACCTACTCTCACATGGGGAAACCCCACACTACCATC
>NZ_QJRP01000066.1 GCF_003205295.1 Pseudomonas mosselii
CCCACTTCCTCACCATCCGCCCCACCCTCCCCCGCGACGACGCCATGGCCGCCGCCGTCGAAGTCGCCACCGCCATCTCCGACGTCCTCGACATCTATTTCAAGACCGAGCCCGGCGAAGCCCAGGACCGCCTGTTCACCGCCAGCGACTACCTCGGTCAGCTGGCCTGCGCCCTGCTCGAGCACAAGCCGCAGGTGCAGCCATGACCCGCGGGCATACCGCAGGCCGCACCACCTGCCTGGACCTGTTCAAGGTCGAGCCGGGCGTTACGTTCGAAGACGCCTTCAGCGAGTTGTCGGTGCTGCTCGGCTGCATCCGCCATCTGACCTGCGAAGCGGAGATGGAAGGCGACCTGCTGGCCGGCAGCTCGGCGCGGATCCTCAGCGCCATGGCCAAGGCGCTGATCGATGACATGGAGGTGGGGTTGAACCGGAAGATCTCATGAATCCTGGGGGCCGCTTTGCGGCCCTTTCGCGACACAAGGCCGCGCCCACAGGATATGTGCCAGTTCTGCCATGGTGCGGTCCCTGTGGGAGCGGCCTTGTGTCGCGAAAGGGCTGCGCAGCAGCCCCGGGTTCCATCGACAGTCACCGACCGAACTCCCAGCGCCCCACCCTGTCACTTCCTAAGCAGGCCATCCACCCCAACACGTCTAAGCTCTGTGGATCGCCCCCGCCCCCCGCTTCCAAGGAGGAAGAATCATGCTGCTGTTGTGGTTGCTGGTCCTGGTGCTAGGCGCCGCGTATCTCCTGCATCGGCGCCTGGCGCCGTTGCAGATCCTCGCGGCAATCGCCGCCTACACCCTGCTCATGGGCCTGTTCAGCACGGCGCCGGGCTGGCTGCTGACGCTGATCTGGGTGGTGATCGCCCTCAAGACCGCCTTCTTCGTCCTGCCAGAAATGCGCCGCAAACTGTTCACCGCGCCGATGTTCAGCTGGTTCCAGCGAACCCTGCCGCCGATGTCGCAGACCGAGCGCGAAGCCATCGACGCCGGCACCGTGTGGTGGGACGGCCACCTGTTCAGCGGCCGCCCCGACTGGAACACCCTGCTCGACTACGACGCGCCCAGGCTCAGCGAGGAAGAACAGGCCTTCATCGACGGCCCCACCGAGCAACTGTGCGCCATGGTCAGCGACTGGCAGATCGGCCAGGACCTCGACCTGCCGCCGCAAGCCTGGGACTTCATCAAGCAGCACGGCTTCTTCGCCCTGATCATCCCCAAGGAATACGGCGGCAAGGGCTTCTCGGCCTACGCCCACTCCCAGGTGGCGATGAAACTGGCCACCCGCAGCGGCGACCTGGCCTCCACGGTGATGGTGCCCAACTCGCTGGGCCCGGCCGAACTGCTGCTGCATTACGGCACTGATGAGCAACGCAGCCACTACCTGCCGCGCCTGGCCCGTGGCGACGACATCCCCTGCTTCGCCCTCACCGGCCCCCTGGCCGGCTCCGACGCCGGGGCCATGCCCGACACCGGCGTCATCTGCAAAGGCCAGTGGCAGGGTGAAGAGGTCATCGGCCTGCGCCTGAACTGGGAAAAGCGCTACATCACCCTCGGCCCGGTCGCCACCCTGCTGGGCCTGGCCTTCAAGGCCTACGACCCCGACCACCTGCTGGGCGAGCAGACCGAACTGGGCATCAGCCTGGCGCTGATCCCCACCGACCTCCCCGGCGTGGAAATCGGCCAGCGCCACCTGCCGCTGGGGGCCGCGTTCATGAACGGCCCCAACAGCGGCAAGGATGTATTCGTGCCGCTGGACTGCCTGATCGGTGGCCAGGCCATGCTCGGCAAGGGCTGGATGATGCTGATGAACTGCCTGTCGGTGGGCCGCTCGATCTCCCTGCCGGCGGTCGGCACGGGCGCGGCCAAGTACACAAGCCTCGTCACCGGCCAGTACGCCCGGGTACGCGAACAGTTCAACGTGCCGCTGGCCGCCTTCGAAGGCATCCAGGAATCCCTGGCGCGCATCGGCGGCAACGCCTGGCTGATGGACAGCGCCCGCCTGCTCACCGCCAAGGCCGTGGACCTGGGCGAAAAGCCCTCGGTGCTGTCGGCGATCCTCAAGTACCACCTCACCGAGCGCGGCCGCGAGTGCATCCAGCACGCCATGGACGTGCACGGCGGCAAGGGCATCATCATGGGCCCAAACAACTACCTGGGCCGCAACTGGCAAGGCGCGCCGATCTTCATCACCGTCGAGGGGGCCAACATCCTGTCGCGCAACCTGATGATCTTCGGCCAGGGCGCAATCCGCTGCCACCCGTTCGTGCTCAGGGAAATGGCCCTGGCCGGGCGCGAGGACCACGACCAGGCGCTGAACGAGTTCGACGACCTGCTGCTGCAGCACATCCTGTTCGCCGCCGGCAACGCCGCCAGCACCCTGGTGCTGGGCCTGGGCCTGGGGCATTTCGAGAAGGTTCCGGGCGATGCCCTGAGCCAGGGCTACTTCCGCGCCCTCAACCGCCAGGCGGCGGCGTTCGCCCTGCTGGCCGACCTGTCGATGATGCTGCTGGGCGGCGCACTCAAGCGCCGCGAACGCCTGAGCGCCCGCCTGGGCGATGTGCTCAGCTACCTGTACCTGTCCAGCGCCGCGCTCAAGCGCTACCACGACCTGGGCTCGCCCGAGCACCTGCGCCCACTGCTGCGCTGGGCGCTGGAGGAAAGCCTGGGGCAGGCCGAGAAAGCACTGGATGCACTGCTCGACAACTTCCCCAACCGCTTCCTGGGCTGCGCCCTGCGGGTGCTGGTGTTCCCGTTCGGCCGCCGGCATACCGGGCCCAGTGATGAGCTGGATGCCGAGGTAGCGGCGCTGATCGGCCGACGCAAGGGCGACCCAGCGCTGGAAGAGCTGCTGTCGGGGTGCTTCAGGCCCCAGGCCGAGGGCGACCCGGTGGCCGCGCTGCAGACGGCCTGCGACCTGCTGGACGATGCCGCCCCGCTGCACAAGGCGCTGCATCAGGCCATCAAGGAAGGCAAGGTGCAGGCGGCACCGGGGCAGTCGGTGATCGACGCCGCCATCGAAGCGGGCGTGTTGCAGGCGGAGGAAGGCCAGCGCCTGCATCAGGCCGAGCAGGCACGGCGGGTGGTGATCGATGTGGATGCGTTCGACAAGGAAGTGCTGTTGCCCGAGGCTGGTAAAGTGCGCTGAGCATTGGTCAACCGCATCGCGGGGCTAGCCCACTCCCACAAGGCGTTTAACGTGTGCCTTGCCTGGGAGCGGGCTTGCCCCGCGATAGCGCCAGTACAGGCAGCTACGCTGCCAGCCTATGCAAAACCGGCGTATACTCCGCCCCCCCGTTTCAACCACCCCGAGGACCGCCGCCATGGCCAACCCCCACCTGGAATACCACCTGCAACTGCTCCACCACCTGCGCACCATCCTGGCCGCGCTGGGTGAAGCCGAACAGGTCCCGGAGGAAAGCCACGCCCTGTTCCTCGAGCGCTTCGACGAACTGCTCACCCTGCTGCCCCAGGACCCGCTGCAAAGCCAGTACCTGGGCCAGGACCTGATCTGCCAGGTGATCCAGCGCTACCCACAGATCGCCCACCTGGTGCCACGTGACCTGTTGTGGTTCTTCGGCGGTGACTGTCTGCATTTCATGCCGGATGAAGAGCTGGCCTTGTACCAGGAACTGGAAGAACGTCGTTACCTTGCTGAGCAAAAAGGTGAAGTCTTCGAATGGCACCTGGAAAAGCAGCGAGCCCAGAGCGCAAACAGCGGTGCATCTCACTGACGGCAAAATGCCCATGGCATCACGTGATGTGCCATGGGCATCTGGCTTGTCACTCATCGTCTCCTGCTTTTTTCCTCAGCCGCTCAACGATGATCGCATCGTCAGTACTCTATTCTCACGCAGGACAGCTTACCATCCACTTGCCCTGTCCCTTTCTTCCACATCAATTTAGCCCCGGGGGCAAAAATCTCCCCGTCTGGCTTCCCGTGTACATCACTGAGGCTTGTTATATCAATAGTCGTTGGGTTTTGCGTTGTGCGCACCTGGAAGGCGAAATTACCATCATCCTTACATTCGCCAGAGTCGTAAAAAGTGACTAGCACCGCGGAGGGCACACCGTCAAATCTAAAAAAGTAGGCCTCATCATTTGGTAGTGCTGGACAGGTAGTACCAGAACCAAACTTGAACTCTTTGTTCGCTCCCGCTACAGGCTGGAGCGAACAAGACCTAGCTTGTTGCCTATCGTAAATTACGACGGTACCTACGCTTTCGGCCCCACTACTGACGGATGCTTTCGGCGGCACCTGAGCATATGACGAAACTGCCAGCGCCATGCTCAACAGTGCTGCCACACCGTATGCCATGTATTTCATCGCTGTCACTCCTGTTCCTGCGACACGGTGGTTTCGGCCAGCGGCCCTGCCGGTGAAGTACTGATACGCGTTCCGCCATCCTCGGTCTTGAGTGCGGTCAATTCATCACCCAGATAGAAGCGCTGTTCTTTATCCGTGGCCACCAAAATATTTTGCGGGTTATAGACATACGAGACAATCGCTTCTCCACCCTCGCTCACGGACAACAACTGATTGAGCGCGTTGTACTTGAGCGCACGACCCTGCTCATCGACAACCAGGTTGCCATTTTCGTCATACTCCAGAACAATTTCTTCCGGGTAGCCGTTCAACGTGCGCGCCGTCGAGCCTGTGGCTTTATTGGTGATCCTGCTCAACTGCGCCGGGTCCTTGCCCTCGAAATGATAGGTCGCCGTATTCGAACCACCGACAAACGCAGTCACCACCTCAGTGATATTGTCCAAGGCATCGAAGGTGAACTGCTGCCCGGTAATGTAGTTGCCATAAGGGTCTTGTGGCTGGTAGGGATCATTGTCAACATTACGGCCGGTGAAGGTATATTTCTCCAGGCGCTGGCGCTTGTCGTACTCATAATCCTCGACCCGCAGGTTCACGCCCCCCTCGGACAACGTACGCTTCTTCATTGCGTCCACGTCATCGTAGGTTTGTGTCAGCGTCTGAACCATCGACCCAGCCGTGAACCTGCGCTCGATCTCACGATCGAACTCGTCGTACGTCAACTCGGTGGCCAGTGACTGGCCAGACTCTCGGTCATGCGTGGTGTGCGACTTGAGTTGCCCAAGCTCGTAGTAGGTAAAGTCGGTTTCCAGCAACACCGTGCCGGCCTTGTCCTTCAGCGTGGTCTTTTTCAACTGCCCGGTAGGGTAGTAATCGTTAGTCTGGACTTGCCCCAGGACATCGGTGTAGCTGAGCAAGCGCCCTCGGTGGCTATAGACATAGTGCTGCGCTTGCGGCTCGCTGATCGGCGGAGCACCTTCATCGCCACTCGCGTGCTGAGTCCAGGTCTCACTTTTGATCTGGCCGGTCTGGTAGTACTCGCGCTTGAGTTTCTGCCAGGGGCGATCACTTTGCGCGGGCATGGTCCAGCCGTTCAGGCGTGCATTCTTCTTGTCGTAGTCGTAGACCACCGCAAGCTCGTCAGCAGTGGCGCCCAGCACGCGCGATTCGGGGTTCTCGCTGAGCTTGAGCTCATAGGTGTAGTGAATCTCGCCTTCTGGCGTCTTCACGGTCTTGGGTTTGCGTACACCGGCATCATAGGCATACGCCTGCTCCCGACCTCCGGTTGTGGACACGGCCATCCTGCCCAAGCCATCGAAGCCCTGGGTACCCAGCTCCTTCGCCTCGGTCACGGCGGATTCCTGCACGGCGATACTGATCGGCAGGTCTTCATCGCTGTGCTGCGCATAGGTGCGCAGCACGAGGGCGCCATCAGGCAATTGCGTTTTTACGTTGCGGTTGAAGGGGTCATAGGCAAAACCCGTGGTCCGCTTGACCGTATCACCCACGTCCTGCTTAACCAGCCGACCGAGGCCATCATGGCCATTGACCTGCAGACTGAGCCGACGATTGCGCAGATCGCGCCGCTCAATCTGAGCCTGCTCGTTGAACCGATTGAACCAAATCTCGGTAACGCCAGTCTTCTTCGGATTCGTTCCCGAGCCTTCCTCTCGCCAGCTCAACACCCGCTTGCCCTTGCTCTCGGAGGTGCCAACCGGATCGTTCTCTTCGATCACCTTGACGTTGTCGGGCCCCGTCACCGCGCGCTGCTGGCCCCAGGTGTCGTATTCGAAGGTCGATTTCAGTGGCACCAGTGTCTTTTCATGCCAGTCGTATTCGGTCTGCTCTGTCAATTGCCCAAGCGTGTTGTAGACGGCGGTGTACAGCAAACGGTAGTTGCCAGCGTCAAAGTCCTTGTCCTGACGCTCTTCTTTCACCACACGATTGAGGCCGTCAAGCGTGGTACGGGTGGTGACCTCATTGACATCGACCCTGGTCTGCTGCGCCTGCTCGCCGGGTTTGCTGCACAGGGTGTAGGTGTAATGGCGTGTCGCCTTGTAGACGTCATCGTCAGGCGCCACGGTTTCGGCCGTTACCCGGCGCAACTGATCGTACTCGTAGTGGATCTGCACATCGTTGTCGTCGGCGTTGAGCACCGGCTCGCCGGTGAGCAGCGAATGGGTCAGGGTCAGGGTCTTCTGTCGCGACTCTTCCGGGCTGCCGCCCTCCTTGTGGTCCCACCCGGTCACGGTCTGGAAGGTCGTCAGGACCGGCTCGTTGGCGAGCAGCGTGCGGCGCAGGGGCGTGACTCTGCCTTGAAGCGCCTTGACATGCGCAGGGAGCTCCGCCGGTG
>NZ_QJRP01000067.1 GCF_003205295.1 Pseudomonas mosselii
GCATGGGGGTGTCCTTTTGAAGGGCAATGGGGCCTCTGCGAGGCCCTTTCCGGCCGGTCCGACGCCTCGGCAAGGCCGCTCCCACAAGGATTGCGCGGTCCCTGTGGGAGCGGCCTTGCCGAGGCGTCGGACCGGTCGAAAAGGGCTGCGCAGCAGCCCCAGGGGGCAGAAAAATCAGAACCGGCTGGTAACGCTCATCCCCACGGTGCGCGGGTCGCCGTAGGTGATCACGTACTGCCCGGCACCACCGTTGGGCCGGCCATGCACCTGGTAGCGGCGGTCGGTGAGGTTGTTGACGAAGCCGGTGACGCTGAGCTTGTCGTCGGCGCTGAACCAGCTCAGGCGCGCATTGGCCAAGGTGTAGTGCGGCTGGCTGAGGGTCTCGTCGGCACTGCTCTGGCGGTCGGCGAGGAAGTACTCCTTGTCGCGGAAACTCACGTCGCCACCGGCCACCACGCGCCCGGGCACGTCCAATGGCAGGGTGTAATCGGCGCCCAGCGACACCACGTTGCGTGGCGAGCGCACGAAGCTGTTGCCGCTGTAGTCACCGGTCACCGCGCCGGTGGTGGGGTTGGTGTTCTTGAAATCGGTGTACTCGGTGTCGAGGAACGACACGGCCGCGCGCAGGTGTAGGCGCTCGGTGGGCTGGCCTTCGATCTCAAGCTCGGCGCCCTTGACCTTGCCCTTGGCGCCGTTGGTCAGGGCGGTGGTGAGCACGCCGTTGTTGACCGTCAGCAGGTTTACCTGGATGTCCGAGTAGTCGTAGTAGAAGACGTTGGCGTTGACCGTCAGGCGCCGGTCGAACCACTCGGACTTGAGCCCCAGCTCGTAGGCGTCCAGTTCTTCCGGATCGACCGTGGTCAACTGCGCCAGGCTGGTGGAAAGCCCCGTGTTGAAACCGCCGGAACGGAATCCATGGGCATAACGGAAGAACACCCGCAGGTTGTCGTTGATGCGGTACTCCGGGGTCAGGTCGTAGGTCCAGGCTTCCCAGGTCTTGTCCTGCTGGCGGTTGCCGTTGCTGCCGACGCCGGCGATGGGGATCAGCGGGCCGTTGGCGCTGGCGCGGGTCAGCTGCACCAGGTCCAGGTCGATGTCCTTCTTTTCCTGGGTCCAGCGCAGGCCGCCGGTCACGCTGAAGTCTTCGGTGAACTCATAGGTGACGTTGCCGAACAGCGCATAGCTGTCGGTGCGGTGGTCGAAGCCCAGGTCGCGAAACGCCGTGCTGCCGACCTGGTTGGAGCCGCTGCCGTTGGGTGTCGGCCCCGGGGTGACGATACGCTGCGAGGCGCTGTCGAGGTTCTCGTGGAAGTAGTGGGCGCCGAGCAGCCAGTGCAGCGCACGGTCCTCCGGCGAGGCCAGGCGCAGTTCCTGGGACCACTGGCGATAGCTGTTGTCGGTGATCGAAGCGCCATTGACCTCATAGGGGGTGTAGTCGGCGTCGGTGGTGGAGCGGTTGCGGATGTCGTCGTAGGCGCTGATCGAGGTCAGGGTGTAGTCGCCCAGGTACCAGTTGAAGGTCAGCGAGGCGCCGTCGTGGTCGAGGCGGTAGTCCTCGTTGACGTTGAGCGAGATGTCGCGGCCATTGGGGCGCTGATAGCCGACGTTGTAGTAGCGGCCCACCGGCAGCGAGCCGTTGCTGCCGTCGCCCTTGAACTGGCGGCTGTGGATCTTCAGCAGGGCGTCCAGGTCCGGGTTGAGCTGGGCGAGGAACTGCAGGCGCACGGCCTTCTTGTTGACGTCGCCGTAGGTGTTGCCGTCGAAGTCGTTGTGTTGGAAGCCGTCGCGTTCCTCGGAATACAGCGACACCCGGCCGGCCAGCTTCTCGTCCACCAGGGTGCCGCCGAGGGCGCCGTTGAGGATGCGCTCGTTCTTGCTGCCGAAGCCGACCGTGCCATAGCCGTCGGTGTCGAAGGTCGGTTTCTTCGAGATCACGTTGACCGCGCCGGCGGTGGTGTTCTTGCCGTACAGGGTGCCCTGCGGGCCGCGCAGGATCTCGATGCGTTCCAGGTCGAACAGCGGCCCGCCGCCGGCGATGGGCGCGTTGAGGTAGACGTCGTCGGCGTAGATGCCCACCGGGTAGACCGTCGCCGCGCCGGTGTCGCCGGTGCCCAGGCCACGGATGTACCAGCGCGGGCGGCCGTCGCCGTCGGGGTTCTTGGCCGAGGCGTTGGGCACGAAGGTGGTGATGTCACCCATCGAGCGCACGCCGTCGGCGACCAGTTGCGTGCCCTTGATCGCCGACACGGCCACCGGCACTTCCTGCAGGGTCTGTTCGCGGTGCTGGGCGGTGACGGTGACGGTCTCCAGGGCCGGCTCGGTCTTGGTGTCGTTGGCGGCGAAGGTATGGCTGGCGGTACTGCCCAGCAGCAGCGCAAGGCTGATCTGGCGAGCGAGTGGATGGCGCTGGTGCATGTGGAATCTCCCCGAGTGAAAGCGTTGTTGGGGAGGACAGAGCAGGGACTGTGCCAAGCTCGTAACATGCTGTTTTTATTCAATTATATTGAGTGTTCAAGAGGGCGGTGCGGATGCTGCAGCAGCGGGGTGTTTGGAGGGTGTTGCTGGGGCAGCAGGGCCGCCCCAATCGCGGGGCAAGCCCGCTCACAAGCCCTTCGTGATGCGATCAGACAGCCAATCGCGATGTTGACCCGATCACCTGCTCCAGCACGCTCGAATCGATCCACTCGCGCACATCGATGCGCCGTGGGATGAACCCCCAGCGATGAAGGAACTCGCTGAAGTCCTGCAACGCCGCGATGGAGCGGCCATCCAGCGCCGTGCGCAGGCGCCGGTGGGCATCCTCGCCATAGGCCGCCGCCACCCAGTACTCGCTGGTGTTCAGCTCGCGGGCGAGAAAGCGCCGGGTGTCCTCGGGGTTGGCCCAGGCCCATTGCTCGGTGCGCAGCACGGTGTCGACCAGGGTGCGGCTGGCCTCGAAGTGCTCGTGCAGCAGGTGGGTGTCCACCGTCAGCGTGCGCGGCGTACCGTTGTTGCTGCGGATCAGCGGGTCGGGGTGGCTGCCGGTGTCGACCACCACGCGCAGGCCGAACTCGTGGGCCAGCTGCACGGCGTGGGCGCCCTTGAGGAAGATCGCGTCGATGTCGCCGCGCAGGAGGCCGATCAGCTCGTTGTTGCGCCGACTCACACGGCGGGTGTCCAGCGCCACTTCCGACCCATGTAGGTGCTGCTTGGGCTCATCGCTGTAGGTGCCGCCGTAGGGGTAGTCGACCAGCTCGACGTCGGCTACGTTCAGGCCTTCGAGCTTGAGCGCGTTCTCCAGGCCGCGCAGGGCCTGGGCGCGGGTGAAATCGATCTGCACGTTGGCCCACTTGGGCAGGCCGAAGCGGCGGTTCTTCAGGTCGCGGATGCCGCGTACGCCGCTTTCTTCAGTGGTGAGGATCAGCTGCACTTCGTCGATCCAGCTCAGCCCCAGCACCCGGGTCTCGACGCCGCTGGCGTAGGCCCAGATCGCCGGGATGCTGCCGCCGTGGCGCACCGAGTTCTGCAGGTGGTGGTCGTAGTGGGCCTCGCGCACCTCGCGCTCGCTGGACTCGCGCAGCGACTGGATGCGCGTGCCGAACGGCGCGAAGGCCTGGGCCAGGCGTCCGGACTGCACGGCGATGCCAAGGCCGGTGGGTACCGGGCTGTGGGTATACCAGAGGGTTTCCAGGGGCTTGCTCATAGGGCGACGGGTTTCCTGTCCATGGCAGAAGGGGCGGCGAGCAGCGCGTCCAGCGGCTGCCGGTCGATCCAGTCGCGCACTGCGAAACTGGCCGGGATGAAGCGCCAGCGCGCGAGGAAGTGCACGAAGTCCTGCAGCGCGTCGATGGCGTGTTCGTCCAGGGCGGTGCGCAGGCGCAGGTGGGCATCGTTGCCATAGGCCACGCCGACCCAGTATTCGCTGCTGTTGGTCTCGCGGGCCAGGTAGCGACGGGTCTCGTCCGGGTGCTGCTGCGCCCAGTGCTCGGCGCGCAGCACGCTGGCCAGCAGGGTGCGGGCCACGTCCGGGTGCTGCTCGAGCAGATGGCTGTCCACCGCCAGGGTGCGCGGGGTGCCGTTGTTGCTGCGGATCAGCGGGTCGGGATGGCTGCCGGTGTCGATCACGGTGCGCAGGCCGAAGGCGTGGGCCAGTTGCACGGCGCTGGCGCCCTTGAGGAAGATCGCGTCCACCTCGCCGCGCAGCAGACCGGCCAGTTCCAGGTTGCGGCCTTCGCCCTGGCCGGTGGACACCGGCGTGCCGGCGACGTTGCGTACCGGGCGGTCGCTGAAGGTGCCTTCGTAGCGGTAGTTGACCAGCTGCAGGTCGCCCACTTGCAGGCCGTGCAGCTTCAGGGCGTTTTCCAGGCCGCGCAGGGCCTGGGCGCGAGTGAAGTCGATCTGCGCCGCGCTCCAGTCGGGCAGGCCGAAGCGCCGGCCCTTGAGGTCCTGCACGGTATGGATGGCGCTGTCCGGGCGGGTCAGGATCAGCTGCGCCTCGTCGGCCCAGGACAGGCCGAGCACACGGGTCTCGCGGCCCTGGGCGCGGGCCCAGATCGCCGGGATGCTGCCGCCGTGGCGCACCGAATTGCGCAGCGTGTGGTCGAAGTGCGATTCGCGCACGGCCTGTTCATCGGCTTCGCGCAGCGACTGCACGCGGGTGCCCAGGACGGCCAGGTCCTGCTGCAGCCAGCCTTGCTGCACGGCGATGCCCAGGCCGGTGGGCACCGGACAGCGGGTGTACCAGAGGGTGTCTAGGGGTTGGCTCATGGTCGTTCTCCTCAGGCGCTGGCCTTGAGTGGCGTGGCGGCTTGCTGCACCAGCGGCAGGACTTCCTGGCCGATGCGCAGGGCCTCTTCCAGGTGCGGGTTGGCCGCCAGGATGAAGGTCGAGAAGCCGGCGTCGCGGTACTCGGCCAGGCGCTCGGCGATGTTCTGGTGGCTGCCCACCAGGCCCACGGTCGGGCCCGGCTTGGCCTTGGCGAAGCCGGCCCACAGGTTGCGCGCCAGCTTCAGTTCGTCGAAGTCCTGCAGGTGCTGGTGATAGGCCGCCTGGCGGGCACCGCCGACCGAGTCGGAGCCCGTGGCGAAACCCTTGGCAATGGCGCTGCTCTTGCCTTCGAGGCGTTCGAACTGCTGGCGCAGCTCGCGCCAGGCCTGTTCTTCGGTCTCGCGGGCGAACAGGTCGACGCGCAGGCCGAAGCGCACCGTGCGGCCCTGTTTGTCGGCCAGCTCGCGCACCCGCTCGATATGCGGCTTGAGCTTGTCGACCGGCTCGGCCCAGTTGAGGTAGACATCGGCGTAGCGGGCGGCCACCTCCAGCGCGGCGTCGGAAAAGCCGGAGAAGTACACCCCGGGCTTGCGCTCGTGGGCCAGGCCCGGCGGCAGGCTGCCGTGCTCCAGGCGGTAGATGTCGCCTTCGTAGGAGAAGCTGTCGTTGGCCCACAGGCCCTGGATCACGTCGAGGAATTCGCCGGTGCGCTTGTAGCGCAGGTCGTGTTCGAGGAAGTCGCCGTTGGCGCGCTGGCTGGCCGGGTTGCCGCCAGTGATGATGTTCCAGTCCAGCCGCCCGCCGCTGAGGTTCTGCAGGATCGCCGCCTGCTGCGCGGCGTAGGCCGGCAGGGTCCAGGTGGCCTGGAAGGCGATCAGGAAGCGGATGCGCCGGGTCTCGCGGGCCAGGGCCGCGGCGGCGATCCATGGCTCGGGACCGGTGGGCAGCAGGGCGCCTTCGAAACCGGCCAGCTCGGCGGCCTTGGCCACCTGGGCGATGTAGTCGATGTAGGTGAAGCCGTCGGCCTCGCCGTCGGGCAGGCGGCCGGGGGCGATGTTGCCCGGGCGGTGCTGCGGGTTGCCGCGGTTGTGGCGATCGGTGGACAGTTGCGGGCCGTCGGTGCCCAGGGGCAGGCGCCAGAAGAATTCGGTGGTCATGGGGGCTCCTGAAGGGGAGGTGGTCGATGGGGAGGGTGGTGCAACGGCTGTGCCATGGCGCTGCAGGGGCGGAAC
>NZ_QJRP01000068.1 GCF_003205295.1 Pseudomonas mosselii
CCCCAGCACCAACCGCAACGCCCCCTCCACCGCCGTGTCATGCACCACCACCCCATGCCGCCGATAGCGCTCGATCACCTGCCCATGGGGATGCCCGAAGCCATTGTGTCGCCCCCGGGAAATCAGCACCCCACGCGGCGCCGTGGCCTGGACGAACGGCTCGCTGGACGACGTGCGGCTGCCATGGTGCGGCGCCTGCAACCAGTCCACCCGAGGATCATCGGTCGCGGCCAGCCACGCACGCTCCGCCCCGGCCTCCATGTCCCCGGCCAGCAGCAGGCGCTCCCCATTGGCCTGCACCCGCAACACACAGGAGCGCTCGTTGCTGGTAGCCCCCTGCGGCCAATGCCAGAGCTCGAAATCGACGCCATCCCACTGCCAGCGCTCGCCACTGCGGCACAGCGACGCCGCCTCCAGCCCGTCGACCTCGCCGGCCAGCACCCGCGCCACCGGCACCCCACGCCGCACGGCCGCCGCGCCACCGGCATGGTCGGCATGGCCATGGCTGATCAGCATCACATCCAGCGCCTTCACCCCTAGCTTGCGCAAGGCCGGCAGCACCACCGTCTCGCCCAGGTCACTGCCGCCCCGGGCCGGGCCTGCGTCATACAGCAGCGCGTGATTGCGGGTACGCAGCAGCACCGCCAGGCCCTGCCCCACATCCAACTGCCAGACCTCCACTTGCCCCGGCGGCACCTGTTCGCGCGGTGCCCACAGCGCCAGCAACAGGACCGCCCCCGGTGCCCGCAACGGCACGCCTCGGGGCAGCAGCACCAAGAAGGCACCCAGGCACACCAGCAGCCAGGCCCACAAGGGCAGTGGTTCGGGTATCCAGGCCGGCTGCAGCCCTGCCAATCGCGTCAGCACGGCAAACAAGCCGTCCAACGACAGGCCCGCCAGCCACAGCATCCCCTCCCCCAGCCCAGGCACCGGCAACAGGGCCGTGCCCAGCAACGCCGGCGGCAGCACGCCCAGGCTGAGCCACGGCACGGCCAGCAGATTGGCCAGCGGCGCACTGAGGCTGACGGGTAGCCCCAAGGCCAGCAGCACCGGCAGCAAGCCCACGGCAATCACCCACTGGGCGCGAGTCCAGGCCTGCCAGGGCCGCCAGGCGCCCAGCCGGGCGGCGAAGCACAACACCAGCACCGCCACGGCAGCGAACGACAGCCAGAACCCCGGCAACAGGCTGGCCAGCGGCTCGACCAGCAGCACGCCCGACAGCGCCATCAGCAACGGCACCCAGGCGCCCAGATGGCGAAAGCGCAAGCGCCAGAGCAGCACCACCGCCAGCATCAGGCACGCCCGCTGCACCGGCACGCCGAAACCCGCCAGCCAGCCGTATCCCAGCGCCGCCGTCATCGCCAGGCCACAGGCCCAGGGCAGCCACGGCAGCCGCCGGGGCCAGGCTCCCAGACGCGCCAACCCTGCCACCAGTCCATAGACCAGCCCGGCCAACAAGCCGATGTGCTGCCCGGAAATCACCAGCAGGTGCACCGTGCCGGTGGCCTGCAGCACCTGCCAATCCTCCCGCGCCAGGCCTGCCCCATCGCCGAGCACCAGGGCGGCCAACGCTGCCTCCCGGCCATGAGCATTGGTGGCCAGCAAACGCTGGCGCAGGCCATCGCGCCAACTGCTGGCCTCCTCGCCCTGGCGCGTACCGGCCTTGACCGTGCCGGTGGCACCGACCCGCCGCGCCAACAGCGTGGCCTCCTGATCGGGGCCATGGGGGTTGAGCAGGCCCTGCGGCCGACGCAGATTGACCGCCAGCCGCCAGTGCTCCCCCGCCCGCAGCGGCGGCCCGTCGAACCAGCTCAATTGCATCCGCTGCGGCAATCGGGCCCTGCGCGACTGCGGCTGCTCCAACTCGAAACGCACGCCGCGCTCGGTGCGGGTCGGCAGGCCCACCACCCGTCCCTCCAGCCACAGCGTACGGCCGTCCAGCGCGGCCGGCAGGCGGTCGTCCAGGGCCTGCTGCGCCGACCAGCAGGCCCAGCACACACCCAGCACCCACCAGCCCAGCGGCCAGGCCCGCGAACGCAGGCAGGCCAGGGCCAGCAACAGCAATGGAATCAGCCATCCGACCGGTGGCAGGGCAGGTAAAAAGCGCAGGCTCAACAGCCCGAGCACCAGCGCCAGCATCCCTGTGCGCATGAGATAGAGCTCCAGAAGCGAAAACGGCCCCTGAGGCTTAGCCGATTGGCGGGAAAAACCTGCTAATCAATTGTCACAAACTCTGAACGAGGCTGCGCTTCAATCAAGGCATACTGACGCCCTTCAACCCCGCCGGGAGCCCACATGCCGCGCCGTCTGTTCAAACGCTACATGCCGGACCCGACCAGCATCCGCGAACACAAGTCGTTACGCTTTTTCGGCAAGCTGCTGCACGACCCCAACCTGTGGCACCTCAATCGCCATTCGGTGGCGCGGGCCATGGGCGTCGGCCTGTTCGCGGCGTTGATCCCCATCCCCATGCAGATGCTGCTGGCCGCCGCGCTGGCAATCCCGGTGCGCGGCAACCTGCCGATCGCGGTGAGCCTGGTATGGCTGACCAACCCGCTGACCATGCCGCCGGTGTTCTTCGTCACCTACATGACCGGCGCCTGGCTGATGCAGGTGCCGCCGCGCACGCTGCCCGACGAGATCACCGTCGACTGGGTCACCGACCAGCTGGCGACGATCTGGCAACCGTTCCTGCTGGGCTCGGTGGTGTGCGGGGTGGTGCTCGGCGTGCTCGCCTACTTCACCACCATGGGCTACTGGCGCTGGTGGGTGGGCCGGCAGTGGCGCCAGCGCCAGTGCCGCTGTGCCCTCACCCGCAGCTCAGGCACGCATGCCGCGGCCGCTGACCAGCAGGCGCACGCACAGCAGGTAGAGCAGCGCGGTGGCCACCAGCATGAAGCTGATCGCCGTGCCGATGCTGATATCCGACACCCCTAGGATGCCGTAGCGGAACGAGTTGACCATGTGCAGCACGGGGTTGGCCAACGACACGGTCTGCCAGAACGGCGGCAGCAGGTTGATCGAATAGAACACCCCACCCAGGTAGGTCAGCGGCGTCAGCACGAAGGTCGGGATGATCGAGATGTCGTCGAAGTTGCGGGCGAACACCGCGTTGACGAAGCCCAGCAGCGAGAAGATGGTCGCGGTCAGCAGCACCACGACGATGGTCACGCCCAGGTGATGCACCTGCAGATGGGTGAAGAACAGCGACAGGATGGTCACGATCACCCCCACCGCCAGCCCGCGCAGCACGCCGCCCAGCACATAGCCGACGAGGATGGTGTGCGGCGACACCGGCGACACCATCAGTTCCTCGATTGAGCGCTGGAACTTGCTGCCGAAGAAGCTCGACACCACGTTGCCGTAGGAGTTGGTGATCACCGACATCATGATCAGCCCCGGCACGATGTACTCCATGTAGGTGAAGCCGCCCATGTCGCCGATCTGCCGGCCGATCAGGTTACCGAAGATCACGAAGTACAGGACCATGGTGATCGCCGGCGGCAGCAGGGTCTGCGGCCAGATGCGCAAGAAGCGCCGCACTTCGCGGTAGACGATGGTGTTCAGGGCGACCCAGTTGGTGCGCAGCTCCACACTCATACGGCCACCTTCGACAGGTTCTTTTCCACCAGGGACACGAACAGCTCCTCGAGTCGGTTGGTCTTGTTGCGCAGGCTCTGCACCTCGATGTTCTTCAGTGCCAGCTGGCCGAACAGCGCGGTGATGCCGATGTCCTTGTCCACCTGCACCTCCAGGGTGTGCGGGGTGATCAGCCGGCACGGGTAGCCCTGCAGCTCAGGCGCGGCGGGCAGGTCGTGCTTGAGGTCGAGGACGAAGGTCTCGACATGCAGCTTGCCCAGCAGCTGGCGCATGCTGGTGTTCTCGACGATGGTGCCGTGGTCGATGATGCCGATGTTGCGGCACAGCTGCTCGGCCTCTTCGAGGTAGTGGGTGGTGAGGATGATGGTGATGCCCTTCTGGTTGAGCTCGGTGAGGAAGCTCCACATCGAACGGCGCAGCTCGATGTCCACTCCCGCGGTCGGCTCGTCGAGGATCAACAGGCGCGGCTCGTGGATCAGCGCCCGGGCGATCATCAGCCGGCGCTTCATGCCGCCGGACAGCGAACGCGACGGCACGTCGCGCTTGTCCCACAGGCCGAGCTGCGTCAGGTACTGCTCGGCACGCTCCTTGGCCACCTTGGGCGGGATGCCGTAATAGCCGGCCTGGGTGACGACGATGTCGAAGGTCTTCTCGAACTGGTTGAAGTTGAACTCCTGGGGCACCACGCCCAGGCAGCGCTTGAGCGCCGCAGGCTCGCGGTCCAGGTCGTGGCCGAACACGTTGACCGTGCCGCTGGTCTTGTTCACCAGGGTCGAGAGAATGCCGATGGTGGTGGACTTGCCGGCGCCGTTGGGGCCGAGCAAGGCGAAGAAGTCGCCTTCGGAAACGTCCAGGTCGATGCCCTTGAGGGCCTGGAAACCGTTGCCGTAGGTCTTGGTCAGCTGTCGAATGGACAGGGCGGAACTCATAGCGGGTCGGGTACCGAGAAAAGGGTTCGGGACACGCCAGGCAAAGTCACTGGCGCAGTGAGTGCGGCCATGGTGCAAGGGCTGGCCGCACAAGTACAGTCACATCTATTGATAATGACTATCGAAGTGGCGTCACGTCAGGGCGGTCATCACCGCTGCCTGGTAGGCCGGGCGCTGCTTGAGGCGCGCGTACCAGGCTTCGAGGTGGTGCATGGCCGGGCGTTCGATGGGCATTTCGAACCAGGCGTAGATGAAGCTGCCCAGGGGGATGTCGCCCATGCCGATCTGCTCGCCGGAGAGGTACGGCTGCCTGGCCAGGGTCTCGTCGGCGATGGCCAGCAGTTGCGCGCACTGCTTGTGCGCGGCGTTGATCGCCACCCAGTCGCGCTGGTCCTCGGGGGTGCGCAGCAGGCCCCAGAACAGCGGGCGGAAGGGGCCGGCGAAGGACGAGGTGGTCCAGTCCATCCACTTGTCGGCCAGGGCGCGCTGGCGCGGGTCGTCGAGGTACCAGCCTTGTTCTGCGCCGTACTCGGCGCACAGGTAGCGCACGATGGTGTTGGACTCCCACAGCACCAGGTCGGCGTCTTCGAGCATGGGCACCAGGCCGTTGGGGTTGAGCGCCCGGTAATGCGGTTCGTTGACCACGCCGAAGGCGCCGCCGGCATCGATGGACTCGAAGTCCAGGCCCAGCTCGTGGGCGATCCACAACGCCTTGCGCACATTGCTCGAATTCTTGCGGCCCCAGATCTTCAGCATGGCAACGTCCTTAATGAATGCGGGAGGGGGGTCAGTCTACTCCAAGCGGTGGGCGGTGCCAGTGAAAGCGGGGGGCCGCTTTGCGGCCCTTTCGCGACGCAAGGCCGCTCCCACAGGGACGTGCCATGGCAGAACTAGTACATATCCTGTGGGAGCGGCCTTGTGTCGCGAAAGGGCTGCGCAGCAGCCCCGGCGATCTCAAAGACTGTCAGATCTTTCCGAACCTGAAACCAAATGCTTCAGCCAGCAAAGCTTGGGAACTATCCTACGCGCTTGCCGGAAGCCGCCGCGTTGTCGGGGAAATACCCCGGGGATAACTTCATCGGGTCGCCCAATTGGGTGACCGGGCGTGAGAAACCCGATTTCCACAACGGTAACGCGCCTCCGTCATGGTGGCCGTGTACGGGCAGACCTCGGTCTGGCCGGGTTTACCTTGTGGCCCGGATTTCTCACCTCGTACATGGCTGCCACCTTGATCTCGTGAGAAAGGATGCGGGTGGTGGTTACTCGTAACCACAAGGAAGCTCGACCATGAAAAAAATCGTCCCCGACCCACCCCGTCTCTCCCACTTCCTCAC
>NZ_QJRP01000069.1 GCF_003205295.1 Pseudomonas mosselii
AAGATTATCAGCATCACAAGTGGCCATGCGAGAAATCACATAGTCATTTGAGATTGCTGAGCCAAGTTTAGGGTTTCTTAAAAACCCAAGCAGTATTGAACTGAAGAGTTTGATCATGGCTCAGATTGAACGCTGGCGGCAGGCCTAACACATGCAAGTCGAGCGGATGACGGGAGCTTGCTCCTTGATTCAGCGGCGGACGGGTGAGTAATGCCTAGGAATCTGCCTGGTAGTGGGGGACAACGTTTCGAAAGGAACGCTAATACCGCATACGTCCTACGGGAGAAAGCAGGGGACCTTCGGGCCTTGCGCTATCAGATGAGCCTAGGTCGGATTAGCTAGTAGGTGAGGTAATGGCTCACCTAGGCGACGATCCGTAACTGGTCTGAGAGGATGATCAGTCACACTGGAACTGAGACACGGTCCAGACTCCTACGGGAGGCAGCAGTGGGGAATATTGGACAATGGGCGAAAGCCTGATCCAGCCATGCCGCGTGTGTGAAGAAGGTCTTCGGATTGTAAAGCACTTTAAGTTGGGAGGAAGGGTTGTACGCTAATACCGTGCAATTTTGACGTTACCGACAGAATAAGCACCGGCTAACTCTGTGCCAGCAGCCGCGGTAATACAGAGGGTGCAAGCGTTAATCGGAATTACTGGGCGTAAAGCGCGCGTAGGTGGTTCGTTAAGTTGGATGTGAAAGCCCCGGGCTCAACCTGGGAACTGCATCCAAAACTGGCGAGCTAGAGTATGGTAGAGGGTGGTGGAATTTCCTGTGTAGCGGTGAAATGCGTAGATATAGGAAGGAACACCAGTGGCGAAGGCGACCACCTGGACTGATACTGACACTGAGGTGCGAAAGCGTGGGGAGCAAACAGGATTAGATACCCTGGTAGTCCACGCCGTAAACGATGTCAACTAGCCGTTGGAATCCTTGAGATTTTAGTGGCGCAGCTAACGCATTAAGTTGACCGCCTGGGGAGTACGGCCGCAAGGTTAAAACTCAAATGAATTGACGGGGGCCCGCACAAGCGGTGGAGCATGTGGTTTAATTCGAAGCAACGCGAAGAACCTTACCAGGCCTTGACATGCAGAGAACTTTCCAGAGATGGATTGGTGCCTTCGGGAACTCTGACACAGGTGCTGCATGGCTGTCGTCAGCTCGTGTCGTGAGATGTTGGGTTAAGTCCCGTAACGAGCGCAACCCTTGTCCTTAGTTACCAGCACGTAATGGTGGGCACTCTAAGGAGACTGCCGGTGACAAACCGGAGGAAGGTGGGGATGACGTCAAGTCATCATGGCCCTTACGGCCTGGGCTACACACGTGCTACAATGGTCGGTACAGAGGGTTGCCAAGCCGCGAGGTGGAGCTAATCTCACAAAACCGATCGTAGTCCGGATCGCAGTCTGCAACTCGACTGCGTGAAGTCGGAATCGCTAGTAATCGCAAATCAGAATGTTGCGGTGAATACGTTCCCGGGCCTTGTACACACCGCCCGTCACACCATGGGAGTGGGTTGCACCAGAAGTAGCTAGTCTAACCTTCGGGAGGACGGTTACCACGGTGTGATTCATGACTGGGGTGAAGTCGTAACAAGGTAGCCGTAGGGGAACCTGCGGCTGGATCACCTCCTTAATCGAAGACATCAGCCTGCTGATGAGCTCCCACACGAATTGCTTGATTCATTGTGTAAAGACGATGCTGTAACGCGACCCTGTTATAGGTCTGTAGCTCAGTTGGTTAGAGCGCACCCCTGATAAGGGTGAGGTCGGCAGTTCAAATCTGCCCAGACCTACCAATTACTTGGTGCGGCCTAGAATACGGGGCCATAGCTCAGCTGGGAGAGCGCCTGCCTTGCACGCAGGAGGTCAGCGGTTCGATCCCGCTTGGCTCCACCACTCTTTCAGGTTTCGCAGCACTGCTCAGAACTTAGAAATGAACATTCGTTGATGAATGTTGATTTCTGACTTTTGTCAGATCGTTCTTTAAAAATTCGGATATGTGATAGATAGACTGAATGCCAGTTTCACTGCTGGTTATTCAGGCTAAGGTAAAATTTGTGAGTTCTGCTCAGCAATGAGCGAAATGCGAATTTTCGGCGAATGTCGTCTTCACAGTATAACCAGATTGCTTGGGGTTATATGGTCAAGTGAAGAAGCGCATACGGTGGATGCCTTGGCAGTCAGAGGCGATGAAAGACGTGGTAGCCTGCGATAAGCTTTGGGGAGTCGGCAAACAGACTGTGATCCAGAGATCTCTGAATGGGGGAACCCAGCCAGCATAAGCTGGTTATCTTGTACTGAATACATAGGTGCAAGAGGCGAACCAGGGGAACTGAAACATCTAAGTACCCTGAGGAAAAGAAATCAACCGAGATTCCCTTAGTAGTGGCGAGCGAACGGGGACCAGCCCTTAAGCTGGTTTGAGATTAGTGGAACGCTCTGGAAAGTGCGGCCATAGTGGGTGATAGCCCCGTACACGAAAATCTCTTGCCAGTGAAATCGAGTAGGACGGAGCACGAGAAACTTTGTCTGAACATGGGGGGACCATCCTCCAAGGCTAAATACTACTGACTGACCGATAGTGAACCAGTACCGTGAGGGAAAGGCGAAAAGAACCCCGGAGAGGGGAGTGAAATAGAACCTGAAACCGTATGCGTACAAGCAGTGGGAGCCTACTTTGTTAGGTGACTGCGTACCTTTTGTATAATGGGTCAGCGACTTATATTCAGTGGCGAGCTTAACCGAATAGGGGAGGCGTAGCGAAAGCGAGTCTTAATAGGGCGCTTTAGTCGCTGGGTATAGACCCGAAACCGGGCGATCTATCCATGGGCAGGTTGAAGGTTAGGTAACACTGACTGGAGGACCGAACCGACTACCGTTGAAAAGTTAGCGGATGACCTGTGGATCGGAGTGAAAGGCTAATCAAGCTCGGAGATAGCTGGTTCTCCTCGAAAGCTATTTAGGTAGCGCCTCATGTATCACTGTAGGGGGTAGAGCACTGTTTCGGCTAGGGGGTCATCCCGACTTACCAAACCGATGCAAACTCCGAATACCTACAAGTGCCGAGCATGGGAGACACACGGCGGGTGCTAACGTCCGTCGTGAAAAGGGAAACAACCCAGACCGTCAGCTAAGGTCCCAAAGTCATGGTTAAGTGGGAAACGATGTGGGAAGGCTTAGACAGCTAGGAGGTTGGCTTAGAAGCAGCCACCCTTTAAAGAAAGCGTAATAGCTCACTAGTCGAGTCGGCCTGCGCGGAAGATGTAACGGGGCTCAAACCATGCACCGAAGCTACGGGTATCACCTTTGGTGATGCGGTAGAGGAGCGTTCTGTAAGCCTGTGAAGGTGAGTTGAGAAGCTTGCTGGAGGTATCAGAAGTGCGAATGCTGACATGAGTAACGACAATGCGAGTGAAAAACTCGCACGCCGAAAGACCAAGGTTTCCTGCGCAACGTTAATCGACGCAGGGTTAGTCGGTCCCTAAGGCGAGGCTGAAAAGCGTAGTCGATGGAAAACAGGTTAATATTCCTGTACTTCCAGTTATTGCGATGGAGGGACGGAGAAGGCTAGGCCAGCTTGGCGTTGGTTGTCCAAGTTTAAGGTGGTAGGCTGAGATCTTAGGCAAATCCGGGATCTCAAGGCCGAGAGCTGATGACGAGTGCTCTTTAGAGCGCGAAGTGGTTGATGCCATGCTTCCAAGAAAAGCTCCTAAGCTTCAGATAACTGGGAACCGTACCCCAAACCGACACAGGTGGTTAGGTAGAGAATACCAAGGCGCTTGAGAGAACTCGGGTGAAGGAACTAGGCAAAATGGCACCGTAACTTCGGGAGAAGGTGCGCCGGTGAGGGTGAAGCACTTGCTGCGTAAGCCCACGCCGGTCGAAGATACCAGGCCGCTGCGACTGTTTATTAAAAACACAGCACTCTGCAAACACGAAAGTGGACGTATAGGGTGTGACGCCTGCCCGGTGCCGGAAGGTTAATTGATGGGGTTAGCGCAAGCGAAGCTCTTGATCGAAGCCCCGGTAAACGGCGGCCGTAACTATAACGGTCCTAAGGTAGCGAAATTCCTTGTCGGGTAAGTTCCGACCTGCACGAATGGCGTAACGATGGCGGCGCTGTCTCCACCCGAGACTCAGTGAAATTGAAATCGCTGTGAAGATGCAGTGTATCCGCGGCTAGACGGAAAGACCCCGTGAACCTTTACTATAGCTTTGCACTGGACTTTGAGCTTGCTTGTGTAGGATAGGTGGGAGGCTTTGAAGTGGGGACGCCAGTTCTCATGGAGCCATCCTTGAAATACCACCCTGGCAACCTTGAGGTTCTAACTCAGGTCCGTTATCCGGATCGAGGACAGTGTATGGTGGGTAGTTTGACTGGGGCGGTCTCCTCCCAAAGAGTAACGGAGGAGTACGAAGGTGCGCTCAGACCGGTCGGAAATCGGTCGTAGAGTATAAAGGCAAAAGCGCGCTTGACTGCGAGACACACACGTCGAGCAGGTACGAAAGTAGGTCTTAGTGATCCGGTGGTTCTGTATGGAAGGGCCATCGCTCAACGGATAAAAGGTACTCCGGGGATAACAGGCTGATACCGCCCAAGAGTTCATATCGACGGCGGTGTTTGGCACCTCGATGTCGGCTCATCACATCCTGGGGCTGAAGCCGGTCCCAAGGGTATGGCTGTTCGCCATTTAAAGTGGTACGCGAGCTGGGTTTAGAACGTCGTGAGACAGTTCGGTCCCTATCTGCCGTGGACGTTTGAGATTTGAGAGGGGCTGCTCCTAGTACGAGAGGACCGGAGTGGACGAACCTCTGGTGTTCCGGTTGTCACGCCAGTGGCATTGCCGGGTAGCTATGTTCGGAAGAGATAACCGCTGAAAGCATCTAAGCGGGAAACTTGCCTCAAGATGAGATCTCACTGGAGCCTTGAGCTCCCTGAAGGGCCGTCGAAGACTACGACGTTGATAGGTTGGGTGTGTAAGCGCTGTGAGGCGTTGAGCTAACCAATACTAATTGCCCGTGAGGCTTGACCATATAACACCCAAGCAATTTGCGC
>NZ_QJRP01000006.1 GCF_003205295.1 Pseudomonas mosselii
ACACCCGCCACCACCCCTTCGGCAAATGCGACGCCGGCCACCCACCGCTGTTCGCGGTCAACCCCAATATCAACGCCCACGACGCCCTGGTGCATGTCGCCGAGTACCTGCGCAGTGCCTACAACGTCGGCTACAAGGCGCTGGAGCATATGGATGAAACCGGCAGGAGCCTGTTGTGGGCCAGCCTGCATGGCATCGAGATGGCCGAAGGCCTGACGGAAGCGATGCTGGAGGGAATCGAGTCGTCCTGAGCGACATTGGCTTGAAGGGAGTTGGATGAAGGCCACCATCGCCCGGTAGACTGCGAGCCACTGTTCCCGGCGCGCTGCGGAGATCGCCCCTTGGAAGACCTCAACTCCCTCTACTACTTCACCCAGGTGGTCGAGCACGGTGGCTTTGCCCCGGCCGGGCGGGCGCTGGACATGCCCAAGTCCAAGCTCAGCCGGCGCATCGCCGACCTGGAGGAGCGCCTCGGCGTGCGCCTGCTGCACCGTACCAGCCGGCACTGCTCGTTGACCGAGATCGGCCAGGCCTACTACAACCGCTGCCTGGCCATGCGCGTGGAGGCCGAGGGCGCCGCCGAGATCATCGAGCGCAACCGCAGCGAGCCACGCGGGCTGGTGCGCATCAGCTGTCCGACCACCCTGCTCAACTCCTGGGTCGGGCCGATGCTGACCCGCTACATGCTCAAGTACCCGCAGGTGGAGCTGTTCATCGAGAGCACCAACCGCCGCGTCGATCTGCTGCATGAGGGCTTTGACGTGGCGCTGCGGGTGCGCTTCCCGCCGTTGGAGAACACCGACATGGTGATGAAGGTGCTGAGCAACAGCACCCAGTGCCTGGTCGGCCACCCGTCGTTTCTCGAACAGCTTGCGAAAGGCTTTGATCCGCAGCAGCTCAGCGAGCTACCCAGCGTCCATTGGGGCGGCGCCCAGCGTGAATACCAGTGGGAGCTGTTCCAGGGTGAGGACATGAGCCGCAGCCTGGTGATCCCGCACAAACCACGGATGGTCACCGACGACCTGTTCGCGCTGCGGCATTTCGTGGTGGCGGGCGTGGGGATCGCGCACCTGCCCAGGGTGGCGGTGCGCGAGGACCTGGCGGCGGGGCGGCTGGTGGAGATGCTGCCAGGCTGGCATCCGCGTTGCGGCATCGTGCATGCGATCTTCCCGTCGCGACGCGGGTTGCTGCCGTCGGTGCGGTCGTTGATCGATCATCTGGCGGAGGAATTCGCCATCAGCGACATGGCGTAGCACGCCATCGCGGGGCAAGTCGGGCCGCCGCATCGCCGCTCCCACGAAGCCTTGTGGTCTCGGTGGGAGCGGGCTTGCCCCGCGATCAGGCCATCAGAAGGCAAAGCAGGAACAGCCCAGCGCGCCCCAGAAGCCCTGATAATCACTCACCGGCACACTGGAATGCCGCGCCTTCTCATGGCTGTGGGCATGCACCCCGCACGGCCCGACACACTGGTGCAGCGCCGCCGCCATCGGGGCACCGGCGCGCCAGTGCCCCGGCACCTTGGCCACCGGTGACCACTCTGGCAACACTGGCACCTGCGCAGGGCCCAGCTTGTCGAACTCGGCGGCGCCGTACACCACCTTGCCGTCGACAACGGTCAGCACCGACTCGATGCCCTTGATCGCCTCTTCATCGACGCTGAAGAAGTCCAGCGACAGCGCCGCCAGGTCCGCCAGTTGACCGACCTTGATCTGCCCCTTCTTGCCCTGCTCGCTGGAGAACCAGGCGCTGCCATGGGTGAACAGCTGCAGCGCGGTCTCGCGGCTCAGACCCTCCGGATACAGCTCCAGCCCGCCGACGGTCTTGCCGCTGACCATCCAGTACAGCGAAGTCCAGGGGTTGTAGCTGGACACCCGGGTAGCATCGGTCCCCGCCCCGACCGGCACGCCCATGTCGAGCATGCGCTTGATCGGCGGGGTGTGTTCGGCGGCCTTGGCGCCATAGCGGTCGACGAAATACTCACCCTGGAAAGCCATGCGGTCCTGGATGGCGATGCCACCGCCCAGTGCCCTCACCCGCTCGATGTTCTGCGGGGTGATGGTTTCGGCATGGTCGAAGAACCATGGCAGGCCATTGAACGGGATGTCGCGGTTGACCTTCTCGAACACATCGAGCATGCGCGAGATCGACTCGTCGTAGGTGGCGTGCAGGCGGAACGGCCAGCGCTGCTCGACCAGGTGACGCACCACCGGCTCCAGCTCCTGCTCCATGGTTTGCGGCAGGTCAGGGCGCGGTTCGAGGAAGTCCTCGAAGTCGGCGGCGGAGAACACCAGCATCTCGCCGGCGCCGTTGTGGCGGAAGAAGTCGCTGCCGTCGCCCGGCTTGACCTTCTGCGTCCAGTTCTTGAAGTCGGCCAGTTCTTCCTTGGGCTTCTGGGTGAACAGGTTGTAGGCAATGCGCACGGTCAGCTGGTCGTTGTTGGCCAGCTCCTGGATCACCTGGTAGTCGTCCGGGTAGTTCTGGTAGCCGCCGCCGGCATCGATGGCGCTGGTCAGCCCCAGGCGGTTGAGCTCGCGCATGAACTGGCGGGTGGAGTTGACCTGGTACTCCAGCGGCAGCTTCGGCCCCTTGGCCAGGGTGGCGTAGAGAATGGTGGCGTTGGGCCGGGCGATGAGCATGCCGGTGGGATTGCCGAACTTGTCGCGCTGGATCTCGCCACCCGGTGGGTTGGGCGTGTCCTTGGTGTAGCCCACCGCCCTGAGCGCGGCGCGGTTGAGCAGCGCACGGTCGTAGAGGTGCAGCAGGAACACCGGGGTGTCCGGCGCGGCCTGGTTGATCTCTTCCAGTGTGGGCATGCGTTTCTCGGCGAACTGGAACTCGTTCCAGCCGCCGACCACGCGCACCCACTGCGGGGTCGGCGTGCGCTCGGCCTGGTCCTTGAGCATGCGCAGGGCGTCGGCCAGCGAAGGCACGCCTTCCCAGCGCAGTTCGAGGTTGTAGTTCAGGCCACCGCGGATCAGGTGCAGGTGAGAGTCGTTGAGGCCGGGAATCACCGTGCGCTGCTTGAGGTCGATGATCTGCGTGGCGGTCCCCTTGTGGGCCATGGCTTCGGCGTCGCTGCCCACGGCTAGGAACTTGCCGTCCTTGATGGCGACGGCGCTGGCGGTGGGCTTCTCGCGGTCAACGGTGTGCAACTTGCCATTGAACAAGATGAGGTCGGCGGTCATGGGATCTCCTGAAAGGGCGGCATGGGCGGAATCGGTGAACGGCAATGCGCTCCACAGCGCGCCGGCGGCACCGAGCACGGTGCTGGTGGCGAGAAACTTGCGGCGGCTCTGGTCGGTAGGGTCCTGGCTCATGGTGCTCTCCGTCCGGGTGGGTGATCGGCAGGCGGTTGAAGGCTAGCAATGGATCACGGCGGGCGCTCAGCGGCGCAACCAGCCGGCGCAGCGGCGGGTCACCCAGGGCATGATGTAGAACACCACGGGCAGGATGACGAACAGGTTGGTGATCAAATTGCCGGTGAGCTGGCCACCCAGTAGCGGATAGCGGGCAAACAACGGCACCAGCAGCTGGGGAATGACCAGGGTCATCGGGCAGATCACCAGGTAGGTCAGCAAGGCCTGCTTCCAGCGCGGTGGTTGCGCGGCGCCGACGCTGGGCGGGGTGAACCAGAACTCCGGGTCATCGTGCACCTGGGTCTGGTCGCCGTCTTCCAACAGTGGCAGCACTTCACTGATCAACGCCTGGCGCTCGGCAGAGTTGACCCAGGCCTGCAGCAGGCCGGCGTCGGCGAAGCGCACCACGGTGGTGAAGTGGCGGCCGCCATCGTCCGGGCGGATGACATTGACGTCCAGATGACCGGGCTGCTGGCGAGCGGTAGTCACGGCGCGCTTGAGCCAGGTTTCGTAGTGCGCCAGCGCCTGGGCACGGACCTTGTGCTGGATCACCAGCGTGACGACGCTGCGGTTGCCTTCGGTTGCGGTGTTCATCGCTGACATTCCCTGGAGATGAGCTGGCCTGCATCCACTGTGCAACGGCAGACGAGCGCTGGATTGGATGGATGTGCTGCCTTGCCTGGCACCTCGCGGGTGCCAGGCTGTCGGCGGCTTACTTGCCAGCGGTCAGGGCGTTGTAGCTGGTGATCAGGTTGCGGTAGTCCGGGATGTGGTTGGAGAACAGCGCCGCCAGCCCTTCGACATCGTTGCGCCAGTCGCGGTGCAGTTCACAAGCCACGCCGAACCAGGTCATCAGTTGCGCGCCAGCCTGGCTCATGCGGTCGTGAGCAGCATCGCGGGTCATTTCGTTGAAGGTGCCGGAAGCATCGGTGACCACGAACACCTCGAACTCTTCTTCCAGGGCCGCCAGCGCCGGGAAGGCCACGCACACTTCGGTCACCACGCCGGCGATGATCAGTTGCTTCTTGCCGGTGGCCTTCACCGCCTTGACGAAGTCTTCGTTGTCCCAGGCGTTGATCTGGCCGGGGCGGGCGATGTACGGGGCATCCGGGAACAGTTCTTTGAGTTCCGGCACCAGCGGGCCGTTGGGGCCTTGCTCGAAGCTGGTGGTGAGGATGGTCGGCAGGTTGAAGTACTTGGCCAGGTCCGCCAGGGCCAGCACGTTGTTCTTGAAGCGGTCCGGCTCGATGTCGCGGACCAGGGACAGCAGGCCGGCCTGGTGGTCGACCAGCAGTACGGCGGCGTCGTCTTTGTTCAGGCGGTTGTATTTGAAGTTGTTCATTGCCGGTGCTCCTTGGGTTTCGATCTTCAGTGGGTTGGGTGTTTCGCGTTGATGGGAGAAGATTAAAACCTGGACCTTTGTGGCGGTAGATAGTGAAATTTGGCTGTAGCGTTCTATTTGACGAACGATAAATCATGTTGGCTTTTTCGCGGGTAAACCCGCTCCCACAGGGATTGCGCAGGCCCTGAAGGCGGTAAAGAACCTGTGGGAGCGGGTTTACCCGCGAAGAGGCCATCAGCACCATCGCCGCCCCATTGCCTGCCACCGCAACCTGCTCTATTACTACCCACAGCCCTCCCCCGCACCGAGATCACCATGCTGGCGTTCATCCAGTCATACCCGCTGTTGCTCGGCACCTTGCTGATCCTGCTCGACCTGCTGCTCTGGCAGTTGATCCCGCTGCACCACCGGGCCTGGCGTATCGCCACGCGGCTGGTGTTCTTCCTGCTGTTCAGCGCGGTGCTGCTGACGGCGGGCATGAGCCCGCTGCAACCGCCGCCCTGGGCCGACGATGTGCCGCGCAACCTGATGGCCACGGTGCTGGCGATCGGCTGGTGGCTGTTCGGCGCACGCACGGTGACGGTGGTGTTCGGCCTGTTGCTGGTGGCACGCGGCAGCCACGGCGGGCGCCTGCTGCAGGATGTGGTCGGGGCGCTGATCTTCCTGGTCGCGGCGGTGGCGGCGGCGGCCTATGTGATGCAGTTGCCGGTCAAGGGCCTGCTGGCGACCTCCGGGGTGATGGCCATCGTCATCGGCCTGGCGTTGCAGAGCACTCTGGCCGATGTGTTCTCCGGCATCGTGCTGAACACCACGCGGCCCTACCAGATCGGTGACTCGATCTCGATCGACGGCACCGAGGGCAAGGTGGTCGACATCGACTGGCGCGCCACCCGGCTGATCACCGGCAACAGCAGCCTGGCGGTGATCCCCAATTCGGTGGCGGCCAAGGCCAAGATCCTCAATTTCAGCCGCCCGGCCGAGGTCCATGGGGTGTCGATCAGCGTGGTGGTGCCGGCCAAGGTGCGTCCGCAGCGGGTGTTCGATGCACTGGAGAAGTCTCTGCAAGGCACCAGCATCCTGCTCGACAAGCCGGCGCCCAAGGTGACGGTGAAGGCTTCGAGCCTGGAGTCGGTGGAGTACGAGGCCAGCGGCTTCATCGCCGAGATGTCGCGCAAGACCGAGGTGCGCAACCAGCTGTTCGACCTGGCCCACCGCCACCTGGAGGCCAGCGGCGTGACCTGGAACACCGAGCTCGGCGCCCCGGTGCGCAGCCGCCAGCGTGAACTGCTGGACGAAGTGCGGGTGTTCCGCTCACTGAGCAACGAAGAGCGCGATGCCCTGAGCCAGCGCATGACCACGGTGGAGTACCTGGCCGACCAGGTCATCCTCGGCATCGGCGAGCGCTCGGAGCATGTGCTGCTGATCAGCCGTGGCGTGGTGCTGGCCTCGGTGCGCGACGGCGAGCGGCTGATCGAAGGCGGGCGCATGGGACCTGGGGAGGTGCTGGGGCTGGAAGGGCTGGTGGATGACGAGGCATCGCCGGTCGAGTTCCGCGCCCTGAGCAGCTGCATGCTCTATCGCATCGACAAGGAACAGGTACGCGGTTGCCTGACCGAGAGCGGGGATGTGAAGTCGGCGCTGACCAAGCTGCAGCGGTTCCGCCGGCAGAAGCGAGAGTCACTGCTGCTGCAGAAACCGGCGGCAGTGAAGAAAGGTGGGTTCCTGAGCTGGCTGCATAAATGACCTGACCCTCTGCGCCGCCTTCTTCGCGGGTAAACCCGCTCCCACAGGTTTTGCACGTCCCCTGTGGGAGCGGGTTTACCCGCGAAGAAGGCGGCGCCATTACAGCACCACCCGCAGACACTGCCCCGCGTGATACAGCGAAAAACCCGACTCGTAGAACGCCGTGCGCAACGACGGCGCGCTCACCGGTCTCATCGGCGAGAATGGAATCGGCAGGCTGTCCGGATCATCCTTGAGCAGAAACTCGGCAAACGCCCGGCCGATCACCGTGCCGGTGGTGTTGCCGCGCCCGTTGTAGCCGGTCACCGCCACCAACCCCGGCGCCGGTTCGAACAGGCGCATCAGGTGGTCCGGGGTGAAGTCGATGCAGCCGGTCCAGTGCATCTGCCACTCGACCTTGCCCAGCTCCGGGTAGTAGTGGCTCTGGATACGGTCGGCCCAACTGCGCACGAACCACGCCGGCTTGTTGTCGACCCGGCCGAGGCTGCCGAGCAGCAGGCGGCCCTGGTCGTCGCGGCGGATGCTGCTGAGCACAGTGCGGGTGTCCCACGAGCCCTGGCCATGGGGCAGGACCTTGTCGGCGGCGGCGCCGTGCAGGGGCTTGGAGGCGACCTGGTAGTAATAACCGCGGAAGAACTGCTTCTGCAGGTTGCTCCAGTCGCCTTCGGTGTAGGCGCCAGTAGAAATCACCACCTTGTCGGCGCGCACCACGCCGCGTGCAGTCTTCACTCGCCAGGCATCGCCGTCGCGCTCCAGCCCCTCGACCGAGGACTGCTGGAACAGCTTGCCGCCCAGCCGGCTCACGGTGGCGGCCAGGCCTTGTGTATAGCCCATGGGGTTGATGGTGCCGGCGCGGCGGTCGAGCAGCGCGGCAGAAATCTTGTCGGTGCCGCAGTATTCCTGGCATTGCGCTCCGGTCAGCAACTCGACGTCGGCGCCGCGGCGTGTCCATTGCTGGTGGCGGGCCTCGAGGTCGGCGATGCCGGTGGCGTTGTGCGCCATGTGCAAGGTGCCCTGGTGCCGGGCCTGGCAGTCGATGCCCAGCCGTTCGATCATGGCGAACACTTCACCCGGGGCCTCGCCGAGCACCTTGTTCAGGCGGCTGCCCTGCTTGTGGCCGAGGGTGGCCTCGACGTCGTCGGGGCGGATCCAGGTGCCGGCGTTGACCAGACCGACGTTGCGCCCGGAGCCGCCATGGCCGATCTTCCAGGCCTCCAGCAGGATCACCGACTTGCCCTGCTCCAGCAGGTGGATCGCCGCGGACAGGCCGGTGATGCCGCCGCCGATCACGCAGACATCGGCCTTGTGCTCGCCGGCCAGGGCCTGGGCGGCGACGGTCGGCTGGGTGACGTGTTCCCACAGACATTCTTGACGCAGTTCGGACATGGCCCGGCTCCAGCGATTGTTCTTATTTGCCTCTGGGGCCGCTTCGCGGCCCTTTCGCGACACAAGGCCGCTCCCACAGGAATCGCGCCGAGTCCTGTGGGAGCGGCCTTGCGTCGCGATTCGGGGGCGTCAGCCCCCGCCCACGATCATCAGTCGAACACGATGCCTTGCGCCAGCGGCAGTTCCCGCGAGTAGTTCACGGTATTGGTCTGCCGACGCATATAACCCTTCCACGCATCCGACCCGGACTCACGCCCGCCCCCGGTCTCCTTCTCGCCCCCGAACGCCCCGCCGATCTCCGCGCCGCTGGTGCCGATGTTGACGTTGGCGATGCCGCAATCGCTGCCCGAGGCGCTCTGGAAGCGCTCGGCCTCGCGGATGTCGGTGGTGAAGATGCACGACGACAGACCTTGCGGCACTTCGTTGTTCAGGCGCAGGGCCTCTTCGAAGTCGTCGTAGGCCAGCACGTAGAGGATCGGCGCGAAGGTCTCGTGGCGAACCACGTCGCTCTGGGCCGGCATCTCGGCAATGGCCGGCGACACGTAGTAGGCGTTCGGATACTGCTCGGCCAGCTGGCGCTCGCCACCGAACACCTGGCCGCCCTCGTCGCGGGCCTTGGCCAGCGCGCCCTGCATGGCATCAAACGACTGCTTGTCGATCAGCGGGCCGACCAGGTTGTCCTTGCGCGGGTCGCCGATGCGCACCTTGGCGTAGGCGGCTTTGACCCGGGCGACCACTTCGTCCTTGATTGAACGGTGGACGATCAGGCGGCGCAGGGTGGTGCAGCGCTGGCCGGCGGTGCCGACCGCCGAGAACAGGATGCCGCGCACGGCCAGGTCGAGGTCGGCGCTCGGGGCCAGGATCATGGCGTTGTTGCCGCCCAGCTCGAGGATGCTGCGCCCGAATCGCGCGGCGACCCGCGGGCCGACTTCACGGCCCATGCGGGTGCTGCCGGTGGCGCTGACCAGCGGCACACGTGGGTCGTCGACCAGGGCCTCGCCGGCTTCGCGGCCACCGATCACCAGTTGCGCCAGGCCAGCCGGCGCATCGCCGAAGGCTTTCACGGCCTTGTCGAACAGTGCCTGGCAGGCCAGGGCGGTCAGCGGAGTCTTCTCGGACGGTTTCCACACCACGGCGTTACCGGCCACCAGCGCCAGCGCGGTGTTCCACGCCCATACCGCCACCGGGAAGTTGAAGGCGCTGATCACCCCCACTACACCCAGCGGGTGCCAGGTTTCACGCATGTGGTGGCCCGGGCGCTCGGAGGCGATGGTCAGGCCGTACAGCTGGCGCGACAGGCCGACGGCGAAGTCGCAGATGTCGATCATTTCCTGCACTTCGCCCAGGCCTTCCTGGGTGATCTTGCCGGCTTCGATGGAGACCAGCTCGCCGAGGTCGGCCTTGTGCTCGCGAAGCACCTCGCCAAACAGGCGCACCAGCTCGCCACGACGCGGGGCCGGCACGCTGCGCCAGGTTTCGAAGGCCTGTTGCGCCTGGTCGATGCGGGCAATGGTGTCGGCCTTGCCGAGCAGTTTCACCGAGGCGATGCGGCTACCGTCGATCGGGGTGTGAACAGGGTAGTCACCCTGGGTGTGAGCCGCGGCGGCAACGCCAAGACGCTCGAGCAGTGCAGCAACCATTGTGCTTCTCCTTTCATCGGGTGAAGGGGTGGAAAAGGATGTGGGTCAGTATTAATCCGATTACACAGGTGCAACAAACGACCTTTATTCCGCATATCATTCCGCCAGGTAATGATTTCAGCCGCCGAGACCGCTTATGTCCAAACGCCTGGTTCCGTCCATGACCGCCCTGCAGTGCTTCGAGGCCGCAGCCCGCCACCTGAGCTTCACCCGTGCCGCCGAGGAGCTGCACCTGACCCAGAGCGCGGTGAGCAAGCAGGTGGCGCAGCTCGAGGAGATGCTGCGCCACCACTTGTTCCTGCGCATCCGCCGACGCCTGCAACTGACCCCCGCCGGCAGCCTGTACCTGGCCGAGGTGAACAAGATCCTCACCCAGGTGGACATGTCCAGCCGCTATGTCCTGAGCTATGGCTCGCAGACCGAAGTATTGAAGGTAGCCACTCAACCGAGTTTCGGCGTGCGCTGGCTGATTCCGCACCTCAAGGGCTTCGGCAAGCGCTACCCGAACATCCACCTGGATATCCGCAACGAGATGGAGCCGTTCGCCCTGTTGCAGGGGTCGGCCGACGTGGTGTTCTTCTATGGCCAGGGCACCTGGCCCGGGGCGACCTGCATCGAACTGTTCGGCGAAGAAGTGGTACCGGTGTGCGCGCCGGAGCTGTTGCAAGGGCGCACGCTGCCTGACGCGGGCGCGGTGGCGGAGCTGGTGCTGCTGCAGAGCACCTCGCGCCCGGAGGCCTGGCACGCGTGGTTCCTGGAGCAAGGGCTGCACACCGACAACAGCTACCACGGGCCGCGCTTCGACACCTTCTACATGGCCTTGAGCGCGGCGCAGGCTGGGTGTGGGGTGGCGCTGGTGCCGCGTTATTTGGTGGCCCGGGAGCTGGCCGAGGGCAGCCTGGTGCTGGCCTGGGACCATGCGATGAAGAGCAATGGCGCGCATTACCTGGCGTATGCCGAGCATGCGGCGGAAGTGCCGAAGGTGCGGGCGTTGGTGGAGTGGGTTCGCGAACAGTTGCAGGCTTGAGATCGCCGGGGCCGCTTTGCGGCCCCATGGCCCTCAAGGTCGATCAAAAAAGGAATGAAACCCGCACTTTTTTTCGCTTGAACGGCAGCTCCATTCCCAGTTTTCATGTAAGTGTCCTCCACTCACCCAGGAAGCTTGCGATGCCCGCCCATGATTTCGTCAGCCCCGACAGCATCCGCGCGCAGTTCTCTGCCGCCATGTCGCTCATGTACAAGCAGGAAGTCCCCCTGTACGGCACGCTGCTCGAGCTGGTGAGTGAGACCAACCAACAAGTCATGGCCGCACAGCCCAAGGTGGCCGAGACCTTGCGCTGGACCGGCGAGATCGAACGCCTCGACCAGGAGCGCCACGGCGCCATCCGCGTCGGCACCGCCGAGGAACTGGCCACCATCGCCCGCCTGTTCGCGGTGATGGGCATGGCACCGGTCGGCTACTACGACCTGAGCTCAGCCGGCGTGCCGGTGCACTCCACCGCGTTTCGCGCCGTGCACGAACAGTCGCTGCATATCAGCCCGTTCCGCGTATTCACTTCGCTGCTGCGCCTGGAGCTGATCGACAACCCGCAACTGCGCGCACTGGCCCAGGGCATCCTGGAGAAGCGGCAGATCTTCACTCCCCGTGTGCTTGAGCTGATCGCCCAATGCGAACGAGACGGCGGCCTGGGCGCGAGCGATGCCGAGACCTTCGTCCAGGAGGCGCTGCACACCTTCCGCTGGCACCAGGACGCCACGGTCACCGCCGAGCAGTACCAGCAACTGCATGACCAGCACCGGCTGATCGCCGATGTGGTGGCCTTCAAAGGCCCGCATATCAACCACCTGACCCCGCGTACCCTGGACATCGACGCGATCCAGCTAGGCATGCCGGCCAAGGGCATCCCGCCCAAAGCCGTGATCGAAGGGCCGCCCACCCGGCGCCAGCCGATCCTGCTGCGCCAGACCAGCTTCAAGGCCCTGCAGGAAAAGGTCGCCTTCAGCGATGCCCAGGGCAGCCACACCGCGCGCTTCGGCGAGATCGAACAGCGCGGCGCGGCGCTGACGCCCAAGGGCCGCCAGCTGTACGACCGTCTGCTGGATGCGACCCGCGCGGCCCTGGGCGGCGCGCCGGCGGAGGCCAACGCCGAGCGCTACATGGCGCTGCTTGCGGAGCACTTCGCCGCGTTTCCGGATGACCTGGCGCAGATGCGCGAGCAGGGGCTGGCGTACTTTCGCTACTTCGCCACCGACAAGGGGCTGGCGGCACGCGGGCAACCGGAACGTCCCGATACCTTGCAAGGGCTGATCGATGCCGGGCACGTGCATTTCGAGGCGCTGGTGTACGAGGATTTCCTGCCGGTGAGCGCGGCGGGGATCTTCCAGTCCAACCTGGGGGATGAGGGGCAGGCCGACTACGGCAGCAATGCCAACCGCGAGGCCTTCGAGCAGGCGCTGGGGTTGAAGGTGCAGGATGAGCTGGCGCTGTATGCGCAGAGCGAGCGTAGGTCGTTGCAGGCGTGTGCTCAGGCGTTGGGTCTGGGGACTCTGTAAGGCTTGAAACTGCCGGGGCCGCGTTGCGGCCCTTTCGCGACACAAGGCCGCTCCTACATGGAAATGCGCTCGCCTGTAGGAGCGGCCTTGTGCCGCGAACGGGCTGCAAGGCAGCCCCTGTGCACTATCGGTGGGTGCGGAACCGATCCACTTCCTGACGCAACTGCCCCGCCAGCCCTTCCAGCTCGCGGGCCGTCATGGCCAGTTCATTGGCCACATCGCGCTGTTCGCTGTTGGCCTGGGCGATGCTCTGCAGGTTGCGGCTGAGCACCGTCGCGGTGCTGCTCTGCTCCTGGGTCGCGGTGCTGATCACGGCGAACTGCTCGCCCGCCACCCTGCTCTGCTCGTCGATCCGGGCCAGGGCCTCGGCGACCTTGTCGTTGCGTGCCAGGCCTTCCTGCATCAGCTGGTTGCCCTGCTCCAGGGTGCTGATGGCATGGCCGGTCTGCTGCTGGATGCTGGCGATCATGCCGGAAATCTCGTCGGTGGCCTGGCGGGTGCGCGCGGCCAGGCCGCGGACCTCGTCGGCGACCACGGCGAATCCACGGCCCTGCTCGCCGGCACGCGCCGCCTCGATGGCAGCGTTCAGCGCCAGCAGGTTGGTCTGCTCGGCGATCGAGGTGATCACCCCGACAATACCGCCGATCTCCTGCGAGCGGGCGCCCAGGGTATCCATCACACTGGCGGTACCGCCCAAGGCCTCGGCGATCTGCCGCAGGGAAATCGAGGCTTCGTCCATGGCGCTGCGGCCGATACGGGTCTGCTGGGCATTGTCGCGGGCCATACGCTCGGTGCCGGCCATGTTGTCGGCGATGTTCATCGAGGTGGCGCTGAACTCCTCCACCGCGCCAGCCATGCTGGTGATCTCGCCGGACTGCTGGTCCATGCCCTCGCAGGCACCGGACGACAGGCCCGACAGCGAGCGGGCACGGCCACTGACCTGGTCGGAGGCGGCGCGAATATGCTCGACCATGGTCGCCAGCGCCTCGCCCATCTGGTTGAAACTGCGGGCCAGCTGGCCGATTTCATCCTGGCTGGTGACGCTCAGGCGGGCATTCAGGTCGCCGGCGCCGAGCGCTTCGGCCTGGCGCACCAGGTCCCCCAGCGGGCGCAGTTTACGGCGCAGCAGCCAGAGGGTGGCGGCCACGGCCAGCAGCATCGCCAGCAAGCTGCCGATGGCCAGGCGCAGGCCGACGCTCCAGGTCACTTCGCGGATTTCCGCCTTGGGCATGCTCGCCACCACGGTCCACGGGCCTTCGGCGAACGGCGCGCTGACACTGAACAAGTCCTGGTCGGCATTGGCCGGGGGTACCAGCCATTGGCCCTGGTCGTCCCGAATGGCCAGCGAACCGGTCTGGCCGATGCGAAAGCGCTTGAGGTTGGCGAACTGGGCGTTCTGCGCGTCGGTGTAGTCGAAGCCGACGAACAGCACCGCGATCACCCGACCACCGCCGTCACGCACCGGCACATAGCGGGTCATGTAGTTGCGCTCGAACAGCACGGCGCGGCCGACGTAGGTCTGCCCGGCCATCAGCTTGGCGTAGGCCGGATGCTGGCGGTCGAGCTGGGTGCCGATGGCGCGGCTGCCGTCCTGCTTGGTCAGGCTGGTGCTGATGCGCACGAAATCGTCGCCGCTGCGCACGAACAGGGTCGCGACCCCGGCGGTCATCTGCTGGAACTCGTCGACCTGGCGGAAATCGTTATTCAGCAGATGGTCGCCCAGGTACAGCGCCGGTGTCGCGGCACCGGCGACGTTGACGGTCTCCCCGGCGTGCAGCGCCAGCCCCGAGGCGAATCGGCGCTCGAACAGGCCGCTCAGGCGCTGGGTGTTGTCCTTGAGCGAGCCGTGGAAGGTGTCGAGCTGGTCGGCCAGCAGCCGCGCCTCGCTGGCCAGGTGCGCCTGGCGGGTGGTGAGGTTGGCGTCGTCCAGCGAACGCAGGGCGAACAGGGTACTGCCGGTGATCACCAGCGCCAGCACGATGGCGAGGGCGATCCCGAGCTGCGAGGCGATTCGGGCACGCGGTTGAGACATGGCAAGGCTCCTGGCAAGAGGCCGGGATCGTCCTGATCACGCTGACCGCCCGCTTCCTATCAACGGGGAATCGCGTCCTCTTCCGGGACGCTGGTGCAAGTTGATCGGCGTCTGTAGGAAATACTTGAGTGCAGGGCCCGGATATTCGCAAACGTTTTCTTTCAATGGCCCCGCAATGATCGTCAGCCTTGCGCCGACAGCACCTGCACAGCTGGCAGGTCCATCGCCGCCGCCTCCTCCTGCAAGAACACGCTCAACCTGCGCAGCCGCTCCCCGCCTGGCCGGGTCCGTGGCCACACCAGGTAGTAGTCCATGCCACTGGCCACCGCAGTCGGCCATGGCAGGCTCAGCCGCCGCTGGGCCACGTCCTCGGCCACCATCAACAGGTCGCCCATGGAGATCCCGTAGCCCCGCGCTGCGGCGATCATGCCCAGTTCCAGGGTGTCGAACACCTGCCCGCCCTTGAGCGAGACTTTGTCGGTCAGCCCCATGCGCGCCAGCCAGGCACGCCAGTCGCGCTTGTCCGGCGTGGGGTGCAGCAGTTCGATACCCGCCAGGCGCCGCTCGTCCCAAGGCGCGTCGTCGAGCAGGTCCGGCGCGCCCACCGGGATCAGCAACTCGGAAAACAACCGGCGCACCTCCCAGTCCACCGGGAAGCTGCCATCGCTTAGCAGCACCGCGCAATCGAACGGTTCCTGGTTGAAGTCGACATGGTCGACATCCATCCAGGCACTGGTCAACTGCACCTCGTTGCCCGGCTGCAAATGGCGGAAACGGCTCAGGCGTGCCAGCAGCCAGCGCATGGTCAGGGTCGAGGGCGCCTTCATGCGCAGGATGTCGTCCTCGCCGCGCAAGGCATCGCAGGCCCGCTCCAACGAGGCGAAGCCGTCGCGCACTCCCGGCAGCAGCATGCGTGCGGCCTCGGTCAGTTGCAGGCTGCGCCCGCTGCGCACGAACAGGCGGCAGGCGAAATGCTCCTCGAGGGTGCGGATATGCCGGCTGACCGCGCTCTGGGTGATCGACAGTTCTTCCCCAGCACGGGTAAAGGAGCTCAGCCGGGCGGCGGCTTCGAATGCGCGCAGCGCATAGAGCGGAGGCAGTTGGCGGGTCATGGCGCACCTGTCATGCGGGGCGTAGGTCGGATGCAAAGGATCATACAGGCATGAGTCAGACTCATGTCAGTGATCGCATTTATCCTTTTGTGCAAAGCTGACCGAGGCCTCAGAATCGACGGCTCGCTTCCCCGAATCATCCAGAAGGATCGCTCCCATGCATGTCGCGCCCACCACTGAACTCAAGGCTTTGCTGCGCCTGGCTGGGCCGCTGATCGCCTCGCAGTTGGCGCACATGCTGATGGTGCTCACCGACACCCTGATGATGGCCCGCATCAGCCCGCAGGCCCTGGCCGGTGGCGGCCTGGGCGCGGCGAGCTATTCGTTCGTGTCGATCTTCTGCCTTGGCGTGATCGCCGCGGTCGGCACGCTGGTGGCCATCCGCAAGGGCGCCAACGACACCGAGGGCGTCACCCGCCTGGCCCAGAGCGGCCTGTGGCTGGCCTGGGGCCTGGCACTGGTCTCGGCGCTGGTAATGTGGAACCTCAAGCCGGTGCTGCTGCTGTTCGGCCAGAAGCCGGAAAACGTCGACTCCGCGATGCAACTGCTCACCCTGCTGCCGCTCGCCCTCCCCGGCTACATGACTTTCATGGCCCTGCGCGGCTTCACCAGCGCCCTGGGCCACTCGACCCCGGTGATGGTCATCAGCCTGGTGGGCACGGTGGTCAACTACCTGTTCAACCATGCGCTGATCGAGGGCATGTTCGGCCTGCCCAAGCTGGGGCTGATGGGCATCGGCATGGTCACCGCGGTGGTAACCCTGGGCATGGCCATCGCCCTCGCGCTTTATATTCGCTGGCACAAGGCCTATGCCGCCTACCCGCTGCGCAAGGGGCTGTCGCGCCCTTCCCTGCCGGCGCTGCGCGAGTTGTGGCGGCTGGGGCTGCCGATCGGCGGCACCTACATGGTCGAAGTGGGCCTGTTCGCCTTCGCCGCCCTGTGCATGGGCGTGCTGGGCAGCACGGAACTGGCGGCGCACCAGATCGCCCTGCAGATCGTCTCGACCGCATTCATGGTACCGACCGGCCTTTCTTATGCGGTGACCATGCGCGTCGGCCTCTACTATGGTGCCGGCAACCTGTTGGCGGCCCGCAGTGCCGGGCGCGTGGGGATCAGTTTCGGCGCCTCGCTGATGTTCGCCTTCGCCGCCCTGTTCTGGTTACTGCCGGACGCCTTGGTCGGGTTGTTCATCGACCGTAACGACCCGGCCTTCGCGGCGATCTTCATGCTGGCGGTACAGTTGGTGATGGTGGCGGCGTGGTTCGAGCTGTTCGACGGCGTGCAGACCATCGCCATGGGTTCTATCCGTGGTTTGAAGGACGCCAAGACCACGTTCCTGATCGGCCTGGTGTGCTACTGGCTGGTGGGCGCGCCGAGCGCGTGGCTGTTTGCCTTCAACCTCGGCGGTGGCGCGCAGGGGATCTGGTGGGGGCTGGCGCTGGGCCTGGCCTGCGCGGCGGTGGCGCTGACGTTTGGCTTTGAGTGGCGGATGAAGCGGTTGCTGGGCAAGGCTGAGCGGGCGCGGGGGGCGGCGGTGTCGGCTTGAGGGGCTTGGGGATCGCGTGATGGCGGACAGGTGCCTGGCGATGGTCTTGCAGCGCCCTTGAGACCGAGCGCCGCCCGCGCGGCGCATCGCGACGCAAGGCCGCTCCCACATCTGTTTCGGGCCAATTATTCCTGTGAGTGAGGCGGCGCCCGCCTTGGTGCATGCCTCAAGTCGTGCGGGGCGGCAGTGGTGCCCATGCTGAAATTTCGTCGGGCCAACAAGGCGGACTAGGTAATGGCACAGGATAGACTGGCCCGAAACAGATGTGGGAGCGGCCTTGCGTCGCGATGCGCCGCGCGGGCGGCGCTCGATCTCCTAGGCGCTGCAACTCTGTCGTCGAACACTTTCAAGCCAAAATATATCTAAAACTGTACTACTGTACCGCCTTAAACATCACTTCCTGCTTACCATTCCCCTACCAACACCACAAAACCGCACCAAAAAAGCGCACACCAGTACAGTTTCGCCAATAACCAGTGCAACAGTCCCTTCCAACAGTTAACTGCCCCCTCACAATACACCTGAACTGTACCTACTGTTCTGGACGAGAGAAGAGGAAGATGGGCACCAGTTAAATCACTCCCTAATGCCGCCACAAGCGGAAGGATGACACATCATGGAACGTACCCTCAGTTCCGGTCTGGTTTTCGAAAACGCCCAAGCTTCCAACGCCGCCCTGCCGCTGCGCGTCCTGTCCACCCTGGTACTGTGGCAGCGCCGCATGGCCAGCCGCCGCCAGCTGGCGCGCCTGGACTCCCGCCTGCTGGCCGACGCCGGCATCAGCGAGTCGCAGCGCTACGAAGAGCTGAGCAAGCCTTTCTGGCGCTAAGCGCCGGCCGCCGGCCCAGGCCGGCACCGCGAATTCACAAGAACCCGTTGCAGGAAACTGCGACGGGTTTTTTGTTTTAGGCCCGGGCTAGAGCGGCTGCACAACAGAACACAACAGTTTTAATAAATCGCAAATCGACAGGTACAGTTACGATTTGTGATTCTTTCTCGAGCCAAACGCCCGAACCAGCGCGTGTTACGCTTGTCTTACGCGCCTGGCAGAGAAAAGTACCGTGACGAGCCAAGCGAGCGTCCGATAAGCAGAACCATCCAGACCCTGTGCAGGAGTCCCCGACCATGTCCCGTTATCACCTGTTTGGCGCCGCCTTGCTGCTGTCGCTCGCCGGCGCAGCCAATGCCACCAGCTTCGTCGTCACCACCGACGCCGTGGTGGGCGCAGTAGCCGCCTCCACCGACGCCACCTCCGACATCTCCTCGTCGTTCCGCGACGACAAGATCGTCAAGGCCGCCCGTGACGATGCCGCCAGCTTCGTCGGCAGCGACGGCGCCATCCGCGGCGCCAAGCTGGAGAGCGCATTCGTGCACATTCGCCAGCAACTGCCGGACCTGCAGGCCAGCGACGCGCAGCTGGCCCGCGCCATCCTCGCCATCTGAGCCCCGCATCGCCCGGATCCACTGGCCCGGCCAGTGGATCCGGGGTAGCCTTCGCAGCCCGAGATCATCGCCAGACCGCCCATGCGTTACCTGTTGCCTTCACTGTTCGCCCTGGCCTGCATGAGCAGCGCCCAGGCCATGGATACCACCACCCAGAGCCTGGTCATCAGCGGCTACGTCACCAGCCAGGTCACCGCCGCGCCGTTCGACCGCAAGCTGGTCGCCGCCGCCCGTGACGACGCCGCCGCGTTCGTCGCCAGCGACGGCCTGATCCGTGGCGCGCGCCTGCAGGCGGCGCTGGACATGCTGCACCAGGATGTTGCCCGGCACTCTGTCGGCGACCGTGAACTGGCCGAAGCGATTCTCGTCCAATAACTACATTCGACTCCCCTGTATTTCCGGAGATGCTCCATGCGTAAACCGCTGATCGCCGCCACCCTCGGCATGCTGCTGCTCGCCGACCTGGCCCAGGCGCACACCCTGGTGGCCACCAGCAACATCATCGTCCGCGCCTTTGGCCGTTCGATCGATTTCACTTCCGACACCACCACCTCGATCCGCGACTCGAAAGTGGTGCGTGAAGCCCACGACGACGCCGCCAGCTTCGTCGCCAGCAACGGCGACATCCGCGGCGCCCAGCTCGAAGCCGCCTTCGACACCCTGCGCGCCCGCGTCCCCGAGGCCCGTGACGCCAGCGATCAGGTGCTGGCCGAAGCCATCCTCGCCCTGTGAAGCGCGTGCGTGCCTGGCTGCTGGGCTGCGCCCTGACGCTGCTCGGCACGCCCGCCCTGGCCGACCTGCAGCTGGTACTGCAGCGCGACGGCCTCGACCCTGCGCAACAGCAGGCGACCCAGACGTTGCTCGACGAAGCCATGGCCAAGCTGCCACCGCGCTTCAAGCAGCAACTGGACCGGCAGATCCTCGTCGGCTGGACCGAGCGCATGCCCGAGGACGCCTACGGCCAGGCCTCTCTGGTGGCCAGCCTGGACCTCAACCGGCGCCTGCTGCCGGGCCTGGTCGACGGCAGCGCCGCCCGCGAGAAGACCAATCGCCCCCACGGCACGGTCCGCGAGGAACTCTTGGCCACTGTGCTCCACGAGCTCACCCATATCTATGACCGCGCACGCCTGTGGCCGGACGCCGAGCGCCAACTGATCAGCCGCTGCAAGCGCCAGCAGGGCGCCCTGGGCAAGGTCGGGCTGCCGCAGGACTGCCGTGGCCAGGCCGAACGCCGCTTCACCCTGAGCGACGACCCGCGCCTGCTGGACCTGGCCGGCTGGCCGCAGTACGTCGGCCGGCGCGGCGAGCGCGAGCAGCACAACGGCCAACTGGTGCGCAGCCCGGACGCCTACGAACTGAGCAGCCCGAAGGAGTTCGTCGCGGTCAACATGGAGTACTTCCTCCTCGACCCGAGCTACGGCTGCCGTCGCCCGGCACTCAACCAGTACCTGCGCGAGCACTTCGACTGGGCGCCGCAACAGGACGCCTGCGCCAAGGGCCTGCCGTTCCTCAACGCCGGCAACGACTTCGCCCGCCAGCCGTTGGGCGAGATCGACCCGGAGCGGGTCTACGAGGTGGACTACCTGCTCGCCGAAGCCAATCAGAACTGGGTCAGCCGCTGGGGCCACAGCATGCTGCGCCTGGTGATCTGCGCCCCGGGCCGCCCGCGCGGGCCGGCCTGCCGCCTGGACCTGGACCAGAGCCTGGTGCTGTCGTACCGCGCCTTCGTCAACGACGTGCAGCTGTCCAGCTGGGACGGCCTGACCGGCGCCTATCCCTCGCGGCTGTTCGTGCTACCGCTGGGGCAGGTGATCGACGAATACACCAAGACCGAGCTGCGCAGCCTGGCCTCGGTGCCGCTCAAGCTCAGCCGTGGCGAGATCGAGAACCTGGTGCGCCAGGCCGCCGAGATGCACTGGAGCTACGACGGCAACTACTACTTCCTGTCCAACAACTGCGCCGTGGAATCGCTCAAGCTGCTGCGCAGCGGCACCGGCAACCCGCGCTTGAACGACCTCGACAGCATCATGCCCAACGGTTTGCTGGAGGTGCTCAAGGGCAGGGGACTGGCCGATACCCACGTGCTCGACGACCCGCACGAGGCCCTGCGCCTGGGTTATCGCTTCGACTCCTACCGCGACCGCTACCAGGCGATGTTCGAGGTGCTGCGCAAGCAGTTGCCGATCAGGCAGGCGAGCGTGGAAGACTGGCTGGCGCTGGACGCCGAGCAGCGCCGCCAGTGGTTCGACCGCGCCGACCTGCGCACCAGCGCGGCCTTGCTGCTGCTCGAGCAGGCCGGCCTGCGCCGCCAGCTGTTGCTGGCCCAAGATGAGGTCAAGCAACGTTACCTGAACGGTCGGGCGCTAAAGGACGGCAGCTTTGACAAGGCCAACGAGACCTTGCAGGCGATGCTGGCCAACAGCGGCTTCCTCAGCCGCCCGGCGGAGTTGCTGGGGGCAGGGGGCTACGGCCTGCCGCAGCCTGCCGAACGCAAGCAGCTGGAGCAGGTGAGCAGCGAGCGCCAGGCGCAGCTGCTGCGGCTGAGCACCGACCTGGACCAGCAGGTGAGGGCGCTGCTGGGGCCGGAGCGGGGCAGGGAGATCAAGGCCGTGGAGGCCAATATCAAGCAGGTGGGCGAGCACCTGCGGGCGTTGCACAAGGCGGCCGGGGGATTGCAACTGCCCTGAGGTATGGGTCCACCATCATCGCTGTAGGAGCGGCCTTGTGCCGCGAATGGGCTGCGTAGCAGCCCCAGGATTTCAGTGTTGACGCAAAAATCGCCGGGGCTGCTCTGCAGCCCATTCGCGGCACAAGGCCGCTCCTACAGAAAGTCTCGCAGCCCGACAGCCAGCACCAAACCTCAAAGGCTTTCCTCGTCCTCCTCCGGCAACCCCTGATCCACCTGCAACCACGGCAGCCGACTCCCCACCCAGATATGCCGATTGGCCGGCACCCGCTCCGGGTGATCCAGCGTCGCTACCGTCACATCGATGGTTTCAGGGCTATGCGCCGTCACCAACGCCACATGCGCCCCGCAGTTGCCACAGAAATACCGGCTGCAACTCTGCGGCGCCATGTAGCGCTGGGGCGAGCCTGCCAGCCACTGGAAACCCGCAAGGGGCAGGGTGACCCAGGTCACCAGGGTGCCGCCGCTGACCCGCCGGCAGATCGAGCAATGACAATGGGCGACATCGCCCAGATCGGCCTGCAGCCGGTAGCGCAACGCCCCGCAATGACACCCGCCTTCCACGACATCCACCATCGAACGACCTCCCGTCGCCTGAGCGCAGGCGAAAGCTGGCTGAAAGCTTGCCCACATAGGATAGCGCCACCACCGGCAGCAGACCGGTCAGCCAGGGCACCCGGAAACTTCCGCGCCCGGCCCAATCAACAACAACAATGGTGATTCTGATGTTTTCCTGTGCCCGCCTTTTCGCAGTACCCCTTCGCCTGCTCCTCGCGCAGCGCCTGACGCGCTGATCCGCCCGAATCGTCCTTCCTTTCGCCGCGCCACGCCTGGAGTACCGCCATGCTGACCTTCCTCGGCTTCGCCATGGTCATCACGTTCATGTACCTGATCATGACCAAGCGCCTGTCGGCCTTGATCGCCTTGATCCTGGTACCGATCCTGTTCGCCCTGTTCGGTGGGTTTTCCGCCAAGATCGGCCCGATGATGCTCGAAGGCATCAGCAAGCTCGCGCCCACCGGCGTGATGCTGATGTTCGCCATTCTCTATTTTGCCCTGATGATCGACTCCGGCCTGTTCGACCCGGCCGTGCGCAAGATCCTCAAGCTGGTCAAGGGCGACCCGCTGAAAGTCTCGGTCGGCACCGCGGTGCTGGCCCTGGTGGTGTCCCTCGACGGTGACGGCGCCACCACCTACATGATCTGCTGCGCCGCCATGCTGCCGCTGTACAGCCGCCTGGGCATGAGCCCGCGGATCATGGCCGGCCTGATCATCCTCGCCGGCGGGGTGATGAACATGACCCCGTGGGGCGGCCCCACGGCCCGAGCCGCCAGTGCCCTGCATGTGGACCCGTCGGACATCTTCGTGCCGATGATCCCGGCCATGGCCTTCGGCGTGGCGGCGATCCTGGCGATCGCCTACTGGTACGGCAAGCGCGAGCGTGCCCGCCTGGGCGAGCTGCACCTGCCGACCGACGACATCGACCACAGTGAAATCAGCGTGTCGCAGTTCCCGGAGGCCCGTCGTCCGAAACTGATCTGGTTCAACGGCGCCCTGACCGCCGCGCTGATGGTCGCGCTGATCGCCGGCGTGCTGCCGCTGCCGGTGCTGTTCATGATCGCCTTCAGCATCGCCATGATCGTCAACTACCCGTGCCTGCAGCAGCAGAAGGACCGCATCGCCGCCCACGCCTCCAGCGTGCTGGCCGTGAGCGGGCTGATCTTCGCCGCCGGCATCTTCACCGGCATCCTGTCGGGCACCGGCATGGTCGACGCCATGTCCAAGAGCCTGCTGGCGGTGATCCCAGAGGCGTTCGGCCCATACATGGCGGTGATCACCGCGATCGTCAGCATGCCGTTCACCTTCTTCATGTCCAACGACGCCTTCTACTACGGCGTGCTGCCGGTGCTGTCGGAGTTCGCCAGCCACTACGGCGTCACCCCGGTTGAAATGGCCCGCGCGTCGATCGTCGGACAGCCGGTACACCTGCTCAGCCCGCTGGTACCCTCGACCTACCTGCTGGTGGCCCTGGCCGGCATCGAGTTCGGCGATCACCAGCGCTTCACCCTCAAGTGGGCAGTGCTGGTGTGCCTGTGCATAATGTTCGGCGCGCTGGCCCTGGGGACTTTCCCGCTGTTCAGCAGTCTGTAACACAAGCGCATCATCCAACCGCAAAGCGCCCACCATTTGGGCGCTTTGCCTTTACTGCTCGAAGGAATACACATGGAATGGCTGACCAGCCCGGAAATCTGGGTTGCCTTTTTCACCCTCACCGCGCTTGAGATCGTGCTCGGGATCGACAACATCATCATGATCTCGATCCTGGTCAGCCGCATGCCCAAGCACATGCAGCCGCGCACGCGGATCTTCGGCCTGGCCCTGGCCATGGTCACGCGGATCATGCTGCTGCTGTCGATCACCTGGGTCATGCGCCTGACCGACGACCTGTTCCATGTGCTCGGCCAGGGCATCTCCGGGCGCGACCTGATCCTGTTCTTCGGCGGCCTGTTCCTGCTGTGGAAGAGCTCCCAGGAGATCTACCACGGCCTGGAAGGCGAGGACGAAAGCGCGGACGAGCCGAAAGGCGCGGGCGGCAAGTTCTTCTACACCATCATCCAGATCGCCATCATCGACATCGTGTTCTCACTGGATTCGGTGATCACCGCCGTGGGCATGGTCTCCCACGTACCGGTGATGATCGCCGCGATCATCGTCGCGGTGCTGGTGATGATGCTCTGCGCCGGCACCATCAGCGACTTCATCGACAAACACCCGTCGCTGAAGATGCTCGCGCTTTCGTTCCTGATCGTCGTTGGTACCGTGCTGATCGCCGAATCTTTCGATGTGCACGTACCGAAGGGCTACGTCTACTTCGCCATGGCCTTCTCGCTGGCGGTGGAGGCGATCAATATCCGCATGCGCACGGCGCTGGCACGCAAGAAGGGCAAGGAGCACGATCCGGTGAAACTGCGCAAGGACATTCCGGGTCAGTAAGACCTGGAAGCGCAGAAAGACAAAGGGCCCTTCGGGGCCCTTTTTTGCGATCCTGTGGGAGCGGGTTTACCCGCGAAACAGACACCACGATGGATGGCACCGGCTTTGCCGGTGTTCGCGGGTAAACCCAGGATCGTGGCAGGTTTCAAATAGATTTCAGTCATGCCAAGCTGGCACCCATCGCGCAAAACAACTAAAGCTTCAGTGAGCACTGAAAAAACCAGCCCACCCCCGGGCCAGGCTCACCGCCGCACCCATTGGCCCCGCCCAGGGGCATAGAAGAAAAGGGGGCCCGACCATGCTGACCCTGCTCAACCTGCTCTCCGCCGTGGCACTGCTGGTGTGGGGCACCCATATCGTGCGTACCGGCATCCTGCGGGTCTATGGCTCGAACCTGCGCCGAGTGCTCGGCCAGAACATGAACAAGCGTCCGCTGGCGTTCATTGCCGGGATCCTGGTCACCGCCATGGTGCAGAGCAGCAACGCCACCGCCATGCTGGTCACCTCGTTCGTCGGCCAGGGCCTGATGGCCATGACCCCGGCCCTGGCGATCATGCTCGGCGCCGACGTGGGCACCGCGCTGATGGCGCGGGTGCTGACCTTCGACCTGTCCTGGCTGTCGCCGCTGCTGATCTTCCTTGGCGTGATCTTCTTCCTCTCGCGCAAGCAGACCCGAGCCGGCCAGCTGGGCCGGGTGGGCATCGGCCTGGGCCTGATCATCCTGGCGCTGCAGCTGATCGTCCACGCTGCCGCGCCGATCACCCATGCCCAGGGGGTCAAGGTGCTGTTCGCCTCGCTGACCGGGGATATCCTGCTCGACGCGCTGATCGGCGCGCTGTTCGCCATGATTTCCTACTCCAGCCTGGCCGCCGTGCTGCTCACCGCCACCCTGGCCGGCGCCGAGGTGATCAGCCTGCCGGTGGCCATCGGCCTGGTAATCGGCGCCAACATCGGCAGCGGCCTGCTCGCCTTCCTCACCACCAGCCTGCAGAACAGCGCCGGGCGCCGGGTGGCGCTGGGCAGCCTGCTGTACAAGATCGTCGGCCTGCTGCTGATCATCCCGGTGCTGCACCCGCTGGTGGCGTGGATGGACAGCCTGAGCTTCAGCCCGCAGGAACTGGTGATCGGCTTCCACCTGCTCTACAACACCTTGCGCTGCCTGCTGATGCTGCCGACGGTCAAACCCATGGGCCGTGTGTGCAGCTACCTGCTGCCCGAGCGCGACAACGGCAACGGCCACCACCAGCCACGCCACCTCGACCCGACCGCGCTGAACACCCCCAGCCTGGCACTGGCCAACGCCGTGCGCGAAACCCTGCGCCTGGGCGATATCGTCGACAGCCTGCTCGAAGCCATGCTCGGCGCCCTGCGCGGCACCCAGACCGCCATGCCGCAGCAGGTGCGGGCCCTGGGCGAGGACGCCGAGGCCCTGTACAACGCCATCAAGCTGTACCTGGCGCAGATGCCCCGCGAGGATCTTGGCGAGCAGGACAACCGGCGCTGGGCGGAAATCATCGAGCTGGCGATCAACCTCAAGCTGGCCAGCGACCTGATCGAGCGCATGCTGCGCAAGGTCCAGCAGCAGAAGACCTCGCAGCGCCGGGAGTTTTCCCAGGTCGGCCTGGAGGAACTGACCGGCTTGCAGGAGCAACTGCTGGCCAACCTGCGCCTGGGCCTGACGGTGTTTCTCAGCGCCGACCCGCAGAGCGCGCACCAGTTGCTGCGCGAAAAACGCCGCTTCCGCGCCCAGGAGCGGCGCCTGGCCCATGCCCATGTCAGCCGCCTGCAACGTAAAGTGGTGCAGAGTATCGAGACCAGTTCGCTACACTTGGAGCTCATTGCCGACATGAAGCGTTTGAACTCTTTGTTCTGCAGCAGTGCCTATGTGGTACTGGGCGGCACCGACACCGGCGGGCTGATGCTCGACAGCGTGCCGGACGAAGCCCGCCAGCCTTGAGCCCAGACACCCCGGAGACCGAAGCTCGCCTATGCGTTGCCTGTTGTTCGCCTGCCTGCTGATCCTCAGCCTGCCCACGCTCGCCCTCGACCGCTCACGGGTCGAGGGCTACCTGCTGCCCAACGGCCTGCAGGTGATCCTCAAGTCCGGCTACGAGCGCGACCATGTGTCGATCCGCCTGGTGGTCGGCGTGGGCCTGGACGACTTCGACTGCGACCAGCGCGAGCTGCCGCACCTGCTCGAGCACCTGCTGTTCAGCGGGATCGACGAGACGGGCGAGGGCGGCCTGGAAGAGCGCATGCAGGCCCTGGGCGGGGAGTGGAACGCCTTCACCAGCAGCGCCGACACCACCTTCGTTATCGAGGCCCCGGCACGCAACCAGCGCAAGGTGCTCGACCTGCTGCTGGCGATCATCCGCGACACCCGCATCGACGAAAAGGCGCTGGCCACGGCGAAGAAGATCATCGAACGCGAAGATGGCGGCCACTACGGCCGCCTGCAACGCTGGCTCGACCGCCAGGACATCGGCCACCCGGCCAGCGACCAGCTGGCCACCGAGCTGGGCCTGAAGTGCCCCGAGCGCTCCAGCCTCGACGACATGACCCTGGAGCAGGTGCGGCAACTGCGCGAGTACTGGTACGTGGCCAACAACATGTCGCTGATCGTCGTCGGCGGCCTCGACCGCCTGCTGCCGGCCTACCTGGAACGCACCTTCGGCGAACTGCCAGCCACCGAACCCGGGGAGCGCCGCAACCTGGAGAGCATCAGCCAGCAGGCCGAGCAGCGCCGCGACCTGACCCGCGGCTGGCTGGGCGACAACATCAAGCTGCACTGGCTATTCATCGAGCCGACGCTGGAGGAGGGCCACGACCAGACCCTCGAGCTGCTTTCGCGTTACCTGGACTGGGCGCTGTATGACCAGCTGCGCCTGCGCCACGGTCTGTCCTATGGCCCGTCGGTGCAACGCGAGAGCTTCGGCGACAGTGGGATGCTCAGCCTCAATGCCGACCTCGAGCGCCAGGACCTCGACGAGGCGCTGAAGGTGCTCGGGGAGCTGTTCGACCACCTGCGCAAGCACGGCCTTGACCCGGACACCTTCGCCCGGATCAAGGAGGCGGCGATTGCCCGGGAAAGCTGGACCACCCAGGGCAACGCGGCGCTCGCCGACTATTACTGGGGGGCGCTGAACGCCTACGAGGACGGGCGTTTCACCGATCCGGTGCGGCAGCTGCGCCAGGTCAGCCTCAAGCAGGCCGACGCTGCATTGCGCGAACTGCTGAAGGAGCAGGGGTACCTGCGCATCGAGAAGCCGTTGCTGGGCTATGACGAGCTGTATGGACTCGTTGCGCTGATGCTGGGGCTGGTCCTGGCAGTCGGCCTGGTGCGCCGTCGCCGCCAGCCGGCGACCAAGCCCAGCGGTGCTACACGGGAACAGTGATTCGGCGGTATCCTGTAAGCCTTTCGCTAGCGCTTATCGCGGGACAAGCCCGCGATAAGGCCGGCACAGCCATCCACCGCTCCCTGTTGCTTGCCTAATGCCCCCGATCCCCAGCTTCATCCTGCGCATCATCGAGCTGCTCAAACGCTACCCCGGCATCATCGCGCTCTACGGTTTCCTCTCCGGGATCGGCAGCTTCATCCTGGTCGACCGCCAAGCCGGGCTGGCCAGCTGGATCGCCATCGTCATGCTGGTCAGCTGGATCTGGCTGATGCTGGAGAACACCCTCACCGAGCTGTTCGCCCGCACCTTCAAGCGTGAGATCCCGCAGCCGCTGCTGCGCTTCGCGACGCAGATGATCCACCAGGAAAGCCTGTTCTTCGTCCTGCCGTTCTTCTTCATCACCACCACCTGGAACAGCGGACAGCTGATCTTCACCGGCCTGCTCGGCGCCGCCGGGCTGATCTCGATCGTCGACCCGCTGTACCACAAGTGGCTGGCGCCGCGGCGCTGGCTGTTCCTGGCGCTGCACACCCTGACGCTGTTCGCCGCGATGCTCACGGCGCTGCCGATCATCCTGCACCTGACCACCGCGCAAAGCTTCAAGCTGGCGCTGATCGCCGCCATGGTGCTGTCGTTCCCAAGCCTGGCCAGCAGCTTCCCGATCAACAACTGGCGCCGCGGCGTGGCCCTGGTGCTGGTGACCCTGGCGGTCGGCGGCGGCGGCTGGCTGCTGCGCTCCTGGGTGCCGCCGGCCACGCTGTGGATGACCGACGTGGCGATCAGCACCGAAGTGCTCAACCGCCAGCCGGGCGCCTCGCTGGACGAAGTAGCCGCCAGCCGCATCCGCAGCGGCGGGCTGTACGCCTATACCGCCATCAACGCACCCCGTGGCCTGAACGAGCGCATCTACCATGTGTGGCAGCTGGACGGCAAAGAGGTCGACCGTATCGCCCTGGATATCCACGGCGGGCGCAAGGAAGGCTACCGGGCCTGGACCCACAAGCAGAACTTCCCGGCCAATCCGGTGGGCAAGTGGCAGGTGAGGGTGTTGACCGAGGACGGGCAGGTGATCGGGGTGTTGCGGTTCAAGGTGGTCGACGACACCGCCCGCTGAAAAAACCCTGTAGGAGCGGCCTTGTGCCGCTCCTACAGGAATGCGTCCCGCTGCGCTATGATCAGCCTCTATGCCCTCAGTCAGACGCATGGAGCCTATGACCGTCCCGAGCGCCACCCTGGACACCACCGAGCAGCCCTCGCGCCTGCGCATCGTCGGCGACTGGACCCTGGCCCACTACGCCAGCCTCAAGCGCGAGTGCGAGCGTCTGGGTAGCCAGTACAACGATGACACCCAGGTCGACCTCACCCAGCTGGGCCGCCTGGACACCGCCGGCGCCTCGCTGCTGGCCGAGCTGCTGGGTTCCGAACGCCTGTCGCGCTGCACCGACGAACTCCCCGACGCCAGCCGCGCGCTGCTGAAGAACGTCTATTGCTCGGTGCAGGACTACTGCATCCCGGTCAAGGAGCCTGAGCAACCGGTGCTGCTCCTGCTGCTGGCGCGCATCGGCCGCGCCGTCGACCAGCTGTGGCAGGACACCAACCAGGTGCTGGGCTTCATCGGCCTGATCCTGCAGACCCTGTTCCTGCGCCTGTTCCAGCCGCACCGCTGGCGCGTCACGCCGGTGGTCGCGCACCTCGAGCAGACCGGCCTGGACGCCGCACCCATCGTCGCCTTGCTGACCTTCCTGGTGGGCGCGGTGGTGGCCTTCCTCGGCGCCACGGTGCTGGCCGACTTCGGTGCGACCATCTTCACCGTCGACCTGGTGGCGTTCTCCTTCCTGCGTGAATTCGCCGTGCTGCTGACCGCCATCCTCATGGCCGGCCGCACCGCCAGCGCGTTCACCGCGCAAATCGGCTCGATGAAGGCCAACGAAGAGATCGACGCCATCCGCACCCTGGGCCTGAACCCCATCGAACTGCTGGTGGTGCCAAGGGTACTGGCGCTGCTGATCGCGCTGCCGCTGCTGACCTTCGTCGCCATGCTCTGCGGCATGATCGGCGGCGCGGTGGTCTGCGCCCTGACCCTGGACATCTCGCCAGCCATGTTCCTCTCGCTGCTGCAGAGCGACATCGGCGTGCAGCACTTCCTGGTAGGCCTGGCCAAGGCGCCGTTCTTCGCTTTCCTGATTGCCGCCATCGGCTGCCTGGAGGGCTTCAAGGTCAGTGGCAGCGCCGAATCGGTCGGCGCCCACACCACCTCGGCCGTGGTGCAATCGATCTTCGTGGTGATCGTGCTGGATGCGGTGGCCGCGCTGTTCTTCATGGAGATGGGCTGGTGACTGAAGCCGTGATCGAAGCCCGGGGCCTGTGCAACCGCTTCGGCAGCCAGAGCGTGCACGAAAACCTCGACCTGGACCTGTACCGCGGCGAGATCCTCGCCGTGGTCGGTGGCTCGGGCAGCGGCAAGTCGGTGCTGTTGCGCAGCATCGTCGGCCTGCGCCGGCCCAACGAAGGCACGGTCAAAGTGTTCGGCCAGGACCTGGCCACCCTCGACGAAACCCAGCGCTCGCTGGTCGAACGCCGCTTCGGCGTGCTGTTCCAGAAGGGCGCGCTGTTCTCCTCGCTGACCGTCACCGAGAACGTCGCCCTGCCGCTGATCGAGCATGCCGGGCTGTCGCGGGCCGACGCCGAGCACCTGGCCGGGGTCAAGCTGGCCCTGGCCGGGCTGCCGATCAGCGCCGCCGACAAGTACCCGGCATCGCTGTCCGGCGGCATGATCAAGCGCGCCGCCCTGGCCCGCGCCCTGGCCCTGGACCCGGATATCCTGTTCCTCGACGAGCCCACCGCTGGCCTCGACCCGATCGGCGCCGCCGCCTTCGACCAGCTGATCCTGACCCTGCGCGACGCCCTGGGGCTGTCGGTGTTCCTCATCACCCACGACCTGGACACCCTCTACACCATCACCGACCGGGTGGCGGTGCTGTCGCAGAAAAAGGTGCTGGTGGCAGGGCCCCTGGCCGAGGTCGAGCAGACTGACGACCCCTGGATTCACGAATACTTTCACGGCCCGCGTGGCCGGGCGGCCGAAGACGCCGCCCTGCGCGCCCGCCAGGAGCGCTGAACGATGGAAACCCGAGCTCATCATGTCCTGATCGGCCTGGTCACCGTGTTGGTGGTGGCCGGCGCCATGCTGTTCGGCCTGTGGCTGACCAAGTCCAGCGTCGACGACGCCTTCAAGGACTACGAAGTGGTGTTCAACGAGGCGGTCTCGGGCCTGTCCCGCGGCAGCCCGGTGCAGTACAACGGCATCAAGGTCGGCGACGTCAGCAGCCTGCGCCTGGACCCGAAGGACCCGCGCCGGGTGCTGGCCCGAGTGCGCCTGAGCGGCGACACGCCAGTCAAGGAGGACACCCAGGCCAAGCTGACCCTGGCTGGGGTGACCGGCAACTCCTTCATCCAGCTCAGCGGCGGCACCCCGCAGAGCCCTGAGCTCAAGGGCAAGGACGGCAAGCTGCCGGTGATCGTCGCCTCGCCCTCGCCGATCTCGCGCCTGCTCAACGACAGCAGCGACCTGGTGACCAACATCAACCTGTTGCTGCACAACGCCAACCTGATGTTCTCTGAAAGCAACATCGAGCGCCTGAGCAACACCCTGGCCAACTTAGAGCAGACCACCGGCGCCTTCGCCAGCCAGAAGGGCGGTATCACCGACGCCATCGAGCAACTGGCCCAGGTCGGCAAGCAGGCCAACGCCACCCTGGCCGAAACCCAGGCGTTGATGCGCAATGCCAACGGCCTGCTCGGCACCCAGGGCAAGCAGGCCATCGGCAGCGCCGAGCAGGCCATGCAGTCGCTGGCCGAAAGCACCGCCACCATCAACAGCCTGCTGCAGGACAACCGTCAGTCCCTGGACGACGGGGCCCAGGGACTGAACCAGATCGCCCCGGCGATCCGCGAACTGCGTGAGACCCTCAACTCGCTCAAGGGCATCTCCCGGCGCCTGGAAGCCGACCCCAGCGGCTACCTGCTGGGCCGCGACAACAACAAGGAGTTCCAGCCATGATCCCGTCGCTGCGCCTGGCCTTCGCCGTCGCCACGCTGAGCCTGGCCTCGGCCTGTTCGATCCTGCCGCAGAGCGAGCCTGTGGATATCTACCGCCTGCCGGTGAACCAGTCGGCTCGTGCCGCCGCGCCGCTGGACTGGTCGCTGCGCCTGAACAAGCCGCTGGCCAGCGAAGCCCTGGCCGGGCCGCGCATCGCGGTGGTTCCCCAGGGTGACGTGATCAGCAGCTACAAGGGCGCACGCTGGAGCGACCCGGTACCCATGCTGGTACGCAACCGCCTGCTCGACGGTTTCCAGCGCGATGGCCGGGTGCAGCGCCTGAGCGCCGATGACAGTAACCTGCAGGCCGACTACGAGCTGGGTGGCGAGCTACAGGCCTTCCAGAGCGAATATCGCCCGGGCGGGGCAGTGGAAGTGGTGATCCGCTACGATGCGCGACTGGTGCAGGGCCGCAGCCAACGCATCCTCGCCAGCAAACGCTTCGAGGTGCACCAGGCACTGGGCGAGCAGCAGGTGCCGGCGGTGGTCGCCGGCTTCGGCGCGGCCAGCGACCAGCTGGCGCGCCAGGTGATCGACTGGACCGTCAGCCAGGCTCAGGCGAAGAACCAGTAGCAGACGAAGATCGCCGCGATCACCCCGGCCAGCTCGGCCAGCAGGGCACAACCGACGGCGTGGCGCACGCGCTGGATGCCCACGGCGCCGAAGTACACCGCCAGCACGTAGAAGGTGGTCTCGGTGCTGCCCTGGATGGTCGCCGCCACCAGCGCCGGGAAGCTGTCGACACCCTGTGTCTGCATGGTTTCGATCAGCATGGCCCGCGCTGCGCTGCCGGAGAACGGCTTGACCAGCGCAGTGGGCAGGCCCTCGACGAAGCGGGTGTCCAGGCCCATCCAGGTCACCGCGTGACGGATGCCGTCCAGCGCCAGCTCCAGGGCGCCCGAGGCACGCAGCACGCCGACCGCCACCAGCATCGCCACCAGGTAGGGCAGCAGGCTCTTGGCCACGTCGAAGCCCTCCTTGGCGCCCTCGACGAAGGCCTCGTACACCTGTACCCGCCTTAATGCGCCGATCACCAAAAACAGCATGATCACGCCGAACAGCGTCAGGTTGCCGAGGATCGACGACAGGCTGGCCAACGCGGCCGCCGACAGTGTGCCGAGGAAGGCCATGAAACCGCCCAGCAGCAGGGCGCCGGGGATCAGGTAGGCGAGCACCACCGGGTCCCACAGGCGCAGGCGCTGCATCACCGCCACCGACAGCAGGCCGACCAGGGTCGAGCAGCTGGTGGCCAGCAGGATCGGCAGGAACACCATGGTCGGATCGGGCGCACCTTGCTGGGCGCGGTACATGAAGATGGTCACCGGCAGCAGGGTCAGCGACGAGGCGTTGAGCACCAGGAACAGGATCTGCGCGTTGCTCGCCGTGGTGCTGCTGGGGTTGAGCTCCTGCAGCGAGCGCATGGCCTTCAGGCCGATGGGCGTGGCGGCGTTGTCCAGGCCCAGGCCGTTGGCGGCGAAGTTCATGGTGATCAGGCCCAGGGCAGGGTGGCCGGGCGGCACTTCCGGCATCAGCCGGGCGAACAGCGGGCCGAGGACCTTGGCCAGCCATTCGACGATGCCGGCCTTCTCGGCGATCTTCAGAAAGCCCAGCCACAGGGTCAGGGTACCGAACAACAGGACCATGACCTCCACTGACAGCTTGGCCATGGCAAAGATGCTCTCGACCATCGCGGCGAAGATGCCGGCGTTGCCGCCCACCAGCCATTGGGCCAGGGCGGAGATGGCCGCCACCAGGAAAAAGCCGAGCCAGAGGCCGTTGAGCATCCGTGTGTTCCCCCGTGAAAAATGCCCGAATAATAGCGCATGCCGGTGCCTGGCTGGAGGCCGCGTACCTGTAGGAGCGGCCTTGTGTCGCGATGGGGCGCGTAGCGGCCCCAGGATCTCAGCGCCAAGGCAGAAATAGCTGGGGCCGCTTTGCGGCCCTTTCGCGACACAAGGCCGCTCCTACAGGGGGAGTGGTCGCCTACAAAACAAAAAGCCCCGACAAGTCGGGGCTCTTCGTTCAGCTCAGCGGCTTACTGGTTGACGGTCTTGCCCGCCACCACAGCCTCTTTCTTGCCTTTTTCCAGCACCAGCGACTGGTAGTACGCCGCGCCTTTCTCGGCGTCGTACATGCCCTGCCACTTGGCGATGACCACTGCGGCCAGGGCGTTGCCCACGACGTTCAGCGCGGTACGGGCCATGTCCATGATGCGGTCGACACCGGCGATGAAGGCCAGGCCTTCCAGCGGAATGCCCACGCTGCCCAGGGTGGCCAGCAGCACCACGAAGGACACGCCCGGTACGCCGGCGATACCTTTGGAAGTGACCATCAGGGTCAGCACCAGCAGCAGCTGCTGGCTCCAGGACAGATCGATACCGTACAGCTGGGCGATGAAGATCGCCGCGATGCTCTGGTACAGGGTCGAACCGTCGAGGTTGAACGAGTAGCCGGTCGGCACCACGAACGAGCAGATCGACTTCGGCGCGCCGTACTTCTCCATCTTCTCGATCACGCGCGGCAGCACGGTCTCGGAGCTGGAGGTGGAGTAGGCGAGGATCAGCTCGTCCTTCATGATGCGCATGATCTTGATGATCGAGAAGCCGAACACGCGCGCCACCAGGCCCAGCACCATGAAGGCGAAGAAGGCGATGGCGAAGTACACCAGCAGCACCAGCTTGGCCAGCGGCAGCAGGGAGGCGAAGCCGAAGTTGGCGACGGTGGCGGCGATCAGGGCGAATACGCCGATCGGGGCGTAGTTCATGATCATGTGGGTGACCTTGAACATGGTCTCCGACACGCCCTGGAAGGTACGCACCAGCGGCTCGCGCAGGTCGGCGTTGAGGCTCGACAGGCCCATGCCGAACATCACCGAGAAGAAGATGATCGGCAGCATCTCGCCACGCATCAGCGCCGCGAAGATATTCGACGGGATCAGGTTGAGCAGGGTCTCGATGAACGCGTGCTCATGCTGCACCTCGGCCGCGGTGGCCTGGTACTTGGAGATGTCGACGGTGCCCAGGGTGCTCATGTCGATGCCGGCGCCCGGGTGGAACACGTTGGCCAGGACCAGGCCGACGACGATGGCGATGGTGGTCACCACCTCGAAGTAGATGATGGTCTTCAGGCCGATGCTGCCCAGTTTCTTCGCGTCGCCAACCCCGGCGATGCCCACGATCAGCGACGAAATCACGATCGGGACGACGATCATCTTGATCAGGCGAATGAAGATGTCGCCGGCCGGCTGGAGGACGTTGCTGATCCACCATGCCTTTTCTGCACTGAAATGATTCAGCAGCGCGCCGACTGCAACGCCCAGCAACAGACCGATGACGATCTGCCAGGCGAGGCTCAGTTTTGCCTTCTTCATGTCATTACCCTTTGTTGTAGTGGTCACGGGCACCGGCCAAAAAGGCGCATTCCAGAGCGGCTTAGAGCCATTCCGGTTGCACCTGGTCAGTCCGGCGTCCCACTGTAAGGACACCGCGAGCGAACATTGCTGGCGCTCGGGCCGAGGAAAAAGGCGGCAACTATTGCGACGTGGGGAGGGGCAGTCTAATGCCGGAAACGACTACCCTATGCCGAATCGGCATGAGACCAGAAGCCAAAATCGGGCATCGCCAAGCCCTTGATTTTCAACGTTCGGATTTCCGAACAAGACCAAAGTGCCATTTTTAGGCCGATTTGACGGAGTGACAGAAAGGTGTGAAGTGGCGTGTTCGACAATCCGAATGGCTGAAATGCCACGCGAACTGACCTGTCGGACAACTAAAAAAATTTCGATATACGGTAGCGACAAAATGTGTCTGAAGTAAAAAGTCGCTCGTATTAAAGGAAAGAACCCTACAGGCGCTTCGGAAGCCAGATCGGTCACATCGTCCTGTTCGGACACAACCGACCTGCAACTTCCGATGCCACCCTCTCCTGACCCGGCCCATGACGGAGGCACTCCCTGTACCCCTAGGCCACTCCGACCCTGCAACAGTCAGAACGGCCCGGCCCCCTGGTCATGCGCCGCCCCTCCTCGGGGCGGCGCATCATAGAAGCCTGAAAGATAAAAAGGTTCAGCTTCTATCTCGTTACAGTGCGCGACCGCTGGTCAGTACCAGTTCGGGTCGCGCTTGAGCTGTTCCTGCAGCAAGGCTTTCATGCCATCGTCCGGCTTGCCCAGCCAGCGGTAGTCGGCATGGCGAGTGGGCGACTTGTCGGCGGGCAGGCCTTCGGGCACCTCCACGAGCATGCCGTAGGCTTCGTCCTTGTCCCAGCTGAAGGCCACGATCAGGCGCTTGTAGGTGCAGTTGCCTTCGGACTCGCACAACGGGCCGACCAGGTACTTGTCGCCGTCCTCGGTCACCGCCGACATCTGCTGCGCCGAGCTGCCGCTCAGGTTGATCACCCACTCGGGCAGGCGCTCCTCGTTCTTGAGGGTCTTCTGCCAGGTTTCTTGGTATTCGGGGTCCGATCCGAGCAACTGGTTGGCCCGGACCTGACCGTCATTGGCCGCCAGCGCCGCGCCGCTGCCCAGCAGCAGCGCGACGACCAGGGCTTTGGGGAGCATCCTGCTCATGGTCATCAACCTCTGCCGCGGCCGAAGAAGAAGGAGGCGACGAACAGCACCAGGAAGACGATGAACAGGATCTTCGCGATACCGGTCGCGGCGCCAGCGATACCACCAAAGCCCAGGACTGCGGCGATAATGGCGATGATCAGGAAGGTAATAGCCCAACTCAGCATGATGTTTCTCCTTTTCTTGTGCGAAATCGGTCGATGGCGTCAGAACACCCAACGTTCCTCGGGCGCTACACGCTCGAGAACAGCAGGGGCGTTGTCGGCACTGGGCAGCGGCTCGGCAGCCTTGACCAGGGTGGTGGCATGGGTTGCCCGCATTTGCGTCAACAGCGCGGTCTGCATCGCCACCTGCTCGGCCAGCCGGGCGGTCTGCCAGCTGTGGTAGAAGAGGCCTGCCGCCAAGGTGAGCAGCAGGGCCATGCCGAGGAACAGCAGCTGGTGCAGGGGTACTACAGCGCTCTGCGTGCGATTGTCTTGGGGGCGATTCATGCCGGCTCCTCCTGCTGTACTTGTTATCCGCTCTGGATAAGTCAGTGCAGCCTGCATGCCAGCCTTGATTCAGCAATAAAATCCTTTTAAATCAATTGCTTATATAAATAACTCACAATGGAGCGGAACGTATACTGCACGATATCCCGAAAACGGGTCGTGCGATTTGCACGATTCAACCCTCCACCTTGGTCGCGACCTTCAACAGGTCGGCATCCACACCACGCACGCCAACGATCTGCCTGGCGACTTCCACGGCGATGGCCTTCTGTTCGCTGCTGACTACCTCACCGGACAGCCTGACCAGCCCCCCGTCACTGGCCACCTTGATATTCAGACCGTCGAGGTTGCGGCTGAAGCGGTAGCTGGCCTGGATCTTGTCGACGATCCAGCTGTCGCCGGGCTGCGGGCCTGCAGGGGCATCGAGCGGTTTTGCCCGGGCCTGGGCCAGGGCTGTGCTGTCCAGGCTGACCAGGTTGTTGACCAGATACACCCCCTGCGTGGTGCGCGCCAGCACCCCGGCAAGATCCTTGGCCTCGGGGCTGTCGACCTTGCCGCGCAAGGTCACCACGCCTTCGCGGCTTTGCACCTCGATGGCGGCTTTCTCGGTGACCCGGCTCCACAGCAGGCGGGCGCGGACCACCGCGGCCAGGGTGGCGTCCTCCAGGCGCTGGGCATAGGCGCGCAGCTCCAGGGGCTTGTTCACCAGGCTCGGCTCGACCCGCAGCTGGTTGTCCACCTGCTCGATCCCACGGGTAGCCAGCGCTACCTGCTCGGCCAAGGTCCGTTCGACGGGGTTTTCCACTTCACCTGAAAGTCGCGCGTGCTGGTCATCGACCTCTACCTTTATAGGGAAGGCGTTGAGCATGGGGTTGAGGGACAGGGCCGTCTGCAGGGCGCCTTCAAGGCGCGCATCCTGGACCGGGTCGGCCAGGGCCGGGGCGATCATCGCCAGTGCACAGGCCGTCAGCACGGCCGCTCGAGGGTATATCGACATCACGGAACCTCCTTTCGCATACCTCAACCTGAGACTCCCGCAACCCTCATGCCAGCCTGTTGCCAACAATCAACTTCAGATTTTTCAGCCACTTAGCCATCATGAAGGCGTACGGCTAGCATGCATGGAGCGGAATCAATCAGAATCGACCATGCAACTTGCCCGATTTTTCCGACACTAATTGAGATCAATCCTAAAGGAGCGCAGGAAATGGAATCAGCCCAGGACAACCAAGGCCGCATTCTGCTGGTGGACGACGAGTCCGCCATCCTGCGTACCTTCCGCTATTGCCTCGAGGACGAGGGCTACAGCGTGGCGACCGCCAACAGCGCCGCCCAGGCTGAGACCCTGTTGCAGCGCCAGGTGTTCGACCTGTGCTTCCTGGACCTGCGCCTGGGCGAGGATAATGGCCTGGACGTGCTGGCGCAGATGCGCATCCAGGCGCCCTGGATGCGGGTGGTGATCGTCACCGCCCACTCGGCCATCGACACCGCGGTGGATGCCATCCAGGCCGGCGCCGCCGACTACCTGGTCAAGCCCTGCAGCCCCGACCAGCTGCGCCTGGCCACCGCCAAGCAGCTGGAGGTGCGTCAGCTGTCGGCACGGCTGGAGGCCCTCGAGGGCGAAGTGCGCAAACCCAAGGATGGTCTGGACTCCCACAGCCCGGCGATGATGGCGGTGCTGGAAACTGCCCGCCAGGTGGCGACCACCGACGCCAACATCCTCATCCTGGGTGAGTCGGGTACCGGCAAGGGTGAGCTGGCCCGCGCCATCCACGGCTGGAGCAAGCGTGCGCGCAAGGCCTGCGTGACCATCAACTGTCCCTCGCTGAATGCCGAGCTGATGGAAAGCGAGCTGTTCGGACATACCCGCGGCGCCTTCACCGGCGCCAGCGAAAGCACCCTGGGGCGAGTCAGCCAGGCCGATGGCGGCACACTTTTTCTCGACGAGATCGGCGATTTTCCCCTCACGCTGCAACCAAAACTGCTGCGTTTCATCCAGGACAAGGAGTACGAGCGAGTCGGCGACCCGGTCACCCGCCGGGCAGACGTGCGGATCCTCGCGGCCACCAACCTCAACCTCGACGAGATGGTCCGCGAAAACCGCTTCCGTGAAGACCTGCTGTACCGGTTGAACGTCATCACCCTGCACCTGCCGCCGCTGCGCGAACGCAGCGATGACATCCTGACCCTGGCTGACCGCTTCCTGGCCCGCTTCGTCAAGGAATACTCGCGCCCGGCCCGAGGCTTCAGCGACGAAGCCCGCGCCGCACTGCTCAACTATCGCTGGCCGGGCAACATCCGCGAACTGCGCAACGTGATCGAACGCGCCAGCATCATCTGCCCACAGGAATGGGTGGAGATCAGCCACCTGGGCATGGCCGAGCAGCCCGTCAGCAACGCGCCAAGGGTCGGCGCGGCACTGAGCCTGGACGAACTGGAGCGCGCCCATATCGGCGCGGTGCTGGCCTCCAGCGACACCCTCGACCAGGCGGCCAAGACCCTCGGCATCGATGCCTCCACCCTGTATCGCAAGCGCAAGCAGTACAACCTATGAAATGGCCGATGAAGCTGCGCACGCGGCTGTTTCTCAGCATCTCGGCCCTGGTCACGGTAGCCCTGCTGGGGCTGATGCTGGGGCTATTCAGCGTGCTGCAGATGGCAACCCTGCAGCAGCGCGTGGTGCAAGACACCACCAACACCCTCGAACTGGGCCTGAAGCTGCGGCAGAACCTGGGCGAACAGCTGAACCTGATTCTCGACGAGGACACCACTGCAAATACCCTCGTCACCCTGCAGGACCAGTTCCAGGCGCTTCTCAAGCAAGGGCTGGAGCAAGGCGGCGAGCGCACCGGCTTCAGCAAGGCCGCCAGCAACTACCAGGCGTTCGTCCAGGCCTACCGGCAAAGCCCGACGCCCGCCCGCAGCATGGGCGTGGACCAACCGCTCGGCGCCGCCTTCAACCAGGTCCGCGCCGACCTGCTGGACTCCCACCGCCAAGCCCTGGAACACATCAGCCGCAGCGAGGAAAAGTCACGCGACCACGCCCTGCTGATCAGCGGTCTGCTGGGGCTGATGGGCCTCACCGTACTGATACTGGGTTTCATCACCGCACACAACATCGCCCGCCGTTTCGGCCAGCCGATCGAGGCGCTGGCCAAGGCCGCCGACCAGGTCGGCCAGGGCAACTTCGATGTTACCCTGCCGGTGACCCAGGCCACCGAGCTCAACCAGCTGACTCGCCGCTTCGGCCTGATGGCCGATGCCCTGCGCAAGCACCAGGCGACCAACGTCGATGAACTGCAGGCCGGCCAGCAGCGCTTGCAGGCGGTACTCGACAGCATCGACGACGGCCTGCTGATCATCGACCGCCAGGGCCGCCTGGAGCACCTCAATCCGGTAGCCCAGCGCCAGCTCGGCTGGGACCCTAGTCGCCTGGGCGTGGGGCTCGCCGAAGCCCTGCAACGCCCCGAGCTGGAACAGCAGTTGCGCCAGGTGCTGCGCGGCGGCAGCCTGGACCGCCCACCCGACGACCTGAGCCTGGAGGTGGACGAGGAAACCCGCCTGCTGACCTACAGCCTGACCCCGGTCAGCCACCCCGAGGGGCCGATCCTCGGTGCGGTGATGGTGCTGCACGACGTCACCGAGCAACGCGCCTTCGAGCGGGTACGCAGCGAGTTCGTGCTGCGCGCCTCCCACGAACTGCGCACGCCGGTCACCGGCATGCACATGGCCTTCGGCCTGCTGCGCGAGCGTGTCAGCTTCCCGCCCGAGGCGCGGGAAAACGACCTGCTCGAAACCATCGCCGAGGAGATGCAGCGCCTCACCCAGCTGATCAACGACCTGCTCAATTTCTCCCGTTATCAAAGCGGCCTGCAAAAGCTGGAGCTCGCCCCGTGCGCCCTCGACGAACTGTTCGAACGGGCCCAGGCGCGCTTTGCCGAACAGGCCTCGGACAAGCAGATCGAGCTGATACGCGAGCTGGAGCCACCGCTGCCACGCATCCAGGCCGACGTCGCGCAGCTCGAACGAGTGCTCGACAACCTGCTGCACAACGCCATCCGGCACACCGGCAGCGGCGGGCGCATTCGCCTGCACGCGCGGCGCCATGCCGAACGAGTGATCATCAGCGTCGAGGACAATGGCGAAGGTATCGCCTACGGCCAGCAAGGACGGATCTTCGAGCCGTTCGTGCAGGTCGGGCGCAAGAAGGGCGGGGCCGGCCTGGGCCTGGCGCTGTGCAAGGAGATAGTCCAGCTGCATGGCGGGCGGATGGGTGTATTCTCGCGGCCTGGGCAGGGTACGCAGTTCTACATGGCCTTACCGGTCTGACAGTTGTTTTCGGTGGGAGCGGGCTTGCCCGCGAACACCGGCGAAGCCGGTGCCACACACCGCGGCGCCTGCTTCGCGGGTAAACCCGCTCCCACAGGGACTCGCTAAGTTTTCCCCGCGATGAGGCCGGCACAGGCAATCCATCCTCAAGGCTCATCATCGATCCGCCGCCCCGCCACCCGCCGCCCCCGGGTAATCAGCTCGGCAAACTGACGCGCGTTCAACGGATGGGCGAACAACCAGCCCTGGCCATAGTTGACCCCCTCGCTGTTGAGCAGCACCGCCTGGTCCTCGGACTCGATCCCTTCGGCGATCACCCGCAGGTGCAGATCGTGAGCCATGCGGATGATATGTGGCGCCACGCCGCTGCTGGCGGCGTCATGGCCCAGGGCGTCGATGAACGACTTGTCGATCTTCAGGCAGTCCACGGGCAATGTCTGCAAGTAGGCCAGGCTGCAATAGCCGGTGCCGAAGTCATCGATCAACACCTGGTGGCCCACGGCGCGCAGGGCCTGCAGGTTGTCCCGCGCGACCACCACATCGATCAGCCCGCGTTCGGTCACCTCGAAGGCGATCTGCCGGGGCGCCACCCGATGATGGGCCAGTAGCCGCGCCGCTACCCGGCCGATACGCGGCACCATGACATCGCAGGCCGCCAGGTTCACCGAGATGTACAGCTGGCGGTTGGCCCGCAGCAACTGCCCCAGTTGCTCGAGCACCCGCTGCAGGACAAAGTCGGTGATCTGGCGAATCTGCCCGGTATTCTCCGCCAGGGGAATGAACAACTCCGGACTGGTCAGGCTGCCGTCCGGGCGGCGCCAGCGCACCAGCGCCTCGGCCCCGACGCAGCGGCGGCTGTCCAGCTCGAAGATCGGCTGGTACAGCACCTGCAGTTCGCCCCGGCGCAAGGCCTGCTGCAGCTCCGAGCTCATCGAGCGGCGCTGCAGGATCAGTTGCAGCACCAGCCAGCCGATGCACGCCGCCAGCACCAGGCTGCCGGGGAACAGCAACCAGAGCAGGCCGTTGAGCTTCAGGGGCAAGCTGGCACGAGGGGCGATCAACACCAGCTGGTAGTCCGGCGACTTGGTGGACATGCGATAGACCAGGCGGTCGGGCAGTTCGATCAGCGACTTGCCCTGCGGCGGCGGCCAATCGGCGATCGGTGGCCAGGGTTGCGCCGGCCCCAGCACCGGGATGGCCCGCGTGCCCCGGTCCAGCACCACCAGCAGGCTGCCGCCCGGGGGCAGGTCGACCACGTCCGTGAGATGGCCACGGGAGGTGGACACCACGAAGCGGCCCCGGCCCAGCATCAGCGCCGCGAGGTTCTCGTTGGGTTCGGTGGTGGTGTTGAGCCAGTAGCTGTAGGTCGGGCCCTGGATGTCCGGGCTGCGCAAGGGCTCGATGAGCCGCTCGCCGCCGCGGTTCGAACAGGCCCGTGAGCCGTCCACGTAGGACGCTTCGTAGATGAACCGCGACTTCAGCGCCACCTGCTGCAGTTGCGCCAGCATCTGCGGGTCACAGCCACGCAGAGGTTGCGCCTGAAGCTGGTCCACGCCCTCGCGCAACTGACCGAACACCTGTTCCAGGCGCTCCAGGAAACGCTCGCCCTGGGCGTTCATCTGCGCGCTTTCGCTCTGCTTCATCTGCTGCAAGGCCACATTGACGCTGATCGCCAGCAACAGCACGGCACTGGCCAACGCCGCGAGCGCGGCCAACAGCCAGGGTCGGTGGAAAAATTGACGCACCGAAGCGAGGAGGTCAAACATGCGTGGCATCCAGTTGAATACCAAAGGTATAGCAACTGAATCGAAGCTTGGCGTAGCCGCTGGGCGTGTGGATGTTCAGGATTGTTCCGTCCCCTGTGTAGGAGCGGCCTTGCGTCGCGAAAGGGCTGCGCAGCAGCCCCGGCAGTTTTGATGGTGGCTTCAGAACCTGGGGCCGCTGCGCGCCCCTTTCGCGACGCAAGGCCGCTCCCACAGGGGACAGTTCCCTGAGCGACAGCGCAGCCCCAAAAGGCGGGGCAATCTCCTACAGGGCCAAGACACTGAGACTCAGCGCTTGCGGTTGAGCACCTGCAACATCGCGGCGGTCTGCGCATCCGGCATACCGTCGAAGCGTTGCGCACGGAAGCGCATCTGGAACGCGGCGATCACATGGCGGGTCGACACATCCAGCTCACCAGTCTGGTCGATGGCGTAGCCAAAGCGCGCCAGCTGCTGCTGGTACCAGGTGATGCTCGGCGGATTGACCTCGAAATAGGCCTGTTGCCGTGCTACCGAGGCGGCATCCGGCCAGATGCCCAGGCCGGCGTCGGCCAGGCGCTTCCAGGGGAACAGCGGGCCCGGATCGAGCTTGCGCAACGGCGCGATGTCGCTGTGGCCGATGATGTGGCGCGGGTCGATGTTGTTGCGCTGGACGATATCCTTGAGCAACGCGATCAGCGCCTGCACCTGCGCTTCGCTGTAGGGATGCCAGACCCGCCCGGTCGGCGTGTCGGTGTACCCCTCGTTGACGATCTCGATGCCGATGGAGCTGGAATTGAGCCAGGTGCGGCCTTGCCACTGGCTGTCCCCGGCGTGCCAGGCACGGCGATTCTCGTCCACCAGCTGATAGACCGTGGCCGGGCCGTCACCGATCAGGTAATGACTGCTGACTTCGCCATGGGTCAGCAGGGCGAGGGAACGCTCCAGCGAGGCATTGGTGTAATGCAGCACGACGAACTGTATGCGGCTGTCCTGGTTGGCCGAAGGATGGCTGCGGTCGATGCGCAGACCACTGGAACAACCTGCCAGGGCCAGCAGGAGCAGGGCAGTGAAGAGTCTTTTCATTGCGGGAATACGTCATTAGGTAAGCGGCAACAGCGCTATAGTATAACGTGCTGACCGCTTGGCGTCAGAGCGCGTTGCATCCGCTCAGCGAATACACATGACCAGAAACTCCAGTGAGTTGTCGCCGCTGGCGCCTTTCATGTCCACCAGCTGCGTCATGACCGTGGCATGCGTGACCTGCGGGTTGCCAATCACCTTGGCTTGGCCATGCAGTTGTCGGTCATAGCTGCTGGCATCGATTGGCGACACCGAACAGAACCCCGGGTCTTGCTGCACGATGCGTGGATTGAACTTGAGCTTGTATTGAGTGAAGTAATTGGCCTGCGCCTGGCGCTCCACCTCACTGATCCACTGGGGCCACTGGTGCAGGACCGTGCCGTCGGCACCCACACGTGCGGTAAAGAACTGATCCTTGGCCATTGCACTTGCCTGGAAAACCAGGCCCAACAGCAGCGGCATGATCAATCGGGTCATTTTCATTCTTCAAACTCCTGTCGTCGATCTGTAGGCGAGGCGCTGAATAGCCAGCGCTCACCCTTAGTCTCAACGGTCTCGGAGCCAGAGAAGCGGTACTTGTTTATGCCTGCTCGACGCGGTTGCGGCCATTGTCCTTGGCCCGGTACAACGCCTCGTCAGCGCGTTTGAGCACCTGGTCGCCGCGCTCACCGGAGCGGAAGGCGCTGATGCCGATGGAAGTGGTGATGACTACCCGCTCGCCCTTGAAGTGGAACGGGCAGGCCTCGATGGCCGCACGCAGTGCTTCGGCCACCTGCACCGCTGCCGGCGGCGAAGTCTGCGGCAACAGCAGGACAAATTCCTCGCCGCCGAAACGGGCGATGAAGTCGCGCCCGCGCAGGCGCTTGCGCAGCTGGTCGGCAACGATCTTCAGCACTTTGTCGCCCGCCAGGTGACCATAGCCGTCGTTGATACGCTTGAAATGGTCGAGGTCGAGGATGGCCATGGCCAGGTGGCCACCGTTTTCCTGCCAGTCGAGCACCTCACGCTCGACTTGCTCGCCCCAGGCCGCACGGTTGGGCAGGCCGGTCAGCGGATCGATCATGGCTTTCTGGCGCTGCTCCTCGAGGTGTTCGCGGTAACCGAGGGCCTCCTGCTCCATGCTTGCCACGCGCTCGGCCAACCCTTGCAGGCGGCTGGCCAGCTCGTGCTCGCGACGATCGCGCTCGTGCTGGTGATCATCCATGGTAACCAACAGGCCTTCGAGGCGGTTCTCCAGGATATGCTTGAGGCTGTCGACATCGACGGCGCCCTGCACGCTGCTTTGCAGACCATCGACCTGCTCGCGCAGCTGGCTGTCCAGCTCGCGGGCGGCGGAGCTGTTGTCGGCGTGACCGGCGCTGGCTTCATGCAGATGGCTCTGGAAGGTCTCCAGGCGCTCGTTGAGCTGTTGCAGGTAGGCTTCGAACTCATGCTGGCCACTGTCGGTGATCGCTAGCATGAGCACGGCCAGGTCATCCAGGACCGGGATCAGCTCGTACCAGTTCAGCCCCCGTGAAACTCGCTCGCGCATCTCCAGGGCCTGTGCCTTGTGGCGCTCCGGCAGGCTAAGGTCGTCGAGCAGTCCGATCAGGGTCTGCTCGATATGGGCAGCGACCTGGCTGTACGGCGGCTCGACGGCATCGGGGAGGGCATAGGGACCGTCTTCGCCGAGGATTTCCTCTGTCGCGGGTTCCGGCTCATCCGATGCGGCTTGCACATCCTCGACAAGGGCCTCGGGTTCAGGAGCGTTTGCTTCTACCGGCTGCGCCTCTGCTTGTGGTTCAGGCTGCGGCTCGGCGACAGGCACAGGCGTGGTTTCAACCAGTGCGGGACCGGGCAACTCGAGTTCAGGCTCGGGCAATGCAGCAGGCTCAGGCGTGACATGCGGCGCGGGTGCCAGGGCATGCAGCTCGTCGGCATCCCTTGGCTGCGCCTCAGGCGCGATGACGGGAGCCTCCTGCGGCGCAGACACAGGTGTCTCGACGGCCACAGGCGCAGGCACCAGCTCATCCTGAGGCTCGTCACGGCCACCGAACAGACGCTGCAGGAACCCAGGGCGGGCCTCATCCTCGGGCTTTTGCACCGCGCTCAGGGCACGCCCCTGCAAGCCGCTGAGCTCACCCAGCAAGGGCGGCAGTTCGCGGGACTGGCTGACCCCACCGTCGAGCTTCTTCGCCAGTTTCTTCAGCGGCCGCGACAGCTCGCCCGGCAGCGGCAGGGTCTGCAACTGAGTGACCAGTGCAGTCAGCGCCTCGCTGACTTGGTTCATGCGGGTCTCACGGCGCTGCTCAGAGTCGAGCACGGCTTTTTCCAGGCGGGGAATCAGCCCGGCGAGGCCGGCGTCCATGTTGTCGCTGCGGATGACCTCGCGCATTTCCTTCATGCACTGGTCAACGGTCTTGTCGCTACCTTCAGCCGCCAGGGTGCTGCGCACCAGGCCACGACGCAGCAGGTCGAGGCGGGCTTCCCAGCGCCGCTCGAGCTTTTCCTGCTGCTCGATGCTCTTGAGGTATTTTTCTTTCCAGCGCTCGGCTTCTTCGGTCATGCCTGGATCCGCAACGGGTAGTGGCATCTAATCCTGCAATCACTGGATTTCGGCGGAAAAGCCCAACACTTGAGTGCTGGATTCGCCCAGGCAGGACTAACTCAGGACCGGCAGCGTATCCACAGTCAGGGCATCAGGCAATCGGATCTCGACGGCAACCGGGAGGTGGTCGGAAATGGGTTGCGCCAATACCTCGACTCGCTCGAGCGTCAGGCTCGGGCTGAGCAGGATATGGTCCAGGCAGCGCTGAGGGCGCCAGCTGGGGAAGGTGGCCTCGACCTGGGGCGCGATCAGGCCCAGGTCACGCAGTGGCGAGTGCTCGATCAGGTCGTTGGCGTGAGTGTTCATGTCACCCATGAGGATCTGGTGGCGATAGCCACCGATCAGCTCGCGGATGTAGGCCAGCTGGCGGGCGCGGGTCTTGGCGCCAAGGGCCAGGTGCATCATCACCACGATCAGCGCATCCTCGCCCTCGCCGAAGCGCACCAGGATCGCCCCGCGGCCGGACGGGCCAGGCAAGGGGTGGTCTTCTAGGTGCTGGGGCTTGAGGCGGCTGAGCACGCCGTTGCTGTGCTGGGCGAAACGCCCGAGGTTGCGGTTGAGCTGTTGGTACCAGTAAGGGAAGGCGCCCAACTGGGCAAGGTGCTCGACCTGGTTGACGAAGCCGGAGCGCAGGCTGCCGCCGTCGGCTTCCTGCAGGGCCACCAGGTCGAAGTCGCCGAGCAGGTCGCCGATCTTCTGCAGGTTGCCGGCGCGCCCGTTGTGCGGCAGCAGGTGCTGCCAGCTGCGGGTGACATAGTGCCGATAACGCTCGGTACTGATGCCGACCTGGATATTGAAACTGAGCAGCCGCAGGCGACCATCTTCCGGCAGGCCGGTGGCCCGCAGGTGATGCTCGTTGACCTGCGGCTGGGGCAGGCCGATGCCTCGCGTGGCACGCAAGCGCATGGCAGTCGCCGCTTACTTAGCGGCGCGCTCCTTGGCGATCAGCTGGTCGGCGACGTTCAGCACGCCTTCCGGACCACCGGCGGTACCCAGGTCGAAGCGGTACTTGCCGTTGACGACCAAGCTCGGGACGCCGGTGATTTCGTACTTCTTGGCCAGCTCTCTGGCCTGGTTGACCTGCCCCTTGATGGCGAAGGAGTTGAAGGTGGCGAGGAACTTGTCCTTGTCCACGCCCTGGGTGGCCAGGAAGTCAGCCATCTCCTCAGGTTTGGTCAGGCGCATGCGCTTGTTCTGGATGGCATCGAACACCGCGTTGTGGACGTTGTGCTCAACACCCATGGCTTCGAGGGTGAGGAACATCTGGCCGTGGGCATCCCAGGGGCCACCGAACATGGCCGGCACACGCTTGAAGTTGACGTCCTTGGGCAGCTTCTCGACCCAAGGGTTGATGGTCGGTTCGAAGTGGTAGCAGTGCGGGCAGCCATACCAGAACAGCTCGACGACCTCGATCTTGCCTGGCACCGACACCGGCACGGGGTTGCTCAGCTCGATATATTCCTTGCCGGCCACAGGCTCCGCTGCCTGTACGGCGGCCATACCGAATACGCTGGCGGCGACCAGCGCAGCGCTGAGAATCAGTTTACGCATGCTTTACTCCTGAGCAGTCTTTGGTCGCCTCGACGCGACCTGTGTAGGACAGGTCGGGAAGGGCTCGAGTTCTGTAGTGTAACGGCTACGGATAGAAAAAAGGGCAGCCTGGGCTGCCCTTTTCATCTTTAGCGCTGATGCATTAACCGAGTGTTAACGCGTATTTCAGTGCAGGCCCTGGATGTAGCTGGACAGCGCTTCGATGTCCTTGTTACTCAGCTTGCCGGCGATGGTGCGCATGGTCATTGCGTCGCCGTCGTTGGTGCGGTTGCCTTCGCGGAAGTCGGTCAGCTGCTTGCTGACGTACTGTGCGTGCTGGCCGCTCAGGTGCGGGAATTTCGCCAGGGCGATGCCCGCGCCGTTGGGGGAGTGGCAACCGGTGCAGGCGGGCATGCCTTTCTCGAGGTTGCCGCCATTGAACAGGGCTTTGCCGCGCTCGACCAGTTTCGGGTCGGCGGCGCCAACGCTGCCTTTCTGGCTGGCGAAATAGGCGGCGATATCGGCCAGGTCCTGGTCGTTGAAGTTGGCCAGCATGCCGGTCATCTCCAGCACGGTACGCTTGCCGTCCTTGATGTCATGCAGCTGCTTGTTCAGGTAGGGCTCACCTTGGCCGGCGAGTTTCGGGAAGTTCGGTGCCAGGCTGTTGCCGTCAGGGTTGTGGCAGGCCCCACAGACAGCTGTTTTGGCCTGACCGGCAGCAGCATCGCCTTTGATGGGGCCTGCAGCAGTTGCCGCACCTGCGACCCCCATGGTCAACAGCAGACTCACGAATAGTTTGTTCATCAGCTAATCCAACACGGCTAAGGGTGAAATGTTATGTATCGGGACTGCCGCTCATCCAAAGGATGACCAAACGGTAGTCCTCGGCACTGCAGTCCATGCACAATCCACGCGGCGGCATAGCCTTGAAACCCTGTGTAACATGTGCCACCAGTTGCTCCATGCCTCGCGCCAGCCTTGGCTCCCAAGCCGCCCGGTCACCGCTTTTGGGTGCCTGGGGCAGTTGTCCGGCGTGACAGGCCGCGCACGTGCGGTTGTACAACGCCTCGGGATCCTGTGTAGCCTGTGCGCTGAAAAACGGCAGGAACATACCGACAGCAAACAGCCATTTCGCCATGCGAAACGACCTGACAGGGTTGGGGGCCGCGCTGCGTTCTGTTGCGCGAGCTATTGTTCGACACCCCATGCTCAATTGCCTTCGCTGGGCGAATGAGCACACAAAAACTGGGGCATTATATACTTCCGCCAGCCAAACGGAAACGACACCGCTTGCCAGGCCTGGTCCTACGCCTCCAGCGCTGGGCAACACCCACATCGGAAATCCCATGCAAGTCAAGAACCCCATCCTCGGCCTCTGCCAGAAAGCCAAATTCGCCCTCAGCGCCGCCAAGGTCGAACAATGCCCCGAAGACCAGGGTTACGAGGTGGCTTTCGCCGGCCGTTCCAACGCCGGTAAATCCAGCGCCCTCAACACCCTGACCCACGCCAGCCTGGCGCGCACCTCGAAGACCCCCGGGCGCACCCAGCTGCTGAATTTCTTCAGTCTGGACGATGAACGGCGTTTGGTCGACCTGCCGGGCTACGGTTATGCAAAAGTGCCGATCCCGCTCAAGCAGCACTGGCAGAAACACCTGGAGGCCTACCTGGGCAGCCGCGAGTGCCTGCGCGGGGTGATCCTGATGATGGACACCCGCCACCCGATGACTGACTTCGACAAGATGATGCTCGACTGGGCCAAGGCCAGCGGCATGCCCATGCACATCCTGCTGACCAAGGCCGACAAGCTGACCCATGGCGCCGGCAAGAACACCCTGCTCAAGGTGCAGGCGGAAATCCGCAAGGGCTGGGGCGATGCGGCGACCATCCAGCTGTTCTCGGCGCCCAAGCGCCAGGGGCTGGAGGAGGCCTACCGGGTGCTGGCTGACTGGATGGAGCTGGAAGACAAGCCGGTGGCTTGAAGGCTGGTACAACTTCTGTGGGAGCGGGTTTACCCGCGAATGCGATGCTGGGTTCACCGCCGCATTCGCGGGTAAACCCGCTTCCACAGGGTCTGCATCCAGCCAAAACGCCGAATTCCGGGCAAAAAAAACCCCGGACTTCGTATGGGGAGGGGGAAGTTCGGGGTCCAAGTCCGGACCGCTAGGGCGGGGTCCAGATATCTGCCAACACTTAACACAACATAGGAGCATCGAAAGGCTTCACCAGCCATTCAGTACCTCTGAGTGGCGGTTCACCGGTTTAGTTCCGAGCCCCTCGAAACTATTTGCGATAGTTTCATGAAACTCCCGATCTAAGGCCCGAGGCCAGCACCGGATCCGCGACACTACGCCGCAGATCCTACACAGCTTTCACGCGGCGTTTAGTGAGCTTCGTCCCAATTCGCGCCAACACCCACTTCCACCAGCAGCGGTACATCCAGCTGCGCCGCGCCACTCATGTGGACACGGATTTCATCTTTCACCCGTTCGACCAGGTCCTCGCGCACCTCGAGCACCAGTTCGTCGTGCACCTGCAGGATCACGCGCGCATCCAGCTTGCTCTCGGTCAGCCAGTTGTCCACAGCCACCATGGCGCGCTTGATGATGTCCGCCGCGGTCCCCTGCATCGGGGCGTTGATCGCGGTGCGCTCGGCACCTTTGCGCAGGGCCGGGTTCTTGGCGTTGATATCCGGCAGGTACAGGCGGCGGCCGAACAGGGTTTCGACGAAGCCCTGCTCGGCGGCCTGGGCGCGGGTGCGCTCCATGTAGGCCAGCACGCCGGGGTAACGGGCGAAGTAGCGGTCGATGTAGTCCTGGGACTGCTTGCGGTCGACGCCGATCTGCTTGGCCAGGCCGAACGCGCTCATGCCGTAGATCAGGCCGAAGTTGATCGCCTTGGCGCTGCGGCGCTGGTCGTTGGTGACATTCTCGAGGGCGACGCCGAACACTTCGGCGGCGGTGGCGCGGTGCACATCCAGGTCATTGCGGAAGGCATGCAGCAAGCCTTCGTCCTTGGCCAGGTGGGCCATGATGCGCAGCTCGATCTGCGAGTAGTCCGCCGCCAGCAGGCGGTAGCCGGGGCTGGCGACGAAGGCCTGGCGTATGCGTCGACCTTCGGCGGTGCGGATCGGGATGTTCTGCAGGTTCGGGTCGTTGGACGACAGGCGCCCGGTGGCGGCCACGGCCTGCTGGTAGGAGGTGTGGATGCGTCCGGTGCGCGGGTTGATCTGCTCGGGCAGCTTGTCGGTGTAGGTGTTCTTGAGCTTGCTCAGGCTGCGATACTGCATCAGCACCTTGGGCAGCGGGTAGCCTTGCTCGGCCAGCTCATCGAGCACTGCCTCGGCGGTGGACGGCTGGCCCTTGGCGGTCTTGCTCAGCACCGGCATGCCCAGTTTGTCGTAGAGGATCCCCCCCAGCTGCTTGGGCGAGCCCAGGTTGAACGTCTCGCCCGCCAGCTCGAACGCCTCGCGTTCCAGCTCGACCATCTTTGTTCCCAGCTCGCCGCTCTGCACCTTGAGCAGCGCGGCATCCACCAGTGCGCCCTGGCGCTCGATGCGGGCCAGCACCGGTACCAGCGGCATCTCGATGTCCATCAGCACTGGCTGCACGCTGGGTGTCTCGGCCAGGCGCGCCTGCAACGCGTGGTGCAGGCGCAGGGTGATGTCGGCGTCCTCGGCGGCATAGGGGCCGGCCTTGTCCAGATGAATCTGGTTGAAGGTCAGCTGTTTGGCGCCCTTGCCGGCGATATCCTCGAAGGCGATGGTGGAGTGGTCCAGGTACTTCTGCGCCAGGCTGTCCATGTCGTGGCGAGTGGCGGTGGAGTTGAACACGTAGGACTCGAGCATGGTGTCGTAGGCCACGCCGCGCATCAGGATGGCCGGGCTGCCGTTGGCCAGGATGTTGATGTCGTACTTGGCGTTCTGGCCGATCTTGCCCTTGGTCGGGTCTTCCAGCAGGGGCTTCAGGGCCAGCAGCACCGCGTCGCGGTCCAGCTGGACGGGGGCGCCTTCGTAATCATGGGCCAGCGGCACGTAGGCGGCCTCGTGGGGCTCGACGGCGAACGACAGGCCAACCAGTTGCGCCTGCTGGGCGTCGAGGCCGGTGGTCTCGGTGTCGAAGGCGAACAGCGGCGCCTGGCGCAGCTTCTCCAGCCAGGCGTCAAAACGCGCCTGGTCAAGGATGGTCTCGTACTTCGGCTCGACCTTCTCGGCCACCGGCTCCGCGTCGGCGACGACGCTGCCACCGGCCTGGGGCGCGCTGCGCTGGACATCGGCAACCCAGCTCTTGAACTCCATCTCGGTGTAAAGCGCCAGCAGCGCCTCTCGGTCCGGTTCGCCACAGACCAGGGCGTCCACTTCGACATCCAGCGCCACATCGCACTTGATGGTCGCCAGTTCGTAGGACAGGAAGGCCGCGTCGCGGTGTTCCTCGAGCTTGGCCGGCAGGGTCTTGGCGCCACGGATGGCCAGGGCCGGCACCTTGTCGAGGTTGTCGTACAGGTCGCGCAGGCCGCCGCCGATTCCGGTCAGCAGGCCGACCGCGGTCTTCTCGCCAACGCCCGGCACGCCGGGGATGTTGTCGACCTTGTCGCCCATCAGGGCGAGGAAGTCGATGATGTGCTCGGGACCTACGCCGAACTTCTCGTGCACGCCGGCGATGTCCAGCACGCTGCCGGTCATGGTGTTGACCAGGGTGACGTGGCCGTCCACCAGCTGGGCCATGTCCTTGTCGCCGGTCGAGATGATCACCGGGCGGCCGGCGGCGGCGCTGCTGCGCGCCAGGGTGCCGATGACGTCGTCGGCCTCCACGCCTTCGACGCACAGCAGCGGGTAGCCGAGGGCGCGGACGCTGGCGTGCAGCGGCTCGACCTGCACCCGCAGGTCGTCGGGCATGCTCGGGCGGTTAGCCTTGTACTCGGCGAACATGGCGTCGCGGAAGGTCCCGCCCTTGGCGTCGAAAACCACCGCGAACAGGCTGTCCGGGTACTGCTTGCGCAGGCTCTTGAGCATGTTCAGCACGCCCTTGACCGCGCCGGTGGGCATGCCCTTGGAGGTGGTCAGCGGCGGCAGCGCGTGAAAGGCGCGGTAGAGGTAGGACGAACCGTCCACCAGGACGAGGGGCGCTTGGCTCATGAGGAGAATCAACCTTTTCGACGGGTCCGGCGCTAGAATAGCCGGATCAATGACGACAAAAGGACTAGGTTATCATGCGCACACCCATTCGCCTGTTACTGCTCGGTCTGCTGGCCACCATGCCGGTCGTCACCCTGGCGGCGGACGAAGCCCCATCGGCCGATCCCGATGTAACCATTCGCACGGAAGGCGACAAGACCATCCAGGAATACCGTCAAAACGGCTTCCTGTATGCGATCAAGGTCACGCCGAAAGGTGGAAAACCTTATTTCCTGGTACGCGCCGATGGCTCCGAAGGCAATTTCATTCGTTCCGACCAGCCGGACATGCTGATTCCGTCCTGGAAGATCTTCGAGTGGTAAGCTAGTAACGCGTATCGTTCTTATCAACCAGGCACTTCCGGGCGAAGTGCCCGCATGGGCAATTCTTCAACATGTCAGTCTTCACCCCTGTGTCCCGGCCTGAGCTGGAAACCTTTCTGGCGCCGTACGAGCTGGGCCGCCTGCTCGACTTCCAGGGCATCGCCGCCGGTACCGAGAACAGCAATTTCTTCGTCAGCCTGGAAAAAGGGGAGTTCGTCCTCACACTGATCGAGCGCGGGCCGGCTGAAGACATGCCGTTCTTCATCGAACTGCTCGATGTACTGCACGCTGCCGACATGCCGGTGCCCTACGCCGTGCGCGACCGCGACGGCAACGGCCTGCGCGAGCTGTGCGGCAAGCCGGCGCTGCTGCAGCCACGGCTGTCCGGCAACCACATCAAGGCTCCGAACAACCAGCATTGCGCCCAGGTCGGCGAGCTGTTGGCGCATATCCACCTGGCCACCCGCGAGCACATCATCGAGCGCCGCACCGACCGTGGCCTGGACTGGATGCTGGAATCGGGCGCCGAGCTGCTGCCGGGCCTGAACCAGGACCAGGCCGTGCTGCTGCAGCCGGCGCTGACGGAAATCACCGCGCACAAGGCGCAGATCCTCGCCCTGCCCAAGGCCAACCTGCACGCCGACCTGTTCCGCGACAACGTGATGTTCGAAGGCACTCACCTGACCGGGCTGATCGACTTCTACAACGCCTGCTCCGGGCCGATGCTGTATGACATCGCCATCACCGTGAACGACTGGTGCCTGGACGAGCAGGGCGGTATCGACCTGCCGCGCGCCCAGGCCCTGCTGGGTGCCTATGCGGCGCTGCGGCCGTTCACCGCCGCCGAGGCCGAGCTGTGGCCGGTGATGCTGCGGGTGGCGTGCGTGCGCTTCTGGTTGTCGCGCCTGATCGCGGCGCAGGCGTTCGCCGGGATGGACGTGATGATCCATGACCCGAGCGAGTTCGAAGTGCGCCTGGCGCAGCGCCAGCAGGTGGCATTGCGCCTGCCGTTCGCCTTGTAACCGCGTCCGCTTCTTCGCGGGTAAACCCGCTCCCACAGGGACCCCGCTGACTTCAACTTCGGCGCGAAGCCTGTGGGAGCGGGTTTACCCGCGAAAGGGCCAGCCCAGGCGTTAGAACTGTTCCAGGCAGCCGGTCAGGTCGCTGCCCAGCTTCTCCAGCAAGCGCTCATAGCCCCTGGCATCCACCGCATCGCTGCCACCCAGCGCATCCAGCTCCGCCAGGCGCACCGGCAACCCGGCCGTCAGCGTCTCGGCCAGGCGCGGGCGCAGCGGCGGCTCGCTGAACACACAGGTCTTGCCCACCGCCTGCAGGCGCTTGCGCATGGCGGCGACGTGCTGCGCGCCCGGCTGCACCTCGGAGGCGACACTGAACACGCCGGCGTGCTTCAGGCCATAGGCGGCCTCGAAATAGTCGAAGGCCTCGTGGAACACGAAGTACGGCTTGCCGGCGATCCCCGCCACCCGCTGCTTGATCCGCCCATCCAGGGCATCCATGCGCTCGATGAACAGCTTGAGGTTGGCCTGATAGCGCGGCGCATTGGCCGGATCCGCTGTCGCCAGGTCGCCGGCCATCTTCGTCGCGATCACCCGGGCATTCACCGACGACAGCCACAGGTGCGCATCGAGGCTGCCCGGACGGTGGTCATGGTCATGATCGTCGTGGTCTTCCTCGTCATGGGAGTGGCTGTCCTCGCCGAAGTGACGCAGTTGCAGGCCCGACAGCGACTGCACGGCCACGGTCGGCTTGGCGCGGCTCTTCAGCACGCGGGGCAGGAAGCCTTCCATGTCCGGGCCGATCCAGTACAACAGGTCGGCATCGGCGACCTTGCGCACGTCGGAGGGGCGCAGCGCGTAGTTGTGCGGGGAGGCGCCCGGCGGCAACAGAACGTCGGGGCTGCCGACGCCGTCCTGAACAGCGGCGGCGATTTGTTGCAGGGGCTTGATGCTGGTCAGCACGCGCACATCGGCGTGGGCCGAAAAAGCGATGAAAGCGACAAACAGGGCAAGGAATCGGGACACGGTGGATACTCGGGTCGTCAGAAACAGGTAACATAATAACGTCTCCATCCTGAACCGTCGCTGCCCATGTCCATCACGCCGCTGGCCCACCGTCCCCACGATCACTCCCACTGCGTCCACAGTGCGCTGGCCGAGGCCGATGCGCTGTGCAACCGTCAGGGCCTGCGCCTGACCGCCCTGCGCCGCCGCGTGCTGGAGCTGGTGTGGCAGAGCCACAAGCCGCTGGGTGCCTATGACATCCTTGCCGTGCTCAGCGAACAGGACGGCCGCCGTGCCGCGCCGCCTACCGTCTATCGGGCGCTGGACTTCCTGCTGGAGAACGGCCTGGTACACCGCATCGCCTCGCTCAACGCCTTCATCGGCTGCAGCCACCCCGAGCATGCGCACCAGGGCCAGTTCCTGATCTGCCGTGAGTGTCACGTGGCCATCGAGCTGGAGCAGGACAGCATCAGCGGCGCCATCGTCGACAGTGCCAAGGCCGTCGGCTTCGCCGTCGAAACGCAGACCGTGGAAGTGGTCGGCCTATGCGGCAATTGCCGGGGCAAGGCATGAGCGACGCACTGATCCGCCTCGAGCAGGTCGGGGTCAGCTTTGCCGGTGAAGCGGTGCTCGACAGCATCGACCTGTCGGTCGCGCCCGGCCAGATCGTCACCCTGATCGGTCCCAACGGTGCCGGCAAAACCACCTTGGTGCGCGCCGTGCTCGGCCTGCTCAAGCCTCATCGGGGCAAGGTATGGCGCAAGCCGAAGCTACGCATCGGCTACATGCCGCAGAAGATCCAGGTGGACGCCACGCTGCCGTTGTCGGTGCTGCGCTTCCTGCGCCTGGTACCCGGGGTAGACCGCGCGACAGCCTTGTCGGCACTGCAGGAGGTCGGCGCCGAACAGGTTATCGACAACCCGATCCAGACCATTTCCGGTGGCGAGATGCAGCGGGTGCTGCTGGCCCGCGCGCTGTTGCGCGAGCCGCAGCTGCTGGTGCTGGACGAACCGGTGCAGGGCGTCGACGTGGTCGGCCAGACCGAGCTGTACAACCTGATCACCCGCCTGCGCGACCGCCATGGCTGCGGCGTATTGATGGTCTCCCACGACCTGCACCTGGTGATGAGCGCCACCGACCAGGTGGTCTGCCTCAACCGTCACGTGTGCTGCTCGGGCCACCCGGAGCAGGTCAGCAACGACCCGGCCTTCGTCGAGCTGTTCGGCCAGAACGCGCCGAGCCTGGCCATCTACCACCACCATCACGATCACAGCCACGACCTGCATGGTTCGGTGATCGCCCCCGGCGCCCATGTCCACGGAGAGCACTGCAAGCATGGCTGATTTTCTTCTCTACGCCCTGCTTGCCGGCCTGTCGCTGGCACTCGTCGCCGGCCCGCTTGGCTCGTTCGTGGTGTGGCGGCGCATGGCCTATTTCGGCGACACTCTGTCCCACGCCGCGCTGCTCGGCGTAGCCCTGGGCTTCGCCCTGGACGTCAGCCCGGCACTGGCGGTGACTGTCGGCTGCCTGTTGCTGGCGATCCTGCTGGTGACCCTGCAACAACGCCAGCCACTGGCCTCGGACACCCTGCTCGGCATCCTCGCGCCCAGTACCCTGTCGCTGGGCCTGGTGGTGCTGAGCTTCATGCACGATGTGCGCATCGACCTGATGGCCTACCTGTTCGGCGACCTGCTGGCGATCAGCACCACCGACCTGGCCTGGATCCTCGGCGGCAGCGCCTTGGTGCTGGTGCTGCTGGCGATGTTCTGGCGGCCGCTGCTGGCGGTGACCGTGCACGAAGAACTGGCGATGGTCGAGGGCCTGCCGGTGGCCGGCCTGCGCCTGGCGCTGATGCTACTGATCGCCGTGGTGATCGCGGTGGCAATGAAGATCGTCGGCGTGCTGCTGATCACCTCGCTGCTGATCATCCCGGCCGCCGCGGCACAGCGTCACGCCCGCTCGCCGGAGCAGATGGCCGTGGGCGCCAGCTTGCTGGGGGTTACCGCGGTCTGCGGGGGCCTGGCGCTGTCCTGGTTCAAGGATACCCCGGCCGGTCCTTCGATCGTGGTCTGTGCGGCAGTGCTATTCTTGCTGAGCCTGGCGTTGCCGAAACGCTGAGATTCCAGGGTGCGCGCAGACGCGCCCTGCAACCTTTTCATCGCTTGCAGGTCACATAAGACCAGTTTTCGAGCGTGCGCACCTGGGTGTAGACTTGCTCGCTTTTTGCGCAAATAGAGAGTCGCAGGAATGAAGCCGTTCGCCTCACGTTATCTGCTTGTTGCCGCGTTTTCCCTGTTCCTGGCCGCCTGCTCCAGCAAGCCGGCCGAGCAGCCGGTCGCGCCTGCCCAGCCCGACGCCTGGCAGCAGCTGGAACAAAGCATCGCCAGCAACGAGCTGGCCACCGCCGAGGACCAGCTGGCCGCGCTGCAGGCCCAGACGCCGGGTGATGCGCGTCTCGAGCCGCACCAGCGCCAGCTGGCCGAGGCCTACCTGCAACGCAGCCGGATCGTCCTGCAAAAAGGCGACGTGAATGCCGCCGCCACCGCGCTGGCCCGCGCCCGGGCGCTGATGCCCCAGGCACCGGCCCTGACCGGTGGCGATGCCATGGCCCAGGCGCGCAAGGCCGAGCTGGAAAAGGCCGAGGCGGCGCTGAAGGCGGCCGAGTCCAAGCCCAAGGCCCGGGTGATCGACCCGACCGCGCCAACGACCGTCGTGGCGCTGAAGACCACCGACGGCCGAGCGATGCGCCGCCAATTGGATGACATCGCCGCCGATGTGGTGAATTACCAGTGCGAGGTGGTGTTCCAGGTGCCGCGCACCCAGGACGCGCCGTGGCTCAAGACCCTGCTGGAGAAGCGGGTGCGCAAGCTCGACAGTGGCTTCAAGCTTGAGCAGAAGCACGAGATCCAGCGCTCGTTGCCGGCGCAGGTGGTATTGATCCCTCATCAGCAGTGATCAATCGCGGGGCAAGCCCGCTCCAATTCAAGATTGCCGGGGCTGCTTTGCAGCCCTTTCGCGACACAAGGCCGCTCCTACAGGGATCGCATAACTCCTGTAGGAGCGGCCTTGTGTCGCGAAAGGGTCGCAAAGCGACCCCGGCATTTCCAATGCCGAGCACCAATTATCGACACTGAAAGGGCTGAATCTTACGCTGGTATCGCCTCGGCAGCCGCCTCCCGCGCCCACACCCGATGCCCCTCTAGCGCCTTGAAGAACCCATCGAACGCCTTCTGCCCATCCCCCAGCAACAGCCCCACATCCTCCTTCAGCCCCAGCTTGTTCAGCAGCAGCTTGCCCTCACTGGCGACCCCAATCGGCTTGAGGTGCTTGTAGGCCTCCAGCAGGAAGTGCCTGGCCACGCCGCTTTTCTCCAGCGCCTCCACCGACACCTTGCCCGCCGGCACCCACACGCCATCGAACATCACCGACGGCATGCCTTCCATGGAGGCATCCACCGGCAGTGGCGTGCCATCGGCAGCCTTGACCGGTGCCGAGGTCGGGCCCAACAGCACGGGGCGGGCGCTCTTGGCCTCCAGCGCCTTCACAACCTTGTCGACGCTGCCAGCATCCACGCCATCGGCAACCAGAATGGCGACCTTGCGCCCACTGATGCCGATCCCACCGGGATGGCTCATCTGGCTCAAGGCCTTTGACTGCGAGGGCTTGCTGCCTTTCACCTTGACCGTGCCGGCCTTCGGCGCCGGCAACCCGAGGTTGGCCGCCACCGCCGCCGCCAGCTTGAGGTCGATGTTGGCAAGGATCTCGTTCACTTCCCGGGCGCGAATCGCCTCACGCTCCACCTTGCCCAGCTCGAAGCTGTAAGCCTTGATGATGTGCTGCTGCTCCGTCGGGCTCATGCTCTGGAAGAACAATCGGGCCTGGGAAAAATGATCGCCGAACGACGCGCTGCGCTGGCGGATCTTGTGGGCATCGATACGCTCCCCATAGCTCTCGAAGCCACCGTCCCGCGCGGCGGGCGGCGTCTCCTGCGGCCAGCCGCCATCGATCGAGTTGGGCTCGTAGGCGGCGCGCCCCTTGTCGAGGGTCATGCGGTGCATGGCATCACGCTGGCTGCTGTGGTTGGGGGCGATGGGGCGGTTGATCGGAATCTCATGGAAGTTCGGCCCACCCAGGCGGCTGATCTGGGTGTCGGTGTAGGAGAACAGCCGGCCCTGCAGCAGCGGGTCGTTGCTGAAGTCGATGCCCGGCACGATATGCCCTGGGCAAAAGGCGATCTGTTCGACCTCGGCAAAGAAATTGTCGGGGTTGCGGTCGAGCACCATCCTGCCCAGCGGTGTCACCGGTACCAGCTCTTCGGGGATGAGCTTGGTCGGGTCGAGCAGGTCGAAGTCGAACGTGTGCTCATCGGCTTCGGGGACGATCTGCACGCCCAGCTCCCATTCCGGGTAATGCCCGGTCTCGATGGCCTCCCACAGGTCGCGGCGGTGGTAGTCGGTATCCTTGCCCGCCAGCTTCTGCGCCTCGTCCCACAACACCGAGTGCACCCCCTGGCGCGGCTTCCAGTGGAACTTGACGAAGCTGGCCACGCCCTCGGCGTTGACCAGGCGGAAGGTATGCACGCCAAAGCCTTCCATCATCCGCAGGCTGCGCGGGATGGCGCGGTCGGACATGGCCCACATGACCATGTGCGCCGACTCCGGCACCAGCGAGACGAAGTCCCAGAAGGTGTCGTGGGCCGAGCCGCCGGTGGGCATCTCGTTGTGCGGCTCGGGTTTCACCGCGTGGACGAAGTCGGGAAACTTGATCGCGTCCTGGATGAAGAACACCGGCATGTTGTTGCCGACCAGGTCGAAGTTGCCCTCGTCGGTGTAGAACTTCACCGCGAAGCCCCGCACGTCACGCACCGTGTCGCCCGAGCCGCGTGGCCCCTGCACGGTGGAAAAACGCACGAACACCGGAGTGATCTTCTCGGGATCCTGCAGGAAACCGGCCTTGGTCAGTTCGCCATGGCAGCCGTAGCTCTGGAAATAGCCGTGGGCGCCACAGCCCCGTGCGTGGACGATGCGTTCCGGTATGCGCTCATGGTCGAAGTGGGTGATCTTCTCACGCATGATGAAGTCTTCGAGCAGCGAAGGCCCACGGGCGCCGGCCTTGAGGCTGTTCTGGTTGTCGGCGATTCTCACGCCCTGGTTGGTGCGCAGCGCCTGGCCGCTGGCGTCGCTGCGAAAGGCTTCCAGGCTCTGCAACTTGGCGTTGGTGTTGGCCTTGTCAGGGGTTTCGGTGCCCGCGACCGGGCTCGGCTGCGGCGCCTGGGGCTTCTTGCTGGGCATCTTCGGCTCTCCTCATCAGTACTCGGGCTTGTTCAAGTAGATGACTGGAAGGCCGTCGAATGCGTTCAATCGGATTGCCGACCGTCGCGATATGCCGATTGGATTGGAGCATTGCGAAATTAATGCTAAGAACAGGCAGGGGAAAAGGCTAAAATGCGCGACCCCGGCTAACCGCTGACCCAAATTCCATGCGCCCCACAAGGTTCGCTCAGTGATCGAGTTTCAAAATGTCCACAAGACCTACCGCGTCGCCGGTAGGGATATCCCGGCCCTGAACCCGACCAGCCTGACCATCGAAGATGGCCAGGTGTTCGGCCTGATCGGCCACTCCGGTGCCGGCAAGAGCACCATGCTGCGTCTGATCAACCGCCTCGAGGAGCCGTCCGGCGGCAAGATCGTGGTCGACGGCGAGGACGTCACCGCCTTCGACGCCAACCAGCTGCGCCGCTTCCGCCAGCAGGTCGGGATGATCTTCCAGCACTTCAACCTGCTGGCGTCCAAGACCGTCGCCGACAACGTCGCCCTGCCACTGGTGCTGGCCGGCGAGCTGTCGCGTGGCGAGATCGACAAGCGCGTCACCGAGCTGCTGGCCCGTGTCGGCCTGTCCGAGCACGCAAAGAAGTACCCGGCGCAGCTGTCGGGCGGGCAGAAGCAGCGCGTCGGCATCGCCCGCGCCTTGTCCACCAACCCGAAGATCCTGCTGTGCGACGAGGCCACCAGCGCCCTCGACCCGCAGACCACCGCCTCGGTGCTGCAACTGCTGGCCGAGATCAACCGCGAGCTGAAGCTGACCATCGTGCTGATCACCCACGAGATGGATGTGATCCGCCGGGTCTGCGACCGCGTGGCGGTGATGGACGCCGGGCAGATCGTCGAGGCCGGCCCGGTGGCCGACGTGTTCCTGCACCCGCAGCACGCCACCACCCGGCGCTTCGTCCAGGAGGACGAGCAGGTCGACGAGAACGAGCAACGCGACGACTTCGCCCATGTGCCGGGCCGCATCGTGCGCCTGACGTTCCAGGGTTGCGCCACCTACGCGCCGCTGCTGGGCACCGTGGCCCGCGAGACTGGTGTCGACTACAGCATCCTGGCCGGACGCATCGACCGCATCAAGGACATTCCCTATGGCCAGCTGACCCTCGCCCTGATCGGCGGAGACATGGACGCGGCATTCGCCCGCTTCACTGCAGCTGACGTACATATGGAGGTACTGCGTTGATGGACGCCCTGAATTTCTTCGCCAACGTCGACTGGGCCGAAATCTGGCTGGCCAGCATCGACACCATGATCATGCTGTTCGGCTCGCTGTTCTTCACCGTGCTGCTGGGCCTGCCGCTGGGCGTGCTGCTGTTCCTCTGCGGGCCGCGGCAGATGTTCGAGCAGAAGGGCGTCTACGCGCTGCTGTCGCTGGTGGTGAACATCCTGCGCTCGCTGCCGTTCATCATCCTGCTGATCGTGATGATCCCGATCACCGTGCTGATCACCGGCACCTCGCTGGGTGTTGCGGGGGCGATTCCTCCGCTGGTGGTGGGGGCCACGCCGTTCTTCGCGCGCCTGGTGGAAACCGCCCTGCGCGAGGTGGATCGCGGCATCATCGAAGCCACCCAGTCGATGGGCGCCACCACCCGCCAGATCATCACCAACGCCTTGCTGCCTGAGGCCCGTCCGGGCATCTTCGCGGCGATCACCGTCACCGCCATCACCCTGGTCTCGTACACCGCCATGGCCGGTGTGGTGGGCGCGGGCGGCCTGGGTGACCTGGCCATCCGCTTCGGCTACCAGCGTTTCCAGACCGACGTGATGGTGGTCACCGTGGTCCTGCTGCTGATCCTGGTGCAGGTGCTGCAGAGCGTCGGTGACAAGCTGGTCGTGCATTTTTCCCGTAAATAACCCCAATGGGGTCGGCCTGGCCGACCCGTTCGGGGGCCGTCGCGGCCCTCACAAGGAGTGATCAATGAAGAAGCTGCTTGCTGTTGTCGCCGCCGTCGCGGCCTTCTCGGCCCACGCCGAGACCCTGACCGTCGCCGCCACCCCGGTGCCGCACGCCGAGATCCTCAAGTTCGTCCAGCCGCAGCTGGCGAAGGAGGGCGTGGAGCTGAAGGTCAAGGAGTTCACCGACTACATCCAGCCGAACGTGCAGGTGGCCGAAAAACGCCTGGACGCCAACTTCTTCCAGCACCAGCCGTACCTGGATGAGTTCAACAAGGCCAAGGGCACCCAGCTGGTCAGCGTTGCCGGCGTGCACCTGGAGCCGCTGGGCGCCTACTCGAGCAAGTACAAGAAGCTCGACGAACTGCCATCCGGCGCCACCGTGGTCATCCCCAACGACGCCACCAACGGCGGCCGTGCCCTGCTGCTGCTGGACAAGGCTGGCGTGATCAAGCTCAAGGACAGCAAGAACATCCTGTCGACCGTGAAAGACATCACCGGCAACGACAAGAAGCTGAAATTCCGCGAGCTGGAAGCGGCCACCATCCCACGTGTGCTGACCCAGGTCGACCTGGCGCTGATCAACACCAACTATGCGCTGGAAGCCAAGCTGAATCCGGAGAAGGACGCCCTGGTGATCGAAGGCAGCGACTCGCCTTACGTGAACATCCTGGTGGCGCGTCCGGACAACAAGGACGCCGATGCCATGAAGAAGCTGGCCGCGGCCCTGCACTCGCCTGAGGTGAAGCAGTTCATCACCGAGAAGTACAAGGGCGCGGTGATTCCGGCGTTCTAAGCTGACATCCCCGGGGCCGCGTTGCGGCCCTTTCCGACCGGTCCGACGCCTCGGCAAGGCCGCTCCCACAGGTTCGGTGCCAGCTCAACCCTGGCGCTGTACCTGTGGGAGCGGCCTTGTGTCGCGATGGCCTGCGCAGCAGGCCCAAGGATCGAATGCCCCGCGATTCATTTCAGCGGTCAGTCGCGCTTGACCAGCCCCGGCAACTGCGCCACCAGCTTCTGGTTGTTGAACGGCGCACGGATGAACCCGCGCTGACGCCCGTCCGGGCCGACCACCGCCAGGTTGCCGCTGTGGTCCACGGTGTAGCCCGGCTTGCTGGTATCGGCCGGAATGAACGGAATGCTCAAGGCATTGGCCAGCTTCTGGGTGTCCTCGATCGACCCCGCCACCCCGACGAAATCCTTGTCGAAGTAGCCCAGGTACTGCTTGAGCTGGTTCGGCGTGTCGCGGTTCGGGTCGACGCTCACCAGCACCACCTGCAAACGCTCCAGCGCCTCCTTGGGCAGCTCGCTCTTCACCTGGCGCAGCTGGGCCAGGGTGGTCGGGCAGATGTCCGGGCAATAGGTATAGCCGAAGAACAGCAACGACCACTTGCCCTTGAGCTGGTCCAGCACCAGCGGCTGGCCGTTCTGGTCGGTCATGGTCACGTCCGGCACGGTACGGCTCTGCGGCAGCAGGATGATGCCGGCGTCGATCAGTTCGGTGGGGTTCAACTGACCACGGTCGTTGAGCACCTTGTTGACGGTCAGGCCCATGATCAGCGCGACCAGGGCAACGAGGATGAAGACGGTTTTCTGGGTTCGGGTCATAGGTTCAGCAACAGGTAATGGTCTACGAGCAACGCGATGAACAGGGCGAACAGGTAGCCGATAGAGTACTTGAACGTCTTGATCGCCGCGTGCGGCCGGGTGCCACGGTACAACACCCAGGCCCAGTGCAGGAAGCGCAGGCCCAGCCCCAGGGCACAGGCCAGGTACAGCGGTCCGCTCATGTGGATGGCATAGGGCAACAGGCTCACCGCCAGCAATATCAAGGTGTAGAGCAGGATATGCAGGGCCGTGTAGCGCTCGCCGTGGGTAACGGGGAGCATGGGAATATCAGCTTTTGCGTACTCCTCCTTGCGATGAATCGCCAAGGCCCAGAAGTGCGGCGGCGTCCAGGCGAAGATGATCAGCACCAGCAGCAGCGGTTCGGCGCCCAGGTGCCCACTGACCGCCACCCAGCCCAGCAACGGCGGGGCTGCCCCGGCCAGGCCGCCGATCACGATGTTCTGCGGCGTGGCGCGCTTGAGAAAGCCGGTGTAGAGCACCGCATAACCCAGCAGCGAGGCCAGGGTAAGCCAGGCGGTGAGGGGGTTGGTGAACGCCAGCAGCAGGGCCATCCCCGCAACGGCCAGCAGCAAGGCAAATAGCAGTGCCGGCACGGGCGCCACCCGACCCTGGGCCAGCGGGCGCTTGTGGGTGCGGGCCATGAGCGCATCGACGCGGCGGTCGACCACGTGGTTGACCGCCGCCGCGGCCCCCGCGCACAAGCCTATCCCCAGGTTGCCGAACAGCAGGACGCTCCAGGCCACCCCCGCGCGGGTGGCGAGAAACATGCCCACCAGCGAGGTGATCAGCATCAGCACCACCACCTTCGGCTTGGTCAGTTCCATGTAGTCGCGCCATCCGGCGCGCTGGCGTTCCGTGCTCAGAAGCGTCGCCACGAATCGTTCCTCATGTGATGGGAAAGGTGCACGCCGGTCACCGGCGTCAGACGCCAGCCGTGGCCCACACGGACCTTGTCGACCACGCGGATGCGGTAGTTGACCAGCACCATGCACAGCAGCAGCAGGGCGCCGCCAGCGTTGTGCGCGACGGCCACGCCCAGGGGCAGGTGCAACAGCACGTTGCTGATGCCCAGGCCCAGTTGCAGCGCCAGCGCCAGCAACACCAGGCGGGCCAGGCCGCCCAGGCCATGGCGGTGCAGCTTCCAGCTCAGGGTCAGCAGCACCAGCATGACCAGCAACGCGCCCAGGCGATGGCTGATATGGATCGCGGTGCGCGCATCACTGTCCAGCTGCCCGCCGAGGTAATTGGGGCCGACGTGCTGGGTCAGGTGGAAGCCGTTGCTGAAGTCCGCCGCCGGCCACCACTGGCCGTGGCAGGTGGGCAGGTCGATGCAGGCCACCGCCGCGTAGTTGGCGCTGACCCAGCCCCCCAGGGCGATCTGGCCGATGACCACCAGCAACGCCAGCGCGGCGATCCGGCGCAGGCTCAACGGCAGTTTCGGCAATGGCGCAAAGGCCCGGGATAGACGCAGGGACAGCAGGAAAAGCAGGCTCACCGTAGTAAACCCGCCGAGCAGGTGCGCAGTCACCACCTGGGGCCACAGTTTCAGTGTCACGGTCCACATGCCGAACGCCGCCTGGGCCAGCACCACGCCCAGCAGCAACACCGGCAGGCGGTAGGGCTGTCCGTCACGGGCATGCCGGCGCACGGCCTGGAAGGCGAGCAGGGCGATCACCAGCGCCAGGGTGCCGGCGAAATAGCGATGGACCATCTCGGCCCAGCCCTTGGCTTCTTCCACCGGGTGCTCGGGGAAATGCAGCTCGGCATGGGCCAGCTGGGCGTCGGTCTTGGGCACGCTGATGAAGCCGTAGCACCCCGGCCAGTCGGGGCAGCCGAGGCCGGCATGGGTCAGCCGGGTATAGGCGCCGAGCAGTACGACCAGCAACGCCAGCAGGGTGGCGAACACAGCGAGACGGAATCCGGGTCTGGCCATGGCGACCTCCTAGCCGATGTTGGACAGCTTGAGCAGGTGGCGCAGGTCGTCCAGCACATGCTTGCCGTTGACCTTGGCGTCGTAGCGCAGCACCAGGTTACCGTGAGGGTCGACGATCCACAGCTGCGGGCCCACTTCGCCGACCTTCTGGACATAGCGCTGAGCGTCCAGCGGGTAGCGCTGCAACTGCGGGTATTCGCGGCCCAGCAGTGCCTGGTAGTCGGCGGCCAGCGGCTGGGCCGACGCCAGGGCATGGCTGGCGCGGCTGGCGTCGCGGCCCAGGCCAACCTGGATCTGCCGGGCCAGGTACACCAGTTGCCGGCACTCCTCGGCGCAGGCCTCGGGGGAGCTGACCAGCAGCTGCCAGCGCTCGTCCCGGGCATCGATGCCGATGTCCGCGCGGGCCTCGCCATTGCCGATCATCACGCCGTGATAGCTGCGCCCCTCCGGCACCCAGAACTTGAGCTTGTACATGAAGGTGGCGAGGATCATCGGCCCGAGCACGACGAACAGGATCAACAACAGTTGCAGACGCCCCCTCGGCTTGCGGCGATCAGGCGCGTCCAGTGGACTCGTGGCGGCGGCCATGGCGGTTCTCCTTGTCGTTGTGATGCCAGCCGAAATACAGGTAGAGCAGCACCAGCGTGGTAGCCAGGGCGAACCACTGCACGGCATAGCCCTGGTGCTTTTCCGGGCCCATGGCGACCACCGGCCAGTCCAGGCGGTAGGCGGCCGGGCCGGGCTGCAGGCGCAGCTCATGGGTGAAACCTTCGCGGCCAAGCTGCTGCCAGAGCCCGGCCGGGTCGATTGCCGTCAACAGTTGCGGCCATTGGCCGTCCGGGTTGTCCGGGTGCAGCTGGAATGTCTTGCCCGGCGCCACGTAGACCGTGGCATCCAGCGCCAAGGCCTGGCTCGGTGTGTCGAAACGCACCGGTACCCGGCGATCGGGCCAGGGCAGCCAGCCGCGGTTGACCAGCAACCACAGCCCGCTGGCCTGGTCGAGGAAAGGCTGCAGCAGCTCGACGCCGGCCTTGCCGTCGCGCATCTGGTTGTCCAGCAACAGGCTGTGCCCGGCGTCGAAGCGGCCATACAAGTGCACAGGGTAGAACGCCGGGTCCGGAAGCTGGCGCAGCTGTTCGACAGCGACCGGCGCCTCGATCTGGCGCTCGGTGTAGGCGGCGAGCAGGTCGCGCTTTTCGTCGGCGCGGCGCAGCTGCCAGCAGCCGAGCGCGATCAGGCCCGGCAGCAGCGCGAGCACCACCAGGGTGGGGAGCAGGCCCGGGCGAAACGGCTTCACCTGGGCCTCGTAAGGTCGAGCGCTATACTTGTATCCATCACCGCATCCCCCTGGAGTTACGCCATGCTCAAGGCCGCGATAGTCCTGATGCTGCTGGCCACCATCGCCAGCCTGTTCAGTGGCCTGGTGTTCCTGGTCAAGGACGACGACCAGTCGACCCGCCTGCTCAAGGCCCTTACCGTGCGAGTCGCCCTCGCCACCCTGACCATCGGGCTGGTGGCCTGGGGCTTCATCAGTGGGCAACTGGTGTCCCACGCGCCCTTCTGAATTGTCTCGGTCCCTGTAGGAGCGGCCTTGTGTCGCGAAAGGGCTGCGCAGCGGCCCCAGGATCTCGGCATCATGCAGAATCGCCGGGGCTGCTTCGCAGCCCTTTCGCGACACAAGGCCGCTCCTACAGGGGACCGTGCCGCCCTTCAGAGCACATACACAAAGATGAACAACCCCACCCACACCACATCCACGAAGTGCCAGTACCAGCTCGCCGCCTCGAAACCGAAGTGCTTGTCCGGCTCGAAATGCCCGCGCATCACCCGGCAGAACATCACGAACAGGATCAGCGTCCCCAGCGTCACGTGGGCGCCGTGGAAGCCCGTAAGCATGAAGAACGTCGCGCCGTAGATGCCCGAGCCCAGGGTCAACCCCAGTTTGTTGTAGGCTTCGTGGTACTCGTAGGCCTGCAGCGCAAGGAACCCCAGCCCCAGCAGGATAGTCAGCCCAAGCCATAGCTTCAGCGTGCCGCGATGGCCCTTGCGCAAGGCATGGTGGGCGATGGTCACGGTCACGCTGGAGCTCACCAGCAGGATGGTGTTGATCAGCGGCAGGTGCCACGGGTCGATCACTTCCCTCGGCGGCGGGAACAGTTTCGGGTCCGGCGTGTGCAGCAGCGGCCAGACGAACTCGAAGTTGGGCCACAGCATGTGCGCCACGCCCTTGTCCCCCTCGCCCCCCAGCCATGGCCCGGCCAGCACGCGCACGTAGAACAGCGCGCCGAAGAAGGCCAGGAAAAACATCACCTCGGAGAAGATGAACCAGCTCATGCCCCAGCGGAACGAGCGGTCCATCTGCGCGCTGTAAAGCCCTGCGTGGCTCTCCTTGATCACCGCGCCGAACCAGCCGAACAGCATGTACGCCAGGAACAACCCACCGACGAAGAAGATCAGCGGCCCGTGGGATTCCGGGTGGCCGGCCTTGAGGTCGTTGAACCAGGTACCCAGGCCGAACACGGTGATGAACATGCCGATCGTGGCAATGATCGGCCACTTGCTCTGCGCCGGAACGTAGTAGTGCTCGTGGCTTGCCATGGCGTATCTCCTTCCCTCAACGGGCACCCTCGGGCGCGGCTTGGGCGACCGGGGGGTGACGAGCGGTGATGTCGAACAGGGTGTAGGCCAGTGTCAGGTGCTTCACCGACTCCGGCAGGTCACGGTCGACGATGAAGCGCACCGGCATCTCGATGCGCTCCCCCGGCTGTAGCACCTGCTGGGTGAAGCAGAAGCACTCGGTCTTGTGGAAGTACGCCGCGGCCTCGGCCGGGGTGATGCTGGGGATGGCCTGGGCGCTCATCGGCTGGTTGGTCGGGTTACGGGCGATGAAGATCATCTGGTTCACCGCCCCCGGGTTGACCTCGATCTGGTCGGCGGTGGAGTGGAACTCCCAGCTCATGTCACCGGCGTTGGTGGACATGAACTGCACCCGCACCGAGCGTGACGGGTCGCTTACCTGGGTGCCCGCGTACTGCCCGCCGGTCTTGCCGTTGATGCCAAAGGCCTTGCACATCACGTCATAGATCGGCACCAGGGCGAAGCCGAAGGCGAACATCACCACGGTCAGCATCAGCAGGCGGGTGACCAGGCGTTTGAGCGACAGGCCGTCCATGGGCAGGCTCCTACTTCACTTCCGGCGGGGTCTGGAAGGTGTGGTAGGGCGCCGGCGACGGGATCGACCACTCCAGCCCTTCGGCGCCATCCCACGGTTTGGCCGGTGCCGGCACCCCGCCACGGATGCACTTGATGACGATGAACAGGAAGAAGATCTGCGTGGCGCCAAACATGAAGGCGCCGATCGACGAGACCATGTTGAAGTCGGCGAACTGCAGGTTGTAGTCCGGGATCCGCCGCGGCATGCCGGCCAGGCCGACGAAGTGCATGGGGAAGAAGGCCAGGTTCATGCCGACGAACGACAGCCAGAAGTGCAGCTTGCCGAGGGTTTCGTCGTACATGTGGCCGGTCCACTTTGGCAGCCAGTAGTAGGCCGAGGCGAAGATGCCGAAGATCGCCCCGGGCACCAGCACGTAGTGGAAGTGGGCGACCACAAAGTAGGTGTCGTGGTACTGGAAGTCCGCAGGCGCAATGGCCAGCATCAACCCGGAGAAGCCGCCGATGGTGAACAGGATGACGAAGGCGATGGCGAACAGCATCGGTGTCTCGAAGGTCAGCGAGCCTTCCCACATGGTGCTGACCCAGTTGAACACCTTCACCCCGGTGGGCACGGCGATCAGCATGGTCGCGTACATGAAGAACAGCTCGCCCACCACCGGGATGCCGACCACGAACATGTGGTGGGCCCAGACGATGAACGACAGGAAGGCGATCGCCCCGGTGGCGTAGACCATCGAGGTGTAGCCGAACAGCGGCTTGCGCGAGAACGCCGGGATGATCGAGCTGACCGCGCCGAAGGCCGGCAGGATCATGATGTACACCTCGGGGTGGCCGAAGAACCAGAACACGTGCTGGAACAGCACCGGGTCGCCACCGCCAGCGGCGCTGAAGAAGCTGGTGCCGAAATGAATGTCCATCAGCATCATGGTCACCACGCCGGCCAGCACCGGCATCACCGCGATCAGCAGGAACGCGGTGATCAGCCAGGTCCAGACGAACAGCGGCATCTTCATCAGGGTCATGCCCGGGGCGCGCAGGTTGAGGATGGTGGCGATCACGTTGATCGCGCCCATGATCGAGCTGATGCCCATCAGGTGGATGGCGAAGATGAAGAAGGTCACGCTGGCCGGAGCGTAGGTGGTCGACAGCGGGGCGTAGAAGGTCCAGCCGAAGTTCGGCCCGCCGCCGGGGCTGAACAGGGTCGAGACCAGCAGCAGGAACGCCGCCGGCAACAGCCAGAAGCTGAAGTTGTTCATCCGCGGCAGGGCCATGTCCGGCGCGCCGATCATCAGCGGGATCATCCAGTTGGCCAGGCCGACGAAGGCCGGCATCACCGCGCCGAACACCATGATCAGCCCGTGCATGGTGGTCATCTGGTTGAAGAACGCCGGCTCCACGATCTGCAGGCCGGGCTGGAACAGCTCGGCGCGGATCACCATGGCGAACGAGCCACCGAGCAGGAACATGCTGAAGGCGAACCACAGGTACATCGTGCCGATGTCCTTGTGGTTGGTGGTCAGCACCCAGCGCATCAGGCCCTTGGCCGGGCCGTGGGCGTGTTCATGACCGTGGGCGTGGTCGTCGATCACTGCACTCATGTCCTGTCTCCTGCAATCCACTGACTGCCGCGGCTAGCCCGGCTCATTGCGCTTCGGCCTGCTTGAGCGCCAGCACGTCCTTCGGCGTGACCATGTCGCCCTTGTTGTTGCCCCAGGCATTGCGCTCGTAGGTGACCACGGCGGCGATATCGACTTCCGAAAGCTGCTTGCCGAACGCCGCCATGGCGGTGCCGGGCTTGCCGTGGAAGACGATGCCCAGGTGAGCTTCCTTGGGCCCGGTGGCGATCTTCGAGCCCTTGAGCGCCGGGAACATCGGCGGCAGGCCCTGGCCTTCGGCCTGGTGACAGGCCACGCAGGTGGTGTGGTAGACCTTGTCGCCGCGGGCGACCAGCTCTTCGAGGGTCCATTCCTTGCTGGTCAGCTCCTTGAGCTTGGCCGCCTCGGCCTTGCGCTCGCCAAGCCAGGTGTCGTAGTCGGCCTTGGACTTAACCTCGACCACCACCGGCATGAAGCCGTGGTCCTTGCCGCACAGCTCGGTGCACTGGCCACGGTAGATGCCCGGCTTCTCGACCCGGGTCCAGGCCTCGTTGACGAAGCCGGGGATGGCGTCGCGCTTGACCGCGAAGGCCGGCACCCACCAGGAATGGATGACGTCGGCGGCGGTCACCAGGAAGCGCACCTTGGCGCCCACCGGCAGCACCAGCGGCTGGTCGACCTCGAGCAGGTAGTGCTCGTCCTTCGGCGACTTGTTGTGGATCTGCTCGGCGGGGGTGGCCAGGTTGCTGAAGAACTCGACGTCCTGGCCCAGGTACTTGTAGTGCCACTTCCACTGGTAGCCGGTGACCTGGATGTCGATATCCGAGTCGCTGGCGTCGTAGATGTCGATCAGGGTCTTGGTGGCCGGGATGGCCATGACTACCAGGATCAGGAAGGGAACCACCGTCCAGAGGATCTCGACCCAGGTGTGCTCGTGGAAGTGCGCGGCCTGCTGCCCGGTCGAGCGGCGGTGGATGACCATCGACCAGAACATCGCGCCGAACACCACGATGCCGATGATCACGCAGATCCAGAAGATGGTCATGTGCAGGTCGAACACTGCGTGGGAGACTTCCGTCGCCCCGGGCGCCATGTTCACCGTCCATGCTGCCTGTGCCTGACCGAAAATCGACCACAGCAACAGGCCCATCCAGACATGTGGATGTCGCATCATTGCGGGTTCCCCTTATCGTTCTTGTAGTCCCGGAGGCGTGGACGACCTGCTACGACAAAGGGGGGAACGGTGGCCAAGACTGCCTGGCTTCGACGACCGAGCCCCCTGCTTAAGGCAGTCGGGCCTCATCAACGAATCACGTTTCACCCGGAGTATAGACACCGACCAATGGTGCGCAACGCAGGGCTTGAAATGATCTTCACGTAACCAAACGTTTGCGCTGAAAGCCGCATGAATACTGGCCCGGGGCACAATAATGGCACTTTGATATAGCCAATTTCCTACACGTATCTCAGCGATATAACAAATGCGTCTTAGCGATTCTCGTAAGCAAGCTAACTTAGTGTCTTCCGTTTGTAACGCCATGTCCCTGGAGTTGTCATGAACATCGCTGCTGTACGCGAGCAGATCGAAAATGCCCATCAACATGAGAGCCGCACAGGCCAACTGAAAGCCCGCCTCGAACTGCAACTGCCACACCTGCATCCATCGATCCAACTACCCCAGCAGGATGCCCAGGGTACCTTGGCGCGCTTTGTCGGCGCCTATATCAACGAGGTTCCGGAACTGCTCGAGGCCGCGCACAACGTAGCGCTCGAAGCAGGCATCGAGACGCAGATCAAACCGGTACTGAAGATTGCCGAGGCCTATTTCCTGCAGCCTCCGAGCGTGATGGCGGGGCAGGTCGGGCTGGATTGCCTGCTGGACGAGGCCTACCTGGCGCATCGCCTGGTCGAGGAGGTCAACGACCTGTATATCCGCCATTTCCAGCAACCGCTGATTCCGGTGGATACCACGGTCGCCAACCTGATCGCCCATCAGCTGATCGGCGAGACGTTTGCCAACCAGCTGGATGAGGTGGTGCACCATTCGGTGGATGAGATGCTTGATGACGAAAGCTTTGCAGCCGAGTCGGTGGAGGCTTACCGCGACAAGCTGTCGAGCCCGGCAACTGGCGCTGCGTGGAAGCGCTGGCCGTGCCTGTCGCGCCAGCTTGGCGTGGAGTTGGGGCAGTCGGCCTGAGCAACGTTCGAAATCGCCAGGGTTGCTGCGCAGCCCTTTCGCGGCACAAGGCCGCTCCGACAAGGGAACGCGATCTCGTGTAGGAGCGGCCTTGTGTCGCGAAAGGGCCGCAAAGCGGCCCCAGCGATCTCCCAGGCTAAACCCCAACCCCCGCCGTAGTCCGCAACCGTCCCTCGACCCGCCGCTTCAAGCGCCGCTGCTCCAGCACCAGCCGCGAACCCTTGGCCGCGCCACTGCGCCCCCAGTCCTCGAGCAACTCCAGGCAGGAATGGTCGATATAGCTCAGGTTGCCCAGCGGTACATGCAAGGTGGTCCCCTCCGGCACCGTATCCATCACCTGGGTCAGCGCCGGCACCTTGAGAAAGGTCGCCGCGCCGCTCAGGCGCAGTTCCATGTGCCCCGGCGTACCCAATGCCACCAGGTTGATCTTCAGCCGCGCCGCCTTCAGCGCCAGCTTCAGCAGGGTCAGGGCAAAGCCCAGCAATACGCCGGTCAACAGGTCGGTGAAGATGATCGCCAATGCAGTCGTCGCATAGGTGAACATCGGCATCCGCCCATAACGGCCCAGCCCACGGAACGCCTTGAAGTCCACCAACTTGACCCCGGTATAGACCAACACCCCGGCCAGGCTGGCCACAGGGATCTGCTGCAGCACGCTGCTCAGCGCCACCACGAAGGCCAGCAGCCAGAGCCCATGGAAGATCGCCGAGGCCCGTGTACGGGCGCCGGCCTGGACGTTGGCCGAGCTGCGCACGATCACCCCGGTCATCGGCAGCGCACCAAGCACCCCGCAGAGCATGTTGCCGATGCCCTGCGCCGACAGCTCACGGTCGAAGTCCGAACGCTGGCCGCTGTGCATGCGGTCGACGGCGGCGGCGGACAGCAAGGTCTCGGCGCTGGCGATGAAGGCCAGGGCGAAGGCCGCCACCAGCAGGGTCGGGTCGGCCAACTTGAGCAGGTCATCCGGGCGCAACCAGTCGATGGCTTCGGATAAATCGGCCGGCACCTGAACGCGGTTGACCGGCAGCGCCAGCCACAGGCTGACGGCGGTCATCGCCGCCACCCCGAGCAGGGCTCCGGGAATGAAGCGCAGGCGTTGCGGGCGCAGGCGCTCCCAGCCCCACATGATGGCGATCGTGCCCAGCCCAAGCGCGCCGGCCTGCCAGCCATTGCCCGTGCTTTCCAGCGGCAGGGCCGAAGCCAGCGTCGCCGGGAAGCCCAGAAGGTTGTCCACACCCGAGGGCTGTGGCGCCGTGTCGAACATCACATGCACCTGGGACAGCACGATCAGCACGCCGATCCCGGCGAGCATGCCATACACCACCGCCGGCGCCGTGACCCGGAACCAACAGCCCAGGCGCAGGCGTCCAGCCAGCAATTGCAACAAGCCGGCCAGCAGCAGGATCGGCCCGAGCATCGCCACGCCATGCTGGCGCACCAGCTCGAACACCAGCACCGCCAGCCCCGCCGCCGGGCCGCTGACCTGCAACGGCGAGCCGGCGAGAAAGCCCACCACGATACCGCCGATGATGCCGGTGATCAGTCCTTTGGCCGGCGGCATGCCCGAGGCAATGGCAATGCCCATGCACAACGGCAGGGCGACCAGGAAGACCACCACCGAAGCCAGCAACTCGCGCGGCAGGGCCGCCTTTATCTGTGTCATGTTCACCATGTAGCTCCTTTCTAAATTCACGGCCATTCCGCTGGCCGCTAGCACGGGGAACCCTGAATGACGCGCAGGCGCAGGCCGCCAGCGGGTCTGCCGGCAAGGCATTCAGGGAGATTCAAGGCAGGCGAAGGCCGCGCCGCACCCATCGGGTGCAGCCGGCAATCAAGGCTTTTTCAGCGTGTTCGGGTCGCTTAGTAGCGGCCTCTCGGTGTGGCAGAGGGGATCGGCTGACCTGCGGTCAGCGGCAGGAAGCGATCGCTGGCGGCGTCGTAGGCTTCGATCTGGCTGGTCTCGATGTCATACAGCCAGCCATGGATATGCAACTGGCCCGCGGCCAGGCGCGAGGCCACCGATGGGTGGGTGCGCAGGTGGTGCAACTGGGCGATGACGTTTTCCTTGGTCACCAGCTGCATGCTTTCGTGCGGGGTGCCGCAGGAGCAATTGTCTTCGACCACGGTACGCGCCACCTCGGCGTGGCGCAGCCAGGCCGCGACAGTCGGCATCTTGTCCAGCGAGTGCGGGTTGAGCACCGCGCGCATGGCGCCGCAGTCGGAGTGGCCGCAGACGATGATGTGGTGCACGCCCAGCGCCAACACCGCGTATTCGATGGCGCTCGACACACCGCCGTTCATCTGGCCATACGGCGGCACGACGTTGCCGACGTTACGGGTGACGAACAGGTCGCCCGGCGAGCTCTGGGTGATCAGTTCAGGCACGATGCGCGAGTCGGCGCAGGTGATGAACATGGCGCGCGGCTTCTGCGCGGTGGCCAGTTTCTTGAACAGCTCTTGCTGCTCGGGGAAGACTTCGGTGTGGAACCGCAGGAAGCCGTCGACGATATGCTTGAGGGCGGCATCGGCGCTTTCGGCGGGTGCGGCCGGGACAACCTTGGATGGGTCCTTGACGGGCATGATTCATCCTCTTGACGGTTTGAAAGTGAATTCCATGTTACCGGGGAAAGATTGGAGTGACGCGGGGATTTAGATGACGCGCACGGGTAAATAATCACAGTCACTGCTGACTCATGACTCACGCTAGCGTAGGAAACTTAACTGAAACTTAATTTGGACAGCTCTAGAACGGGCGTTCCAGGGACTTTAGGCGGGATCTGAATAATAGCAAAAAAGCATCATTTGCCAATAGCCACGACTGATTTTAGTACCTTGCATTAGCCACACTGGGGATAACTGTCTCGTGGCAAGCACCTGGCCTGTGAGAGCGGGTTCAGCCGCGAAGCAAGCGACACGGTACCATGCACCGACTACGCCGGTGTTCGCGGCTAACGCCGCTCCCACAGGCATTTATTGCCGGGTTGTCCTAGCGACATTCATACACCGGCGGCGCACCTGCCCCCAAGCCAGCACGAAAAGTACCTGCACGACGTTCATGCTGGTCGTTTCCCACGCCATCTCAAGGCAAAAAAACCGCTCTACTACGAGCCTTCTGACAACATTAATGTCGCTCTTCCGATTTAAAAAAGCATTTCGCCAGCATAGGATGCGCATCCCTCGTCACTGCTAGACACGGACCGTCATGCATCTTCGCCGCTCCTTGCCTCACGCCATCTTTTTAGGCTGCCTGAGTGTGTGCACCGCACTGCTCGCCGACCCGAAACGCGCCGAACTGCTGGAGGTCTACCCACATGCGGTGGAGCAGGGTGCGGGGTCAAGCGCACATCGACACGCGTTAGCGTTCGTAGATCAAGCAAAAATCGGGGAGAACCTGCCGGTCATGGCTCTTTGGGTCGCCAGGCAAACAGTGTCCTTCAAGGCTATCGCTGCCGAGCTTGGCCATGCTGAGGCGGAGGACGTGATATCTGAGGAAATCAACAGGCTGCTTCCTCTGTACCAGCCCCAATGGAACGAAAAGATCGCGCTGGCGTACGAAGTGTTCTTCACTCAGGAGGAACTGTCTTCCCTGGCATCTGAAGGGAGCACTTCTGAATACGTAGGCAAGGTCAAAGCCCACCAGGCCAGGATTGGTAGGCATATACAGTCGTCATCCAAACCAATTTTGGTTGAGATGGTGACTCAGGCACTTAAGGCAGCCACCTCCCGAAATCCGGGGGCCGCGGTTCAACTGCTTAACCGCACGAGCCTGATCCAATAGCGAAAGCTACAACTTTCGGTTGTATCTGAAGCCAGCCCCACGGTACCTGCAAGATCAATAGATCGTGCCTTGTCCGCGTTCAAAACAACGCCATCTGCCCGCCCGGCGGGCAGAATGCCGTGCAATCCAGCGCCAGCTCCTCCCGCCCCTCGAACCCCAAGCGCCTCGCCGCCTTGCGAAAGCGCTGGGCCAGCAGCTCAGCGAACACGCCTTCACCGCGCATTCGCGCGCCAAATCGGCTGTCGTAGAGCTCGCCACCCCGGCTCTGACGAATCAGGCTCAGCACATGCGCGGCCCGCTGCGGGTAATGATCGTGCAGCCACTGCTCAAACAACGGTGCGACCTCCAACGGCAGGCGCAGCATCATGTACGCCGCGCTCTGCGCGCCGGCCTCCTTCGCCGCCTCCAGCAGGTGCTCCAGCTCGCTGTCATTGATCATCGGGATCATCGGCGAACACAGCACGCCCACCGAAACGCCGGCCTCGCGCAGCACTCGGATCGCTCGCAAACGAGCCTTGGGGGCGGCTGCGCGGGGTTCGAGGGTGCGCTTGAGCTCATCGTCGAGAGTGGTGAGGCTGATCATTACCCGCACCAGGCGCTGGCTGGCCAGTTCGCTGATCAGATCAAGGTCGCGCAGTATCAGCGAGCCCTTGGTGACGATGGTCACCGGATGGCGGTAGCGCAGTAGCACGTCGAGCAAGCGTCGGGTGAGCTGATGCTCGCGCTCGATGGGCTGGTAGGGGTCGGTGTTTGAACCCAGGTTGATTGGCGCACAGACGTAACCGGGCTTGCTCAATTGCTGTTCAAGTACCTCGGCGGCATTGGTCTTGGCAATCAGCTTGGTTTCGAAATCGAGGCCGGGGGAGAGGTCCCAGTAGGCATGGCTGGGACGGGCGTAACAGTAGATGCAGCCGTGCTCGCAACCGCGGTAGGGGTTGATTGAGCGGTCGAAGGGCAGGTCGGGGGAGGTGTTGCGGGCGATGATGGTCTTGGCCGTCTCGATCCGCACCTCGGTGCCCTGGGTGAGTGGGACTTCCTGGTACCAGCCATCATCCTCGACCACTGAAACGCTCAGGGCGAAGCGGTTGTGGGGGTTGCCGGCGGTGCCACGGCCGCGAATGGGGGCTGGTTTCATGATGGAAGACCGGATTACTGTACATAAACACAGTAATCCGGTTTTCGAAGTGATGCCAGTACCGCCTGGCCCATTCGCGGGTAAACCCGCTCCCACAGGCCTGTGATACTCCTGTGGGAGCGGGTTTACCCGCGAATGGGCGCAAGGAATTGCGAAACCCGGTTACTCCGGCTTCTTCAGCTTCGGATTGGGGAAGAACTGCACGGTCTGCACCTTGGCCGGCGCCGCCTTGGGCGCCAGGTGGTTGACCCGGGTGCCCAGCTCCGAGGGTACCGACAGGCCCTGCTCATTCAGGGTATCGGTGAACCCGCAGGCCACGCACTCGCGGTGCGGCACGCCGTCCTCGTTCCACATCATCAGCTTGTCCATCTCACTGCACGCCGGGCATACCGCCCCGGCGATGAAACGTCGCTTGCTCTTGCTCACGGCTACCTCGCTCATGCCGCCGCGTCCTCGGTGAGGCCACTGTGGCGCAGCAATGCATCGATGGAAGGCTCACGGCCCCGGAAGTCGACGAACAGCACCATCGGCTCGCGGGAACCGCCACGGGCCAGGATGGCTTCGCGGAAGGCATGGCCGGTCTCGGCGTTCAGCACACCTTCTTCCTCAAAGCGCGAGAAGGCGTCGGCCGACAGCACTTCGGCCCACTTGTAACTGTAGTAACCCGCCGCGTAACCGCCGGCGAAGATGTGTGCGAAGCTGTTGGGGAAGCGGTTGTACGCCGGCGGACGCATCACCGAGACCTCGTCGCGCACGCCTTCGAGCACCTGCAGCACGCTGCGGCCGTCGCCGTGGGTGGCGTGCAGCTCGAAGTCGAACAGCGAGAACTCCAGCTGGCGCACCATCATCATGCCGGACTGGAAGTTCTTCGCCGCCAGCATCTTGTCCAGCAGGTCCTGGGGCAGCGGTTCGCCGGTCTCGTAGTGGCCGGAAATCAGCGCCAGGCCCTCGGGCTCCCAGCACCAGTTTTCCATGAACTGGCTCGGCAGCTCCACCGCGTCCCAGGCCACGCCGTTGATGCCGGACACGCCGGCATGCTCGATGCGGGTCAGCAAGTGGTGCAGGCCGTGGCCGAACTCGTGGAACAGGGTGGTGACTTCATCGTGGGTCAGCAGCGCAGGCTTGCCGGGCGTAGCCGGGGTGAAGTTGCACACCAGGTTGGCCACCGGGCTCTGCAGCGCGCCTGCGGCGGTGCGGCGGTGGTCTCGGGCGCCGTCCATCCAGGCGCCGCCACGCTTGTTGGCGCGAGCATAGAGGTCGAAGAAGAAACGGCCGACGTGCTGGCCGTTTTCCTTGATCTCGAACAGGCGCACGTCCGGGTGCCAGCTGTCGAAGCCCTTGAGTTCGGCGATCTCGATGCCGTACAGGCGCTGGACGATGGCGAACAGGCCGGACAGCACCTTGTCGATCGGGAAGTAGGCGCGCAGGGCTTCCTGCGACACGCTGTAGCGCTGTTCGCGCAGCTTCTCGCCGAAGTAGCCGGCGTCCCAGCTGGCCAGCTCAGCGGTGCCCTGCTCGGCGGCGTAAGCCTTGAGCTGCTCCAGGTCCTGGGCGGCGAACGGCTTGGAACGCTTGGCCAGGTCACGCAGGAAGCTCAGCACCTGGTCGCTGGACTCGGCCATCTTGGTGGCCAGGCTCAGCTCGGCGAAGTTCGGATAGCCCAGCAGCTTGGCCAGCTCCTGGCGCAGGTCGAGAATCTCTTCCATCACCGGGCCGTTGTCGAACTGGCCGGCGTTCGGGCCCTGGTCGGAGGCGCGGGTGCAGTAGGCGGCGTACAGCTCTTCGCGCAGGGCGCGGTCGTCGGCGTAGGTCATCACCGCGTAGTAGCTGGGGAATTCCAGGGTGATCAGCCAGCCGTCGAGGCCCTTGGCCTGGGCGGCGGCGGCCATCTGCGCCTTGGCCGAATCGGTCAGGCCGGCGAGGGCGGCCTCGTCGGTGACGTGCTTGGTCCAGGCCTGGGTGGCGTCGAGCAACTGGTTGGAGAAGCGGCTGCCCAGTTCACTGAGCTTGCTCTGCACTTCGGCGTAGCGCTGCTGCTGGTCGGCCGGCAGGTCGATGCCCGACAGGCGAAAATCGCGCAGGGCGTGGTCGATGATGGTCTTCTGTGCCACGTCGAAACCGCCGGCCTCGGGGCTGGCGGCCAGGGCTTCATAGGCTTCGAACAGGGCACGGTTCTGGCCCAGTTCGGTGGAATAGGCGCTCAGGGCCGGCAGGCACGACTCGTAGGCCTCGCGCAGTTCCTGGCTGTTGCACACCGCATTGAGGTGGCGGACCGGGCTCCAGGCGGCGCTCAGGCGGTCGTCGAGTTCGTCCATGGCCAGCACCAGGCCGGCCCAGGTCGGGTTCTTGCCCTGCTTTTCGAGGATCTCGGCGATGGCCTTGCGGTTGTCGGCGAGTATCTGCTCGATCGCCGGCAGCACATGCTCGGCGCGGATTGCCGAGAAGGGCGGCAGATCATGGGGCTGCAGCAGCGGGTTGTTCGTACTCACGGTTCGGGTACCTTGGCAGGAGAAACACGGGACCATCTTAATTACAATCGACGCCGACCGCAGCAGGCAGCCTGCCTATCGGCATTGCAGAGGAACACTATCATGGCCCTCCGGACCTTCCAGCAACACACGCCGAAAGTGGGAGCACGGGCCTTCGTCGACCGCTCGGCGGTGGTCATCGGCGACGTCGAGATCGGCGAGGACAGCTCGATCTGGCCGCTGACCGTGGTACGCGGCGACATGCACCGCATCCGCATCGGCGCACGCACCAGCGTGCAGGACGGCAGCGTGCTGCACATCACCCACGCCGGGCCGTTCAACCCCGACGGTTTTCCGCTGATCATCGGCGACGAGGTGACCATCGGTCACAAAGTCATGCTGCATGGCTGTACCCTGGGCAACCGCATCCTGGTTGGCATGGGCAGCACCATCATGGACGGCGCCATCGTCGAGGACGAGGTGATCATTGGCGCCGGCAGCCTGGTGCCGCCGGGCAAGCGTCTGGTCAGCGGCTACCTGTACATGGGCAGCCCGGTGAAGCAGGTGCGCCTGCTGAGCGAGCAGGAACACGCGTTCTTCCCCTACAGCGCCGGCAACTACGTGAAGCTCAAGGACCAGCACCTGGCCGAAGGCTACGACCAACCGGAATGACGCCCTCGCGGGGCAAGCCCGCTCCCACGACCTTCGCATGCCCCGCGATGGCGTCCAGATGAATACCAGAGTGGACAGCTCCATGCACCAGCAGAACATCCTTTTCGACCTCGACGGCACCCTGACCGACCCACGCTCGGGGATCACCCGCTCGATCCAGTACGCCTTGGCCAAGCTGGGCATCGACGAGCCGGACCTGACCCGCCTCGAGCAATTCATCGGCCCACCCCTGTTGCAGGCCTTCATGCAGTTCTATGGCTTCGACGAAACCAAGGCCTGGGACGCGCTGAACTTCTACCGTGAGCGCTTCAAGGTCACCGGGCTGTACGAGAACCTGGTGTTCGACGGTGTGCCGCAACTGCTGCAGGCGCTCAACGACCAGGGCCGCACCCTGTATATCGCCACTTCCAAACCGTGGATGTATGCCCGCGAGATCGCCCGGCATTTCGAGTTCGACCACCACTTCAAGGTGATATACGGCAGCGAGCTGGACGGCACCCGCACCAACAAGGTCGAGCTGATTCGCCACTTGCTGGACGAAGAAGGGCTGGACCCGGCACAGACCCTGATGATCGGCGACCGCAAGCATGACCTGATCGGTGCGCGCAGCAATGGCTTGCAGGCCGTGGCGGTGGGCTATGGGTTCGGCAGTCGAGAGGAACTCGAGGCCGAGGCGCCGGCGTTTCATTTCGAGACGCTGGCCGAGCTGCATCAGGCATTCATCAGAGGCTGATATGTATCGGGGCTGCAAAGCAGCCCCTTTATCTCAAGGCATTGCCATCAACCGTCCAAGCACCGCCTTGCGCTGTTCGATTGGCATCCGCCCCAGCGCCTCGACCCGCTCATAAAACAGTCCCCAGTCCCCTCCAACCTCATCGAACAGCTTCGAAAACGCCGGAACCCACTGGTCATAAAGCCCAAACGGCAGCAGCTTGGCATTGTTCAATGGAGCAAAGATCCAGGCATCGAAACGTCGATCACCACCCCAGTCGCGGTCCCGTACCTCGCGGTACTCCCGCCGCAACCGCTCGAACTCAGCCTGCTTGGCCGCCCGCTTGCCCGCCTCATCCAGCGGCCCGACATAGATCGCCTGCAAGCGCTCGCGGCTGGCCAGCACCAGCCGGGTGAACTGCTCGCGCTGCCGGGCCCCGACCTCCTCGATGGCAGCCAACCCACGTGCCGCGCGCCATTGCCGTGTTCCCTCCTGCTCGACAAACGAGGCAAACGACTCGTTGAACTCGGTATCGTCCTGCACGTAGAAGCGCTGGTGTGCCAGCTCATGGAAGATCACCGTGGCCAAGCGCTCATCGCCCCAGCCGGCCATGGTCGAAAGAATCGGGTCATCGAACCAGCCCAGGGTGGAGTAAGCCTCCACGCCTCCCACGTAGACATCCAGGCCTTCCTGGCGCATCAATGCCGCCGCGCCGCGGGCCGCGCCCTGTCGGTAATACCCGCGATAGGCCACGCAGCCGGCGATGGGGAAGCAATGGGTCACCGGTTGCAAGGACAGCTCAGGGGTGGCGAACACATTCCACACCACATACGGTCGCCCCAGGTCGGCGTAGACCCGGTAACTGCCGTTATCCGGCAACTTCAGCTGCGCACTGGCGAACGCCCGGGCCTTTTCGGCGAACAACAGGCGCTGGCGCAGCACCGGGCTGGTGGCCGGATCCTCGATCACCCGGTCCAGCGGCTGGCGCGCCTGCAACAGCTGCCACTGCCCCTCTGCCAGCTGGCCGTAATAGCTCACGCTGGAGCAACCGCTCAGCAGGACACCCAGCGCCACGGGAACCAACCGGGTGAAAACGCGGTCCAGACCCCGACGGCTGCAGCGCATGAAAAGAAAAAGTCCAAACATCGAGGCTGTCTATCTCGCTCGTCGGCCGAATGCGACCAAGACTATCTCGCCAAGGGGAAGCTTCGCCATGCGTACTCTGCTGTTTGCCGCCGGCACGCTCGTGCTGTTGTCCGGTTGTGCCTCCTTCCTGCCCCGCGCCGACCCGAACCAGGCCTGGATCGACCTGGCCCCAGGTGACAACGACTCGCTGCACGCCCTGCAGGTCGATGAGCGCGACTGGGCCGACACCCGCTATTTCCAGGTGCAGCCAGGCAATCACGAGCTGACCGTGCGCTACCAGTTCACCGTGACGCCCAGCAACATCGGCCCGGTGGGCGAACCGCTGTGGCGCGACTGCCAACTCAATCTCACCTACAAGGACTTCACCGCCGGGCAGCGCTACCAGATGCAGGCCGGCAGCATCGGGTTCCGCCCCTGGGTCAAGCTCTACGACCAGCAGCAGAAACTGATCGGCCAGGGCGAGCCGGCAGGTTGCCAGCGCACCTGAACCCCGCGAACGGCGCTATGCTTGTAACCTGTGAACCGCGAGCGGGAGTTTCACCATGCGCCAGCCCATGATGCTGATGGCCCTCAGTGCCCTGGGGGCGTGCGCCAGCCCCTTGCCCCCCGTAGACCCAGGCAAGGCCTGGGTCGATCTCTACACCATCACCCCCGGCAGAACCATCATGGCCGACCGTCTGGACGGCCAGCGCCTGGACGACGGCCGCTACTTCCAGGTGACGCCCGGCAAGCACGAACTGGTGGTGCGCTTCGACTACGAGATTTATTCCGGCGGCTTCAGCACCGACCCCACCGAGCGAACCTGCTACCTCACCGTGCGCTACAACGACTTCAAGGCCGGCCAGCGTTATCGACTGGAGGCGCGGGCCCCGGCGATGCAACCACAGGTGCTACTGTACGACGCCAACCGCAAGGTGGTGGTGAACGAGCCGAGCAACGTGACCTGTATTCCTTGAGCGGAGTATGGGGCCGCTTGGCGGCCCCACCTATCGAGACTTACCTGTCGTTCTTCTGGTAGATGATCTTCTTCGTGCCGCCATCGCAGCTGCCGACGACCATGTTCTGGTCCCGGACTTCGCTGTTGGGCACGATTTCCAACGTGTAGGAGGTTACCCCGCGCGCCTGGATCTTCGCTTCGATCTCGGCCTTTAGCTCCTCGCACGGCTTGGGCGCGGCCAGTGCGGCCGTGGCGAGCAGGGAAGCCAGCACACCAATTGCTACGCGGATCATGGAACGGCTCCTGAGACAGGGCAGACAAGCTGCCAACGCTGTTTAGACTACAGGAAACCGCCGCCGTTGCGCCGCCTAGGAAAGCAGGGTGGCGTCCAGGCTGATGGTCGCGTTCAGTACCTTGGAGACCGGGCAACCCGCCTTGGCCTTGTTGGCGATCTCCTTGAATTGCGCTTCGCTGGCACCCGGCACTGTTGCCTTGAGCGTGAGGTGCACGGCGGTAATGGCAAAGCCGTCGGCCTGCTTGTCGAGACTCACTTCGGCAACGGTATCAATACGTTCCGCGGTGAAGCCCGCCTCGCCCAGCATCATCGACAGCGCCATCGAGAAGCACCCGGCATGGGCGGCGCCGATCAGTTCCTCCGGGTTGGTCCCGGGGCTGCCCTCGAAGCGGGTGTTGAAGCCGTAGGGCGCCTGCTTGAGCGCGCCGCTTTCAGTGGAAATCAGGCCTTTGCCTTCCTTCAGACCACCTTGCCAGACCGCCGATGCTGTCTTTTTCATGCTGCCTCCCGGACATGGGTTGGGTATGTACAGTTCTGAGGACTGGGCTTGCGCCAAGTTCAGATCAATCTGCAGGCAGGCATTGAATCCGCCGAATATGCCCATACAGAGTTCGCAAGGCCTTTGGCCAATCACCTGAAGCGGAGGCTCCAATGACGCACCTGCGAGACCTGAAGATATCCACCCTCGACCTGGTGCCCGTGCGCGCCGATGGCAGCCCGGCGCAATCGCTGCACAACTCGCTGGACCTGGCCCGGCACGCCGAACGCTTTGGCTACAACCGCTTCTGGGTCGCCGAACACCACAACATGGACGGCATCGCCAGCTCGGCCACCGCCGTGCTGATCGGCTACCTGGCCGGTGGCACCTCGACCATCCGCATCGGTTCCGGCGGGGTGATGCTGCCCAACCATGCGCCGCTGGTGATCGCCGAGCAGTTCGGCACCCTGGCCAGCCTGTACCCTGGTCGTATCGACCTGGGCCTAGGGCGCGCTCCGGGTTCCGACCAGATCACCGCCCACGCCCTGCGTCGCGAACGCTCCGGCAGCGCCGACGACTTCCCCGACGATGTCGAGGAACTGTCGCGCTACCTCGGGCCGCGTACAGATGATCAAAAAGTGATCGCCGTGCCCGGCCATGACACCGAGGTGCCGATGTGGCTGCTCGGCTCCAGCCTGTTCAGCGCCCAGCTGGCCGGCATGCGCGGCATGCCCTATGCCTTCGCCTCGCATTTCGCGCCGCGCTACATGCACGAGGCAATCCGCATCTACCGTGACCATTTCAAGCCGTCCACCACGCTGGACAAGCCTTACGTGATGCTCGGCATCCCGATGGTGGTGGCCGAGACCGACGAAAAGGCCGAGTACCTGGCGACGTCGGTGTACCAGCGTATCCTCGCGCTGATCCGTGGCCAGAGCCTGATGCAGCGCCCGCCTGTCGAAAGCATGAATGAACTGTGGCTGCCCCATGAACGCGATGCGGTGAGCAGTTTCCTGGGCCTGGCGATGATCGGCAGCCCGCAGAAGGTGCGGGCGAAGGTGGAAGTGCTGCTGGAACAGACCGGGGCGGATGAGCTGATCTTTACCAGTGATCTTTATGAGCATGCCGACCGGATCAGGTCCTATGAGCTGATGGCGCAGGCCCTCAAGACCGAGTGATCTTCTTCGCGGGTAAACCCGCTCCCACAGGTACCTCACTGACCTTGATAACAGTGGAATACCTGTGGGAGCGGGCTTGCCCGCGAAGAATCCAGCGCATCAGCCACGGCGGTAGACAATCTCCTTGGTCCCGCCCTCGCAGGTGCCGACCACCTTGCCCGCCGGATCGCCCTTGTTGACGATCTCCAGCGTATAGCCCTTCACCCCCTTGGCATCGAGCTTCGCCGCAATCTCCGCCTTGAGCTCCTCGCACGGCTTGCCCGCCGCCAGCGCGCCGCCGGCCAATGCCATCAGCCCCACGGCCAGAATCAACTTCTTCATCGATCGCTTTCCTTGTACAGATCAAAGACGAAAAGGGCGCGAAGCTCGCGCCCTGCAACCTTCATTACCCGATCAGGCCGGGCAAGCCTAGCCCAGCTTCGTTTCAGCTGTTGGCGATGCGAAAGCCCACCTTCAGCGTCACCTGGAAGTGCGCGGCCTTGTTGTCGCGGATATGCCCGCGGGTATCGACCACCTCGAACCACTCCAGGTGCTTGATGCTCTTGCCGGCCTCGGCCAGGGCATTGTTGATCGCTTCTTCGATGCTGGTGGGTGAGGATCCGACCAGCTCGATCTTCTTGTAGGTGTGATGATCCGACATGAGTGCTCTCCTTGGTTGGGTAGTCCGTTGAGCCTAGCAGCGCAGGCCCGGTTTACCTGCGAGCGATCGCCGCAGGGCAAAGTTCGATCGCACTTTCACCATCGCGCACAGTCGCATTCCTTACAGCCCATCACTGCGAAGGAGAGTCACCATGGCCCACAACTCGCTGCGCAAAGCGTCGCTGGAAAGCATGGAAGCCGAGATCGAAAGCCTGCTCAAGACGCTGGAGCACCTCAAGCACGATGCCTCGGAGGAGTCGCACAAGACCATGAAGGCGCTGCGCGGCAATGCCGAGAACGCCCTCAAGCATTCACGCAGCCTGCTCGGTGACGCCTACGAGGAAATGAAGACCCGCACCCGCCAGACCGGTGTCGCCACCCGCGACTATGCCCAGGAACACCCCTGGACCACCGCCGGTGTAGCAGTCGGCGCCCTCGGCCTGCTGGCAGCCTACCTGATGTGCCGGCGCAGCTAGCCGGCCTGCTGTTGCAGCTCCCGGCGCAGCCATTGCGCCAGCTGCTCGGCGCGCCCGTCCGCGGCGCGCCGGGGCACCCACAGGGCCAACGCGGCGTGGGTCGGAGAAAAGCCCCACGGTGCAGCCAGTCGTCCGGCTTTCAGGTCGTCCGCCACCAGCGGCTGTGGCGCGATGGCAACGCCAAGGCCGGCCACCGCCGCTTCCAGCAGGTAGTACAAATGCTCGAATGCCTGGCCGTAACTCAGCGCGTCGGACTCGATACCATGTTGTTGCGCCCAGGTCGGCCAGGCCTGAGGCCTGGAGGTCGTATGGAGTACCGCCTCTCGTAGCAAAGCCACGGCCGGCGCGGCTTTCAAACGATCGAAGCCTTCGAAGTGCGGGCTCATCACCGGGCCGATCCGCTCTTCGGCGAGCACATGCACCTGCATGTCCGCCGGCCAAGGTGGCTCGGCATAGACCAGCAGGGCATCCAGCCCCGGGCGTCGTGGATCGAGATCGCCTTCGCCGGCTGACAGGTGCAGGCGCAACTCCGGCAGGTCGGCTTTCAGACGCCCGAGACGGGGAATGAACCAGCGCGCCAGCAAGCTGCCAGAGCAGCCGAGCACAAAGGGCGCTTCGTTGGCATCGCGGGAAAGCTCGGCGCAGACGCTGCGCAAGCGGTCGAATGCCTCGAAGCTGGCATCGCGCAGACGCACCCCGGCATCTGTGAGTTTGACGCCGCGCCCGTCCTTGACGAACAGGGCCACGCCCAGATGCTCCTCGAGCACCTTGATCTGTCGGCTGACGGCGCCATGGGTGACGTGAAGCGCTTCGGCCGCCTGGCTGACGCTATTGAGTCGGGCGGTCGCCTCGAAGGCTCGCAGGGCGTTGAGGGGGGGAAGGTCCTGGGCCATTTTACTTGTGAGTTTTCCTGACAGGTTTGCGCAATCTTATCGGTTTTCAGCCGACCGCGTCGTGGTTAGAGTAAAGCCCATCACTCATCCACTACGCCCTGGAGCGCCCCATGACCCAGACCCAATACCGCGCCGGCCCCGATGCCAACGGCCTGTTCGGCTCGTTCGGCGGCCGCTACGTGGCCGAAACCCTGATGCCCCTGGTGCTGGACCTGGCCCGCGAATACGAAGCCGCCAAGGCCGACCCCAAGTTCCTCGAAGAACTGGCCTACTTCCAGCGCGACTACATCGGCCGCCCCAACCCGCTGTACTTCGCCGAGCGCCTGACCGAGCACTGCGGCGGCGCGAAGATCTTCTTCAAGCGTGAAGAGCTCAACCACACCGGCGCGCACAAGGTGAACAACTGCATCGGCCAGGTGCTGCTGGCCAAGCGCATGGGCAAGAAGCGCCTGATCGCCGAGACCGGCGCCGGCATGCACGGCGTGGCCACCGCCACCGTCGCCGCGCGCTTCGGCCTGCCCTGCGTGATCTACATGGGCGCCACCGACATCGAGCGCCAGCAGGCGAACGTGTTCCGCATGAAGCTGCTGGGCGCCGAGATCGTCCCGGTCACCGCCGGTACCGGCACGCTCAAGGACGCCATGAACGAGGCCCTGCGCGACTGGGTCACCAACGTCGACGACACCTTCTACCTGATCGGCACCGTGGCAGGCCCTCACCCGTACCCGGCGATGGTCCGCGACTTCCAGTCGATCATCGGCAAGGAAACCCGCGCCCAGTTGCAGGAGAAGGAAGGGCGCCTGCCCGACAGCCTGATCGCCTGCGTCGGTGGCGGCTCCAACGCCATGGGTCTGTTCCACGACTTCCTCGATGACGCCAGCGTGCAGATCATCGGCGTCGAAGCCGGCGGCCACGGCGTGCACACCGACAAACACGCGGCCAGCCTCAACGGCGGCGTGCCGGGCGTGCTGCACGGCAACCGTACCTACCTGCTGCAGGACGACGACGGCCAGATCACCGACGCCCACTCGATCTCCGCAGGCCTGGACTACCCCGGCATCGGCCCGGAGCATGCCTACCTGCACGAAGTGAAGCGCGTGGAGTACGTCAGCATCACCGACGACGAGGCCCTCGACGCCTTCCACGCCACCTGCCGCCTGGAAGGCATCATCCCGGCGCTGGAAAGCTCCCACGCCCTGGCCGAGGCGATCAAGCGCGCGCCGAAGCTGCCCAAGGACCACCTGATGGTGATCTGCCTGTCCGGTCGCGGCGACAAGGACATGCAAACCGTGATGAACCACATGGCCGCCCAGGAGAAACAGGCATGAGCCGTCTCGAACAACGCTTCGCCGAACTCAAGGCCGAAGGCCGCTCGGCACTGGTCACCTTCGTCACCGCCGGCGACCCGGGCTACGACGCCTCGTTGCAGATCCTCAAGGGCCTGCCGGCGGCCGGTGCCGACGTGATCGAACTGGGGATGCCGTTCACCGACCCCATGGCCGACGGCGTGGCCATCCAGCTCGCCACCCTGCGCGCCCTGGAAGCCGGCCAGACCCTGGCGAAAACCCTGCAGATGGTTCGCGAGTTCCGCACCGGCAACCAGACCACCCCGATCGTGCTGATGGGTTACTACAACCCGATCCACCGTTTCGGCGTTGCGCAGTTCGTCGCCGAGGCGAAGGAAGCCGGCGTCGATGGCCTGATCATCGTCGACCTGCCACCGGAGCACGACGCCGAACTGGCCACCCCGGCCCAGGCCGCAGGCATCGACTTCATCCGCCTGACCACCCCGACTACCGACGACGCACGCCTGCCGCGCGTGCTGGAGCGCAGCTCCGGGTTCGTCTACTACGTGTCGGTGGCGGGTGTGACCGGTGCGGGGTCGGCGACCACAGAGCATGTCACCGAGGCCATTGCGCGCCTGCGCCGGCATACCGATCTGCCGATCAGCGTTGGCTTTGGTATTCGCACGCCAGAGCAGGCCGCAGCCATTGCCCGCCTGGCCGATGGTGTGGTGGTCGGTTCGGCGCTGGTCGACAAGATCGCCCAGGCCAAGGATGCCGGCCAGGCAGTGAAGGATGTGCTGAGCCTGTGCTCGGCGTTGGCCGAAGGCGTGCGCGCCGCCCGGGCCTGATCCGCGTCGCCTGCTTCGCGGGTAAACCCGCTCCCACAGTAATGGTGTGATCCTGAGAGTTTCACCTGACCTGTGGGAGCGGGTTTACCCGCGAAGAGGCCCGCACAGGCAACAACGATCTACTCTTTGAAAATCGACAGATCCAACGGCCTGATCGCCCCCATCCAGATCGCATGATCGCGGTGATCGGCCAGCTCATCCCCGGTTTCCGGGTGCAGGAACACCACCAGCCCCTTGCGATACAGCGCCAGCCACGGCAGCACCACGCCAACCACCTCCGGCCCGAAGGCCAGCTGGCAGCTCCAGTCCGGGTGCGGCCCGACCGGCTTCTGGTGCATGCGCCCCATGGTCACGGGGAACAGCCGAGTCGCCTCCTCGCACAGCGCGCGGGCCTGTTCCATGGTCGATGCGTCGTAGTACACGTGGGCGTGATAGCCCTTGATCCTTTGCACGGTGGCTCCTGATAGCAGTAATGCGAACATCTTGAAGTCTACGCCATCCCTGTAGGAGCGGCCTTGCCGAGGCGTCGGACCGGTCGGAAAGGGGCGCGAAGCGGCCCCAGAATTTGCGTGATGATCACGATCGCCGGGGCTGCTGCGCAGCCCTTTCGCGACACAAGGCCGCTCCTACAGACAGCGCCGTTCATCGACCACGCTCCTGCTCCAGCCAATCCACAAACCGCTGGATTAATACTCCGCGCCGTTTGCGCGGCGGCAGCACCACGTAATACCCGCGCTCCGACCGCAGACTGCCTTCCATAGGCCGACACAACAACCCTTGCTCGACCAGCCCATCAACCAGGTGTGCCCAGCCGATGGCCACCCCTTGCCCGGCAATCGCGGCCTGAATCAGCAGCGTGTAGTTATCGAATCGCAGCTGCCCGGACGGAGGTGGGCTGTCCAGGCCCAGACCGCGAAACACTCCCGCCCAATCAAACCAGCGGCTGGCCTGCTCACCCTTCAGATGCAGCAAAGGCAATCGTTGCAAAGCCACGACTGACAAGGGTTTGCTATCAGTCAGCCGCGGGCTGCAAACCGGGAAGACCTCTTCATCGAACAACCAGCGGCTCTCGCCCTGGTGAAAGCGACCATCACCAAACAGCACCGCCACATCGATGTCCGGGCGCAGCATCCCCTGGCTGCGCTCGCCGGTCACCAGGCTCACATCCACCTGTGGATAAGCCTGGTGGAAGCGCTGCAGACGCGGCATCAGCCAGAACGCGGCAAACGCGAAGTCGGTGGCCACCTGCAACACCTCACGTTGACCACGTCCGCTGGCCAAGGCAACGCCATCGTCCATGGCCAGAAGCCCTTGATGCACCTGTTCGAACAGCAACTGGCCCGCCTCGGTCAGCTCAATGCCCCGGTAGATACGATCGAACAACCGCGTCCCCAGCTGCGCCTCCAGGCGCTTGACCTGCTGGCTTACTGCCGGCTGCGTGGTGCCCAGCTCCAGGGCCGCAGCCGTGAAACCGCGTAGGCGCGCGGCGGACTCGAACACCCGCAAGGCGTCGAGGGACAGGTCGGCAAGGTGCTCAAACATAAGCTTGGCTAATCCCAGTCATTGCCCGGCATGGGCTTTACCCACGTTATCCACAGCACCATGCTGGATTGCAAGCGTTCACCATAACTCCAGACGATGGAAGGGCACCATGAAGCAACCCAACATCCTGTTCATCATGGCCGACCAGATGGCCGCGCCGCTGCTGCCAATCTACAACCCGTCGCCGATCAGGATGCCCAATCTCGCGCGCCTCGCCGAGCAGGCCGTGGTGTTCGACTCCGCCTATTGCAACAGCCCGTTGTGCGCCCCGTCGCGCTTCACCCTGGTCAGCGGCCAGTTGCCCAGCCGCATCGGCGCATACGACAACGCCGCCGACTTCCCCGCCGATATTCCGACCTACGCCCATTACCTGCGCCGCCTCGGCTACCGCACCGCACTGTCGGGCAAGATGCACTTCTGCGGCCCGGATCAACTGCATGGCTATGAGCAAAGACTGACCAGCGACATCTACCCGGCCGATTACGGCTGGGCGGTGAACTGGGATGCCCCCGACGAACGCCCGAGCTGGTACCACAACATGTCATCGGTGTTGCAGGCTGGCCCCTGCGTGCGCACCAATCAGCTGGATTTCGACGAGGAAGTGGTATTCAAGGCGCGCCAGTACCTCTACGACCATGTGCGCGAAGATGATGGCAGGCCGTTCTGCCTGACCGTATCGATGACCCACCCGCACGACCCGTACACCATCCCCAAACGCTACTGGGATCTCTACGAGGCTGTGGATGTCCCGCTGCCACGCGACGAGATTGCCCAGGGCCAGCAAGACCCTCACTCGCAACGCCTGCTCAAGGTCTACGACCTTTGGGACAAGCCGCTGCCTGTGGCCAAGGTCCGCGATGCCCGCCGCGCCTACTTCGGCGCTTGCAGCTACATCGACGACAACATCGGTCAGCTCCTGCAGACACTGGAAGACTGCGACCTCGCAGACAACACCCTGATCGTGTTCTCCGGCGACCATGGCGACATGCTTGGCGAGCGGGGACTCTGGTACAAGATGCACTGGTTCGAGATGTCGGCGCGGGTGCCGTTATTGATCCACGCACCCAAGCACTTCGCTCCAGCGCGAATCAGCGCCAGCGTCTCCACCTGCGACTTGCTACCGACCCTGGTCGAGTTGGCCGGCGGTGCTGTGGATAAAGACCTGCACCTGGACGGCCGCTCGCTGCTCGGCCACCTGCAAGGGCAGGGGGGCCATGATGAGGTGATCGGCGAGTACATGGCCGAAGGCACCGTCGGCCCGTTGATGATGATCCGTCGCGGCGCATACAAGTTCGTGTACAGCGAGGACGACCCCTGTTTACTCTACGACCTGAGCCGCGACCCGCACGAGCGGGAGAACCTCACCGGCAGCCCGGAGCATCAGGCGCTGCTGCAGGCATTTGTCGATGAAGCACGCCAGCGCTGGGATATCCCCAGCCTGCGCCAGCAGGTGCTGGCCAGCCAGCGCCGCCGCCGCCTGGTGGCCGAGGCGCTGGCCATCGGCACGCTGAAAAGCTGGGACCACCAACCATTGGTGGATGCCAGCCAACAGTACATGCGCAACCACATCGATCTCGACGACCTCGAGCGCAAGGCACGTTATCCACAGCCCGCACCCCTGGATTGAGAAGAGAGGCCGCCATGCAGAAGTTCTCCACCGCCGTGCTCGCCCTGGCCCTGGGCCTGGGCACGGCCCACGCCGCCGACGGCGACGCGCAATGCAACACCGTGAAACTGGCCGACCCCGGCTGGAGCGATATCGCCAGCACCAACGCCATCGCCCGCCTGCTCCTGGAAAGCCTGGGTTACCAGGTGAAGATCGACAGCCTGGCCGTGCCGATCATCTACGGCGGCCTCAAGGATGGTCGGGTGGATGCCTTCCTCGGCAACTGGATGCCGGCGCAGCAGGGTTTTCATGACAAGTTCATCGCCAATGGCGACGTGCAGCAGCTGGCGCGCAACCTGGAGGGCACCGAGTTCACCCTGGCGGTGCCCGATTATGTGTGGGAGGCCGGCGTGAAGGACTTCGCCGACCTGCACAAGTACGCCGACAAGTTCGACAAGAAGCTCTACGGCATCGGCTCCGGAGCGCCGGCCAACCTGTCGCTGAAGGAGATCATCGACAAGAACGACTTCGAGCTCGGCCAGTGGAAACTGGTCGAGTCCAGCGAGCAGGCGATGCTGGCCCAGGTGGACCGGGCGGTGAAGAAACAGCAGTTCATCACCTTCCTCGGCTGGACGCCGCACCCGATGAACGTGAAGTTGAAGATGCATTACCTCACGGGTGGCGAAAAATGGTTTGGCAGCAAAGGCGATGTGTACACGCTGACCCGCAAGGGATATCCACAGGCTTGTCCGAATGCGGCGAAGTTGCTGGGCAACCTGACGTTCACGCTGGATATGGAGAACAGCATCATGGCCGAGGTTGTGGACAAGAAGGTGAGCTTTGATGAGGCAGCCAGGGGCTGGGTGAAGGCCCATCCACATGTGCTGAATGCCTGGCTCGCAGGGGTGACCACCAAAGCTGGTGGGGATGCAGCAGAAATGGTCAAAGCCAAACTGTGATTTTTGTCTGTTAGGCTGCTGGGGCCGCTTTGCGGCCCTTTCGCGACACAAGGCCGCTCCCACAGGGATTCGCGCTCTTCTGTGTCGCGAAACGAGGGCAAAGCCCTCGCCAGCGATATTGAACAGGAATGACGCATGCCTCGTCTCCACCACCTGCTGCCCTTCCTCTCCTGGCTCCCCCGCCAATCGGGCCGAAGCCTGTGCCAGGACCTGCTGGTGGGCCTGAGCGGCGCCATCCTCGCCCTGCCGCAATCAATCGCCTACGCCCTGATTGCCGGCCTGCCCGCCGAATACGGCCTGTACGCCGCCATCGTGCCGGTGCTGGTGGCCTGCCTGTGGGGCTCGTCCTGGCACCTGATCTGCGGCCCTACCGCCGCCATCTCCATTGTCCTCTACGCCAGCATCAGCCCACTGGCCGTGGCCGGCAGCGCCGACTACGTGACCCTGGTGCTGCTGCTGACCTTCCTCGGCGGCGTCTTCCAACTCTTGCTGGGGCTGCTGCGCTTCGGCGCACTGGTCAACTTCGTCTCCCATTCGGTGGTGCTGGGCTTCACCCTCGGTGCCGCCGTCGTCATCGCCTTGGGACAACTGCCCAACCTGCTGGGCCTGGACCTGCCAAGCCAGGCCACGGCTCTGAAGACCGTGCAGGAACTGGCTGGCCATATGGGCGAGGTGGACATGCCTTCGCTGGTCCTGGGACTGGGCACCCTGGTGATTGGCGGGGTGCTGAAGCTTTGGCGTCCACGCTGGCCGAGCCTGTTGATAAGTCTGCTGCTGGTGAGCCTGGTGGCCTGGCTGTTGCCCGGTATGTTCGACCATGTGCCGCGCGTGCCCGCTTTCATCGGCCAGTTGCCACCGCTCAGCCCACTGCCGTTACTCGATGTGGAACTGATGCTGCGCCTGCTGCCCAGCGCCGTGGCCATCGGCATGCTTGGGCTGGTCACCAGCCTGTCCATCGCTCGTTCACTGTCGGCACGTTCCGAGCAACTGATCGACGCCAACCAGGACATCCGTGCCCAGGGCCTGTCGAACATCGTGGGGGCATTCTTCTCCGGCTACCTGTCCTCTGGCTCCTTCACCCGCTCCGGGCTCAGTTACGACGCGGGTGCTCGCTCACCGTTGGCCGGGGTGTTCTCGGCGCTGTGGGTGGCGCTGTTCGCGGTGGTGGGGGCCAGGCTGATCGCCCATCTGCCGATCCCGGCCATGGCGGGCAGCATCCTGCTGATCTGCTGGGGGCTGGTAGACCATCGCGGCATCCGTGCGCTGTTCCGGGTCAGCCGCTCGGAATTCCTGGTCATGGCGCTGACTGCCGCCGCGACGTTGCTGCTGGAGCTGCAGACGGCGATCTACGCCGGGGTACTGGCGTCGCTGTTCTTCTACCTCAAACGCACTTCGCGGCCACGGGTACAGCAGAGCCGGGAAGGGGAGGCGGACGTGTTACGGGTGGGAGGTTCGATCTTCTTTGGCGCGACGCATTACCTGCAGGTGCGCTTGCAGCGCTGCCAGGGGCCGCATGTGGTGATCGATGCGCGGCAGGTGAACTTCATCGATTATTCGGGTGTGGATATGTTGCACCGCGAGGCGCGGCGGTTAATTAGAGTTGGCGGGAGCCTGACGTTGCAGCGAGCAAGGCCACAGGTGGTCGAGGAGCTACAGAAGCTGGAGGGAGTGGAGCAGTGTCCGATCCGGTTCGATGATTGACCTTTTAGATCCTGGGGCTGCTTTGCAGCCCTTTCGCGGTACAAGGCCGCTCCTACAGGGGACCGCGCACTCTTGTAGGAGCGGCCTTGTGCCGCGAAAGGGCCGCAAAGCGGCCCCGGCGATATCAGGCCCGAGCCAACTGCCTACGCAGCTCATCCAGCACCGGCCCAGTCTCCGGCCGAACCCCCCGCCAGATAAAGAACGCCTCAGCCGCCTGCTCGGCCAGCATCCCCAGCCCATCCAGCGCCTTGGCCGCACCCAGCCTGCTGGCCCACTGGCAGAACGGCGTCGGCTCCTTCCCATACATCATGTCGTAGCAAACGGTGCGCCCCGCTTCGACCAGGCTGTCGGCAATCGGCGGCAGCTCGCCGGACAAGCTCGCCGAGGTGGCATTGATGATCACGTCCACCGGCTCCTGCAACCAGCTGAAACCACTGGCCACCACCGGGCCCAACTCATCGAATTCGCGCGCCAGCTGCTCGGCCTTTTCCACGGTGCGGTTGGCAATCACCAGCGATTGCGGCTTGTGCGCCAAGATAGGCTCCAGCACACCCCGAACAGCACCGCCAGCGCCAAGGATAAGGATGCGCTTGCCAGCCAGGGTTACCCCGGCATTCACTGTCAGGTCCCGCACCAGCCCTGCGCCGTCGGTGTTGTCGCCCTGCAACGTACCATCGGCCAGCTTGGTCAAGGTGTTCACCGCGCCGGCGCGCTGGGCACGCGGGGTGAGGCTGTCGCACAGGCGATAGGCCTCTTCCTTGAACGGCACGGTGACATTGGCACCGCTGCCTTGCTTGAAGAAGCCTGTGGCGCAGTCGCTGAACTCGTCCAGCGGCGCCAGCAGGGTGGCGTACTCCAGGTCCTGGCCGGTCTGGTCGGCGAACAGGCGGTGGATCAGCGGCGACTTGCTGTGGCCGATGGGGTTGCCGAATACGACGTACTGGTCCATGAGGGCTCCTCGGTTATCCACAGGCTTACTGGGCGAGCCAGTCGCGGTCCTGCAGGAAGTAGTCGGTCAGGCGCGCTTCCTCGCTGCCCGGCTCCGCTTTCCAATCGTAGCCCCAGCGTACCTGCGGCGGCAGCGACATCAGGATCGACTCGGTGCGACCACCGGACTGCAAACCGAACAGCGTGCCACGGTCGTAGACCAGGTTGAACTCGACATAGCGGCCACGGCGGTACTCCTGGAATTCGCGCTGCTTGGCGGTATACGGCATGTCCTTGCGGCGCTGGATGATCGGCAGGTAGGCATCGACATAGGCATCGCCGATGGCGCGCATGAAGGCGAAGCAGGTGTCGAAGTCCCACTCGTTCAGGTCGTCGAAGAACAGGCCGCCAATGCCGCGTGGCTCGCCACGGTGCTTGAGGTGGAAGTAGCGGTCGCACCAGGCCTTGTAGCGCGGGTAGACGTCGGCGCCGAACGGCGCGCAGGCCTGCTCGGCGACGCGGTGCCAGTGCACGCAGTCTTCCTCGTTGCCGTAGTACGGGGTCAGGTCGAAACCGCCACCGAACCACCACACCGCCTCTTCGCCTTCTTTTTCAGCGATGAAGAACCGCACGTTGGCGTGGGAAGTCGGCACATGCGGATTGTGCGGGTGGATCACCAGCGACACGCCCAAGGCCTCGAAACCACGGCCCGCCAGCTCCGGCCGGTGGGCACTGGCCGACGGCGGTAGGCCGGCGCCAAACACGTGGGAGAAGTTCACGCCGCCTTTCTCGATCACCTTGCCCTCGCCGATCACCCGTGTGCGACCGCCGCCGCCGGCATCGCGCACCCAGGCATCCTCGACGAAGCGGGCGCCGCCGTCTTCGGTTTCGAGGGCAGAGCAGATGCGGTCTTGCAGGTCGAGCAGGTAGGCTTTTACGGCCTCGGTGCGGCTGGTCATCGGGTCACCTGGAAGGAGCGGGAAAATTCGCCGGGTAGCATACCACCGGCCGACGCCGCGTCGCAGTTGACGGCGGTCAAGCAAAGGCGTCCGATAGAAGGCCTTTGCGACCCTCGACGACAGGAGTGTGTGATGGCCAAGCGTATCCAGTTCAGCCAGCATGGCGGCCCGGAAGTCCTGCAACTGGTGGAGTTCGACCCGGTACCGCCCGGCCCGCAGCAGGTGCGGGTGCGCAACCATGCGATCGGCTTGAATTTCATCGACACCTATTTCCGCAGCGGGCTGTATGCACCTCCTGCGCTGCCTTCCGGGCTGGGCACCGAAGCGGCCGGTGTGGTCGAGGCGGTGGGCGAGGGCGTCAGTCGCATCAAGGTCGGCGACCGCGTGGCGTACGCCGGTGGGCCGCTGGGGGCCTACAGCGAGGTGCATACGCTGCCGGAGGCCAACCTGGTGAAGCTGCCTGAGGCGATCAGCTTCGAACAGGCGGCGGCGGTGATGCTCAAGGGGCTGACCACGCAGTATTTGCTCAAGCAGACCTATGCCGTGCAGCCGGGGGACTTCGTGCTGTTCCATGCCGCCGCCGGCGGTGTGGGGTCGCTGGCTTGCCAGTGGGCCAAGGCACTGGGCGCGAAGCTGATCGGCACCGTCAGCTCTGCTGAGAAAGCCGAACGGGCCAAGGCCCTCGGCGCCTGGGCGACCATCGACTACAGCCATGAAGACGTGGCCAAGCGTGTGCTGGAGCTGACAGACGGTCAGAAGTGCGCGGTGGTGTATGACGGCGTGGGCGCCGATACCTGGCTGACCTCGCTGGATTGCTTGAGGCCGCGAGGTTTGATGGTCAGCTTTGGCAATGCCTCCGGCGCGGTAACCGGGGTCAACTTGGGGATCCTGTCGCAGAAGGGGTCGTTGTATGTCACCCGGCCGACGCTGGGGAGCTACGCCAACAACGCCGAGAACACCCAGGCCATGGCCGATGACCTGTTCGCGATGATCGCCAGTGGCAAGCTGGTTGTGGATATCCAGCAGCGGTATCCGTTGAGCGAGGCGGCCAGGGCGCAGGCGGAGTTGTCGGCGCGGCGGACCGTTGGCTCGACTGTGCTTCTGCCTTGAGGCCCTGGGGCCGCTTTGCGGCCCTTCGCGGGTAAACCCGCTCCCACAGGGACCGCGCAGATCTCAAGGCTGCCACCTAACCTGTGGGAGCGGGTTTACCCGCGAATGCGTCAGCTCAGCCAGCGGGCCTCTTGATCACAGGTGCTGACTCGATGCCATCGAGCATCGCCTCCACCAACCCCTCCGCCATTTCCAGCGAATGCAGGCTTGACCAGTACATGCCACGCCCCTCGTCGCGCAGGTGGTCGAGTGCCTTGATGCCGGTGTCGTAGGCGCAGCGCAGGTAGAGCGCTACGTGTACCAGGGCGTCGTGGGCTTCGATGTTGGGATTTACGGTGAAAAGCGGCGGGTGGCCGGCGTCGCAGCGGCCGAAGGGGTGGCAGCTGCACACGGGGTGGTAAACCGGGAGAGATCTCAAATCCCGGCAGGCAAAAAGCCTCCCGCATGCAGCCGCCATTGACTGCCAAGATCTCTCCCTGCTCGGGTTACCACACCCGATCGCCAAGCTATTCGGCGACGGTCTGGAGCCTAGAGGCAAGCGTTCCCACTGAGAAGGTAATGGCAGTCGACAGACTGCGTAGGATATTTCTCTGAATTCAGAATGGGCAGCCATCTGGGTGCAAATCAGAAAAATCGGCGGAAATTCTGGGGCCGCTTTGCGGCCCTTTCCGACCGGTCCGACGCCTCGGCAAGGCCGCTCCCACAGGTTACAGCGCCAAGCCTGAGAGCTGCGCTTTACCTGTGGGAGCGGCCTTGTGTCGCGAAACGAGGGCGAAGCCCTCGCCAGCGGTATCAACCCGGACGCACGACCTCGCCGGTCGCCAGGTCGCGAATCAGGCTCGGGTTCTTCCGCCCACCCAACGCCCCACCCAGCACCATGTCCAGCTCGTTGTGGAAATACTGCTCCACCCGCAACCGGCTCTTGGCCGCCGGCCGCCCGGCCGGGTTGCAGGAGGTGGAGATCAACGGCCCCACCAACGCGCACAGCTCCCGCACCTGTGGATGATCGCTGACTCGCAGCGCCACGGTGTCGTGCTGCCCGGTCACCCACTCGGGCAGCAGGCCCTGGTGCGGCACCAGCCAGGTGTTAGGCCCAGGCCAAGTGGCGCTCATGCGGTCGATCCAGTCCTGGGGGAAATCCTCGAACAGAAAGTCGAACTGGCGAATGTTGTCGGCGACCAAAATCAGCCCTTTATCCACAGGCCGCGACTTGAGCGCCAGCAGGCGATACACTGCGTCCTCGTTCCATGGGTCGCAGCCCAGGCCCCAGACCGCTTCCGTCGGATAGGCAATCACCGCACCCGCCTTCACCTCGCGCGCGGCTTGTTGCACACGCCAACTGCTCACCATTTTCCGTCTCTCCGCATAAACGCCGTGCGCGCAGTGTACTTAGCCGGCACGGGCAAACCAACGCCCGGCTTCATTGCTCACCCGGCCTTCGAGCTCCAGCTCGGTGAGACTGGCGAGCACCTGTGCCAGTGGCAGGCCGCTGCTCTGGGCCAGGCCCTCGCTGGTGTGGGGGGCAGCGTGGAGCAGGGCGAGCAGGGGATGGGCGGGTTTATCCACAACTGCAGGCGGCAGGTTCTGCCAACCGCGCAGGCTGTCGAGGATCTGCTCCACGCTTTCCACCAGCAGCGCACCATCGCGGATCAACTGATGGCAGCCCTTGGCGCCGGGGTGATGAATGGACCCAGGAATCGCATACACCTCCCGCCCCTGTTCGGCGGCAAGCCGTGCGGTGATCAACGAGCCACTGGCCAGGCTGGCCTCGACCACCAGCACACCTAGCGACAAGCCGCTGATGATCCGGTTACGGCGCGGGAAGTTGCCGGCCAGCGGCCCGGCGTCCAACGGGTACTCGGAAACCAGGGCGCTGCCACTGTCGAGCATTGCCCGTGCCAGGTCACGGTGGCGCTGTGGATAAAGTTTTTGCAAGCCCGTGCCGAGCACCCCGATAGTGTGCCCGCCGGCCTTCAAAGCGGCCCGATGAGCGGCACCGTCAACGCCGAGCGCCAGCCCGCTAGTGATGGTGAAACCGGCCTGGGACAGGTATCGGGAAAACGCACCTGCGGTATCCAATGCGGGAGGTGAAGCACGCCTGCTGCCCACGATCGCCAGTTGCGGTTGTTCGAGCAAAGCGGGGTCGCCCGCGACGAACAACAGCGGCGGCGGATCGTCTATCTCGGCCAGCAGTGCCGGGTAGCCAAGCCCGTCCCACATCAGTAAATGCTGGCCAGGACGCTCTAGCCAGCGCATTGCAGCCAATGCGCCATCGCGCACTTGCGGGCTGCGGCGGGCGTCTATACTGGCAGCCTTAAGTCCCAATGCATGCCAGGCGCTGGCCGGCGCGCTGAGGGCCGACGAGGCACTGCCGAACGCTTCGATGAGGGTATGGAAACGACGCAAGCCAATATCCGGAAGGCTATGAAGACGCAGCCGCGCCTCCAGTTCCGCAGGCGGACAAGGCGACGAACGGGATGGGTTCATGGTGGATCATCCTTGATCGACAGGGGGCCAGATACGTGGCACAACCTGTGGATAACTTTGTGAGTAACACTTTGAAAAGCTGTCCATGAAATGGCAGCTATCAAGCCCATAGAGACCCTAGCCAAGCTTCACAGGTGCCGAACGCCCCATTTCCCTTTATTATGTGTGCTCAGTTTTCAACCGACCGCACAGTGACTGCCTGACCGCCATGGCCATTTTGAACATTCTCGAATTCCCCGATCCGCGCCTGCGCACCATCGCCAAACCGGTGACGGAGTTCGACGACGCCCTGAGCCAGCTGATCGACGACATGTTCGAGACCATGTACGAGGCGCCCGGCATCGGCCTGGCCGCCACCCAGGTCAACGTACACAAGCAGGTCGTGGTGATGGACCTGAGCGAAGACCGCAGCGAGCCGCGGGTGTTCATCAACCCCACGGTCGAGGAACTGACCCACGACATGGGCCAGTACCAGGAAGGCTGCCTGTCGGTGCCCGGCTTCTACGAGAACGTCGACCGCCCGTTGCGCGTGCGGGTCAAGGCCCAGGACCGCGACGGCAAACCCTACGAGCTGGAGGCCGAAGGCCTGCTGGCCGTGTGCGTGCAGCACGAGTTCGATCACCTCAACGGCAAGCTGTTCGTCGACTACCTGTCCCAGCTCAAACGCGACCGGATCAAGAAGAAGCTGGAAAAGCAGCACCGCCAGCAAGCCTGATCCCCACCTTCCAGAAGGCTTGCTCCGGCAAGCCTTTTTCTTTTTGAAGAAGCGAGAACTCCATGCGCATCGTCTTCGCAGGCACTCCAGAGTTTGCCGCCGAACACCTCAAGGCCCTGCTCGACAGCCCGTACGAGATCGTGGCCGTCTACACCCAGCCCGACCGCCCGGCCGGCCGTGGCCAGAAGCTCATGCCGAGCGCGGTCAAGGCGCTGGCCGTGGCCCATGACATCCCGGTGTACCAACCGCAGACCCTGCGCAATGCCGATGCACAAGCTGAACTCGCCGCACTGAGGCCAGACCTGATGGTGGTGGTCGCCTACGGCCTGATCCTGCCGCAAGTAGTGCTGGATATCCCGCGCCTGGGCTGCATCAACAGCCACGCCTCCCTGCTGCCACGCTGGCGCGGTGCGGCACCGATCCAGCGCGCCGTGGAAGCCGGCGACGCCGAGAGCGGCGTGACCGTGATGCGCATGGAAGCAGGCCTGGATACCGGCCCGATGCTGCTCAAGGTGGTCACCCCGATCAGCGCCGAGGATACCGGCGGCACCCTGCACGACCGCCTCGCCACCATGGGCCCGGGCGCCGTGGTGCAGGCCATTGCCGGCCTGGCCGATGGCAGCCTGCAAGGTGAAGTCCAGGACGATGCCCTGGCCACTTATGCACACAAGCTGAACAAGGACGAGGCGCGCATCGACTGGAGCCGCCCTGCCGTCGAGCTGGAGCGCCTGATCCGTGCCTTCAACCCCTGGCCGGTGTGCCACAGCACCCTCGACGGCGAAAGCGTGAAGGTGCTGGCCGCCAACTTGTCCACAGGCAAGGGTGCCCCCGGCGAAATCCTCTCTGCCAGCAAGGACGGCTTGGTCGTCGCCTGCGGTGACGGCGCCCTGAGCCTGACCCGCCTGCAACTGCCCGGCGGCAAGGCCCTGGCCTTCAGCGACCTGTTCAACAGCCGCCGCGAGAAGTTCGCCAGCGGCAAGGTGCTTGGCCAATGAACCCTCGCCTGGCCGCCGCCCGTGCCCTTGCCGCCGTGCTCAGCGGCAAGGCCTCGCTGAACAGCTCGTTGCCGGCGCAACTGGACAAGGTCGAAGAGCGCGACCGTGGCCTGACTCAAGACCTTGCCTTCGGTACCGCCCGTTGGCAGCCACGCCTCGACCTGCTGGCCGCGCAACTGCTGCAGAAGCCGTTCAAGGCCGCCGATGCCGATGTGCAGGCGCTGCTGCTGGTCGGCCTGTACCAGCTGTTCTACACGCGCATCCCGGCCCACGCCGCCATTGGTGAAACGGTCGGCTGCGCCGACAAGCTCAAGAAGCCGTGGGCAAAGGGGCTGCTCAACGCCGTGCTGCGCCGCGCCCAGCGTGAAGGCGAGGAGCTGCTCGCCGGCATGGAACGCGACCCCGTGGTACGCACCGCACACCCGCGCTGGCTGCAGAAGGCGCTGAAAACGTTCTGGCCGGAGCAATGGGAAGCCATCTGCGCCGCCAACAACGCCCACCCGCCGATGATCCTGCGGATCAACCGCCGCCACCACACCCGCGACGCCTACCTGGTGCTGCTGGCCGAGGCCGGCATCCAGGCCAGCGCCTGCCAGTTCAGCCGCGACGGTATCGTCCTGGCCGAAGCCTGCAACGTACGTGGTTTGCCGGGCTTCGCCGACGGCTGGGTGAGCGTGCAGGACGAAGCCGCGCAACTGTCCGCCGACCTGCTCGAACTGGCCCCCGGCCAGCGCGTGCTCGACGCCTGCTGCGCCCCGGGCGGCAAGACCTGCCACCTGCTGGAAGCCGAACCTGGCCTGGCCCACATGGTCGCCATCGACCTGGAAGCCAAACGCCTGGCCCGCGTGCGCGAGAACCTCGACCGCCTCAAGCTCGACGCCGAGCTGATCGCCTGCGACGCCCGTGAAACCGCCAGCTGGTGGGACGGCAAACCGTTCCAGCGCATCCTGCTCGATGCGCCCTGCTCGGCCACCGGCGTGATCCGCCGCCACCCGGACATCAAGCTGACCCGCCAGGCCGAGGACATCCCGGCACTGGCCGCGCTGCAAGGCGAGCTGCTCGATGCCCTGTGGCCGACCCTGGAAGTAGGCGGCATGCTGCTCTACGCCACCTGCTCGAGCCTGCCAACCGAGAACACCGAAGTGATCGACGCCTTCCTCGCCCGCACCCCCGGTGCCCGCGAGCTGGACCTGGCCACCGAGGCCGGCCTGCGCCAGCCCCACGGCCGCCAGCTGCTGGCCCAGGAAGGCGGTCACGACGGGTTCTACTATGCCAAGCTGATCAAGATCGCCGCCTCGCGCGGGTAAAGAACAAAAAAGGGTAGGGAGTAGCGGATGAAGATCATCATCCTCGGCGCAGGCCAGGTCGGCGGTACCCTGGCAGAGCACCTGGCCAGCGAAGCCAACGACATCACCGTGGTCGATACCGACAGCGAGCGCCTGCGCGACCTGGGCGATCGCCTGGACATCCGCACCGTGCAGGGCCGCGCCTCGCTGCCGACGGTGCTGCGCCAGGCCGGCGCCGACGACGCCGACATGCTGGTGGCGGTGACCAACAGCGACGAGACCAACATGGTCGCCTGCCAGGTGGCCTACTCGCTGTTCCACACCCCGACCAAGATCGCCCGGGTGCGCGAGTCGGCCTACCTGACCCGCGAGGAGCTGTTCGACAACGACCATATTCCGGTGGATGTGCTGATCAGCCCCGAGCAGGTGGTAACCAACTACATCAAACGCCTGATCGAGCACCCGGGTTCGTTGCAGGTGATCGACTTCGCCGAGGGCAAGGCCCAACTGGTGGCGGTCAGGGCCTACTACGGCGGCCCGCTGGTGGGCCAGCAACTGCGCCAGATCCGCGCCCACATGCCCAATGTCGACACCCGCGTGGCGGCGATCTTCCGTCGCGACCGGCCGATCACGCCCCAGGGCGACACGGTGATCGAGGCCGACGACGAGGTGTTCTTCATCGCCGCGAAAAAAGACATCCGTGCGGTGATGGGCGAGCTGCGCCGTATCGACGAGACCAACAAACGCGTGGTCATCGCCGGCGGCGGACAGATCGGCGAGCGCCTGGCCGAGGCCATCGAGAGCCGCTACCAGGTGAAGATCATCGAGATGAACCCGGCGCGCTGCCGCTACCTCTCCGACACCCTCGAAAGCACCGTGGTGCTGCAGGGCAGCGCCTCCGACCGCGACCTGATGCTCGAAGAGAACATCGCCGACGCCGACATCTTCCTGGCGCTGACCAACGACGACGAGGCCAACATCATGTCGTCGCTGCTGGCCAAGCGCCTGGGCTCGCGCAAGGTGATGACCATCATCAACAACCCGGCCTACGTCGACCTGGTGCAGGGCGGCGAGATCGACATCGCCATCAGCCCGCAGCTGGCCACCATCGGCACCCTGCTGGCCCACGTGCGCCGCGGCGATATCGTCAGCGTGCACTCGCTGCGCCGCGGCGCGGCCGAGGCCATCGAGGCGGTGGCCCATGGCGACTCGAAGTCGAGCAAAGTGGTGGGCAAGGCCATCGAGGACATCTCGTTGCCGCCGGGCACCACCATCGGCGCGATCATCCGCGACGAGGAGGTGCTGATCGCCCATGACGACACGGTGATCGAGTCGGGCGACCATGTGATCCTGTTCGTTGTGGATAAAAAGCATATTCGGGACGTGGAGAAGCTGTTCCACGTGGGCCTGAGTTTCTTCTAGGAGGGAAGGGCATGCGCGAATCGCTGGAAAAGATGCTGGCCAAGGGTGTGGATAACCCGCTGCTGAGGTTCGGGCTGGGCAAGGCCTGGCTGGACGAGGGCAATGGGGCTGAAGCGGTGGTACACCTGGCTGCCTGTGTGAAGCAGGATCCGAAGTACTCGGCGGCGTGGAAGCTGCTGGGGAAGGCGTATCAGTTGAGCGGGGATCTGGACGGCGCGCGCAAGGCCTGGGAAGAGGGGATCGTCGCGGCGCAGGCCCATGGCGACAAGCAGGCCGAGAAAGAGATGACCGTTTTTCTCAAGAAGCTGAACAAGGCTTGAAATCGCCGGGGCTGCTTTGCAGCCCATCGCGACACAAGGCCGCTCCTACAGGGGATTGCGGTCGCCTGTAGGAGCGGCCTTGCGTCGCGAAAGGGGCGCAAAGCGCCCCCAACAATCTCAATACCAGCGCGCCTCACCCGCCGGGCGCTTCTTGAAGCGCTTCATGCTCCACATGTACTGGCTCGGATACTCGCGTACATAACGCTCGACCACCTTGCTCATGGCCGCCGCCGATTCAGTCACATCGGTGCTGTACATCGCTTCCGGCGCCGCTTCCAGGAATACCTTGAAGCCCGACCCATCCGGCAACCGCAGCGCATGCAGGAAAACACCCACCGCCTTGCCGCCAGCCAGCATGTTCGGCACGAACTTGCTGGTCAGCGCCTGGGTGCCGAGGAACGGCACGAACACACCCGCCGACTCGGCCGGCTCCGGGTCGGCCGGAATCCCCACCTGGCCACCCCGACGCACTTCCTTGATCACGCTGAGAATGCCTTCCTTGGTCGAAGGCGCCACGCGGTTGCCCATCTGTACGCGCTGTTCACGCAACAGGTCATCCACCGCCTTCAGCTTCGGCGGGCGGTAGAAGATGATCGGTTTGCACTGGTTGCAATAGAAGTGGTTGAGCACTTCCCAGTTGCCCAGGTGGCTGGTGATGCCCACCACGCCCTTGCCCGAGGCCAGGGCCTGCTCCAGCACTTCCAGGCCGTGCACTTCCTTGACCAGATCCAGCGAGCGCTGCGGCGGCCAGATCCAGGCACAGGCGCTCTCGACGAACGACTTGCCGATGTCCTTCAACGCGCGGCCAACCAGCTGCTCGCGCTCGACCGGGTCCATCTCCGGGAAACACTTGGCCAGGTTGATGCGCACGACATTGCGCGAGCCATTGGGGATTTTCCACATCAGCCAGCCGATACCGGCACCGACGCGCTGCACAGCGCTCCAGGGCAGCTTGGCAAACAGGCGCAGCACCCCGACCATCAGGGCGCCCTTGAACTTTTCCACAGGCGAATTCCTTATTTCAGCAAGGCGCGCATTGTACCCCGTCAGCGCACCAGCGCGGCGTAGCGATCGCAGTCGGTGGTGTGGTCCATGACCATGCCGGTGGCCTGCATGAAGGCGTAGCAGATGGTCGGCCCGACAAAGGTGAAGCCGGCCTTCTGCAGGGCCTTGCTCATGGCCTTGGCTTCGTCGGTGACCGCCGGCACGTCGCCGCGCCCCTGGAAATGATTGATCTTCGGCGCGCCGCCGACGAACGACCACAACCACTCTGCCGGGTTATCCACAGCCAGCCAGGCCTGGGCGTTGCGGCGCACGGCCTTGAGCTTGAGGCGGTTGCGGATGATGCCGGGATCAAGCATCAGCTCCTCGATGCGTTCGTCGCTCAGGCGCGCCAGTTTCACCGGGTCGAAACCATCCAGCACCTGGCGATAGCGTTCACGTTTCTTCAATACCGTGATCCACGACAACCCCGCCTGGAACCCTTCGAGCAAAAGCATCTCGAAGAGCAACGCCGGATCGCGCTGCGGCGTTCCCCACTCGTGGTCGTGATAGGCCTGATACAACGGATCGTCGGAACACCAAAAGCAGCGTGGCATAAGGCTCCAATAACGTAGAGGGCGAGGCGAATCGGGTATACTCCCGCTCTTTACATCCGCATCCCCAGATACAGGTGAATTTCGTGAGCCAGCCTACGCCAGCCGTGCGTACCTTCCAAGACCTGATCCTCGCCCTGCAGAACTACTGGGCCGAGCAAGGTTGTGTGGTACTTCAGCCCTACGATATGGAAGTAGGCGCCGGCACTTTCCACACCGCTACCTTCCTGCGCGCCGTCGGCCCGGAGACCTGGAACGCCGCCTACGTGCAGCCCAGCCGTCGTCCTGCCGACGGGCGGTATGGCGAAAACCCCAACCGCCTGCAGCACTACTACCAGTTCCAGGTGGTGCTCAAGCCGAACCCGGCCAACTTCCAGGAGCTGTACCTCGGCTCGCTGAAAGCCATCGGCCTGGACCCGCTGGTTCACGACATCCGCTTCGTCGAAGACAACTGGGAATCGCCGACCCTGGGCGCCTGGGGCCTGGGTTGGGAAATCTGGCTGAACGGCATGGAGGTGACCCAGTTCACCTACTTCCAGCAGGTCGGCGGCATCGAGTGCTATCCGGTCACCGGTGAAATCACCTACGGCCTGGAGCGACTGGCCATGTACCTGCAGGGCGTGGACTCGGTCTACGACCTGGTGTGGGCCGACGGGCCGTTCGGCAAGGTCACCTACGGCGACGTGTTCCACCAGAACGAAGTGGAGCAGTCGACCTACAACTTCGAGCACGCCAACGTCGAGAAACTGTTCGAGCTGTTCGACTTCTACGAAAGCGAAGCGAACCGCCTGATCAAGCTGGACCTGCCGCTGCCGACCTACGAAATGGTCCTGAAGGCCTCGCACACCTTCAACTTGCTGGACGCCCGCCGCGCCATCTCGGTGACCGAGCGCCAGCGTTACATCCTGCGCGTGCGTACCCTGGCCCGGGACGTGGCGCAAAGCTATCTGCAAGCCCGTGCACGCCTGGGCTTCCCGATGGCCTCTCCCGAACTGCGTGATGAAGTGTTGGCTAAGCTGGAGGCTGCACAATGAGTGCTCAAGATTTCCTGGTTGAACTGGGCACCGAAGAGCTGCCACCGAAGGCCCTCGCCACCCTCGGTGACGCCTTCCTCGCCGGCATCGAGAAAGGCCTGCAGGCCGCCGGCCTGAACTACACCGGCAAACAGGTCTATGCCGCACCGCGCCGCCTGGCCGTACTGATCCGCCAGCTGGACGTGCAACAGCCGGACCGCAGCATCAACATCGACGGCCCGCCCGTGCAGGCCGCGTTCAATGCCGAAGGCCAGCCGACCCAGGCCGCCCTGGGCTTCGCCAAGAAGTGCGGCGTGGAGCTGTCGGACATCGACCAGAGCGGCCCCAAGCTGCGCTTCTCCCAGCACATTCCGGGCAAGGCCACCGCCAGCCTGCTGCCGACCATCGTCGAGGATTCGCTCAACGACCTGCCGATCCCCAAGCGCATGCACTGGGGCGCCAGCCGTGAAGAGTTCGTGCGCCCGACCCAGTGGCTGGTGATGCTGCTGGGCAATCAGGTGGTCGACTGCACCATCCTGGCCCAGAAGGCCGGCCGTGAATCCCGTGGCCACCGCTTCCACCACCCGGAAAACGTGCTCATTACCACCCCGGCCAACTACGTCGAGGACCTGCGCAAGGCCCACGTGCTGGCCGACTTCGCCGAGCGTCGCGAGCTGATCAGCAAGCGCACCGCGGAGCTGGCCATGCAGCAGGAAGGCACGGCCATCGTGCCACCGGCGCTGCTGGACGAAGTGACCGCCCTGGTCGAGTGGCCAGTGCCACTGGTGTGCTCGTTCGAGGAGCGTTTCCTCGAGGTGCCGCAGGAAGCCCTGATCACCACCATGCAGGACAACCAGAAGTACTTCTGCCTGCTGGACAGCGAAGGCAAGCTGCTGCCGCGCTTCATCACCGTGGCCAACGTCGAGAGCCGCGATCCGAAGCAGATCGTCGAAGGCAACGAAAAGGTCGTGCGCCCACGCCTGACCGACGCCGAGTTCTTCTTCAAGCAGGACAAGAAGCAGCCGCTGGAAAGCTTCAACGAGCGCCTGAAGAACGTGGTGTTCCAGGCTCAGCTGGGCACCGTGTTCGACAAGGCCGAACGCGTTTCCAAGCTGGCTGCCTTCATTGCCCCTTACATCGGCGGCAGCGCCGCCAACGCCGGCCGTGCCGGCCTGCTGTCCAAGTGCGACCTGGCCTCGGAAATGGTCGGCGAATTCCCTGAAATGCAGGGCATCGCCGGCTACTACTACGCCCTCAACGATGGCGAGCCGCAAGACGTCGCCCTGGCGCTGAACGAGCAGTACATGCCGCGTGGCGCTGGCGCCGAGCTGCCGCAGACCCTCACCGGTGCCGCCGTAGCCATCGCCGACAAGCTCGACACCCTGGTCGGCATCTTCGGCATCGGCATGCTGCCCACCGGCAGCAAGGACCCGTACGCCCTGCGTCGTGCCGCCCTGGGCGTGCTGCGCATCCTGATCGAGAAGCAGCTGGACCTGGACCTGGCCGTCGCGGTCGAGTTCGCGGTCAAGCAGTTCGGTGCCAAGGTCAAGGCCGCCGGCCTGTCCGAGCAGGTGCTGGAGTTCGTCTTCGACCGCCTGCGCGCGCGCTACGAGGACGAAGGCATCGACGTCTCCACCTACCTGTCGGTGCGTGCCCTGAAGCCGGGCTCGGCGCTGGACTTCGACCAGCGCGTGCAGGCCGTGCAGGCCTTCCGCAAGCTGCCGGAAGCCGAAGCCCTGGCCGCGGCGAACAAGCGCGTGTCGAACCTGCTGGGCAAGGCCGAAGGCGCCATCGCCGACCAGGTCGAGCCGAAGTACTTCGACAATGCCAACGAGTTCTCCCTGTACTCGGCCATCCAGCAGGCCGACCAGGCCGTGCAACCGATGGCGGCCGCGCGTCAGTACAGCGAGGCCCTGGCCCGCCTGGCTGCCCTGCGTGACCCGGTCGACGCCTTCTTCGAGGCGGTGATGGTCAACGCCGAGGATGCCAAGGTGCGCGCCAACCGTTATGCCCTGCTCAGCCGCCTACGCGGTCTGTTCCTGGGCGTGGCCGATATCTCGCTGCTGGGGTGAGTCGTTGAAACTGCTGATTCTTGATCGAGACGGAGTGATCAACCACGACTCCGACGCCTACATCAAGTCGCTGGAGGAGTGGATCCCCATTCCCGGCTCGATCGAGGCCATCGCGCAGTTGAGCAAGGCGGGCTGGACGGTGGCGGTGGCCACCAACCAGTCCGGCATTGCCCGCGGCTACTACCCGCTGGAAACCCTCGAGGCCATGCATGCGCGCCTGCGCGCGCTGGTGGCCGAGCAGGGCGGCGAGGTCGGCTTGATCGTGCATTGCCCGCACGGCCCGGATGAGGGCTGCGACTGCCGCAAGCCCAAGCCCGGCATGCTGCGGACCATTGCCGAGCACTACCAGGTGCCGCTGGCCGGCGTATGGTTCGTCGGTGACAGCAAAGGTGACCTGGAGGCGGCCCTGGCCGTCGATGCACAACCCGTGTTGGTAAAAACCGGCAAGGGCGAAAGGACCCTGGAAAAAGGTGTCCCGCAAACTACACTGATTTTCGACGATCTGGCAGCCATCGCCAGAGAACTTATTTAAATGAGTGCGCCAGGAACGGCGCACTTTTCATTAGGCGGGCACGCCCCGCAACGGTACATGCCACTATGTCGATCCTGCAGGCGATCAGAATCTTTCTTTTTTACCTGCTGTTGGGCACCAGTTCGCTGCTGTGGTGCTCGCTGAGCTTCTTTGTCGCGCCTTTCCTGCCGTTCCCCAAGCGCTACCGGTTCATCAACGTGTACTGGTGCCGCTGCGCGCTGTTCCTGGTACGGACGGTCCTGCGGATCGACTACAAGATCACCGGCGCCGAGAACGTGCCTGAGGTACCTTGCGTGATCCTGTCCAACCACCAGAGCACCTGGGAGACGTTCTTCCTGTCGGCGTACTTCTCGCCGCTGAGCCAGGTGCTCAAGCGCGAGCTGCTGTACGTGCCGTTCTTCGGCTGGGCCATGGCCATGCTGCGGCCGATCGCCATCGACCGGAAGAACCCGAAGGAGGCCCTGCGCCAGGTTGCCAGCCAGGGCGACGAGCTGCTCAAGCAGGGCACCTGGGTGTTGATCTTCCCCGAAGGCACCCGCGTGCCGCATGGACAGATCGGCAAGTTCTCCCGCGGTGGTACCGCATTGGCGGTGAACGCTGGCCTGCCGGTGCTGCCGATCGCCCACAACGCCGGCAAGTTCTGGCCACGTGAAGGCTGGGGCAAGCGCCCGGGCACCATCGAGGTGGTCATTGGCGAGCCGATGTACCCGGAGGGGACTGGCCCGCGTGCCATCGCCGAGCTCAACGACCGTGCCCAGGCGTGGAACGAGGCGGCCCAGCGCGCCATGGGTTCGCTGCCGCCAGCGGCGGAAAAACCTGAGCAGCAGCCTGCCTGACGATCTGTGGATAACGTGTTAGCAATTTTTGGATTAAGCGTCTTAATACATAGCTAAGTGTCTGAATTTGCTATTTATTTCCATGTATGACGTTTTTTCGATAATCGTGCATAAGTTTTTTCCAGCGATAAAAAAACCGGCTTTTACGCCGGTTTTTTTGTGGGCTGAAATCGCTGCTGGCTTCTTCGCGGGTAAACCCGCTCCCACAGGGTATTGCGCAAACCTGTGGGAGCGGGTTTACCCGCGAAGGCCCCAGCGAAAATCTCAGACCTTGTCGATATCCACATCCCGGGTCTCTTTCAGGCAGAAGATCCCCACCACCAGGCTCACCCCGGTGATCAGCACCGGGTACCACAGCCCATAGAAGATATCCCCGGTGTACACCACCAACGCGAACGACACCGTCGGCAGGAAGCCACCGAACCAGCCGTTGCCGATGTGGTAGGGCAGGGACATCGAGGTATAGCGGATACGCGTCGGGAACAGCTCGACCATCACCGCCGCCAGTGGCCCGTAGGTCATGGTGGCGATGAGGATCATGGCGACGATCAGCACGACCACCATTACCTGGTTCACGTGCGCGGGATCTGCCTTGGCCGGGTAGCCAGCGCTATCGATGGCGCTACGCATGGCCGTCTCGTCGAAACCATTGATGGTCTTGTCGCCGACGCTGACGATCACCTCGCTGCCCGTGACACTCACCGAGCTGTAGGGCAGGCCCTGCTTGACCAGGAACGTCTTGACCTTGTCGCACGGGCTGTCGAAGCGTGCCTTGCCCACCGGGTCGAACTGGAAGGTGCAGCCCTTGGGGTCGGCAGTGACGACGATTGGCGCCTGGCGGCTGGCGGCGTCGATCTGTGGATTGGCGTAGTGGCTCAGGGCCTTGAACATCGGGAAGTAGCACACCGTGGCCAACAACAGCCCGATCATCAGGATCGGCTTGCGCCCGACCCGGTCCGACAGCCAGCCGAAGAACACGAAGAACGGCGCACCGATCACCACGCTGATGATCAGCAGGGTGTTGGCCTGGGCCGGGTCCATCTTGAGCATCTGGGTCATGAAGAACAGCACGTAGAACTGCGCGGTGTAGAAGGTCACCGCCTGCCCGGCGTTGATGCTGAACAGCGCGGTGAGCACCACCTTGAGGTTGGGCCACGAGGTGAACGACTCACGGATCGGCGACTTGCTCACCTTGCCCTGGGCCTTCATTTTCACGAAGGCCGGCGACTCGTGCATGCTCATGCGGATCCAGGTGGAAATCGCCAGCAGCACGATCGACAGCAGGAACGGCAGGCGCCAGCCCCAGGTTTCGAACTGGTCGCCACTGATGTAGCGGCTGGCCAGGACGACGGTCAGCGACAACAGCAGGCCCAGTGTGGCAGTGGATTGGATGAAGCCGGTATGGAAGCCACGTTTGCCATGAGGCGCGTGCTCGGCGACATAGGTGGCCGCACCACCGTACTCACCGCCCAGCGCCAACCCCTGGAGCATGCGCAGCACGACCAGGATGATCGGCGCGGCAATGCCTATGCTGGCGTAGGTCGGCAACAGGCCCACGGCGAAGGTAGACAGGCCCATCAGCACGATGGTCACCAGGAAGGTGTACTTGCGCCCGATCATGTCGCCCAGCCGGCCAAACACCAGCGCGCCGAACGGGCGCACCAGGAAGCCGGCGGCGAAGGCCATCAGGGCGAAGATAAAGGCGGTGGTGTCGTTGACCCCCGCGAAGAACTGCTTGCTGATGACCGCGGCCAGCGCGCCATAGAGAAAAAAGTCATACCACTCGAATACCGTCCCGAGGGATGACGCGAAAATGATCTTGCGCTCTTCACGACGGCTTGGGCTGCTCGCCGCCGCCCCCTGTTCCTGGATGTAATCCGACATCGTTGCTGTCCTCGGCCCGCGGGCCACAGTGATTATTCTTGTTGTTCCACTGCCGACGACTTGCGACCACAAGCCGCCGCTGTTGCAAACACCCGGGTCAGGGCGTCGGTATCGCGCTGGCGTCGCTGAGGTTGGTCTGGGTATTGGCCCCCTTGAGGATCAGTTGTGCCGCCTTTTCGGCAATCATCAACGTGGGTGAACAGGTATTGCCAGAGACGATCTTCGGCATGATCGAAGCGTCGGCCACGCGCAGGCCTGGGATGCCATGCACGCGCAGCTGGTTATCCACAACGTCGAGCGTGCCGCTGCCCATGCGGCAGGTGCCCACCGGGTGGAAGATGGTGGTGCCGATCTGAGCGGCGGCCTGGTGCAGATCTTCGTCGCTCTGCAGGGCAGGGCCTGGCAAGTACTCGCGAGGATCGAAGGCCGCCAGGGCAGGGGCCTGGACGATGCGCCGGGTGAGGCGGATGGCCTCGGCGGCGACGCGCAGGTCCTCGGGGTCACTCAGGTAGTTGGGGTCGATCAAGGGCGCGGCGTTCATGTCCGCCGAGAGGATATCGATCCGCCCGCGGCTTGCCGGGCGCAGGTTGCACACCGAGGCGGTAAAGGCCGGGAAGCGATGCAGCGGTTCGCCGAAACGGTCCAGCGACAACGGCTGCACGTGGTATTGCAGGTTGGCGGTTGCCTGCTCGGGGCCTGAACGGGCGAAGGCGCCCAGCTGGCTCGGCGCCATGGCCAACGGGCCGCTGCGGTCATAGGCGTAGCGCAGGCCCATGCCCAGCTTGCCCCACAGGCTGTTGGCCATCTGGTTGAGGGTACGGGTGTTGCGGATCTGGTAGATCAACCGCAACTGCAGATGGTCCTGAAGGTTGCCGCCAACCCCGGGCATATCGTGGCGTACACCGATACCCAGGTCTTCGAGCAGTTTGCGTGGGCCGATGCCGGAGCGTTGCAGAATGCCGGGCGAGCCCACGGAGCCCGCGCACAGGATGATCTCGCGACGGGCGGCGAACTCATGCCAGGCACCTTGCCACAAGGCCTTCACCGCCCGGGCTCGGGTGTTGTCGAGCAGCACCTGGTCGACTTGAACGCCAGTCAACACTGTCAGGTTGGGGCGCTTGAGGATGGGCCTGAGAAACGCCTTGGCCGAGTTCCAGCGCACACCGCTGCGCTGATTGACCTGGAAGTATCCACAACCGGCGTTGTCGCCGGTGTTGAAGTCATCGACCTTGGCAATGCCGCTCTGCTCGGCGGCATCGCGGAACGCGTCGAGGATCGGCCAGCTGTAGCGCTGCTGCTCGACCCGCCATTCCCCCTCGACGCCGTGGCTGTCGCTGGCGCCGGCGAAGTGGTTCTCGCTGGCCTTGAACAAGGGCAGCACATCCTTCCACGCCCAGCCGTCGTTGCCTTGCTCGGCCCAGCGGTCATAGTCGGCGGCCTGGCCACGCATGTAGATCATCCCGTTGATCGACGAGCAGCCTCCCAGCACCTTGCCCCGTGGATAACCCAGGCTGCGACCGTTCAGGCCGGGCTGGGATTCGGTCTTGAGGCACCAGTCGGTGCGTGGATTGCCGATGCAGTAGAGGTAACCGACGGGAATGTGAATCCAGGGATAATTGTCGCGGCCACCCGCCTCGAGCAGCAATACGCGGCACGAAGGGTCGGCGGACAAGCGGTTGGCCAGCAGGCAACCGGCGGGACCGGCACCCACGACCACATAGTCGTAGACAGGATCGGCTGATGGCATGTGCAACCTCGCGCCTGATTATTATTCTTGTCCCGATCCATCTTATTGATTAATTTCGCCGAGGAAACACGAGATTTCGCGCAGCCGTTGTGCGTTTTAGCACAGCGACTATCCGATTGTGGGAGCGGGCTTGCCCCGCGATGGCTTCAACAGCCAGCACATCCAAGGACGCCCATGTTCGACTGGAACGATCTGCGGTTTTTCCTCGAGTTGCAGCGCAGCGGCCGCCTGCTTACCGCCGCAAAGCGCCTCAACACCACCCACAGCACCGTGGCCCGGCATATCGAGAGCATCGAAAAGCACCTGGGTACCGCGCTGTTCGTCCAGCACGCCCAGGGCTACGAACTCACGCCTTCCGGCCAGGCCCTGCTCAAGCACGCCGAAGCCATGGAGAACGTTGCCCTGCTGGCGCAGGAAGAAATCACCCAGGCCATCACGCCACTGGGCAAGATCCGCCTGGGGGTGACCGAGGGCATCGGCATCATGTTCTTCACTCCACGCATGAAAGCCTTGTTCCAGCGCTACCCGGGGCTCGAAGTGGAACTGGTGGCAGTGCCGCGTTTCGTCAGCATCCTCAACCGTGAAGCCGAGATCAGCATCCACCTGGAACGCCCCAACGCCGACCTGCTGATCACCCGCAAGCTCACCGACTACCGCCTGGCCCTGTACGCCAGCCAGGGCTACCTGGACCGCGCGCCGCCGCTGCACAGCCGTGAAGACCTGGCCCGGCACAGCTGGATCGGCTATGTCGACGACCTGCTGTTCAGCCAGGAGCTGCTGTTCCTCAACAGCTTCTGCCGGGCGCCCAACGTGGTGTTCCGCAGCACCAGCGTGATCGCCCAGCAGCAAGCCGCGCAGGCCGGGCTGGGCATCGCCGTGCTACCCAACTACATGGCCCGCCACGACCCCAAGCTGGTGCGTGTGCTACCCAGCGAGACCATCCAGCGCAGCTACTGGATCTGCACCCGCCGCGAGTTGCACAAGTCGGTGCGCCTGCGGGTGGTGTGGGATTACCTGCTGGCGCTGTGCGCCGCCGAGCAGGATGAGCTGCTAGCCGAGTAGCACCTTGCCGGCCAGCAGCAGCGCGGCCGCCCAGCCCGCCACGGCGAAAAGCTGCTGCAGGCGCGGGCCGGCGATGCGGGCGGCGAGCGGCCGTGCCAGCAGCAGGCCGATGACCGCACCGATGGCGAAGGGCACACCCACCTGCCAGTGCATCACACCGGCCACGCTGGCGCTCACCACGCTACCGGTGGACACCAGGGCGATCACGGCCAGCGAGGTGGCGACGATGCTGGTCATGCGCAGGTTGGTGTAGCGGTTCAATGCCGGGATGATCACGAAACCACCGCCCACGCCCAGCAGGCCGGACATCAACCCCGACATCAAGCCGGTAAAAGCCAGGGCCCTGGCGCAAGGTAGGGTCCAGCGCAAGCGGCCCTGCAAGGGGTTGAGCACGCAGGGCTCGATGAAACGATGGGCGTCATTGGCTTCGCCGCGCAGTTGCCTGGCCGCCTTGCGCCAGATGCGCAGGCAGGCGTAAACCAGCACCCCGGCGAATACCAGGGCCAAGGGTGTATTGGGCAATTGATGGGCGAGCATCAGGCCAAAGGGTGCGGCGGCGATGCCGATCAGGGCGATGAACAGGGCGGCGCGATAACGTACCAACCCCTCACGCAAGCCGAGCAGGGCGCCCACCGCCGCCGCCAGGCCAACGGCCAGCAGGCCGATCGGTGCAGCCTCGACCATGCTCAACCCCAGGCCGAACACCAGCAGCGGCACCGCCAGGATACCGCCGCCAGCGCCGGTCAGGGCCAGCACCGCGCCAATGATCGCGCCGAGCCCGGCGCCTAGCAGTTGGTGTTCGATCACTGCTGCGCCTCGACCACCAGAGGCTGCGGCCGGGCCAGCCACTCGCGGCCCTTGAGCATGGCCTTCCAGTACAGCGGCGGCAGGATCTGCGCCTTGAGCAACCAGGCCAGGCGGGTAGGCTTGCGGCCATCGAGCAGCCAACGCGGGAAACTCGGCGCGACCTTGCCGCCATAGGTGAACTCGGCCAGGACGATCTTGCCGCGCTCGACCGTCAACGGGCAGGAGCCGTAGCCATCGTACTGGGCCAGGGTCGACAGGCGACCGAGTGCCACCAGCACATTGTTGGCCACCACCGGTGCCTGCTTGCGGGCGGCAGCGGCGGTCTTGGCGTTGCTGGTATTGGCCACGTCACCCAGCGCGTGGACATTGCCGAACTGGCGATGACGCAGGGTATGCGGGTCGACATCCACCCAGCCCGCCGCATCGGCCAGCGGGCTCTGGCGGATGAAGTCAGGCGCCACCTGAGGCGGCACCACATGCAGCATGTCGAAAGCCTCGACCCGGGTCTCGGTGCTGCCGTCGGGGAGGGTACGGATAAACGTGGCGCGCTTGTTCGGACCATCCACCGCCGTCAGGCGATGCTGGTAGTTAAGGTCCACGCCGTACTTGTCGATGTAGCTCATCAGCGCCGGCACATAGTCCGGCACACCGAACAACACCGCCCCGGCATTGAAGAAGCTGGCCCTGACATTGCCCAGGTGCCCGTTGCGCAACCAGTGATCGCAGGACAGGTACAGCGCCTTCTGCGGCGCCCCAGCACATTTGATCGGCATCGGCGGCTGGGTGAAGAGGGCGCGCCCCTGCTTGAGGTTCTGCACCAGCTGCCAGGTGTAGGGCGCCAGGTCGTAGCGGTAGTTGGAGGTGACGCCGTTGCGCCCGAGGGTCTCGTTCAAGCCGTCGATGGCGTTCCAATCGAGTTTCAATCCAGGGCAGACCACCAGCTGTTCATAGCTGACAGCACCGCCGTCCTCGAGCATCACCAGTTGCGCCTGAGGGTCGAAACTCTCCACCCGCGCCTTGATCCAGCGCACGCCACGGGGCAGGGTGGCGGCCATGGTCTGGGCAGTGCTCGGCGCCTTGAACACCCCGGCACCGACCATGGTCCAGCCGGGTTGATAGTAGTGCACCTCGGCGGGGTCGATCAGGGCGATATCCAGCGACGGGTCACGGGCGATCAGGCTGGAGGCGGTGGCGATGCCGGCGGCACCGGCGCCGACGATCACCACCTTGTGGTGGTCGGCACGGGAGGAATCGGCAGGGGACAGCAAGGCAGGCATGGCAGTGTTCCTTGGAAATCTAGTTATAGGTGCGGCGTGGCTTACAGCTTGTTCAGCGGGATCTTCAGGTAGCTCACACCGTTCGCTTCAGGTTCGGGGAATTGCCCGCTGCGCATGTTGATCTGCACCGACGGCAGGATTAGCACGGGCATGTCGAGGGTCTTGTCACGGGCTTCGCGCATCTGCACGAAACTGTCCTCGCTAACGCCTTCATGGATATGGATGTTGTCGGCGCGTTGCTCGGCCACGGTGGTGACAAAGCGCAGCTCACGACCACCGGGCAGGTAGTCGTGGCACATGAACAGCCGGGTCTGGTCGGGGAACGCGAGCAGGCGCCGGATCGACTGGTACAAGGTTCGCGCGCTGGCGCCCGGAAAGTCGCAACGGGCAGTGCCGTAGTCGGGAGTGAACAAGGTGTCGCCGACGAACACAGCGGTCTCGCCCGCGTCCTCGACCATGTAGCTCATGCACGCCGGGGTATGCCCAGGGGTGTGCAGGGCACGGGCATGCAGGTTGCCGATGCGAAATCCTTCTTCATCTTCGAACAGGACGTCGAACTGGCTGCCGTCGCGGGCAAAACCCGGCTCGGCGTTGAACAGGGTGCCGAAGACTTTCTGCACCTGGGTGATCTGCGCACCGATTGCGATGCTGCCGCCAAGCCGCTCCTTGAGGTAGGCCGCGGCGGACAGATGGTCTGCGTGCACATGGGTATCCAGGATCCATTGCACCTTGGCATCCAGCGCCTCGACGCGAGCAATCAGCTTGTCCGCCGAATCGGTGCAGGTGCGCCCGGACTTGGGGTCGTAGTCCAGCACGCTGTCGATCAGCGCACATTGGCGGGTCTCGCCATCCATGACCAGGTAGCTGATGGTCCAGGTCGCCTTGTCGAAGAATGCTTCGACGTGAAGGTTGTTGCCGATGATCATTGCACTCTCCAGTTATCCACCGGGCCTCCTTGAAGGCATAGGCAGTGAAGGGGGCTTTATCAAGATACATGCCAGCCTTTCAGATAGGACGCCTTCCCCTGTAGGAGCGGCCTCGTGCCGCGATGGGCTGCGCAGCAGCCCCAATTCGAGCAGCCCGATGGTGACAGTTCCTGGCAGTCGACTGTCAGCCGATGGCAGTGTTTGGCAGTCCTTGGTACCCTCGCCAGGTCCTTCATCTGGTGTTGTCATGCTAGCCGCTTCCCATCCCGCGATCCTCGCGCTGGTGTCCTACCTCGAACACGATGTGCTGCCCAGCATCGTGCTGGACACCGACTACAACATCCTGGCTGCCAACGCGGCGTACCGTCGCCAGTTCGGCAACGAAGAGCACGCGCCGATCGGCGAAAAATGCCACCGGGTCTCGCACCACTATGCCGTGCCTTGCGACCAGGCCGGGGAACATTGCCCGTTGCGCAAATCGCTGGACAGCAAGGTGCCCGAGCGCGTGCTCCACATCCATCACACCCCGCGAGGGCCGGAACATGTGGATGTGGAGCTGCGCCCGATCCTCGATGACGAGGGTAGGGTGGTGGCCTTCGTCGAACGCCTGACCAGCGTCACCCTGGCATCGGCACAACCTCAACAACAAGGGCTGGTCGGCCGGGCGCCAGCCTTCAAGACCGCCGTGGCCAGTTTGCAACGTGCAGCCCCTGCGCAGATTCCGGTACTGCTCCAGGGTGAGTCGGGTACGGGCAAGGAGCTGTTCGCCCGCGCCTTGCACTTGGGCAGCCCCCGAGCCAATGGCCCCCTGGTGGTAGTGGACTGCACCGGGTTGACCGAGTCGTTGTTCGAGAGTGAGCTGTTCGGCTATGAGAAGGGCGCCTTCACCGGCGCAACTCAACGCAAGATAGGCCTGGCCGAAGCAGCGCATGGCGGGACCCTGTTCCTTGACGAGATTGGTGAAGTGCCGCTGGCCATGCAGGTGAAACTGCTGCGCCTGATCGAGTCCGGCAGCTTCCGCCCGGTCGGCAGCACGCGCACGGTCCATTCGGACTTTCGTCTGGTCTCGGCCACGCACAAGCCATTGAAAGAGATGGCCGCCGAAGGGACGTTCCGCGAAGACCTGTATTACCGCATCAGCGGGTTCCCAATCAGACTTCCCGCCTTGCGAGAAAGGATTGAGGATCTTCCGCTATTGTGCGAAACGCTGCTTCAGCGCATGGCGGGCAAGCAACCGCCGAAGCTCATGGAGGAAACGCTGGCTCAGTTAACCCTGCATCACTTCCCAGGTAACATCCGTGAACTGCGCAACATCCTTGAACGAGCCAGACTATTTTCTGAAGACGGGCTTATCCACCCCCAGCACCTACCTGAGGACCTTCATCTGACTGTGCGGGAAAAACCACGCAGACGACCAGGGAATGAGATGCATAACCTGGCGTACGCGCTGGAGACCTTCAGCGGATCTCGTAGCGAACTGGCTGAGCATCTTGGTATGAGTGAGCGAACCCTTTACCGTCGCCTCAAGATGCTCGGAGTGTGAACTATCGAACGTTCCACGTGGAACACAAAAAGGTTCAGTAGCTAGCAACCCCGTTAAGTCTTCGTTAGGAATGAGTAAGGGGTGCCTTTAAATTATTTTTGCACCCCTATTGCGCGACCGATAGCTTATTGCTAGATTGACCCCAGAGAACCAGTTGTATGCCCCCCTGAATGAGATCACTGAATGCCTGATTTTGATAGCGTCTTGAACTATTTCATTGACGTCAGCATCCAGAAAGCTGCGCTCACGGGAGTGATGGTTCACGACTACCTGATCGACAAGCAGGATCTGCAAAGGCAACGGATAACAGATCACTTTCTATCTGAATGCCATCAGATTTGCGCAGAGCGGGATATCGAATGCGATTTCGTTCCACACAGGGGCGTGTTTAACATCCGCATCGATCTCAGGAGGTGCAGACTGACATTCACTCAATCGAGGAACTTCTCGGTCGCAATGAATCGAATTGAGCTAGACAGGTAGGAATAGAAGTTGAAGATTTAGGAATTCTCTGGCGGCTCGGTTTTCAAGCCGCCAGAGAATAGCCGAGTACAGCGCGTGAAGGTTTGCGACGTGCTTACCTCGCAAATACCTTACTGCTTTCGTCGACGTTGGCGCTGAAACGATAGCAGATGGGTATTAGCGAGTCCATAACTGCCGATCGTTTGCGAGAATTGATGACATGTCTATCACATGCCCAATTGTTCGTCCTGTGCATGTTTGCGCCTACACTCGTATGCGCCGTGGACGGCTCGAATTCGTCTGTAGACACTGCCGTAGCTTGCCCAATCGCTAACCAGAAGAAAAAATAAAGCCGCTTCATCGAAAGGATGAAGCGGCTTTATTTTTACCCGATTTTAAATAGCTGAGGAGCCGCCCGAAAGCGCTCCTCAAGATTTATTCCGATCGACCAATCAGAAATCCAGGTTGGACACCGACAACGCGTTGCTTTCGATGAAGTCGCGACGCGGCTCGACCGCATCACCCATCAGGGTGTTGAACAGCTGGTCGGCGGCAATGGCGTCCTCGATGGTCACCTTGAGCATGCGGCGAACGGTTGGGTCCATGGTGGTTTCCCACAGCTGGTCCGGGTTCATCTCACCCAGCCCTTTGTATCGCTGGATGGTGTGGCGTTTGGTGCTCTCGTTCATCAGCCAGTCGAGGGCTTCCTTGAACTCGGTGACCGCCTTGCGACGTTCGCCACGCTGAACATAAGCGCCGTCGCCCAGCAATGTGCCCAGCTTTTCGCCCAGCGCGACGACAGTCTTGTAGTCATTGCTGCCGAAGAAGTCACGGTTGAACGTGACATAGCTGGCCAAACCATGGGAGGTTGTTTCAACGACAGGCAGCCAGAGATTACGCTCCTTGTCCTCGTGCAAGTCGGCTTTGTAAGCCAGGCCAGAACGCTGGCTGTTATCCAGACGCTGCTGGAACGCCTTCAGCCAAACATCCATCTGCGCCTTGTCAGCCAGTTGCTCAAGGGAAACCTTTGGCAGGTAGATGAAGTGCTCGGTCAGCTCTTCCGGGTACAGGCGCGACAGACGCTTGAGGGTCTTCATCACGGCGCGGAACTCGTTGACCAGCGCTTCGAGCTGAACGCCGGATACGGCTGGCGCGGACTCGTCCAGGTGCAGGCTGGCATCTTCCAGGGCCGATTGGGTCATGTATTCTTCCATGGCCTCGTCGTCCTTGATGTACTGCTCCTGCTTGCCTTTCTTCACTTTGTATAGTGGCGGCTGGGCGATATAGATGTAGCCCCGCTCGACCAGCTCCGGCAGCTGACGGAAGAAGAAGGTCAGCAGCAGGGTACGGATGTGCGAACCGTCAACGTCAGCATCGGTCATGATGATGATGTTGTGATAACGCAGCTTGTCGATGTTGTACTCTTCGCGGCCGATACCACAACCCAGTGCGGTGATCAGCGTGCCGACCTCCTGGGAAGAGATCATCTTGTCGAAGCGCGCTTTCTCGACGTTGAGGATCTTGCCCTTGAGCGGCAGGATCGCCTGGGTGCGACGGTTGCGGCCTTGCTTGGCCGAACCACCCGCGGAGTCACCCTCCACCAGGTACAGTTCGGAAAGGGCAGGGTCCTTCTCCTGGCAGTCAGCCAGTTTGCCCGGCAGGCCAGCGATGTCCAGCGCGCCTTTGCGACGAGTCATTTCACGAGCTTTACGCGCCGCTTCACGGGCACGGGCAGCGTCGATCATCTTGCCGACCACGGCCTTGGCTTCGTTGGGGTTCTCCAACAGGAAGTCGGCGAAGTACTTGTTCATTTCCTGTTCCACGGCGGTCTTAACCTCCGAGGAAACCAGCTTGTCCTTGGTCTGCGAGCTGAACTTCGGATCCGGCACCTTGACCGAAATGATCGCGGTCAGGCCTTCACGGGCGTCGTCACCGGTGGTGGCGACCTTGTTCTTCTTCGCCAGGCCTTCCTGCTCGATGTAGCTGTTCAGGCTACGGGTCAGCGAGGAACGGAAGCCGACCAGGTGGGTACCACCGTCACGCTGGGGAATGTTGTTGGTGAAGCACAGCAGGTTTTCGTTGAAGCTGTCGTTCCACTGCAGGGCGACTTCGACACCCACGCCATCGTCACGCTGAACGTTGAAGTGGAAGACCTGGGAGTTGACCGGGGTCTTGTTGGTGTTCAGGTACTCAACGAATGCGCGCAGGCCGCCTTCGTACTTGAAGAACTCTTCCTTGCCGCTGCGCTCGTCTTTCAGCAGGATGCCAACGCCCGAGTTCAGGAACGACAGCTCGCGGATACGCTTGGCAAGAATGTCCCAGCTGAAGTGGATGTTCTTGAAGGTTTCAGCCGACGGCTTGAAGTGGATGTGGGTACCGGTGGTTTCGCTTTCACCGACGACCGCCATCGGCGCCTGGGGTACACCATGGACGTAGGTCTGTTCCCAGATCTTGCCGCTACGACGAACGGTGAGCACCAGCTGCTCGGACAGGGCGTTTACTACCGAAACACCTACGCCGTGCAGACCGCCGGATACCTTATAGGAGTTGTCGTCGAACTTACCGCCGGCGTGCAGCACGGTCATGATGACCTCGGCCGCGGAAACGCCTTCTTCTTTATGCACGTCGACCGGAATACCACGGCCGTTGTCACGGACGCTGATGGATTCGTCCGGGTGAATGATGACGGTGATGTCATCGCAGTGCCCGGCCAGGGCTTCGTCGATCGAGTTGTCGACCACCTCGAACACCATGTGGTGCAGGCCGCTGCCGTCATCGGTGTCGCCAATGTACATGCCGGGACGCTTGCGTACGGCATCCAGCCCTTTCAGCACCTTGATGCTGGAGGAGTCGTACGTTTGATTTTCGCTCATGCCTTCACTCCCGATGGTCGTGGGTCTGGGTGATACGGCCCTGTTCCACGTGGAACAAGGCGACTGGCGTTTCCGTCTGCCAGCCTTCCCTCAGAAATTCGTGGTCTACACAGGTGATGAACACCTGGCAGTTCAATTCTTCAAGCAAGCGGCACAGGGCGCGGCGATGCTGCTCGTCCAACTCGGACGGCAGGTCATCCACCAGATAAATACACTGGCCGCGACGAACCTGGCTGACCAGATGTCCCTGGGCGATGCGCAAGGCACAGACCACCAGCTTCTGCTGCCCTCGCGAGAGGATGTCGGCCGCGTTGTTCGCACCCAATCGCAGGCGCAGATCGGCACGTTGTGGCCCGGCCTGGGTATGGCCCATCTGCTGATCGCGAAGGAGAGAGGTTGCGAGGACTTCGTTCAGTTCCCGGTCCTTGTCCCAACCTCGGTAGTAGCTCAGGGTCAGCCCGTCCAGTTCGACCAGCTCGCTCAGGGTACGCTCGAAGACAGGCTTCAAGGCCTTGATGTAGTTGCGACGGTATTCATCTATTTCCGCACTGGCGAGACATAACTCCCGATCCCAGGCGGCTTGCGAAACGGCATCAAGTGTACCATGCCGCAGCCATGAGTTCCGCTGCCGCAGGGCCTTCTGCAGGCGCTGCCAAGTCGCCATGAAGCGTGGTTCCACGTGGAACACACCCCAGTCGAGAAATTGACGGCGCACTTTGGGCGCACCTTCGAGCAGCCGGAAACTGTCCGGGTTGATCAATTGCAGCGGCAGCATCTCGGCCAGTTGCGCGGCGCTACGCGCATTCTGGCCATCGATACGAATGGTGAAGTCCCCCTGACGTTCCCTCGAAACGCCCAGGTTACTCATGCCGCCTTCAGCCAGTTCGACCTGACCAAACACCGTACAGGTCGGCTGATCGTATTGGATCACCGGGTTCAGCCGTGTGCTGCGGAAAGAGCGCGCCAGGCCAAGCAGATGCACGGCTTCGAGCACGCTAGTCTTGCCGCTGCCATTGGCGCCGTAAAGGATGTTGATGCGGGGGGAGGGTGAGAGGGTCACCGGGTGCAGGTTGCGCACCGCGGTGACCGAAAGACGTCGAAGGGACATGTCGCCTGCTATGGGTTACAGACGCATCGGCATGACAACGTAGGACGAGTCGTCATTGCCAGCTTCCTGCAGCAGGGCGCTGCTGTTGGAGTCCGACAGGATCAGGCGAACCTGTTCAGTTGTCATGACACCCAGCACGTCCAGCAGGTAGCTGACGTTGAAACCAATCTCCAACGAGCTGCCGTTGTAGTCGACGCTGATCTCTTCTTCCGCTTCTTCCTGCTCTGGGTTGTTTGCCTGGATCTTCAGTTGACCGGCGGCCAGTTGCAGACGGATGCCGCGGTACTTTTCGTTGGACAGGATCGCGGTACGGCTGAATGCCTCGCGCAGTGCCTGACGATCACCGATTACCAACTTGTCGCCGCCTTTGGGCAGGACACGCTCGTAGTCCGGGAACTTGCCATCGACCAGCTTGGAGGTGAAGGTGAACTCACCGGTGGTGGCGCGAATGTGATGCTGGCCCAGGACGATACTGACCATGCCTTCCGGGTCGGTGAGCAGACGCGCCAGCTCGAGGATACCCTTGCGTGGCACGATGACCTGGTGGCGTTCAGCCTGGCCAATGGGCGCCTGCATGGCACACAGTGCCAGACGGTGGCCATCGGTGGCGACGGCGCGCAGGGTGTCGGTGGACACTTCCAGTAGCATGCCGTTTAGGTAGTAGCGCACATCCTGCTGGGCCATGGCAAAGCTGGTGCGCTCGATCAGGCGGCGCAGCTTGCTCTGCTCCAGGTTGCAGGTCAGCGAGCCCGGGCCTTCTTCCACGGTCGGGAAGTCATTGGCCGGCAGGGTGGACAGGGTGAAACGGCTGCGGCCGGCCTTGACCAGCAGCTTCTGCTCGTCGACCTTGATGTCGATCAGCACGTCGCTGGGCAGGCTCTTGCAGATGTCCATCAGCTTGCGCGCAGGGACGGTGATCTCGCCCGGCTCCGCAGGCTCTTCCAGCTGGACGCGGCCAACCAGTTCGACTTCCAGGTCGGTACCGGTCAACGACAGCTGCTGGCCTTGCACGACCAGCAGGACGTTGGACAGGACCGGCAAGGTCTGGCGGCGCTCGACGACGCCTGCGACCAGTTGCAGGGGTTTCAACAGGGCTTCGCGTTGAATGGTGAAATGCATGGTCTAGTCCCTTGCCTTCAATTAGCTGCGCAGACGGCCATCAGGTCGTCAGCGTGCGCAGCAGGTTCTTGTAGTCCTCGCGGATGTCCGCGTCGGATTCCTTCAATTCGTTGATCTTGCGGCAGGCGTGCAGCACGGTGGTGTGGTCGCGGCCGCCAAACATGTCGCCGATCTCCGGCAGACTATGGTTGGTCAGCTCTTTCGACAACGCCATGGCCACCTGGCGTGGACGCGCCACGGAGCGCGACCGTCGCTTGGACAGCAGATCGGAGATCTTGATCTTGTAGTACTCGGCCACGGTGCGCTGGATGTTATCCACACTGACCAGCTTGTCCTGCAGCGCCAGCAGATCCTTGAGCGACTCTCGGATCAGCTCGATGGTGATGTCGCGGCCCATGAAGTGCGAGTGGGCAATCACCCGCTTCAGGGCACCTTCGAGCTCACGCACGTTGGAGCGGATACGCTGGGCGATGAAGAATGCGGCATCGTGCGGCAGCTCGACCTTGGCCTGGTCGGCCTTCTTCATCAGGATCGCCACGCGGGTTTCCAGCTCCGGCGGCTCGACGGCTACCGTCAGGCCCCAGCCGAAGCGAGACTTCAGGCGCTCTTCCAGGCCTTCGATTTCCTTCGGGTAGCGGTCGCTGGTGAGGATCACCTGCTGGCCGCCCTCGAGCAAGGCGTTGAAGGTGTGGAAAAACTCTTCCTGGGAACGCTCCTTGCGGGCGAAGAACTGGATGTCATCGATGAGCAACGCATCGACCGAACGGTAGAAGCGCTTGAACTCGTTGATCGCGTTCAACTGCAGCGCCTTGACCATGTCAGCGACGAAGCGCTCCGAATGCAGGTAGACCACCTTGGCGTTCGGGTTTTTCTTCAGCAGATGGTTACCCACGGCGTGCATCAAGTGCGTCTTACCCAAGCCGACGCCACCATAAAGGAACAGTGGGTTGTAGCCGTGCTTCGGGTTGTCGGCAACCTGCCAGGCCGCAGCCCGGGCCAGTTGGTTCGACTTGCCTTCGACGAAGGTTTCAAAGGTGAAGGTGCGGTTCAGGTAGCTGGTGTGCTTCAGGGCACCCTCGACCTGCACCGTACGCTGTTCGGTGCGACCGCTGGCAACCGGAGCGGTCGTGATCTCGGCCATGCTGTCGAAGCTGTTGCGTGAAGAGGGCTCCTCGACTTCGGCAACCTGTGCCGGCTCTACCACGAGTGCGCTGACAGGCTCGAGTACGGGCGCTGGCTGCTGCACCTGCGCCTGTTGCGCAAGGGTTGCCGCAACGGCGGCACTGACAGGGGCGTTGGGTGCGGCACGGGCTGCGGAACTGCGACGGCTGCCTATTAATAAGGAAAGGGCGGGTGCGATACCGCTGCCCTGTTCACCCAGCAGTTCGAGCAGGCGGCCAAGGTACTTTTCATTGACCCAGTCGAGCACGAAGCGGTTGGGCGCATAGACGCGCAACTCGTCGCCTTCGGCTTCGACCTGTAGCGGACGGATCCAGGTGTTGAATTGCTGGGCAGGCAGCTCATCGCGCAGAAGCTCCACGCACTGCTGCCAAAGTTCCACTGACACGGATATCCCCTGAGTTGAAAGCCGGATGAGGCAAAAACAAACCGCCATTGTACCGGGCGGGCGGTCAGTTATCCACACGTGACGCCACCCACTATCAGGGTAAATCCGCCAAAAAACGACTTGAACACCCTTCGGGCGCTGTTGATAAGCCCTGTGGATAACAGCACCTGTGGGCTATGCACAACCCTGGGTTCTGATCTGTGGATAAATCATCTGTGGATAAAGTGCCTATTCCTGCACAGGTTTTCCTCATGCGGGACACAGACAGAACACCCCTTACCGACAAGGTTGTGATTTTCTGTACAGTACGTAAATCATGGCCTAGAGGATGTTATCCACAGAAGGTTATCCACCTAAGATCTATAAGTTCTTCAGAAAAGCTTTTTATATGCCTCTTTTGTTTTTTTGATTTGCCCGCTTTCAGGTTAGCCAGTCGACATGATGCCCATCGACCTCGACCTTCCATAAGGAAAGGCTGGTTGGAAATTGACCTATCGGCTTGCTTTCTCTAGAATCGCCGATCTCTTAAAAAGGGGGCCCTTCCGGCCCGTTGTCGACCAACCCAGGTAACACGCCATGAAACGTACTTTCCAACCAAGCACCATCAAGCGCGCCCGCACTCACGGTTTCCGTGCCCGTATGGCTACCAAGAACGGCCGTGCTGTTCTGTCGCGTCGCCGTGCCAAAGGCCGTAAGCGTCTGGCCATTTGATTTTTCGGCACAGGTGGTGAGTCAGGACTTCAGTCGGGAAAAGCGACTGCTTACACCCCGGCATTTCAAAGCGGTCTTCGACTCCCCAACCGGCAAGGTTCCAGGGAAAAACCTGCTTATCCTTGCCCGCGAGAACGGCCTCGATCATCCACGCCTCGGCCTGGTGATCGGCAAGAAGAGCGTCAAGCTCGCCGTTCAACGCAATCGCCTGAAACGCCTGATGCGCGATTCGTTCCGCCTGAACCAGCAGATGCTGGCTGGGCTGGATATCGTGATCGTCGCACGCAAGGGGTTGGGCGAAGTGGAAAACCCAGAATTGCACCAACACTTTGGCAAGCTCTGGAAGCGACTGGTCCGCAGTCGGCCCTCTCCAGCGGTCGCCGATTCCGCAGGGGTAGACAGTCACAATGCGTAAACTGGCCCTCGTTCCGATCCAGTTCTACCGTTACGCCATCAGTCCACTGATGGCCAGTCACTGTCGTTTCTATCCCAGCTGTTCCTGTTACGCCTATGAAGCCATCGAAAATCATGGCCTCTTGCGTGGTGGGTGGCTGGCCGTTCGTCGCCTGGGGCGTTGTCATCCGTGGAACGACGGCGGTTTCGATCCCGTTCCACCTGCTCCTTCCTCCCGAACTTCTTCGATAGCCGAGTAATCATGGATATTAAACGCACGATCCTGATCGTCGCCCTGGCAATCGTGTCCTATGTCATGGTCCTCAAGTGGAACCAGGACTATGGCCAGGCTGCCCTGCCGACTCAGAATGCTGCTGCCAGCAATGCTGCCCCGGCCCTGCCGGACACCGTGCCGGCCGGCAACTCCGGTGCAAGCGCCGATGTGCCGAGCGCCAATGCTGAATCCAGCCCTGCTGAACTTGCGCCAGTCGCGGTCAGCAAGGACCTGATCCGGATCAAGACCGATGTCCTGGACCTGGCTATCGACCCGGTCGGTGGTGACATCGTCCAGCTGAACCTGCCGAAGTACCCACGTCGCCAGGACCATCCGGACATTCCGTTCCAGCTGTTCGACAATGGCGGCGAGCGTGTGTACCTGGCCCAGAGCGGCCTGACCGGTACCAACGGCCCAGACGCCCGCGCCACTGGTCGCCCGCTGTACGCCGCAGAGCAGAAAAGCTTCCAGCTTGCCGACGGCCAGGACCAGATGGTCGTGGACCTGAAGTTCAGCGAGAACGGTGTCAACTACATCAAGCGCTTCAGCTTCAAGCGCGGTGAGTACGACCTGACCGTCAGCTACCTGATCGACAACCAGAGCAGCCAGGCCTGGAGCGGCAACATGTTTGCCCAGCTCAAGCGCGACGCCAGCTCCGACCCGTCGTCGAGCACCGCCACCGGCACGGCCACCTACCTGGGCGCCGCCCTGTGGACAGCTTCCGAGCCGTACAAGAAAGTGTCGATGAAAGACATCGACAAAGGCAGTTTGAAAGAAAATGTGACCGGTGGCTGGGTCGCCTGGCTGCAGCACTACTTCGTGACCGCCTGGATCCCGAGCAAATCGGACAACAACGCTGTCCAGACCCGCAAGGACAGCCAGGGCAACTACATCATCGGCTACACCGGCCCTGCGCTTAACGTTCCTGCCGGCGGCAAGGTCGAAACCAGCGCCATGCTGTATGCAGGTCCCAAGATCCAGTCCAAGCTCAAGGAACTGTCCCCAGGCCTGGAACTGACCGTCGACTACGGCTTCCTGTGGTTCATCGCCCAGCCGATCTTCTGGCTGCTGCAACATATCCACAGCCTGCTCGGCAACTGGGGCTGGTCGATCATCGTCCTGACCATGCTGATCAAGGGCCTGTTCTTCCCGCTGTCGGCCGCCAGCTACCGCTCGATGGCGCGTATGCGTGCCGTGGCGCCGAAACTGGCCCAGCTCAAGGAACGCTTCGGTGACGATCGCCAGAAGATGTCCCAGGCGATGATGGAGCTGTACAAGAAAGAGAAGATCAACCCGCTGGGCGGCTGCCTGCCGATCCTGGTGCAGATGCCGGTGTTCCTGGCCCTGTACTGGGTACTGCTGGAAAGCGTAGAGATGCGCCAGGCCCCGTGGATGCTGTGGATCACCGACCTGTCGATCAAGGATCCGTTCTTCATCCTGCCGATCATCATGGGCGCCACCATGTTCATCCAGCAGCGTCTGAACCCGACCCCGCCGGATCCGATGCAGGCCAAGGTGATGAAAATGATGCCGATCATCTTCACCTTCTTCTTCCTGTGGTTCCCGGCCGGCCTGGTGCTGTACTGGGTTGTGAACAACTGCCTGTCGATCGCACAGCAGTGGTACATCACCCGCAGCATCGAGGCAGCGACCAAAAAAGCTGCCGCTTGACGGGCAAGCTTGTTTGCCTGTGAATAAAAACGCCCCCTAGTGGGGCGTTTTTGCTATCTGACGAATTCGTTGTAGAGGCTTTCGAGCATGAATACTGTGCGTGAAACCATCGCCGCCATCGCCACCGCCCAGGGCCGAGGCGGGGTCGGTATCGTCCGCTTGTCCGGGCCGCTGGCCAACCAGGCCGGGCAGGCCATCACCGGCCGCACGCTGACCCCGCGCCATGCCCACTACGGCCCGTTTCGTGATGCCGATGACCTGGTCCTGGACGAAGGCATCGCGCTGTTCTTCCCCGGGCCGAACTCGTTCACCGGCGAAGACGTCCTGGAGCTGCAGGGCCATGGGGGGCCGGTAGTCATGGACATGCTGCTGCAGCGCTGCCTGCAGCTGGGCTGCCGATTGGCACGTCCGGGCGAGTTCAGCGAGCGTGCCTTCCTCAACGACAAGCTCGACCTGGCCCAGGCCGAAGCCATCGCTGACCTGATCGAAGCCAGCTCCACGCAAGCTGCCCGTAATGCCCTGCGTTCCCTGCAGGGGGCGTTCTCCAAGCGCGTGCATGGGCTGACCGAGGCGCTAATTGCCTTGCGCATCTACGTCGAGGCGGCTATCGACTTCCCAGAAGAAGAAATCGACTTCCTCGCCGATGGCCATGTGTTGCGCATGCTCGATGACGTGCGCAGCGAGTTGTCCACAGTGCAGCGCGAAGCCGGGCAGGGCGCCTTGTTGCGCGACGGCATGACCGTGGTCATTGCCGGCCGGCCGAACGCCGGAAAATCGAGCCTGCTCAACCAGCTGGCCGGACGAGAGGCGGCGATCGTCACCGATATCGCCGGCACCACCCGGGACATCCTGCGCGAACATATCCACATAGATGGCATGCCGTTGCATGTGGTCGACACCGCCGGCCTGCGCGATACCGATGACCATGTGGAAAAGATCGGTGTAGAAAGGGCGCTCAAGGCCATTAGCGAGGCCGACCGGGTACTGCTGGTTGTCGACTCGACTGCACCGGAAGCCAGTGATCCCTTTGCCCTGTGGCCGGAATTCCTCGATCAGCGTCCGGATGTGGCCAAGGTTACCCTGATCCGCAACAAGGCCGATCTGAGTGGTGAAGCCGTGGGCATGGAACAGAGCGACGACGGCCACGTGACCATCACCCTGAGCGCCCGCGAGAACGACATGGGCCTGGACTTGCTGCGTGACCACCTCAAGGCATGCATGGGATATGAACAGACCGCAGAGAGCAGCTTCAGCGCCCGTCGCCGGCACCTGGAAGCGCTGCGCCAGGCCAGTGAGCACCTGGAGCATGGTCGGGCGCAGCTGACCCTGGCTGGGGCGGGAGAGCTGCTGGCGGAGGATCTGCGCCAGGCACAACAGGCGCTGGGGGAAATTACCGGGGCGTTCAGTTCGGATGACCTGCTTGGCAGGATTTTCTCGAGCTTCTGCATCGGCAAGTAGTCCACAGCCGCGTGATACCGAAGCCGCTCCTGCTTGGAGCGGCTTTTTTTTGCCTGTGATTCGGGGATTGCAGGAGCGGGCTTGAACCGTAAACACCGGTGCAGCCGGTGCCATATCTGTAAGCCTGCTTCGCGAGGCAAGCTCGCTACCACTACTTCATCCACAGACAGAAGTACTGACTCGGGAGCTCTGTGGAAAACTCGGCCTCAGCTCCGTTGATAACCGGGCTTTTTTTCTGAGGACAACCCGCCCTGTGGGTAACAGGCACATTCATCCACAGGTTAAACAGCGCTATCCAGAGCCCACAGGCCTGTTTCGACACAGGGTTTTGATTCTCTGTACATGCCGTATTCTGTGGCCTTGAAATACTTATGCACAGACAGGATGGGCCCTAAACATAAACATAAAAACAAAGCTTTTTTAAATTTTTCCTCTTTGTTTTCTTTTGCCTGCCATTCATCCACAGCCTGCTCATTTTTTGCTCAGAAGGTTTCTTTGAAGGGCGGTAAGTCCCTATACTTGTCCGCTTACCTTCTCTATTCGCAAAAACAGGCACGAGGTGCGTGGTGGATTTCCCTTCCCGTTTTGAAGTGATCGTCATCGGCGGCGGCCATGCCGGTACCGAGGCTGCGCTTGCGTCCGCACGCATGGGTGTGAAAACCCTGCTGCTGACCCACAACGTGGAAACCCTCGGTCACATGAGTTGCAACCCGGCCATCGGCGGCATCGGCAAGAGCCACCTGGTCAAGGAAATCGATGCGCTCGGCGGCGCCATGGCGCTGGCCACCGACAAGAGCGGCATCCAGTTCCGCATCCTGAACAACCGCAAGGGCCCGGCCGTACGCGCCACCCGTGCGCAGGCCGACCGCGCCATCTACAAGGCGGTGGTGCGCGAAATCCTGGAAAACCAGCCGAACCTGTGGATATTCCAGCAGTCCTGCGATGACCTGATCGTCGAGCAGGAGCAGGTCAAGGGCGTGGTCACGCAAATGGGTCTGCGCTTCTTCGCCGACTCCGTGGTCCTGACCAGCGGGACCTTCCTCGGCGGACTTATCCACATTGGTCTGCAGAACTACTCCGGTGGTCGCGCCGGCGATCCACCCGCCAACGCCCTGGCCCAGCGCATGCGTGAACTGCCGCTGCGCGTCGGCCGGCTGAAGACCGGCACGCCGCCGCGCATCGATGGCCGTTCCGTGGACTTCTCGGTGATGACCGAACAACCGGGCGACACGCCGATCCCGGTGATGTCGTTCATGGGCAATGCCGAAATGCATCCGCGCCAGGTGAGCTGCTGGATTACCCACACCAACGCCCGCACCCACGAGATCATCGCCTCGAACCTCGACCGTTCGCCGATGTACTCCGGCGTGATCGAAGGCATCGGCCCGCGCTACTGCCCGTCGATCGAGGACAAGATCCATCGCTTCGCCGACAAGGAAAGCCACCAGGTGTTCATCGAGCCGGAAGGCCTGACCACCCACGAGCTGTACCCCAACGGTATTTCCACTTCGCTGCCGTTCGACGTGCAGCTGGAGATCGTCCGCTCGATCCGCGGCATGGAAAACGCCCACATCGTCCGTCCGGGCTATGCCATCGAGTACGACTACTTCGACCCACGCGACCTGAAGTACAGCCTCGAGACCAAGGTCATCGGCGGCCTGTTCTTCGCCGGCCAGATCAACGGCACCACTGGTTACGAAGAGGCCGGCGCCCAGGGCCTGCTGGCCGGGACCAACGCCGCGCTGCGTGCCCAGGGCCGTGAAAGCTGGTGCCCGCGCCGCGACGAGGCCTACATCGGCGTGCTGGTCGACGACCTGATCACCCTGGGGACCCAGGAGCCGTACCGCATGTTCACCTCGCGTGCCGAGTACCGGCTGATCCTGCGTGAAGACAACGCCGACCTGCGCCTGACCGAGAAAGGTCGGGAGCTGGGCTTGGTCGACGACCAGCGCTGGGCCGCGTTCTGCGCCAAGCGCGAAGGCATCGAGCGTGAGGAACAACGCCTGAAGAGCACCTGGGTTCGCCCGGGCACGCCGCAGGGCCAGGCCATTGTGGATAAGTTCGGCACCCCGCTGGCCCACGAATACAGCCTGCTCAACCTGCTCGCCCGTCCGGAAGTCGACTACGCTGGCTTGATCGAGGCGACCGGCGGTGAAGTGATCGATCCACAGGTTGCCGAACAGGTCGAAATCAAGACCAAGTACGCCGGCTACATCGACCGCCAACAGGAAGAGATCGCCCGTCTGCGCGCCAGCGAAGACACGCGCCTGCCTGTGGATATCGACTACACCACGATTTCCGGCCTGTCCAAGGAGATCCAAGGCAAGCTCGGACAGACCCGTCCCGAGACCCTGGGCCAGGCGTCACGCATTCCGGGTGTCACCCCGGCGGCGATTTCCCTGTTGCTGATTCACTTGAAAAAACGCGGCGCAGGCCGCGAATTGGAGCAAAGCGCTTGAGTTCTCAGGTCACCCCGCAACACGCCGAAGAGTTGTCCACAGGTGCGCGCCAGCTCGGTGTCGAGCTGAGTGCGCAGCAGCACGAGCTGCTGCTGGGCTACCTGGCCCTGTTGATCAAATGGAACAAGGCCTACAACCTGACCGCGGTCCGCGACCCGGACGAGATGGTCTCGCGCCACCTGCTCGACAGCCTGAGTGTCATGCCGTTTATCCACAATGACACCCAGCGCTGGCTGGATGTCGGCAGCGGCGGCGGCATGCCGGGCATTCCGCTGGCCATCCTGCATCCGCACAAACAGGTGACAGTGCTGGACAGCAACGGCAAGAAGACCCGTTTCCTCACCCAGGTGAAGATGGAACTGAAACTGGACAACCTCACGGTTATCCACAGCCGGGTGGAAGAGGTCCAGCCCGAGCAGCCGTTCTGCGGGATCGTTTCCCGAGCGTTCAGCAGCATGGAGAATTTCACCAACTGGACCCGCCACCTGGGTGACGCCCGCACGCAATGGCTTGCAATGAAGGGGCTGCATCCTGCCGACGAACTGGTAGCATTGCCCGCAGACTTCACAGTGGAAAGCGAGCAGGCCCTGACCGTTCCAGGTTGCCAGGGCCAGCGCCATCTGCTGATACTGCGCCGCAAGGCATGACTGGGAACACACGCAACAATGGCTAAGGTATTCGCAATCGCGAACCAGAAGGGTGGTGTGGGCAAGACCACCACCTGCATCAATCTCGCCGCATCGCTGGCCGCGACCAAGCGTCGCGTGCTGCTGATCGACCTCGATCCACAGGGCAACGCCACCATGGGCAGCGGTGTGGATAAACACGAGCTCGAGCACTCGGTGTACGACCTGCTGATCGGGGAATGCGACCTGGCCCAGGCCATGCACTACTCCGAGCACGGCGGTTACCAGCTGTTGCCGGCCAACCGCGACCTGACCGCCGCCGAGGTGGTCCTGCTGGAAATGCAGATGAAGGAGAGCCGCCTGCGCAATGCGCTGGCGCCGATCCGCGAGAACTACGACTACATCCTCATCGACTGCCCGCCGTCGCTGTCGATGCTGACGCTCAACGCCCTGGTCGCCTCCGATGGCGTGATCATCCCCATGCAGTGCGAGTACTACGCGCTGGAAGGTCTCAGCGACCTTGTGGATAACATCAAGCGCATCGCCGCCCGGTTGAACCCGGAGCTGAAGATCGAAGGCCTGCTGCGGACCATGTACGACCCGCGACTGAGCCTGAACAACGATGTTTCGGCGCAGCTCAAGGAACACTTCGGCGACCAGCTGTACGACACGGTAATCCCGCGCAACATTCGCCTGGCCGAGGCGCCGAGCTTCGGCATGCCGGCCCTGGCCTACGACAAGCAATCCCGTGGCGCGCTCGCCTATCTGGCGCTGGCCGGGGAACTGGTCCGCCGTCAGCGCCGTCCATCACGCATTGCACAGACAACTTAAGGAATCCGCATGGCCATCAAGAAACGCGGTCTCGGACGTGGGTTGGATGCACTGCTCAGTGGTCCTTCCGTCAGCGCGCTCGAGGCGCAGGCTGTCAAGATCGACCAGAAGGAACTGCAACACCTGCCGGTCGAGCTGATCCAGCGCGGCAAGTACCAGCCGCGCCGCGACATGGATCCCGAGGCGCTTGAGGAACTGGCGCACTCGATTCGCACCCATGGCGTCATGCAACCGATCGTGGTACGCCCGATCGGCGACAACCGCTACGAGATCATCGCCGGTGAGCGCCGCTGGCGCGCCACCCAGCAGGCCGGCCTGGACACCGTTCCGGCCATGGTCCGCGAAGTGCCCGACGAAGCCGCCATCGCCATGGCGTTGATCGAGAACATCCAGCGCGAGGACCTCAACCCACTGGAAGAGGCGCTCGCCCTGCAGCGTCTGCAGCAGGAGTTCGAGCTGACCCAGCAGCAGGTAGCGGACGCCGTCGGCAAGTCGCGGGTGACCGTGGCCAACCTGTTGCGCCTGATCTCGCTGCCCGAGGCGATCAAGACCATGCTCGCCCATGGCGACCTGGAGATGGGGCACGCCCGCGCCTTGCTCGGTCTTGAGGAAGATCGCCAGGAGGAAGGGGCGCGTCACGTTGTCGCACGCGGACTCACGGTGCGCCAGACCGAGGCACTGGTGCGTCAGTGGCTCAACGGCAAACCTGAGCCGGTCGAGGCGAGCAAACCTGATCCGGATATCGCCCGTCTTGAACAGCGGCTGGCAGAGCGCCTGGGCTCGGCGGTACAAATCCGCCATGGCAACAAGGGCAAGGGCCAATTGGTTATCCGCTATAACTCGCTCGACGAGTTGCAAGGCGTGCTTGCTCACATCCGCTGAAACAATTCCTGTTGTAGCGCGCAGTCGGAAATCACTACCGAAGAGTTGAATAGGGGTTAATCCACCCCTATACTCTGCGCGCATTTTGTCGGCACAAATTATGCCAAGTCATTGCTGACTAGGCGGTCGACTTTCGAGGAGCAGTTGTGATGGAAATCCGCACGCCAAACCGCCTGCCTTTCCATCGCTGGGCGGTTTTTCCGGTACTGCTGGCTCAGTTTGTCGTGCTGCTGCTGGCAACGTTGGTGTTGTGGCAGTGGAAAGGGGTGGTCAGTGGATATTCAGGTCTCTGCGGAGGGCTGATTGCCTGGCTGCCCAATGTGTATTTCGCCTGGAAGGCTTTTCGCTTCAGCGGAGCCCGGGCGGCGCAGGCCATCGTCAAGTCGTTCTACGCGGGCGAGGCAGGCAAGATGATTTTGACGGCAGTGCTGTTTGCACTGACCTTCGCAGGAGTGAAGCCATTGGCGCCGTTGGCAGTATTCGGCGTCTTCGTGCTGACCCTTTTGGTCAGCTGGTTCGCGCCCCTGCTGATGAATAAAAGACTTTCGAGACCTTAGGGCGTTTGAGGCAACCATGGCAGCAGAAACCGCTTCGGGCTATATCCAGCACCACTTGCAGAACCTGACCTACGGTCAACTACCAGACGGCAGCTGGGGCTTCGCCCATTCGGCTGCAGAAGCCAAGGCAATGGGCTTCTGGGCGTTCCACGTGGACACTCTCGGCTGGTCCGTTGCGCTGGGTCTGATCTTCCTGTTCATTTTCCGCATGGCGGCCAAGAAGGCGACTTCCGGCCAACCGAGCGGTCTGCAGAACTTCGTGGAAGTGCTGGTGGACTTCGTCAACGGCAGCGTGAAGGACTCTTTCCACGGCCGTAGCCCGGTGATTGCCCCGCTGGCGCTGACCATCTTCGTCTGGGTCTTCCTGATGAACGCCATCGACCTGGTGCCGGTCGACTGGATTCCTCAGCTGGCCATCCTGATCTCCGGTGATCCGCACATTCCGTTCCGCGCGGTGTCGACCACCGACCCGAACGCGACCCTGGCAATGGCCTTCTGCGTGTTCGCCCTGATCATTTTCTACAGCATCAAGGTCAAGGGCCTGGGTGGCTTCCTCGGCGAGCTGACCCTGCACCCGTTCGGCAGCAAGAACATCTTCATGCAGATCCTGCTGATCCCGGTGAACTTCCTGCTCGAATTCGTCACCCTGATCGCCAAGCCGATCTCGTTGGCCCTGCGTCTGTTCGGCAACATGTACGCCGGCGAGCTGGTGTTCATCCTGATCGCGGTGATGTTCGGCGCCGGCATCCTCTGGCTCAGCGGCCTGGGTGTGGTGCTGCAGTGGGCGTGGGCCGTGTTCCACATCCTGATCATCACCCTGCAAGCTTTCATCTTCATGATGCTGACCATCGTCTATCTGTCGATGGCTCACGAAGATAACCATTAAGACCGCCTGGCGTGTCTGATAGCCTTCCCCGCCCGTTTGGGGGGAGGGCTTAAAAAGTCCGCAAGGGCATGCTGTACCAAACGATTTGTTTTACCGCTTCAAACTAAAAACCTAACCAATACGACGTAAAAGTCGGGAGGAAAGATGGAAACTGTAGTTGGTCTGACCGCTATCGCTGTTGCTCTGCTGATCGGCCTGGGTGCTCTGGGTACCGCCATTGGTTTCGGCCTGCTGGGCGGCAAGTTCCTGGAAGGCGCTGCTCGCCAGCCAGAAATGGTTCCGATGCTGCAGGTCAAAATGTTCATCGTTGCCGGTCTGCTCGACGCCGTAACCATGATCGGTGTTGGTATTGCTCTGTTCTTCACCTTCGCGAACCCCTTCGTTGGTCAGATCGCCGGCTAATCACTCGTTCTTACGAGTTGATTGGTGTGATGGACAAAGACCGAGCGAGGTGTTGGCGTGAACATTAATGCAACCCTGATTGGCCAATCCGTTGCTTTTCTGATTTTTGTACTCTTCTGCATGAAGTACGTATGGCCTCCGGTCATCACTGCCCTGCAAGAGCGCCAAAAGAAGATTGCCGACGGCTTGGACGCTGCCAACCGCGCAGCTCGCGACCTGGAGCTGGCCCAAGAGAAAGCGGGTCAGCAACTGCGTGAAGCGAAGGCACAGGCAGCCGAAATCATTGAGCAAAGCAAGAAACGCGCTGCTCAGCTTGTCGAGGAAGCCCGTGAACAGGCTCGCGTCGAAGCTGACCGTGTGAAGGCTCAGGCTCAAGCCGAGATCGAACAGGAACTGAACAGCGTCAAAGACGCCCTGCGTGCCCAAGTGGGTGCCCTGGCCGTTGGCGGTGCTGAAAAGATCCTTGGCGCCACAATCGATCAAAACGCGCATGCGGAGCTGGTTAACAAACTGGCCGCTGAAATTTAAGCGAGGGCGATCATGGCAGAACTGACCACGTTGGCCCGACCTTACGCTAAGGCTGCCTTCGAGCATGCCCAGGCCCATCAGCAACTGGCCAATTGGTCAGCCATGCTCGGCCTGGCTGCTGCGGTGTCGCAAGACGACACCATGCAGCGCCTGCTCAAGGCCCCGCAACTGACTAGCGCAGAAAAGGCCGCCGCATTCATTGAAGTGTGCGGTGACAAGTTTGACGCCAAGGCACAGAATTTCATTCATGTTGCCGCGGAAAACGAACGTCTCCTGCTTCTGCCGGAGATTTCGACTCTGTTCGACCTGTACAAGGCCGAGCAAGAGAAGTCCGTGGACGTGGAAGTCACCAGTGCTTTTGCGTTGAACCAAGAACAGCAAGACAAACTCGCCAAGGTTCTCAGTGCACGGTTAGGCCAGGAAGTGCGCCTGCACGCGTCGGAGGATGCCAGCCTGATCGGCGGCGTCGTCATCCGCGCTGGCGACCTGGTAATCGACGGTTCGGTTCGCGGGAAAATCGCGAAACTGGCCGAAGCCTTGAAATCTTGAGTTTGAAGGGGCAGCAGAGCAATGCAGCAACTCAATCCTTCCGAAATTAGTGAAATCATCAAGGGCCGCATCGACAACCTCGATGTCGGCTCCCAAGCCCGTAACGAAGGTACCGTCGTTTCGGTTTCCGACGGCATCGTGCGGATCCACGGTCTGGCCGACGTCATGTACGGCGAAATGATCGAGTTCCCTGGCAGCGTATTCGGCATGGCCCTGAACCTGGAGCAAGACTCCGTAGGTGCAGTGATCCTGGGTGCCTATGACACCCTCGCCGAAGGCATGAGCGCCAAGTGCACCGGCCGCATCCTGGAAGTTCCGGTTGGTAAGGAACTGCTGGGTCGCGTCGTCGACGCACTGGGTAACCCGATCGACGGCAAAGGTCCTCTGGGCAACACCCAGACCGACGCGGTCGAGAAAGTAGCTCCAGGCGTGATCTGGCGTAAGTCGGTAGACCAGCCTGTACAGACTGGCTACAAGTCCGTCGACGCCATGATCCCTGTCGGCCGTGGCCAGCGCGAGCTGATCATCGGTGACCGTCAGATCGGCAAGACCGCCATGGCCATCGACGCCATCATCAACCAGAAAGACTCCGGTATTTTCTGTGTTTATGTTGCAGTCGGCCAGAAGCGTTCCACCGTTGCCAACATCGTTCGCAAGCTGGAAGAAGCTGGCGCCCTGGCCAACACCATCGTGGTCGTTGCCAGCGCCTCGGAATCCGCCGCACTGCAGTTCCTGGCGCCTTACGCCGGCTGCACCATGGGCGAGTTCTTCCGTGACCGCGGTGAAGACGCCCTGATCGTTTACGATGACCTGTCCAAGCAGGCCGTTGCCTACCGTCAGATCTCCCTGCTGCTGCGCCGTCCACCAGGACGTGAAGCGTACCCAGGCGACGTGTTCTATCTCCACTCCCGTCTGCTGGAGCGTGCATCGCGCGTTTCTGAAGAGTACGTCGAGAAGTTCACCAACGGTGCCGTAACCGGCAAGACTGGCTCGCTGACCGCTCTGCCGATCATCGAAACCCAGGCTGGCGACGTTTCCGCGTTCGTTCCGACCAACGTGATCTCGATCACCGACGGTCAGATCTTCCTGGAATCGGCCATGTTCAACGCAGGCATCCGTCCTGCCGTTAACGCCGGTGTGTCGGTATCCCGTGTTGGTGGTGCCGCCCAGACCAAGATCATCAAGAAGCTGTCCGGTGGTATTCGTACCGCCCTGGCCCAGTACCGTGAACTGGCGGCCTTCGCCCAGTTCGCTTCGGACCTGGACGAGGCTACCCGCAAGCAGCTGGAGCATGGTCAGCGCGTTACCGAGCTGATGAAGCAGAAGCAGTACGCGCCAATGTCGATCGCCGACATGGCCCTGTCGCTGTACGCCGCTGAGCGTGGTTTCCTGACCGACGTAGAAGTCTCCAAGGTTGGCAGCTTCGAGCAAGCGCTGATCGCCTACTTCAACCGTGATCACGCCGAACTGATGGCGAAGATCAACGTGAAGGGTGACTTCAACGACGAAATCGACGCTGGCATGAAAGCCGGTATCGAGAAGTTCAAGGCCACCCAGACCTGGTAAGCCGCAGCGGGGGCTCCGGCCCCCGCTTGCTAACCTGATAGGTGATACATGGCAGGCGCAAAAGAGATTCGCAGTAAGATTGCGAGCATCAAAAGCACGCAAAAAATTACCAGCGCCATGGAGAAAGTGGCGGTCAGCAAGATGCGCAAGGCACAAATGCGCATGGCTGCTAGCCGTCCTTACGCGGAGCGTATCCGCCAGGTGATCGGTCATCTGGCCAACGCCAACCCGGAATACCGTCACCCGTTCATGATCGAGCGCCCAGTAAAGCGCGCTGGTTATATCGTGGTGAGCAGTGACCGTGGTCTGTGCGGTGGCTTGAATACCAACCTGTTCAAGGCCCTGGTCAAGGACATGAACGAAAACCGCGAACAGGGCGTTGAAATCGACCTGTGCGTGATCGGCAGCAAGGGTGCGACTTTCTTCCGCATCTTTGGCGGCAACGTCGTAGCTGCGATCAGCCACCTGGGCGAAGAGCCATCGATCAATGATCTGATCGGCTCCGTCAAGGTGATGCTGGACGCCTACCTGGACGGCCGCATTGATCGCCTCTCGGTGGTTTCGAACAAGTTCATCAACACCATGACCCAAAAACCGACGGTAGAGCAGTTGGTACCGTTGGTGGCAACCCCGGATCAGGAACTCAAGCACCACTGGGACTACCTGTACGAACCCGACGCAAAAGAGCTGCTGGACGGCTTGATGGTGCGTTACGTGGAGTCGCAGGTCTACCAGGCGGTGGTCGAGAACAACGCTGCTGAACAAGCGGCCCGGATGATCGCCATGAAGAACGCCACAGACAACGCCGGTGATTTGATCAAAGAGCTTCAGTTGATCTACAACAAGGCGCGTCAGGCTGCGATCACCCAGGAGATCTCGGAAATCGTCGGCGGCGCTGCCGCGGTTTAACGGTTCAAAAATTCAGAGGATCCAGCTATGAGTAGCGGACGTATCGTTCAAATCATCGGCGCCGTCATCGACGTGGAATTCCCACGTGATGCCGTGCCGAGTGTTTACAACGCGCTGAAAGTACAAGGCGCGGAAACCACCCTGGAAGTTCAGCAGCAGCTGGGCGACGGCGTGGTTCGTACCATTGCGATGGGCTCGACCGAAGGTCTGAAGCGCGGTCTGGATGTCGTCGACACCAAGGCTGCCATCTCGGTACCTGTCGGCAAGGCAACCCTGGGCCGTATCATGGACGTCCTGGGCAACCCGATCGACGAAGCCGGTCCAATCGGCGAAGAAGAGCGTCGCGGTATCCACCAGCCAGCGCCTTCGTTCTCTGACCAGGCGGGCGGCAACGACCTGCTGGAAACCGGCATCAAGGTTATCGACCTGGTCTGCCCGTTCGCCAAGGGCGGTAAGGTTGGTCTGTTCGGTGGTGCCGGCGTCGGCAAGACCGTTAACATGATGGAACTGATCCGTAACATCGCCATGGAACACAGCGGTTACTCCGTGTTCGCTGGTGTGGGTGAGCGTACTCGTGAGGGTAACGACTTCTACCACGAGATGAAGGACTCCAACGTTCTCGACAAGGTAGCGCTGGTCTACGGTCAGATGAACGAGCCACCAGGAAACCGTCTGCGCGTAGCGCTGACCGGCCTGACCATGGCTGAGAAGTTCCGTGACGAAGGTAACGACGTTCTGCTGTTCGTCGACAACATCTATCGTTACACCCTGGCCGGTACCGAAGTATCCGCACTGCTGGGCCGTATGCCTTCGGCAGTAGGTTACCAGCCGACCCTGGCCGAAGAGATGGGCGTTCTGCAAGAGCGTATCACTTCGACCAAGGAAGGTTCGATCACCTCCGTACAGGCCGTATACGTACCTGCGGACGACCTGACCGACCCGTCGCCAGCGACCACCTTCGCCCACTTGGACGCCACCGTCGTTCTGTCCCGTGACATCGCTTCCCTGGGTATCTACCCAGCGGTCGACCCACTGGACTCGACTTCGCGCCAGCTGGACCCGAACGTGATCGGCACCGAGCACTACGAGACCGCTCGTGGCGTTCAGTATGTTCTGCAGCGCTACAAAGAGCTGAAGGACATCATCGCGATCCTGGGTATGGACGAACTGTCCGAAGCCGACAAGCAACTGGTTGCCCGCGCTCGTAAGATCCAGCGCTTCCTGTCGCAGCCGTTCTTCGTGGCCGAAGTCTTCACCGGCTCGCCAGGCAAGTACGTTTCGCTCAAGGACACCATCGCTGGCTTCAGCGGCATCCTCAAAGGTGACTACGACCACCTGCCAGAACAAGCGTTCTACATGGTCGGCAGCATCGACGAAGCGATCGAGAAAGCCAAGAAACTGTAATCCCGGCGCCCCGCAAGGGGCGCTAATCAGGTTGAGGCAAGCAGATGGCTATGACAGTCCATTGCGATATCGTCAGCGCGGAAGGAGAGATCTTCTCCGGCCTGGTCGAGATGGTAGTCGCGCACGGTAACCTGGGTGATCTTGGTATCGCTCCGGGCCACGCGCCGCTGATCACCAATCTCAAGCCTGGTCCGATCACGCTGACCAAGCAAGGTGGCGATCGTGAGGTGTTCTACATCTCCGGTGGCTTCCTCGAAGTGCAGCCGAACATGGTCAAGGTTCTTGCCGACACCGTGCAGCGCGCTGCCGACCTGGACGAAGCTCAGGCTCAGGAAGCCCTCAAGGCTGCTGAGAACGCGCTGAACGCGAAAAGCTCGGACTTCGACTACGGTGCTGCTGCCGCACGTCTGGCCGAGGCTGCAGCTCAGCTGCGTACTGTCCAGCAATTGCGCAAAGGTAAGTAATCCGGCCTTGGCCGCTTACTGCCGTTGCGATTGAGTTAAAGGGTAGCCTCGGCTACCCTTTTTCTTTTTCTGAAATTCCCTTTGGTCATGTCCCAGACCGCCCAGGATTGGTAGCCAGTCAATGTCTCTCGATATCGTCATTCTTGCCGCAGGCCAAGGTACCCGCATGCGTTCCGCGCTGCCGAAGGTCCTGCACCCGGTCGCCGGAAACTCCATGCTCGGCCACGTTATCCACAGCGCACGCCAGTTGCAGCCCAAAGGCATTCATGTGGTTATCGGCCATGGCGCGGAGCTGGTGCGTGAGCGCCTGGCCGCCGACGATCTCAATTTCGTCATGCAGGACAGGCAACTGGGTACCGGCCATGCGGTAGCCCAGGCGTTGCCGGCGATCACTGCCGACACCGTGTTGGTGCTTTACGGTGATGTGCCGCTGATCGAGGTGGAAACCTTGCAGCGCCTGCTGGCCAAAGTCAGCGAGCAGCAACTGGGGCTGCTCACCGTGACCTTGCAGGACCCGACTGGCTACGGTCGCATCGTGCGTGACGCGGCGGACAATGTGACCGCGATCGTCGAGCACAAGGACGCCAGCGAAGCGCAGAAGACAATCAAGGAAGGCAACACTGGCATCCTCGCCATGCCTGCCGCACGCCTGGCCGACTGGATGGGCCGGCTGTCCAACAATAACGTCCAGGGGGAGTACTATCTCACCGACGTGATCGCCATGGCCGTGGCCGATGGCCTGGTGGTCGCCACCGAGCAGCCCCATGACCCCATGGAAGTGCAGGGCGCCAACGACCGTCGCCAGCTGGCGGAGCTCGAGCGTCACTACCAACTGCGTGAAGGTCGCCGCCTGATGGCCCAGGGCGTCACGCTGCGTGATCCGGCGCGCTTCGATGTGCGTGGCGAGGTGACGGTCGGTCGCGACGTGCTGATCGACATCAACGTCATTCTCGAAGGCAAGGTGGTGATCGAGGACGACGTGCAGATCGGCCCCAACTGCGTGATCAAGGACAGCACCCTGCGCAAGGGCGTGGTGGTCAAGGCCAACAGCCATCTTGAAGGCGCGGTGCTGGGCGAGGGCAGCGATGCCGGTCCGTTCGCTCGTCTGCGTCCGGGTAGCGTCCTGGAAGCCCGCGCCCATGTGGGTAACTTCGTCGAGCTGAAGAACGCGCATCTGGGCGAGGGCGCCAAGGCTGGTCACCTGACCTACCTGGGCGATGCCGAGATCGGTGCTCGTACCAATATCGGTGCCGGCACCATCACCTGCAACTACGACGGCGCCAACAAGTTCCGCACCGTGATGGGTGAGGACGTGTTCATCGGCTCCAACAATTCGTTGGTGGCACCAGTGGAAATCCAGGCGGGGGCCACTACTGCGGCGGGCTCGACCATCACCCAGACGGTTGAAGCCGGGCAGTTGGGCGTGGCCCGTGCACGCCAGCGCAACATCGAAGGCTGGAAGCGGCCGGAGAAGATCAAGAAGAGCTGAGTTATCCACAGCAGTTTCGATCGAAAGCCGGCTTATGTGAATAAGCCGGCTTTTTATTGGGTGCCGTATCGCGGTCCCCTGTAGGAGCGGCCTTGTGTCGCGAAAGGGGTGCGAAGCGCCCCCAGATCTGCGCATCAAGCTGATATTGCCGGGGCCGCTATGCGGCCCTTTCGCGACACAAGGCCGCTCCTACAGGGACCGCGCCAGTGCAGAGAGAAACTTGACGAATCCTCCATCTTAGGTTTTGATTGCAACACTTATCTTTCGAATCGAAACTTAAACTGACATGTCGAAACGAAACACCCCCCAGCGCCGCCACAACATCCTGACTCTGCTCAACGAGCAAGGCGAGGTGAGCGTCGACGCCCTGGCCAAGCGTTTCGAAACCTCCGAAGTGACCATCCGCAAGGACCTCGCCGCCCTGGAGGCCAACGGCTTGCTGCTTCGCCGTTACGGTGGCGCGGTGACCATGCCCCAGGAACTGCTGGGCGACACAGTCCAGCCGGTGTCCCTGTACAAGCAGGCCATCGCCCGGGCGGCGGTCGGACGCATCCGCGAGCATGCGCGCATCATCATCGACAGCGGTAGCACCACGGCGGCGATGATCCCGCAGCTCGGGCGCCAGCCAGGCCTGGTGGTGATGACCAACTCGCTCAACGTGGCCCGCGCCATCAGCGAGCAGGAGCATGAGCCTGTGCTACTGATGACCGGTGGCACCTGGGACCCACACTCTGAGTCCTTCCAGGGCCAGGTGGCCGAGCAGGTACTACGCTCATACGACTTCGACCAGCTGTTCATCGGTGCCGACGGCATCGACCTGGAGCGTGGTACCACCACCTTCAATGAGCTGCTGGGGTTGAGCCGGGTCATGGCCGAGGTGGCACGCGAGGTGATCGTCATGGTCGAGTCGGACAAGGTCGGCCGCAAGATCCCCAACCTCGAGCTGCCCTGGGGCAGCGTCAACACCCTGATTACTGATGATCGCCTGCCCGCCGAGGCACGCGACCGGATTCAAGCCCGCGGCATCACCCTTATCTGCGCCGCTATCAGCTAGGAGCAACATCTTATGTGTGGAATCGTTGGTGCCGTTGCCGAGCGCAATATCACAGCCATCCTCATCGAGGGCCTCAAGCGCCTGGAATACCGTGGTTATGACAGCGCCGGCCTTGCGGTCTTCACCCAGCAGGGCGAGCTGCAGCGTCGCCGTCGCATCGGTAAGGTCAGCGAGCTGGAGACGGCGGTTGCCGCCGATCCCCTGGCTGGGCAGCTGGGCATTGCCCATACCCGCTGGGCGACCCATGGTGCGCCAACCGAGCATAATGCTCACCCGCACTTTTCCGGCCATGAAGTGGCGGTGGTTCACAACGGCATCATCGAGAACCATGAAGAGCTGCGTGAAGAGCTAAAGGGCATTGGCTATGTCTTCGTCTCGCAGACTGACACCGAAGTGATCGTCCATCTTATCCACCACCTGCTCAAGGACATTCCCGACCTGACCGAGGCGCTCAAGGCTGCGGTCAAGCGGCTGCACGGCGCTTACGGCCTGGCGGTGATCAGCGCCAGCCAGCCGGACCGGCTGGTCGCTGCACGCAGCGGCAGCCCGCTGGTGATCGGCCTGGGCCATGGCGAGAACTTCCTGGCCTCGGACCAACTGGCCCTGCGCCAAGTTACCGACCGCTTCATGTACCTGGAGGAAGGCGACATTGCCGAGATCCGCCGTGACCAGGTTCAGATCTGGGATCAGGCCGGTCATCCGGTGCAGCGCGAGACGGTGCAGTACCACGAAGGCGCCGAAGCCGCCGAGAAGGGTAACTACCGCCACTTCATGCTAAAGGAAATTCACGAGCAGCCCACCGTGGTGCAGCGTACCCTGGAAGGGCGCCTGGGCAAGGACCACGTAATGGTCCAGGCGTTCGGCCCACAGGCTGGCGAACTGTTTGCCAAGGTGCGCAACGTGCAGATCGTCGCCTGCGGCACCAGCTACCACGCCGGCATGGTCGCCCGCTACTGGCTGGAAAGCCTGGCCGGCATCCCTTGCCAGGTGGAAGTGGCCAGCGAGTTCCGCTACCGCAAGGTGGTGGTGCAGCCCGACACCCTGTTCGTCTCCATCTCGCAGTCCGGCGAGACCGCCGACACCCTGGCGGCCCTGCGCAATGCCAAGGAGCTGGGTTTCCTCGGCAGCCTGGCGATCTGCAACAAGGGCATCAGCTCGCTGGTGCGTGAATCCGACCTGACCCTGCTGACCCTGGCCGGGCCGGAGATTGGCGTCGCCTCGACCAAGGCCTTCACCACCCAGTTGGTATCGCTGATGCTGCTGACCCTGGCCCTTGGCCAGGTGCGCGGTACCTTGGAGGCTGGTGTCGAAGCCGAGCTGGTAGACGAACTGCGCCGACTGCCGGCCCGCCTGAGCGAGGCGCTGGCAATGGATGGCGTGGTCGAGAAGATCGCCGAGCTGTTCGCCGACAAGCACCACACCCTGTTCCTCGGCCGCGGTGCCCAGTACCCGGTGGCGATGGAAGGTGCGCTCAAGCTCAAGGAAATCTCCTACATCCACGCCGAAGCCTACCCGGCCGGTGAACTCAAGCATGGCCCGCTGGCGCTGGTGGACAGCGACATGCCGGTTGTGACCGTGGCGCCGAACAACGAACTGCTGGAGAAGCTCAAGTCGAACCTGCAGGAAGTCCGCGCCCGTGGTGGGGAACTGGTGGTGTTTGCCGACGAGCAGGTGGGCATGAGTAATGGTGAAGGCATTCATGTGATCAACGTGCCGCACATCAATGATGCGCTGGCGCCGATCCTCTACACCGTCCCGCTGCAGCTATTGTCTTACTACGTGGCGGTACTCAAGGGTACGGATGTCGATCAACCACGTAACCTCGCCAAATCCGTCACTGTGGAATGACGCTTGTGGTGGGCTTGACCTGACGCAATATAGCTCACGCCGCAATATTTATAGTTGAGCTGTTGATGTAAAGGCCTGGTGAGCGTTCATGCCAGGCCTTCCTTCCTCCCGAGCGCGTTCATGCGCTGTTCAAACCTCAATTTTCAATATTGCCAATTTAATTAAATAGATGGCGATCCTGACAGATTCGAGCACATTTATAACACTCGTTTGAATAGTTTAAACGCGTGTTCCGGGTGCGACGGCGATACATAATGTGAAGAAAACGACCCCTCAAACGATGGCTACCCTGCGCCTCGTGCCACGCTCGGCGTATTTAGTACTTTCCACTGCAGGTTCTGCAAAAATCATAACGTTCTGAAATAGTTTGATTTTTTACCTGGTCCTGCTTTTTAGGTGTTTGATGGCGCTTTGATAGCCTGTGCATTGACAAGTACATTCGATTGCCTGTGCTCTGCTGTCGCTAACCGACAAGTGGGTGCTACCGTGTCGTAAAACGGTAAACATCTATTTGTACGGTTTGACGGTGATCTGCCTTTGCGTACCCATGCTGGACAAAATAAACAAAGGCTACTTAGGATTTGGCCGCTGATTGCCTTGTCCGTTTTCGGATATTGTCCAGAGGCTGTACAGAGACGTACGCCGTTGCGCTGCTCAAGGAGAGAGACTGATGGTTTCCCAGGAAACGTGTACGCTAGCCGCCGCTGCCCTCAAGAAACTTGCGATGAATAAGGTGTGCAGGGAGGCTTTCAATGAAAACTCCTTGTTCTTCAAATTGTTCGAGCCTGCCGCCAAGCGTTACTTCCTCGGCGCCGATCGCGAAGAACTGCTTCCAAAACTTCAGCTACTCGCGGGCAAAGGCTATGCGTTGAGCGTTGAATACGTGGGAGAGGAGAACGCCGACCCTGTTGTCGTCCAGCGCTTCGTCGATGAGTATCTGGCCTCCATCAAGCCATTCGTCGGGGCCGGTCTCAAGCCCCAACTGAGCTTCGACCTGAGCGCTGTCGGCCTGGCCTTGTCACAGGATACCGCCTACAGGAACGCTGCCACGATCATTTCCGCTGCCGCCGAGCATGACATTCCCGTCATGATCAGCATGGAGCATGCCGCCTCTGTGGACCGGATCCTCGAGGTCTACGGGGAACTGGCGCCTGAATACGCAAACGTTGGCGTGACCCTCCAGGCCTACCTGCATCGCACGCTCGATGACCTGCCGAAGGTTCTTGGCCATGGGCGCAAGGTCAGGTTGGTCAAGGGAGTTTACAACGAACCCCAAGAAGTCGCATTGCCACGTGGCGAGGCGCTTGATCAACGTTATTTGCAGATGTTGCGCACGATACTTGACGCGGGTGTACCTGTTAGTTGCGCGACCCAGGATCCAGCCTTGATTCCCCGTATCCTGGCAGAGCCTCGTGGTTCTGCGAGTCTGGAACTGGAAATGCTGCATGGCGTGCAACCAGCCTTGATGCGCCAGGCCAAGGAGGCGGGTCTGCCTTGTCGCATCTATGCCGTGTACGGTGGTAGCTGGTATTTGCACTTCCTGCATCGCCTGGCGGAATCGCCTCAGGAAATGCTGGGGGCGCTGGCCGATTTCAGCGATCCATCCCGTGTTGTATTTGGGGCTGGATACTAATCGACCTTGTCATTTGTTGATCAAACGAATGATCTGTCTTGATAGCCGAATGCATTGAAAGTGAGAGGTATCGATAATTGCTCATACCTCATTCTGTCATTTTCGGTAATTGGCTAAGTCTCTATTAATACACGTGAATGCATCACGCGGTTTACCGTGTGAAAAGCATGCCTTGCACATGATAAAAAGGAAGTCGACATGTTCATTGACCTCAGAAGTGATACTGTGACAAAGCCCACGGAGGGCATGCGTAAGGCAATTTACGAGGCCGAGGTCGGTGACGATTGTTTCGGCGAAGATCCAAGTGTCCGTGCCCTGGAAGAATATTGTGCGCACTATTTCCAGAAGGAAGCCGCGCTGTTCACCACCGGGGGCACGTTGAGCAACCAACTGGCAATCAAGGCCATGACCCGGCCAGGCGATGAAATTTTCCTGGACGCCTCCTACCATATTAATTTTTATGAAGCGGCTTCGACGTCGGCATTTTCAGGTGTGAACTTTTCCCTGACCCGTCATGACGATGGCCTGTTCGACGTTGCCGATCTGGAGCGCCTGTACGCATCCAAGTGCCGTTGGAACCAGAACTATGCAATGCCGCGAGTCGTTGTTGTGGAAAATACGTTGGGTTGCAAGGGGGGCGCTGTATTTCCGCTTGAACAGATGAATCGCGTGTTCTCCTATGCCAAGCAAATCGAAGCCTACCGCTACCTGGATGGCGCACGCATTCTGCATGCCTCCATTGCGACTGGTATCGACGTGACGTCCTACACCGACAACGCCGACCTGCTGTCCATGTGTCTGTCCAAGGGGCTTGGAGCGCCGGTCGGCTCGATCATGATGGGATCGCGCGAGCTCATCCAGCAAGTCAGGAAGTACCGCAAATGGTTTGGTGGTGACCAGCACCAGGCCGGCATGATGGCGGCCGCGGGACTGTATGCCATGCGCAACAACATCGAGCGCCTGGCCGAGGACCATGAGCACGCGGCGCTGCTGCATGAACAGCTCAGTACCATGGAGGAGGCGCGCTCCGGCTACAAAGGCACCAACATGGTGACCCTGGATATTTCCCGTCTTGGCGTTACACCGATGCAATTTGCCGAACGGCTCAGGGAGCAAGGTGTGGGCGGGCTTCCCTACAACGACAAAGAGATTCGTCTTGTCCCGCATATCAATATCGATCGTGCGCAGGTCATCAAGGCTGCGCAGCTGATCAAATCATTGGTGCGTGATCTTGCCCATGCCACGGAGGCCGTCAAATGATCTACAAGAAGAATGTGGTCCTGGTGGTGGATGCGTACTCTATCGGTAGCCTGATTGCACCGGCTTTCCTCTCCCGAGGTTACGAATGCATTCATGTTCGCTCGACGGACAATGTCAATGCGTTCTACGAGTCGTGGTTTCGACCGGCTGATTTTATCGCTGACTTGCATTATCACGGCGACGCGTCACTCGAAGAGGCGCTGAGTCAGTACACCGTTCAATTTGTCCTGGCCGGTTGCGAGTTCGGCGTTGAACTGGCGGCTCACCTGGCCGCGCATTTAAATGTCGCACGTCACAACGACCCGGCACACGCTGTACGCTGGCGAAACAAATATGAAATGCACGAGGCGCTGAAACGCGCGGGCGTTCGTTCGATCAAGCATTTTCGCTCGGCGGACCTGGGCGAAATCCAGACATGGATCGATGAGCAGGATCTTTTCCCGGTCGTCTTGAAGCCAATCAGCAGTGCGGGCTCCGATAACATCCATATCTGTACCGATGCCGCCGAGGTTGAACATGCCTTCGCAACCATCAAGGGCAGTCGCAACATTTTTCTCGCGCAGAATGAGCAGGTCCTGGTCCAGCAATACCTGGATAACGCCGATTTTCATTCAGAGCTGAAGGCGGACAAGGGGCGCGATGTTGATATCGAATATTGTGTCAACACCGTCAGTGTGGACGGTCAGCACTTCGTCAGTGAAATCATTCGGGTCTACCGCACCCGTATCGGTGCCGCGCCGGTGCATGACTACAACCAATTGATGTGTCCCGTGGACAATCATGATGTGTACAGCCGGTTGTCCGAGTATGTCTTTTCGGTCCTGGATGCCTTGGGTATCAAGCAAGGGGTCGGACACAGCGAACTGATGATCGTCAATGATCAGCCGGTACTGCTCGAGACCGCCGCCCGGATGCCCGGAGGGATCGACCTTTCAGCCTATACCCGGGCTTTGGGACATAATCAGCTCAATCTGTGGGTGGAGTCGCTGGTCAATCCACAAGGTTTTCTGGACTACCGGGCCAAGCCCCGAAAGAAGCTGTTCTTCCATTCCAGTTGCGTTTTCCTCATTGCACGTACCGGTGGAGGCATCAAGCGACATCCCGATGTCGCCGTGTGGAAGCACATTCCTGGGTTGCACAGCATCAAGATCCAGCATGAGGGCGTGCTCAGCGAGACCAACTCGTTGGAGAACTCTCCCGGGCATGTGTTCATTCTGGACAAGGATCGTTCTTCCATTCAGGACAGCATCCAGTTGTTGCGCGAGGCCGAGTCGGCGATCTACCAGGGCATGCTGGCATGAAACCGGGGACGGCCGAACTCAGGCTGGCTGAGGGCAGGGTGTACACCAGACCGGTAATGGTCATGTTGTCGGCCACTTTCATCCTGACACTTGCGCGGGCAATGACGCTGCCCTATCTGGTGATCTACTGCGCGCAGCGGTTCGGTCTTGGCGTCGCCGATGTCGGACTGGCGTTGGGCGGGGCACTGATGGCGAGCTCCGTGCTCAGCCTATATGGAGGGTTCCTGGTCGACCGATTTTCCAACCATCGGGTCCTGGTGGTAGCCGGAAGTCTGTTTGCCCTGGCGTTTGGCGCCGCCTTCCATACCCACTCGCTAGCGCTGTTCATTCTGGCAATCGTGGTGGTCAACCTTGCCTATGCGGTCATTGATATCGCTATCAAGGCGGGCATCGGCACGTTGGTTGCCGTGCAAAGAAGGGGAGCGGTGTTCTCGGTCAAGTACACACTTACCAACATCGGATTTGCCGCGGGGCCATTCCTGGGGGTTCTACTGGCCAAGGCGGGGCCTGGATTGCCATTCGCGGCTGCGGGTTGGGTCGGGGCGGGTTTCGTTCTGCTGTATGCCTTGTTCGGAACCAAGGTGGACAAAGCGGCTTGCGATGCTCCACCACAGACAGGATTCCTCGAGGTAATGGGGTATCTGCTCAAGGACTGTCGGCTGGTGTGCTTTACCTTGGGCGGGCTGCTCAGCGTCGTCGTATTCGGCCAGTTCTCAGCTTATCTGTCCCAGTACCTGCTGGTGATCAGTACGCCGGAGCACACCTACCAGACCATCAACTATCTGGTAACCACCAACGCCTGCGTGGTCATTGGTCTGCAGTACCTGGTGGGGTCGCGGATCAACCAGAACAACCTGTTCCGCATGCTGTGCCTGGGCATGCTGTTCTTCCTGGTGGGGCTGATCGGCTTCAGCCAGGCAGGCCAGGTGCCGTTCTGGGTCATCGCGATGATCGTGTTCACCATTGGTGAAATCATCATCATTCCCACCGAGTACCTGTTCATCGACTTCATCGCACCCGCACATCTGCGAGGCATCTACTACGGCGCACAGAACCTGTCGAACCTCGGCGCGGCCTTGGGGCCGATGCTTTGTGGGTTGGCACTTTCGATGTATCAGCCACAGGTCATGTTCTATGTGTTGTGCCTGTGCGTGGTGCTGGCCACAGGGTTCTACTACATGGGTTGCAAGGCCAAGGACGGTAAAGATGATTCACTTTAATACCGCTGGCGCGGGTGTGATGTCGGCGCAGGCATTGGAGGTGATGCAGACCTTCCTGCAAAGTGAGCGTGAGCATGGCGCCTATGAGGCCGAACTGGCCGGTTCGGCAGTGCTGGAGCACCAGATCTACGCCAACGTCGCACGCCTCATCGGGGCACGACCGGCGGACATCGCCCTGTTCGACAGTGCGACCAAGGCCTGGGTGACGGCGCTCGATGCCCTGGATTGGAAAGGCGGCGACCGTGTGCTGGTGACGCCTTATGAGTATGCGGGCAACCTGATCGCACTGGATCGATTGCGCCAGCGCCATGGTGTGGTGGTCGAAGTCATTCCGTTGCTGGGAAATGGCGATCTCGACCTGACGTGGCTGGCTGAACATCTACGAGAAGACGTCAAGCTTGTCTCGATCGTTCATGTACCTTCCTGCTGCGGCATCGTCAATGACGTGGAGAGCATAGGCACGCTGTTGCAGGGGCACCCATGTGTGTTTTTCCTCGACGCCTGTCAATCGGTGGGTATGTTGCCGATCGATGTCAAAAGCATCGGTTGCGATGTGCTGACGGCGGCCGGGCGCAAGTTTCTCTGTGGCCCCAGAGGCACCGGATTTGCCTATTTGTCCAAAGCATTCCGTGCCGTTGCCGCGCCGAGATTCACCGATTTGCACCGGGCGACCTTCACCATGGCCGATGGTGTGCGCCTGGATCAGGAAGATGCCCGTTGCTTTGAGTACGCAGAGCGAAACAGTGCCGCGCTCATGGGCCTGAACATCGCTGTGCAGGATCGCCTGAGGGGCGGTTATGTCGATGATTGTGCGGCTTACCGATTCCTGGTGGAGGAACTCAAGGGTGATGCGCATCTGCAATTGATCCTTCCAGGCGTGCGGCAACGCGCAATCGTTTCGTTCTTCCATGACGCAATGCCCGCAGCGGAAGCCGTCGCCAGGCTTCGCGCCAATGGCATCAACTGTTGGGCAGGCCACGCCTCACATACGCCCTACTTCATGAACGGCCGGGGTGAGCGGTTTGTGCGGGTCTCGCTGGGACACGGCAGCACCGTTTCACAAGCCGAACAGTTCATGCGCCTGCTGCGAAACATGCATTAGACCCAAGCGGCCACGACGGCACCTTGGCCAGACCTGCGCCAAGTGCTGGAGGCCTTCCATCGCCTCGACTTACGAACAGGGACTTTCGATGAACGATGTGAACAGATTCAAACCGTCGACCGAGATCAAGGAGCGCTTGCGTCCTTTGTACAAGAAGGACAATTGGCACTGGGCGCTTGCGCTTTCGCTCGATCTGGCAGTGATCGGACTTGCGGTATACCTGAGCCAGCAGAGTCCCTACTTCTACCTCCTGACCGTACTCCTGATCGGCTCACGTCAACGGGCGCTCGCCTCCTTGTTGCATGAAGCGGCGCATATGACCTTGATGAACAACAAGGTGCTCTGCCGGGTCATCGGTGAGTATCTGCTTGCCTACCCGATCTTCCAGAACTATGAGGCGTATCGCCGTTCTCACGTGCAGATGCATCACCATCACCTGGGGGACCAGCACACGGATCCCGATCACAGGTACTACATCGACTCTGGTCTGTATGCCGCCAGTGACCGACTGGATTTTCTCCTGCGCCATCTGCTCAGGAGCATCACGCTGACCAACACATCGCAGTACTTCGTCTATCTGGTGAAGAATCGCGCGGGCGATGTCGTGGCCAAGCCGGTGCAAGGCCTCAAGTTGCTTCTGGTGCACGCGGTGATACTGGCGGTGTACTGGTATTCGGTCGGACCGTGGGGCTATCTGTTGTTCTGGCTCGTGCCGTACTTCACCGCGTTTCAAGTTATCGGCTGGTTCTCCGAAATCTCCGAGCACTTCGGCATGTTCGGGGTATACAAGGATGAAGTGAAGCTGACGCGCAACCGTTTTCCGAACCTCTTGGAACGGCTGTTCATCGGTATGCACGGCGACAACTATCACCTGACACACCATCTGTTTGCCGGAGTGCCTTTCTGGAACCTTGCCAAGGCACACAGGGTGTTGATGGACGACCCCGACTACGCCGAGGCCAATCTCGGTTGTGGGGGAATCTTCACTGCGAAGGGCGATGCGAGGTCGAGCCTTGCGCAGATTTTCGAAGCTTACCGTAGCGGTAAGATCAGCGCAGTGATGACCGCGGAGTGACTTTTCATGGCTAATTCGTTCCAGAAATGGCGCATTAGCCATCTGCGTGACTCTCCGTCCATCAAATGACAAGACCTGTGGTGTGGTTGTCATGGCATAGGTCATATTTTGCTGTCGGAATCTGCCTTACCTTCTCGATCCTGTTTAAACAACAAGGACGACGAGGTAATGCTGATGCTGGAAAGGAAACTCGATATTCAGCCACTGTCGGGTGAAGACCTGACGATTCATCTGAACGGTCTTCCAGTGGTTGTCGCACCAGGGGAGACCGTGCTGACCGTCTTGAACGCCGTCGGGCTGCGCCAGGTTGCCCGCAACGATCATGGCCAGCTCAGCGGTGCCTTCTGCGGCATGGGCGTCTGCCACTGCTGCCTGGTGCAGATCGATGGTCGTCCCAAGCGTCGCGCCTGCCAGACCATCGTCAAGCCGGGCATGAGTATCGAGACCGAGGTCAATCGCGTGCAAGAGGAGGCCCACCCATGAGCCTTCGTCCTGTGATCGTCGGTGGCGGTTCGGCCGGCATGGGCGCCGCCATCGAGCTGGCTGAACATGGCGTGGATTGCCTGCTGTTCGACGAGGCCTCGCGCCCCGGCGGCGTGGTCTATCGCGGCCCGCTGCGCGCGGGTGTCGACCTGGGTTACCTGGGGCCGCGCTACACCAAGGCCCTGACCCGGCTGCATGAAGATTTCGCCGCCTGCGCCGAGCGCATCGACCTGCGTCTGAACCATCGCGTTGTGGGCGGAGACGATCAACGGTTGATGGTGCTCGACAGTGACGAGCAACTGCACGAGATCGACTACTCGCACCTGCTGCTGGCCGCCGGATGCCACGAGCGCAACGTGCCGTTCCCCGGCTGGACTTTGCCCGGTGTGATCCTGCTCGGCGGCTTGCAGCTGCAGATCAAGAGTGGCGTGGTCAAGCCACTGGGCAGCACGCTGATTGCCGGTACCGGGCCGTTGCTGCCGCTGGTCGCCTGCCAGCTGCACGCCGCCGGCGCCAAGGTGGCCGGCGTGTACGAGGCCTGCTCGTTCAACCGTATCGCCAAGGAAAGCCTGGCGTTGATGAACAAGCCGCAGCTATTCCTCGACGGCCTGAGCATGCTGGCCTACATGAAGCTCAACGGCATCCCCATGCATTACGGCTGGGGCGTGGTGGGCGCCACGGGTGATGGCGAGTTGCAGGAGGTCCAGGTCGCCCCCTACACCCAGGACTGGCAGCCGGACATGACCCGCATCCAGCGCGAGCAGGTGCGCACCCTGGCGGTTGGCTACGGCTTCATTCCGCGGACCCAGCTCAGCCAGCAACTGGGCCTGGCCCATGGTTTCAGCGAGGACGGCTACCTGCGCGCCGAGTGCAACGTGTGGCAGCAGAGCAGCCAGCCGAACATCCACCTGGCCGGCGACATGGCCGGTATTCGCGGTGGCGAGGCGGCGATGCTCACCGGGCGTATCGCCGCGGTGTCGATGCTGCAGCAGATGGGCAAGCTCGATGCCGAGCAGGCGATCGAGCGCCGTGAGCGTTTCCTGGGCAAGCTGGCGGCGATCAAGCGTTTCCGCTCCGGGGTGGAACGCTACACCGCGCGCGGCGCGGCGCAGATCCAGCTACCTCAGGCCGACACGGTCATCTGTCGTTGCGAAAACGTCACCCGCGACCAGATCGACCTGGCCCTGGAGCAGGGCGTCGAGGATATGGCCAGCCTGAAGATGCGCACCCGGGTAAGTATGGGCGACTGCCAGGGGCGCATGTGCGTCGGCTACTGCAGCGACCGTCTGCGCAGCGCCACCGGACGTCCGGACGTGGGCTGGCTGCGCCCGCGCTTCCCGGTGGACCCGATCCCGTTTTCCGCATTCGAACAACTCGGCACGGAGGCCTGAGCATGAACAAGCATTACGACATCATCATTGCCGGTGGCGGCGTGATTGGCGCTTCCTGTGCCTACCAGCTGTCCAAGCGGCACAACCTGAAGATCGCCCTGATCGACTGCAAGCGCCCGGGCAACGCCACCCGCGCCTCGGCTGGCGGCCTGTGGGCCATCGGCGAGTCGGTGGGGTTGGGCTGCGGGGTGATCTTCTTTCGCATGATGTCCTCGCGCAACAAGCGTGAGGCCAACGGCGCGGCGGTGGTGGTCGACTCGAGCACCCCGCACATCTTGCCGGAGTGCTTCTTCGACTTCGCCCTGCAGTCCAACGCGCTTTATCCACAGCTGCACCAGGAGCTGATCGAGCGCCACGGCATGGACTTCAAGTTCGAACGCACCGGGCTCAAGTACATCATCCAGGATGAAGAAGACCAGCTGTACGCCGAGCACATCGTCAAGCAGATCCCGCACCTGGCCGACCAGGTACGCTGGCTCGACCGCGACGCGCTGCGGGCTTCGGAGCCGGCGGTGACGCTCAAGGCCAATGGCGCGCTGGAGTTTCTCTGCGATCATCAGGTCAGCCCGTTCCGCCTGGGCGATGCCTACATGGAGGCGGCGCGGCAGAACGGCGTCGACCTGTACCCGAACGTGAACATCACCGGCGTGCTGCATGAAGGCTCGCGGATCAAGGGCGTGCGCACCGCTGAGGCCGGCGAGTTCCATTGCGCCACCTTGATCAATGCCGCTGGCGCCTGGGCCGCGGAACTGAGCGAGTGGGCGACCGGGGAGAGCATTCCGGTCAAGCCGGTGAAGGGCCAGATCGTGCTGACCGAGCGCCTGCCCAAGCTGCTCGACGGCTGCATCACCACCAGCGATTGCTACATGGCGCAGAAGGACAATGGCGAAATCCTGATCGGCAGTACCACGGAAGAGAAGGGCTTTGATGTCAGCAATACCTTCCCGGAAATCAGCGGCCTGGTGCAGGGCGCGATCCGTTGCGTGCCGCAGCTGGCGCAGGTGAACCTCAAGCGCACCTGGGCCGGCCTGCGCCCGGGATCACCGGACGAATTGCCGATTCTAGGGCCTGTGGATAATGTGCAGGGCTATTTCAATGCCTGTGGACATTTCCGTACCGGTATCCTCACGTCGGCGATTACCGGTGTGTTGCTGGACAAGGTTGTCCACAATGAGGCGTTGCCGCTGGATATCACGCCATTCCTGGCGTCGCGCTTCCATGGGGGTGTGGATAAACAACTGGCCCACGGCTAAGTCGCGCACTTGTAGGAGCGGCCTTGTGTCGCGAAAGGGCTGCAAAGCAGCCCCGGGATCTCAGCGTTGTTGCAAAGATCGCCGGGGCCGCTTTGCGGCCCTTTCGCGACACAAGGCCGCTCCTACAGGTTGGCGTAGTACCTGTAGGAGCGGCTTTAGCCGCGAACACCGGCGAAGCCGGTGCCATCCACCGAGTCGCTTGCCTCGCGGCTAAAGCCCACACGATTCAACGCAAGGCTTTGCGTCAGATCTGCATCGCTTTCCCATCCACATTCATCGCCGCCTGGCGCAGGGCCTCGGAGCGGGTCGGGTGTGGGTGGCAGGTGAGGGCGATGTCCTCGGCCGAGGCCGAGAATTCCATGGCCACGCAGAACTCGCCAATCATCTCGCTCACGCTCGGGCCAACCAGATGCACGCCCAGCACCTCGTCGGTGACGGCGTCGGCGATAACCTTGGCGAAGCCTTCGGTCTCATGGTTGATCTTGGCCCGGCTGTTGGCGGTGAAGGGAAACTTGCCGACCTTGTAGGCACGGCCTTCGGCCTTGAGCTGCTCCTCGGTCTTGCCGACACTGGCCAGTTCCGGGCGGGTATAGATGACGCCGGGGATCAGGTTGTAGTTGACCTCGTGGGGCTTGCCGGCGATGCGTTCGATGCACGACACCGCTTCGTCCTCGGCCTTGTGCGCCAACATCGGGCCGGAGGTGACGTCGCCGATCACCCAGATACCCGGGACCGTGCTGCGGTGATGGTCGTTGGCGAGCATGCCGCGTTTGTCGGTTTCCAGCCCCACGCTTTCCAGGTTCAGGCCCTTGGTATAAGGACGGCGACCGATGGCCACCAGCACGTAGTCGGCCTGCAGGGTTTCGGCGTTGCCACCGGCGGCGGGCTCCAGGGTCAGGCTGACACCGTCGGCGCTGGATGTGGCCTGGGTCACCTTGCTGCCAAGCTTGAAGGTCATGCCTTGCTTGGCCAGGGCCTTCTGCAGGGTCTTGGCGGTTTCCTCGTCGGTGCCCGGGCAGATGCGGTCCAGATACTCGATCACCGTCACTTCGGCACCCAGGCGGCGCCATACCGAACCCAGCTCCAGGCCGATCACCCCGGCGCCGATCACGATCAGGTGCTTGGGTACCTGGGGCAGCGACAGGGCGCCGGTGGAATCGATGATGCGCTGGTTGTCGATGGTCACGCCTGGCAGCGGCGTGGGTTCGGAACCGGTGGCGATGACGATGTCTTTGGCCTGCAGGGTGGTTTCGCTGCCGTCCTCGGCCTTGACCAGCACCTTGCCGGCGCCGTCCAGGCGGCCCCAGCCCTTGACCCAGTCGACCTTGTTCTTGCGGAACAGGTACTCGATGCCCTTGGTCAGGCCGGTCACACTTTCGTCTTTCTGCTTCATCATCTGGCCCAGGTTGAGGGTCGGCTTGACCTCGATCCCCAGGTGGGCAAATTCCTCGCCGCTGGCCGCCTCGTACAGCTCGGACGCATGCAGCAGCGCCTTGGACGGCATGCAGCCGACGTTCAGGCAGGTGCCGCCCAGGGTCGGGCGGCCCTCGACACAGGCCACGCTCAGGCCCAGCTGGCCGGCACGGATCGCTGCGTTGTAGCCGCCGGGGCCGCCGCCGATGATCACCACGTCATAGGATTTCATGGGTTTCGTTACTCCGAGAGTGTGAGGAAACGAGAGGGCCACAAGGTTAGTCTGAGCGACGAAGATTGTATACAATCTGTTCGCTGCCTCGAACCAGATAGTTCTAGACTATGGTCGCGATTAACGGAAACTTCGCACGAATGAACTACCCTGATTCCGTGACGTCCGACACCTTGAGGCCTGACGTCCCGTATCAATGAAAGGGAGGGTCATGAATGCTTGCGCAACTTCCACCCGCATTGCAGAGCCTGCACTTACCTTTGCGCGTCAAGCTGTGGGACGGCAACCAGTTCGATCTGGGGCCAAGCCCGCAGGTCACCATCCTGGTCAAGGAACCCCAGCTGATCGCCCAGCTCACCCACCCGAACCTGGAAGAGCTTGGCTCTGCCTTCGTCGAGGGCAAGCTGGAGCTGGAAGGCGATATCGGCGAAGTGATTCGGGTCTGCGACGAGCTCAGCGAAGCCTTGCTCAAGGATGAAGACGAGTTCTTGCCGGAGCGCACCTCGCATGACAAGCGCACCGACGCCGAAGCCATTTCCTACCACTACGACCTGTCCAACGATTTCTACCAACTATGGCTCGACCCGGACATGGTCTATTCCTGCGCCTACTTCAAGGAGCCGGACAACACCCTGGCCCAGGCCCAGCAGGACAAGTTCGATCACCTGTGCCGCAAGCTGCGCCTGCAGGCCGGCGACTACCTGCTGGATGTCGGTTGCGGTTGGGGCGGGCTGGCGCGATTCGCCGCCCGCGAGTACGGCGCCAAGGTGTTTGGCATCACCCTGAGCAAGGAGCAGCTGAAGCTCGGTCGCCAACGGGTCAAGGAGGAGGGCCTGGCCGACAAGGTCGACCTGCGGATCCTCGACTACCGCGACCTGCCCCAGGATGGTCGCTTCGACAAGGCGGTCAGCGTCGGCATGTTCGAACACGTCGGGCATGCCAACCTCGAGCTGTATTGCCAGCGGCTGTTCGGCGCGGTGCGTGAAGGTGGCCTGGTGATGAACCATGGCATCACCGCCAAGCACGTCGATGGTCGTCCGGTTGGCCGTGGCGCGGGGGACTTCATCGACCGTTATGTGTTCCCCCACGGCGAGCTGCCGCATATCTCGATGATCACGGCGCGGATCTGCGAGGCGGGCCTGGAGGTGGTCGATATCGAGAGCCTGCGCCTGCATTACGCCAAGACCCTCAACCACTGGAGCGAGAACCTGGAGAACCAGCTGCACCGCGCCGCCGCGCTGGTGCCGGAGAAGACCTTGCGTATCTGGCGCCTGTACCTGGCCGGTTGCGCCTACGCCTTCACCAAGGGCTGGATCAACCTGCACCAGATTCTCGCGGTGAAGCCCTACGCCGACGGCCACCACGACCTGCCGTGGACCCGTGAGGACCTCTATCGCTGATCGGCTAGCCCGGCGTGCCGACAAGGCTCGCCGGGTTACAGGATCGGTGAAATCAGCCGTGCGATACGCATCCCCAGCTGTTGCAGGCGGTGGGTGTCGCGGCTGTCCTCCGCCGTGATCTCCCGGGCCTGCTCGAAGTCATTCTCCAGCATCCGTTCGACCTGGTCGGCGAAAGCGCGGTCCACGGTGAGCAGGGTGATCTCGAAGTTCAGCCGGAACGAGCGGTTGTCGAGGTTGGCGCTGCCGATGGCGCTGACCTCATCGTCCACCAGCACCACCTTCTGGTGCAAAAAGCCCGGCAGGTAGCGGAACATGCGCACCCCGGCGCGCACCGCCTCGAAGGCGAACAGGCTGGAGGCGGCGTAGACGATGCGGTGGTCGGGGCGCGACGGAATCAGGATGCGCACGTCGACACCCCGCAGCACCGCCAGGCGCAGAGCGGCGAAGATGGCTTCGTCGGGAATGAAATAGGGACTGGTGATCCATACCCGTCGGGTGGCCGAGTGAATCGCCTCGAGGAAGAACAGCGCACAGGTTTCCTGCGGGTCGGCCGGGCCGCTGGCCAAGGCCTGGCACAGCACGCCGTTCTCCGGGTAGACGTCGGGCAGGATCAGCGGCGGCAGCTGGCGCGTAGCCCAGTACCAGTCCTCGGCGAAAGACTCCTGCAGGCAGGCCAGCACCGGGCCGCCGATCTGTACATGGGTGTCGCGCCACGGTGACAGCTTGGGGTGCGCCCCGAGGTACTCGTCCCCTACGTTATGGCCGCCGAGAAACCCGAGCAGGCCATCGACCACGACGATCTTGCGATGGTTGCGAAAGTTGACCTGGAAGCGGTTGAACCAGCCGCGCCGGGTGGCGAACGCTTCGATCTGTACGCCGCCGTCGCGCAGTACCTGGCTGTAGCTGGCTGGCAGGGCATGGCTGCCGACGCGGTCGTACAGCACGAACACCCGCACGCCCTCGGCGGCCTTGCGCAGCAGCAGTTGCTGCAACTCCCGGCCGAGGGCGTCGTCATGGATGATGAAGAACTGCACCAGCACGGTGTCGCGCGCGGTGCGGATGGCCGAGAAGATCGCCTCGAAGGTGGCGGCGCCATCGATCAGCAGCTTCACCTCGTTGTTGGCCAGACACGGCATGCGCCCCAGCTTGGGCATGGCGCGCAGGGCGGCGTAGCTGCCGGACTCGCGGGCGGTCAACGCTTCCTCCACCCAGGGCCGCCAGTTCAGATTGGCCATGGCCACGTGCATTTCCTGGTTGGCCTGGCGCCGCGCCTGGATATAGGCGTAGAAGGAACGGGCGCCGAACACCAGGTAGGGGATGAGGGTGAGGTAGGGGATGAACAGCAGCGACATGGCCCAGGCGATCGCGCCCTGGGCAGTGCGCACGGTGAATACCGCATGCAGCGCGGCGATGAGGCCGAGCAGATGAATCAGGCCGAGCAAGTAACCGAAGAAGTAGGGGTTGTGGAAATCCATACGCATCCTGCTTGCCGAGAGCACTGCTGCTAACAGACCACGTTCGAGGGGTGGCCTGCAACCCGCAGGCGATTTTGACGTCTAACGGCTCAGTCCGGCCAGAGCCGGTATTTCGAGGAGCTTTCATCCATGAAGATTCGTCTGCCACTGCTCGCCCTGGTACTGGGGCTGGGCAGCCCGCTGGTTCATGCGCAGATGCTGCAACCCGGTCTATGGGAACTGACCACCAGCAACATGCAGGTCGATGGCAAACCGTTGCCGGACATGGAGTTCATGCTCGGTCAGTTGAAGAACCTGCCGCCCGAGCAACGGGCGATGATGGAGGGTGCCCTGGCCAAGCAGGGCATCACGGTGGGGGGCAAGGGGGTGCGTTCGTGCCTGACTGCGGAGCAGGTCAAGACCAATGACATTCCGCTGCAGGATCCGCAGTCGGGGTGCACGCAGAAGATCACCGAGCGCAATGGCAATGTCTGGAAGTTCCAGTTCAGTTGCCCCAAGGCCCAGGGCAACGGCCAGGCCACCTTCCTCAGCGACCGGGAGTTCCTGACCAAGGTCAACGGCACCTTCAATGCCTCCGGGGTCCAGCAGCAGGGCAGCATGGACACCCGGGCGGTGTGGCTTGGGAATGACTGTGGAACCGTCAAGCCGCGTACCTGATCTGTCACCAGCGATAACGACTGACCGCCACTGCGTCGTGGGCATGCAGGCTCTCTGCATGTTCCACGCGCACGCTGAAGCCGCTCACGCCCGTTAGCGTTCGCAAGGCCGCATGCAGGCGGCGGGCGGCATCCTCGCAGAACATCAGGTTCTGTCCGTTGGCCAGGGCAAAGGCCTGCTCGTCGGCGCGCTTTACTGCCGTCTGTACGGCCGTGCCCAAAGCTGCCTCCGCAGTCTCGATCAACTCGGTCAGCCTGAACTCGTCGCCGTCCAGGCGGACTTGCAGCTTGGCCAAGCTCCTCTGGCTGTGGGGTGTCGCAACGATGCCGTCGCTGCTGCCAAGCCATTGGCGAACACGCTCCCGCTCCAGCGACTGGCCAGCGAAGTCCCGGTCGAACTGCACCTGGATCAACTGCCTGGCCAGCGCCGCCGAGCATGGGCAGGTCGAGGAGTAGGCAATGTGTACCGATAGTTCCACGTGGAACATTTCATCTTTCAGCTGGGCATCGATGCTCACCGGGTAGCGTTTCCAGCCTGCCAGTGGGCTGACCAGCGCCGGGCGCTTGAGCAGGTGATCGAACGCCAGGCGCAGGTAGGCGGTGTTCGAAAGGCCTTCGTGGCTGGCGAGAAAATGCTCGAGCGTCCGGCGAATCAGCCGTGGACTCAAGGCTTGCTGCTCCAGCGCTTCCAGCGCCAGGTACAACCGTGACATGTGGATGCCCCGGGCTGCGCCGTCATCCAGGCTCACGCCGGCATCGGCGTGTGCGCCGAGGCTGCGTCCGTCGACCAGCAGTGGCAGGGCGATACCGCACATGCCGACCCAGTCCAGCGGCAGTGCCTGCTGGCTGCTCTGTGCGGCGATGTCGGGAAGGGCGAGGCTAGACATGAAAGGATCCTGAAGTGATGGCAGTCAGCGGCAACCGCCGACAAGGCTGCAGTGCAGGTTGAAGCGTTGACCACTGGAGCTGGAGACACGGTTGAGGGTGGTCCAGCCGATGCGGCGGCTGTAACCCACCCAGGCTTCACCGTCGCTGGCCAGCCCGGTGAAGAAGGTCAGCGTGCCGTAGCGGCTGTTGGTCTGAGCCCACAGGCGTTTGCCTGCCACTTCGTAGCCACGCAGGTAGAAGGTGCTGCCTTCGGTACGCACGCTGTAGTAGTTGCCCTGGCCATCCTGGCAGGCGAGCAAGGTCGCGCTGCGGGTGCACAGAGCGAGCTCGGTGTGGGGCATGGCGAAGAGCTGCGTGGATACTGCGAGCAGCAGCAAGGCAGCGAGGCCGGATGATTTCATGACGCTCTCCAGACAACCGTTCGGTCGACACGGCTTGGCGAAATTGTATTGTTATAATATAACATTGTGCAATGCATCGATTCGAATGCGCCTGCCCGATGAGGTTAGTCATGCCCAACCGTCTCCCTGTCACCGTGCTGTCCGGCTTCCTCGGCGCCGGCAAGAGCACGCTGCTCAACCATGTCCTGCGCAACCGCGACAACCTGCGCGTCGCCGTGATCGTCAACGACATGAGTGAAATCAACATCGATGCCAGCGAGGTCCAGCGCAACGTCAGCCTGAACCGGGCCGAAGAAAAACTGGTGGAGATGAGCAACGGCTGCATCTGCTGCACCCTGCGCGAGGACCTGCTGGAAGAGGTGGCGCGGCTGGCGGGTGAAGGCCGCTTCGATTACCTGCTGATCGAGTCGACGGGAATATCCGAGCCGCTACCGGTCGCCGAGACCTTCACTTTTCGCGACGAACAGGGGCGCAGCCTCTCCGACATGGCGCGCCTGGACACCATGGTCACCGTGGTCGACGGGCTGAACTTCCTGCGTGACTACCAGGCCGCCGAGAGTCTGGCCAGCCGTGGCGAGACCTTGGGTGAACAGGACGAGCGCTCGATCAGTGACCTGTTGATCGAGCAGGTCGAATTCGCCGACGTGCTGTTGCTGAGCAAGATCGACCTGATCAGCCAGTCTGACCGCGAGGAGCTGGTGGCCATCCTGCGCAGCCTCAATGCCCGGGCGCAGATCGTGCCGATGGTGATGGGCCAGGTGGCGTTGTCGCGCATCCTCGATACCGGCCTGTTCGATTTCGACCAGGCAGCCCAGGCGCCGGGGTGGCTGCGCGAACTGCGGGGCGAGCATGTACCCGAAACCGAGGAATACGGCATCGCCGCCAGCACCTGGCAGGCTCGTCGGCCGTTCCACCCGCAGCGCTTCTTCGATTTTATCCACACGCCCTGGAGCAACGGCCGGTTGCTGCGTTCCAAGGGCTTCTTCTGGCTGGCCAGCAAATACCAGGAGGCCGGGAGCTGGTCCCAGGCCGGTGGCATGATGCGTCACGGCCTGGCGGGGCGCTGGTGGCGCTTCGTGCCATGCGAGCAATGGCCGCAGGATGAAGAGAACACCGCGGCGATCCTCAAGCAGTGGTCGGTGGAAAGCGGCGATTGCCGTCAGGAACTGGTGTTCATCGGACAGAACATCGACTTCGAGCGGTTATCCACAGAGCTGGAGGCCTGCCTGCTCACGGACGATGAGATGGAACCGGGGCCGATGGCCTGGTTGCGCCTGCCCGATCCATTCGGTGACTGGCATGAGGACGCGGTGGCATGACTGTGGATATCCGCCAGGTGTTCGGTGAATCGCCCCAGGTGATGACCGACATTCTTCAGGATGGTGTCAACTTGGCGGTCTGGCAGCGCCGCCTGCCGGCCCAGGTGGAGGACTTCGCCAACCTGGTGCTCAGCCTTGGCCAGTCCCTGGCCGATGAGCGGGTGATCGAGGTGGATGAACGCCACCCGCCAGCCTTGCCCGGTTTGCTCAGGGAGGCCGCCGATCTGCACGGGTATGACGGTTTCGTCGCGGATGTGGCCTGGCTGGTGGCCGCCTATACCTGCCTGCTGGGAGCCCGTCGTCTCGGTGTGCGCGTGCGGGTACTGGACGGGGCGATGTGTCCGCGCATGCATGTGGACCATGTGCCGGTGCGCCTGCTCAGTACCTATGCTGGAGCGGGCAGCGAATGGCTGGCAGAAGGTGCGATCGATCGTTTGTGCTTGCAGCAGTCGCCGCCTGTGGATAACGTTCGGCGCCTGGCGGCAGGAGAGGTGGCCCTGTTCAAGGGGGAGAAGTGGCTGGGCAACGAGGGGGCAGGATTGGTCCACCGGTCACCGCTGACGCCTGCCGGGGAGCGCCGATTGTTGTTGAGCCTGGACTGGTTGGCATGAACTGCGGGGCCCGGCGGTATAGACTGCCACCAAGCCACCCCGATACCGAGCCATGCTGCAGAACATTCCCACCCATGTGATCGCCGGCCCCCTTGGCGCCGGCAAGACCAGCCTGATCCGCCACCTGCTGGACCAGCGTCCGGCTGGCGAGCGCTGGGCCGTGCTGGTCAACGAGTTCGGCCAGGTCGGCCTCGATGCCGCCTTGCTCAGCCGCGACGAGGCGGGCATCGCCATCGGTGAAGTGGCGGGAGGCTGCCTGTGCTGCGTCAATGGCGCACCGTTCCAGGTGGGGCTTGGCCGCTTGCTGCGCAAGGCGCGCCCGGACCGCCTGTTCATCGAGCCGTCCGGCCTCGGTCACCCGGTCGAGTTGCTGGAGCAGCTGGGGCGTGCACCCTGGACTGGCGTACTGTCGGTCCAGCCACTGCTGATGGTGCTGGATGCCGCGGCCCTGGCCCGGGGGGACGTCCTGCCCGAGGCTCAGCGCCAGGCACTGGTGAAGGCGGGGTTGCTGGTGTTCAACAAGGCGAACGTTGTGGATGAAGCCGAACGCTTGTTGATAACTGCATCACTACCCGCAATACCAGCGCACTGGACGAATCACGGGGTACTGCCGCTTGCTGCATTGCCTGTTTCAGCTCCCGTGGCATCGGGCACTGTTGACTATGGCAGCCTGCCTGTGGATAACGGCGCAGTGCCGTTGCCCACCCTGTGGAGCGATCCGCGACAGCCGATTTGCCAGTTTCAGCAGGGGGAGGGAGGTTGGAGCGTCGGCTGGCGCTGGCATCCCGACCAGTGCTTCGACGAGGCCGTGCTACGCGGTGTTCTCGAGCAATGGCCATGGCGCCGGGCGAAGGGTGTTATCCACAGCACCGAAGGCTGGCAGTCGTTCAACGGCCTGGAAGGCGGGACGCTGGAGTGGCGTTCCAGCGAATGGCGCAAGGACTCGCGCATCGAGCTGATCTTCGATCGACCGCAACCCTTGCAGGCCCTGCAAGCAGCCATCGGCGACTGCCCGCTGATCCGTTGATCAATTGCGCCAGCGGTTGTGTTCCTGGCGCCACTGCTGCATCTCGATGACGTTGTCGGTACGCGGCGGGGTCTTGATCTCGAACGGATAGGGCGCGAGTTCGATCTGCATGGTGTGGGCGCCGAACTGGGTGACGGTACCGGGGTGGCGCTGTTCACCGGTGACGGTGAACTCGAAGTTGTAGATGCGCGCCAGGCGCTTCCTGCCATTGGCGTCGCGCACAAAGGCGATGCGCTTGAGCGCCACGGCGTCGTCGAGCAACTCCAGGTCGAGCTTGGCGCAATGCTGCTTGACCCGTGCCAGGGCCTTTTCGCGCAGCCCGTGGTTGTGCCACAGCCAGGCGCCTGCGGTCGCCACCAGCATCAGGACGAAGAGGTTTTCCAGGGTCAGCATTTGCGTAAGCTCCAGACAGGTCGATCCAGCTTAACTGCGTCTCTGGCCTGTCGTACAGATGGCAATCGGGTTCATACTGCGGGCCGCACACTTATTCACACAGTTTCGGAATCGTCCCGCATGAAACGTACGCCGCACCTGCTCGCCATTCAGTCCCACGTGGTCTTTGGACACGCCGGCAACAGCGCCGCGGTGTTTCCCATGCAGCGGGTCGGGGTCAACGTCTGGCCGCTCAACACCGTACAGTTCTCCAACCATACTCAGTATGGACAGTGGGCTGGGGAAGTGCTTGCCCCAGCGCAAATTCCCGCGTTGGTGGAAGGCATTTCCAATATCGGTGAGCTGGGCCATTGCGATGCGGTGTTGTCGGGCTACCTGGGCAGTGCCGAGCAGGGGCGGGCGATCCTGGCCGGCGTCGAGCGGATCAAGGCGGTCAATCCCAAGGCCCTGTACCTGTGCGACCCGGTCATGGGGCATGCCGAGAAGGGCTGCATCGTACCGGCAGAGGTCAGCGAGTTCCTGCTCGAGGAGGCGGTCGCCAAGGCCGATATCCTGTGCCCGAACCAGCTCGAGCTGGACAGTTTCTGTGGCCGTCGCGCGCAGTCGCTGGAAGATTGCGTGGGCATGGCGCGCGGGTTGCTGGAGCGCGGGCCGCAGGTGGTGCTGGTCAAGCACCTGAATTATCCACAGCGGGCGGACGACGCCTTCGAGATGCTGCTGGTGACCCGCGATGCCAGCTGGCACCTGCGCCGGCCCTTGCTGGCCTTCCCACGCCAGCCGGTGGGCGTGGGCGACCTGACCTCCGGGCTGTTCCTCGCCCGCGTGCTGCTGGGCGACGACTGGTTGCAGGCCTTCGAATTCACCGCCGCCGCCGTGCATGAGGTGCTGCTGGAAACCCAGGCTTGTACCAGCTATGAACTGCAGCTGGTACGGGCCCAGGATCGCATCGCCCATCCACGTGTACGCTTCGAGGCGCAGCGTTTGCTCTACTAGATCGAATCGGTCTTGAGGTTCTGGTAGCGCTGCTCCAGCTCCTGGCGGATCTGGCGGCGTTGCTGGCCTTGCAGGAAGCGGCGTTTCTCCTCGCTGCTCTGCGGCTGGCGCGGTGGCACCTTCACCGGGCGGCGGTCGTCGTCCACCGCGACCATGGTGAAGAAGCAACTGTTGGAGTGGCGCACCGAACGCTCGCGGATGTTCTCGGTGACCACCTTGATGCCCACCTCCATCGAGGTGTTGCCGGTGTAGTTGACCGAGGCCAGGAAGGTCACCAGTTCGCCGACATGTACCGGTTCGCGGAAGATCACCTGATCCACCGACAAGGTCACCACATAGGTGCCGGCATAGCGGCTGGCGCAGGCATAGGCGACTTCGTCGAGGTACTTGAGCAGGGTGCCGCCGTGTACGTTGCCAGAGAAGTTGGCCATGTCCGGTGTCATCAGGACGGTCATGGTCAGCTGGGCGTTTCCAGGTTCCATAGAGAGCTCACGGTGAATTTGCACGGATTCGGGGCGGGTATCTGCAGACACTTCTGTTTCCCCTCGTAGAGGTTTCCCATCCTGGTACGGGACGTCGGCTGACGCTCCATCGTCACGCCAATCTTGCCATCGGCGGTGTCGAATCGGCCGATCTGTTTCTACATATTGCATCGGCAATTTGTGGCAAGGCGCGATGTTAACCTGACGACGCCCATGCAACGTGGGATTTTGCGTCTATCACAACAGTATGTGCCTGCTCCGCGCCGAAGGATCGTCCGGCAGAGGAGCGGTTCGCCCCGAGTACCGAAAACAAGGAGTATCACGCCATGCATGCCATCAGCTTCATCCAGGACCTGGCGGTGATCATGCTGGTTGCCGGGGTGGTCACCATCCTTTTTCATCGCCTCAAGCAGCCGGTGGTGCTGGGCTACATCGTCGCCGGCTTCATCATCGGTCCACACACGCCGCCGTTCGGCCTGATCCACGACGAAGACACCATCAAGACCCTGGCCGAACTTGGGGTGATCTTCCTGATGTTCTGCCTGGGCCTGGAGTTCAGCCTGCGCAAGCTGTTCAAGGTCGGCGCCACGGCTTTCATCGCCGCGTTCCTGGAAATCGTCCTGATGATCTGGATCGGTTTCGAGATCGGTCGCTGGTTCGGCTGGAACACCATGGATTCGCTGTTCCTCGGGGCGATCCTGGCGATCTCCTCGACCACCATCATCGTCAAGGCGCTCAACGACCTGAAGATGAAAAACGAGCGTTTCGCCCAGCTGATCTTCGGCGTGCTGATCGTCGAGGACATCCTCGGCATCGGCATCATCGCGCTGCTGTCGGGGATCGCCGTCAGCGGCTCGGTGAGCTCCGGCGAAGTGTTCTCCACCGTGGGCAAGCTGTCGCTGTTCATGATCGTCGCGCTGGTCATCGGCATCCTGCTGGTGCCGCGGCTGCTGGCTTACGTGGCGAAATTCGAAAGCAACGAGATGCTGCTGATCACCGTGCTGGGCCTGTGTTTCGGCTTCTGCCTGCTGGTGGTCAAGCTCGAGTACAGCATGGTGCTCGGTGCCTTCCTGATCGGCGCGATCATGGCCGAGTCGCGCCAGTTGCTGAAAATCGAACGGCTGATCGAGCCGGTTCGCGACCTGTTCAGCGCCATCTTCTTCGTCGCCATCGGTCTGATGATCGACCCGTCGATCCTGGTCGAGTACGCCTGGCCTATCGTGGTCATCACCCTGGCGGTGGTGCTGGGCAAGATGCTCTCCTGCGGCATGGGCGCGTTCATCGCCGGCAACGACGGGCGCACCTCGTTGCGCGTGGGGATGGGGCTTTCGCAGATCGGCGAATTCTCCTTCATCATCGCCGCCCTGGGGGTGACCTTGCAGGTCACCAGTGACTTTCTCTATCCGGTCGCTGTGGCGGTGTCGGCCATTACGACCTTGCTGACGCCGTACCTGATCCGGGCTGCTGACCCGCTGTCGATAAGGTTGGGCAAGGTAGTACCGAGCCGCGTGGCACGGGTGCTGTCGCTGTACGGCGAGTGGCTACGCAGCATCCAGCCACAGGGTGAGGGAGCCATGCTGGCGGCGATGATCCGGCGCATTCTGCTGCAGGTCGGGGTCAACCTGGCGCTGGTGATCGCGATCTTCTTCAGTGGCGGTTACTTCGCCGGGCGCATTGGCATCTGGTTGAGCGAGTGGGTGGCGGATGCCGGCCAGCAGAAGGCGATGATCTGGGGCGCGGCATTGCTGCTGTCGCTGCCGTTCCTGATTGCGGCGTACCGCAAGCTCAAGGCGTTGTCGATGCTGTTGGCGGAGATGGGCGTCAAGCCCGAGATGGCCGGGCGGCATACCCAGCGGGTACGGCGGGTGATCGCCGAGGTGATTCCGCTGCTGTCACTGCTGGTGATCTTCCTGCTGCTGTCGGCCTTGTCGGCAAGTATCCTGCCGACCAGCGAACTGCTGCTGGTCATCGTGGTGGTGGCGGCGGTGGTGGTGGCGCTGCTGTGGCGCTGGTTGATCCGGGTGCATACGCGGATGCAGGTGGCGTTGCTGGAGACGCTGGAGAACAGCCGCGATCATTCGCACTGAGCGGGCGGTTAACGCTTTCTGCGCAAGATTTCACCGTCGTCCGAGGGGATGGAGCGGTAGCAGTGTCGCCAGGCGCAGAGAGCCTGGCGATTCTACGAGTGATTGGTAGCTATAAGCCATCACTTTGTGCGGGTATTTCTCATTCAGCTTTCCAGCCAGACATCCCGTGCCCAGTGCCAGACCGATTCCCAGCTTTCCTCGGTGACGATTTCTTCTTCGCCGGACCACAGCACCACGGTGCCGTCCTCTTCGACGCAGTAGTAGTCGTCTCCGTCCTGGCAGATGGGAATGAGATCGCGGGGCACACCGGCGTCCCAGGCGTTGGCCGCCACTTCCGGCAGGTAGGTGTGGGATTGCGGATCGGTCACGGTCACCGGCTCGAGGCTACCGTACACCACGTCGCTGACGGTCAGCAGGTATTCCTTGAACACGAACGGGATGTTGATGAACAGCTCTTCCTCGATCTCGACCAGCTGATCCTCGTCCGGCAGCTCCAGCGGCACCGGTACCGGCTCGTTGGCTTCACGGAGTTGTTCGATCACTTCTTCCACGGTTCACATCCTCTGACCTTATGACAACGCTGCGCGTTATACCCTAGTAGGCCGCTCTGGCAAAAGCAAAAACCCCGGGACAGGCCCGGGGTTTTTTCTGCAACGTGCGACGGTTAACCGTTTTGGCGGATACCGGCCAGCAGCCAAGGCTGGTTTTCGCCATGGGCGCGAACCATGTGCCAGCTTTCGCTGAACGCTTCGCCCTGGTCGAAGCGCGAGGTCTTCGACACGCCACGGAAGGTCAGGGTGGCGTCAGTCTGGTCGGCGCGCTCGTCGACGCCGTCCAGTTGCACATCGAGGTCGTCGATGTAGGTGGACTGGAAGCCTTCACCCTGGTCAGCGCGCTCGCGCTTGAGGAACTCGAGCATCTGCGGGGTGACGAACTCGGCGATCTTGTCCATCTCGTTGGCGTCCCAGTGCTGTTGCAGCGACTGGAAGTGCGAACGGGCGGCGGACAGGAAGCTGGCTTCGTTGAACCAGGCCGGGGCGTTGATCACAGGCGAGGCGACCGGTGCGGCGGAGCCGCCGAAGATCGACTGCGGGGCGGCCTGCGGCTGGGCTTCGCGCTGGTACGGGGCGTGGCCGGCGGCAGCGTGTTGCGGCTGCTGCTGGCGACGGCGCGCGGCAATGAAGCGGAAGACCAGGAAGGCGATCAGGCCCATGATCAGGAAATCGAGGATCTGCATGCCATCGAAGCCGTCGCCCATGAACATGGAGGCCAGCAGGCCACCGGCGGCGAGGCCGGCGAGTGGGCCCAGCCAGCGCGAGGCACCGCTGGCGGCGGCAGGTGCGCGGCCAGGGGCGGTCGGGGCGGCGGCAGGCGTGGTCGGGGTGGCCTGGCGGGTCTGGTGGATAGGCGCGGAGCCCGAGCTCTTGCCACCACCGAAGCGCTTGGCGTTGGCGTCGAGGCTCAGCGTCAGGCCGACGCAGAGCGCCAGAGCGATGCTAAGAAAACGTTGCATAAGATGGGGATTCCCGTTTGTGTGGATTGCACGCGCGTCATGGTGCACATGAACTGGCAGACATAGCCAGCGACAAGATGTTTCGAGCTTTTGCTTGATCGTAGGGATGGTAGGGGCCGTGTGGGAGCAACTGTCTTGCTGAGATTTCTTAACTGGCGTGATCTCTGTAGGAGCGGCCTTGCGTCGCGAAAGGGCCGCAAAGCGGCCCCGGCGATCTTTGCAACAACGCTGAAATCCCGGGGCTGCTGCGCAGCCCTTTCGCGACACAAGGCCGCTCCTACAGGTTGGCGTTGTACCTGTGGGAGCGGCAGTCAGATGGCTTCCAGCTTGGCGTAGCCCAGCATCAGCCACTTGCTGCCCTCGGAGAAGTTCACCTGCACCCGTGCCTGGGCGCCGGAGCCCTCGAAGTTGAGGATTACGCCTTCACCGAATACCGCATGTTGCACCCGCTGGCCGAGGCTGAAGGCGGTCTGCGGGATGCTGGCGTTGGCGAACAGGCTGCTGGCCGGCGTCTTCGCGCCACCGAACGGACGGCTGACGGTGTTCGACAGGCGTACCTCCTGCACCAGCCCGGCGGGGATCTCCCGGACGAAGCGCGACACCTTGTTATAGGTCTCGCTGCCATACAGGCGGCGGGTCTCGGCGTAGGTCATGACCAGCTGGCGCATGGCCCGGGTGACGCCCACGTAGGCCAGGCGGCGCTCCTCTTCAAGACGACCGGGCTCTTCCAGGCTCATCTTGTGCGGGAACAGGCCTTCCTCCATGCCCACCAGGAACACGTACGGGAACTCCAGGCCCTTGGCACTGTGCAGGGTCATCAGCTGGATGCTGTCCTCGTGCTCGTCGGCCTGGGTGTCGCCGGCCTCCAGCGAGGCGTGGCCGAGGAACGCCGACAACGGCGAGAGGTCGGCGTCTTCGTCGCTGGTCTCGAAGTTGCGCGCCGCGCTGACCAGTTCCTCAAGGTTTTCCACCCGGGCCTGGCCTTTCTCGCCCTTTTCTTCCTGGTGGTAGACGATCAGCCCGGACTGCTCGATGACCGTCTGGGTCATCAGGTGCAGCGGCATGTCCAGCACCTTGGCTGCGAGGTTCTCGAGCAGTTCGATGAACGCCCCCAGAGCGCTGGCGGCGCGGCCCTTGAGGGCCTTGGCGGCGAGCAGCTGGCACATGGCTTCCCACATCGACAGTTGGCTGTGGCGGGCGTGGTCGCGGATGGCCTCGACGGTCTTTTCGCCGATGCCCCGTGGCGGCACGTTGATCACCCGTTCCAGCGCCGCGTCATTGCCGCGACCTTCGAGCAGGCGCAGGTAGGCCATGGCGTTCTTGATCTCGGCGCGCTCGAAGAAGCGCTGGCCGCCATAGATGCGGTACGGAATGCGTTCGCGCAGAAGGGCCTCTTCCAGCACCCGCGACTGGGCGTTGGAGCGGTAGAGAATGGCGATCTCGCTGCGCGCGTTGCCCTGCTTGACCAGGCTTTCGATGGTCTCGACCACGTAGCGCGCTTCGTCGTGCTCGTTGTACGCGGCATAGAGCGTGAGCGGTTCGCCCTCGCCCATGTCGGTCCACAGTTCCTTGCCCAGGCGCCCGCTGTTGTTGGCGATCAGGGCATTGGCGGCCTTGAGGATGCCGCCGGTGGAGCGGTAGTTCTGCTCCAGGCGGATCAGCTCGGCGTCCGGGAAGTCGGCGGTGTACTGGTGGATGTTCTCGATCTTGGCGCCGCGCCAGCCGTAGATCGACTGGTCGTCGTCGCCCACCGCCATCAGGCTGTCGCCACCGGAGGCCAGCAGGCGCAACCAGGCGTACTGCACGGCGTTGGTGTCCTGGAACTCGTCCACCAGCAAGTGGCGGAAGCGGCGCTGGTAGTGCCTGAGCAGGTCCGGGTGGTCGCGCCACAGGTCGAGGGCGCGCAGCAGCAGCTCGGAGAAGTCGATGACCCCGGCGCGGTCGCAGGCCTGCTCGTAGGCCACATAGATGTCACGCATGGTGGCCAGGAACAGGTCGCCGCTGGCCTGGATATGGCGTGGGCGCAGGCCTTCGTCCTTCTGCCCGTTGATGAACCACTGGACCTGGCGCGCCGGCCATTTCTGCTCGTCCAGGCCCATCTCGCGGATCACCCGCTTGATCAGGCGCTGCTGGTCGTCGCTGTCGAGGATCTGGAAGTTCTGCGCCAGCCCCGCCTCCTGCCAGTGCGCCCGCAGCAGGCGGTGGGCCAGGCCGTGGAAGGTGCCGACCCACATGCCGGCCGGGTTGATGCCCAGCAGTTGCTCTATTCGCTGGCGCATTTCCGCCGCGGCCTTGTTGGTGAAGGTCACCGACAGGATCGAGTGCGGCGAGGCCTGCTCGACCTGGATCAGCCAGGCGATGCGGTGCACCAGCACGCGGGTCTTGCCCGAGCCGGCGCCGGCCAGCACCAGTTGGCGCCCCACCGAGGCCGCCACGGCCTGGCGTTGAGCGTCGTTGAGGGAGTTCAGCAGGAGGGAGAGGTCGTCATTATGCATCCGGGCATTCTATGGCCGCGCGAAGGCAGGGGCAAACGCCCCGGGTGCAAATCGCCGGGCGGGCGCTCGACCGTTCATCGGCGGCCTCGCCTGGCACCCGTGGTTGAGCGGTCAGACCTGGACGCAGCAGACATTTTCGAAATCATGACGCAGAGCAGTTTGGTCCGACGCGGTGCTTGTGTATGCTCCCTGCACATTTGCGGTCAGCCATAACAAGAACACAAAAGAAACCAGCCAATATGACCCAGGATTGCGGGGCGATCGGAGCATCGCCGGAGACGACAAGGAGCGTTCGCAGGCAATTCGCCACCCAGCTGTCGATCGAGCGTACTCGCCTGCTGTACCAGGGCTCGTTGTTGCCCACCTTGTTCATGCTGCTCAACGGCCTGCTCTGCGCCTGGCTGCTGTGGAGCCCTGCGCGCTATCTGCTGGTCGGGGTGTGGCTGGCCTGGTTGCTGGCGCTGGTGGCGCTGCGGGTGATCCAGGTGGCGGCCTTCGACGCGGCGACGCCGGCGCGCCAGGCCAAGCCGACCTGGCGGCGCATGTTCCTGCTCGGCTCGGCGTTCAGCGGCCTGACCTTGGCCAGCGCGGTAATCGCCCTGGCGCCGGCGGACAACTTCGTGCAGCAGGCCTGGGTCTTCGGCCTGCTCGGCGCGGCGGCGCTGTCGGCCAGTGTCGCCTACGCGGTGAGCCTGCCGGCGTTTCTCAGCTTCGCCCTGCCGTGCCTGCTGCCGCCGATCGCGTTTCTGTTCGTCTACGACGCCGGGCACCAGCGCGGCTGGGGCTGGCTGGGGCTGATCCTGCTGGTGGCGCTGATGGTGGTGGCCTGGCAGGTCAATCGCCTGATCGAGCGCGGCCTGCTGCGCCGCTTCCAGAACCAGGCGCTGATCGAGCACCTGCAGAACGCCCAGCGTCATGGCGAAGGCCTCAACCGCCAGCTCAGCACAGAGATCGCCCAACGACGCCGGGCCGAGGATGACCTGCGCAAGGCCCATGCCGGCCTCGAGCAGCGCGTGGCCCAACGCAGTCATGAGCTGGACCTGGCCAACCAGGCCCTGAGCAAGAGCGAGCAGCGCCTGGCCCTGGCCTTGCAGGCCAGCGAACTCGGGCTGTGGGACTGGAACCTGGAAACCGACGAGGTCCACCACACCCAGTTGCATACGCTGTTCGGCCTGGATCCGGAGCAGGTCCGCTCGGTGCGCGCCGACCTCAAGCCTCGGTTGCACCCCGACGACCTGCCCGTGCTGCGCCGTACGCTGGTCGAGCACCTCAAGGGGCGCACCGAGGACTACCGGGTTGAATACCGGATACGCCATGCCCAAGGCCACTGGTGCTGGATCGAGGACCGGGGGCGGGCGGTGGAGTCCGATGCCCAGGGCAAGGTCCTGCGCATGCTTGGCACCCGCCGCGATATCACTGCACAAAAGGAACAGGAGGAGCAGCAGCGCTTGGCCGCGACGGTGTTCGAGGCGGCCAGCGAAGGGATCGCCATTCTCGACGCGGACTTCCAGCTGCTGGCGGTGAACCAGGCCTTCTGCGACGTCACTGGCTACGGCCGGGCCGAGCTGATCGCCCGCAACGCCCTGGAACTGCCCTGCAGCCGCGATGCCCGGCGCCACAGCCAGGCCATCGACCAGGCCCTGGAGCAGCAGGGCCGCTGGCAGGGCGAGCTGGTCGAGGCGCGCAAGAACGGCGAGCTCTACCCGCAGTGGCTGCAACTGAACAGTGTGAATGACACACGGGGACGGATCGTCAATATCGTCGGCTTCTTCACCGACCTGTCTGCACGCCGTGAATCCGAGGAGCGCCTGCGCTACCTGGCGCATTACGATGACCTCACCGGGCTGGCCAACCGGGCGCTGTTCCGCTTGCGCCTGCATGAGGCGGCGCAGCGCATGCGGCTCAACGGCCGTAGCCTGGCGCTGCTGCATGTGGACCTGGATCGCTTCAAGCTGCTTAACGAGAGCCTGGGCCACGAACTGGCGGACCAGTTGCTCAAGAAGATGGCCCAGCGCCTGGCCAACGCGGTGCCGGAAGCCGATACCGTGGCGCGCCTGTCCGGCGACGAGTTCGCCGTGCTGTTCGACGGCTATACCAACCTGTCGAGCCTGGTGCGCGTCACCACCCGGCTGCTCGACAAGCTGCGCGTGCCCCAGCGCATCGGCGGGCACGAGGTGGTGATCAGCGCGTCGGTGGGCATCAGCCTGTTGTCCGACGCCACCCTCGACCTCAATGCCCTGGTCAGCCAGGCCGACATGGCCAAGCAGCACGCCAAGCACCTGGGCGGCGACAGCTTCCAGTTCTACACCGAGAGTCTGCGGGCCAGCACCCTGGAACGCCTGCAACTGGAGAACCAGCTGCGCAAGGCCATCGACGAGCGCCAGTTGCTGGTCTACTACCAGCCCAAGCTGTGCCTGCGCACCGGCCAGTTGCACGCGGCCGAGGCGCTGGTGCGCTGGCAGCACCCCGAGTGGGGCATGGTGCCGCCCAGTGAGTTCATCGGCCTGGCTGAAGAGACCGGACTGATCGCGCCCATGGGTGAGTTCGTGCTGCGCCAGGCTTGCTGGCAGGCGTGCGAATGGTTGCGCCAGGGCCTGGAGGTACGTGTTTCGGTCAACCTTTCGGTGTACCAGCTGCGCCAGGGCAAGCTGGTCAGTCTGGTGCGCCAGGTCCTGCAGGAGTCCGGCCTGGCGCCGCACCTGCTGGAGTTGGAGCTGACCGAAAGCCAGTTGCTGGACAGCGTCGAGCACATCATCACCACCTTCGAACAGCTGCACGCGTTGGGGGTGAAGCTGGCCATCGACGATTTCGGCACCGGCTACTCGTCGCTGAGCTACCTCAAACGGTTCCCGGTCGACTACGTGAAGATTGACCAGGCGTTCATTCGCGGCCTGCTCGAAGGGACTCAGGACGCGGCCATCACCCGGGCGATCATCGCCATGGCCAAGAGCCTGCGACTGAAGGTAGTGGCCGAAGGGGTGGAAACCCGCGAGCAGCTTCAGTTCCTGCGCGAGCATGGCTGTGACGAGGTGCAGGGCTACCTGATCAGCCGGCCGGTGGATGCGACCTCGTTCCGCGCGCTGCTTGATCGCTCGACGGCCGACCTGTTGCGCTGAAGGTCGGCCTTTTCAAGGCGTTGATAATAGGCGCCCGGCTTGGAGTTGCCGGGGCTGCTTTGCAGCCGTTTCGCGGCACGAGGCCGCTCCTACAGGTGCCAGGCCTGGCCTTGGCGGGCCAACAGGCTGTTGGCCTGTTCCGGGCCATTGCTGCCGGCGGGGTAGGGACGTGGCGCCTGGAAGTGCTCCTCCCAGCCCTGCAGGATCGGGTCGATCCAGGCCCAGGCGGCCTCGACCTCGTCGCGGCGCATGAACAGTGTCGAGTCGCCTTCCAGCACATCCAGCAGCAGCCGCTCGTAGGCGTCCCAGCGGCGGGTCTGGGCGAAGGCCTGGGCGAGGTTCAGGTCCAGTTCGACCGGTGCCAGGCGCATGCCCTTGCCCGGGCTCTTGGTCATCATGCGCAGGCTGATGTGCTCGTCCGGCTGTAGCTGGATCAGCAACTGGTTGACCTGACCGCCGCTGAACAGTTCGTGGGGCACCGGCTTGAACTGGATGACGATCTGCGACGAGCGCCGCGCCATGCGCTTGCCGGTGCGCAGGTAGAAGGGCACGCCGGCCCAGCGCCAGTTGTCGATGTGCGCCTGCACCGCGACGAAGGTCTCGGTGTCGCTGTCGTTGTCCACGTCCTTCTCGAAGTAGTAGGCCGGCACTTCCTGGCCGCCGATCTTGCCGGCGCCGTACTGGCCGCGCACGGTCTTGTCCTGCACGTCCTGGCCGGTGATGGGCTTGAGCGCGCGGAGAATCTTCACCTTCTCGTCACGTACCGCTTCGGCCTCGAACTGCGCCGGAGGCTCCATGGCCACCAGGCAGAGCAATTGCAGCAGGTGGTTCTGCAGCATGTCGCGGGTGGCGCCGGCACGGTCGTAGTAGGCGCCGCGGTTCTCCACGCCGAGGGTCTCGCAGACGCTTATCTGCACATGGTCGACCTGGCCGTTGCGCCACACCGGCTCCAGCAAGGCATTGGCGAAGCGCAGGGCCATGAGGTTCTGCACGGTTTCCTTGCCCAGGTAGTGGTCGATGCGGAAAACCTGCGGTTCGCTGAACACCGCGCCGATGGCCTCGTTGATCGCGGTGGCCGACTCCAGCGAATGGCCGATGGGCTTCTCCAGCACGATGCGCGCCTCGCCGTCGGCAAGGCCGGCGATGCGCAGGTGGTTGGCGATGGGCACGAACAGCTTGGGCGCGGTGGCCAGGTAGAAGATGCGCGTGAGCCCGCCGGGCTCGCCCAGGTAGCGGGCGAGGCGACCGAAGTCGGCGCTCTGCGCGGCGTCCATGGGGAAGTAGTCCAGACGTGCGCAGAAGCGCTGCCAGACGTCCTCGTCGAAGTCCTGGCGGGCGATCTGTGCCCGGCAATGGCGTTCGGCGAGCTTGAGGTAGTCGTTGCGCGAAAGGTGACGCCGGGCCAGGGCGATGATCCGCACGGCGTTGTGCAGGCGGGCCTCGCGATACAGGTGATAGAGCGCCGGGAGCAGTTTGTGCAGGGCCAGGTCGCCCGTGCCGCCGAAGACCAGGATGTCGCAAGGAATCGTCAAGCCACCACTCTCCACGTTCGTTTAGCTGGGCGGGTTGGCAAGCATGTAGTATAACTACAAGAAAGCTACATCCCGGCACGCCGATCATAACCGAGTCCAGCCCGTGAATCTGTTGCAACATATCGACCAATCGCGGCACCTGCTGCGCAAATCGGAACTCAAAGTGGCCGACCATGTGCTGCTCGACCCGGCTGCCGTCATGCACAGCTCGATGGCCGACCTGGCGCACAGCGTGGGGATAAGCGAGCCAACCATCGTGCGCTTTTGCCGGGCGATCGGCTGCTCTGGCTTCCAGGACCTCAAGCTCAAGCTGGCGCAGAGCCTGGCCGCCGGCGCCAGTTTCGGCCAGTTCGCCATCCATGAAGACGACTCGGTCGCCGACTATAGCCTGAAGATCTTCGACACCACCCTGCACACGCTGATGGAAGTGCGCGAGCACCTCGACCCGCAGGCGCTGCAGCAGGCGGTGACCGCCATGGCCCAGGCCCAGCGCGTGGAGTTCTACGGCTTTGGCGCTTCCGGCGCGGTAGCGGCCGATGCCCAGCACAAGTTCTTCCGCCTGCTGCTCAGCGCCGCGGCCTATTCCGACCCGCACATGCAGGCGATGTCGGCGGTCACCCTGAAGCCGGGTGATGTGGCGGTGTGCATCTCGCAGTCGGGGCGTTCCAAGGACCTGCTGATCACCGCCAACCTGGTGCGTGAAAGCGGCGCCAACCTGATCACCCTGTGCCCGAGCCAGACACCGTTGGCGGAGCTGTCGACGGTCAACCTGGCCATCGACGTGCATGAAGACACCGAGATCTACACCCCGCTGACCTCGCGTATCGCCCACCTGGTGGTGATCGACGTGCTGGCCATGGGCGTGGCCATGGCCCGCGGGCCGAGCCTGGTCAACCACCTCAAGAGCGTCAAGCGCAGCTTGCGCAGCCTGCGTTTGTCGCCGAAGTCGATCAAGGCCACCGACGACTGATCGATGTTTCCTGACCTGTGGGAGCGGGATTGCCCCGCGATCACCCACAGGTAGATTTCATCATTTCGTCACCATTCCACCGCCAAACCGTAAACCCCCGAGGCCAGTCTGAAACTCCCCGCATCCTATCTGGGAGACAGGCAATGGCACATGATCACGCAGGTGTGTACCAACCCAACGCCAAGGCTCGCAAGCAGCAGGAAAAGGACCAGCGCCGCATGGAGTTCCGCCGCGCGATCGAAAGCTACTGCGACCAGCGCCAGCTGCTGCGCGAGCTGGCCGACTACCCCGACCTGCAGGACATCACGGTGTGGCAGGTATCGGCGGCAACTTCCCCGAGAAACGCTCAACAAGCCCGCTGATTTGCGCACGTTCGCTGCGGATGAACGCCTGGAAGGCCAAGGCGACCGGCGACTGGCGCTTGTTTTTGGATTGCACCAGGCACCAGCTGCGGTACAGCGGCAATTCCTCTACCGGCAGTTCCCTGAGTACGCCGGTGGCCAGCTCCAGGTTGACTGCGTGGCGGGTCAGCAGGGCGATGCCCAGGCCGGCCACCACGCATTCGCGCTGGGCATCGGTGGAGGCCACCTCGACGGTCTGGGTGAAATGCACGCGCTTGTCCTTGAAGAACTCCTCGCAGGCTTTGCGCGTGCCCGACCCTTGTTCGCGGACCAGCAGGGCATGAGGCTCGAGATCCTGCAGGCGCAGCTGTCCGAGCTTGCACAGCGGATGGTCCGGCGGTGCCACGGCGACGATCGGGTTGTTGAGGAAGGGCAGGAATTCCAGGCCCATGTCCTGGGGCACCATGGACATGATGGTCAGGTCGTCGCGGTTGTCCGACAGACGCCGGATTGCCTGGGCCCGGTTGACCACCGTGAGGGTGAGGTTGACCTCCGGGTGGCGCTGCTTGAAGGCGGCGAACAGGTGTGGCACGAAGTACTTGGCGCTGGATTCGATCGCCAGTTTCAGCTGCCCCTGCAATGAGCCCTGCAGGTCCGACAGCTGCATGTCGAGGTTCTCCAGGCGCCCGAAGATATCCCGGCTGGCGCGTTGCAGCGCCTCTGCCGCCTCGGTCAGGTAGAGCTTCTTGCCGACGTACTCGAACAGCGGCTGGCCGACCAGTTCCTCGAGCTGGCGGATCTGTAGACTAACGGCGGGTTGTGTCAGCGCCATCTCCTCGGCCGCCCGGCTGTAGGAGCGCAGATCACACACCTCGTTGAACACTTGCAGTTGACGCAAAGTCATACGCATCAAGGACTTACGCATTTTCTCCGGGGCTCCGGCAAAACCTTGTTACCTCACTATAAGCTTTTGCTAATACTACCCCTAACAAATATTGATTTTTGTTTATCGACCTTCAGCGCTAGGGTAAATATGCGACTGGCCAGCGACGTCTGGTCACGCGCCGACCGGTAAAACCGGATCGTCTGTTCCTACGGCTTTGGGAAGACTCCAGTGATAACAAAAATCCTGATCGCCAACCGGGGTGAGATCGCAGTTCGGATCGTGCGTGCGTGCGCCGAGATGGGCATTCGCTCCGTCGCGATCTATGCCGACGCCGACCGTCACGCCCTGCACGTCAAGCGCGCCGACGAGGCCTACAGCATCGGTGCCGAGCCCCTGGCCGGCTACCTGAACCCGCGCAAGCTGGTGAACCTTGCTGTCGAGACCGGCTGCGATGCCCTGCATCCAGGCTACGGTTTCCTGTCGGAAAACGCCGAGCTTGCGGAGATCTGCGCCGAACGCGGGATCAAGTTCATCGGCCCGGCCGCCGATGTCATTCGCCGCATGGGCGACAAGACCGAGGCACGCCGCACCATGATCGCGGCCGGTGTCCCGGTCACCCCTGGCACCGAAGGCAACGTCGCCGATATCCATGAAGCCCTGCGCGAAGGCGACCGCATCGGTTACCCGGTGATGCTCAAGGCCACCTCCGGTGGCGGCGGGCGTGGCATCCGCCGCTGCAACAGCCGTGAAGAGCTGGAGCAGAACTTCCCCCGTGTCATCTCCGAGGCCACCAAGGCCTTCGGCTCGGCGGAAGTGTTCCTGGAAAAATGCATCGTCAACCCCAAGCACATCGAGGCGCAGATCCTCGGTGACAGCTTTGGCAACGTGGTGCACCTGTTCGAGCGCGACTGCTCGATCCAGCGCCGCAACCAGAAGCTCATCGAGATCGCCCCGAGCCCGCAGCTCACCCCCGAACAACGCGCCTACATCGGCGACCTGGCGGTACGCGCGGCCAAGGCGGTGGACTACGAGAACGCCGGTACCGTGGAGTTCCTGCTCGCCGATGGCGAGGTTTACTTCATGGAGATGAACACCCGGGTGCAGGTGGAACACACCATCACCGAGGAAATCACCGGCATCGACATCGTCCGCGAGCAGATCCGCATCGCTTCCGGCCTGCCGCTGTCGATCAAGCAGGAAGACATCCAGCACCGCGGCTTTGCGTTGCAGTTCCGTATCAACGCCGAAGACCCGAAGAACAACTTCCTGCCCAGCTTCGGCAAGATCACCCGCTACTACGCCCCCGGCGGCCCCGGAGTACGCACCGACACGGCGATCTACACCGGCTACACCATTCCGCCGTTCTACGACTCCATGTGCCTGAAACTGGTGGTCTGGGCGCTGACCTGGGAAGAAGCCATGGACCGTGGCCTGCGAGCCTTGGACGACATGCGCGTGCAGGGGGTGAAGACCACCGCCGCGTACTACCAGGAAATCCTGCGCAACCCGGAATTCCGCAGCGGCCAGTTCAACACCAGCTTCGTCGAAAGCCACCCTGAACTGACCAACTACTCGATCAAGCGCAAACCCGAAGAGCTGGCCCTGGCCATCGCCGCCGCCATCGCCGCGCACGCAGGCCTGTGAGGAACCGAACAATGTCCAAGAAAATCTTTGTCACCGACACGATCCTGCGCGACGCCCACCAGTCCCTGCTGGCCACCCGCATGCGCACCGAAGACATGCTGCCGATCTGCGACAAGCTCGACAAGGTCGGCTACTGGTCGCTGGAAGTCTGGGGCGGCGCCACCTTCGACGCCTGCGTGCGCTTCCTCAAGGAAGACCCGTGGGAGCGCCTGCGCAAGCTGCGCGCCGCATTGCCCAACACCCGCCTGCAGATGCTCCTGCGCGGCCAGAACCTGCTGGGCTACCGCCACTACAGCGACGACGTGGTCAAGGCCTTCGTCGCCAAGGCGGCGGTCAACGGCATCGATGTGTTCCGCATCTTCGACGCTATGAACGACGTGCGTAACCTGCGCGTGGCCATCGAGGCGGTGAAGGCCGCCGGCAAGCACGCCCAGGGCACCATCGCCTACACCACCAGCCCCGTGCACACCATCGACGCCTTCGTGCAGCAGGCCAAGCAGATGGAGGCCATGGGTTGCGACTCGGTGGCGATCAAGGACATGGCCGGCCTGCTGACCCCGTTCGCCACCGGCGAACTGGTCAAGGCGCTGAAGGCCGAGCAGTCGCTGCCGGTGTTCATCCACTCCCACGACACCGCCGGCCTGGCCGCGATGTGCCAGCTCAAGGCGGTGGAAAACGGTGCCGACCATATCGATACCGCGATCTCCAGCTTCGCCTGGGGCACTAGCCACCCGGGCACCGAGTCGATGGTCGCCGCGCTCAAGGGCAGTGAGTTCGACACCGGCCTGGACCTGGAGCTGCTGCAGGAGATCGGCCTGTACTTCTACGCCGTGCGCAAGAAGTACCACCAGTTCGAGAGCGAGTTCACCGCCGTGGACACCCGCGTGCAGGTCAACCAGGTGCCGGGCGGGATGATTTCCAACCTGGCCAACCAGCTCAAGGAGCAGGGCGCGCTCAACCGCATGAACGAAGTGCTGGCGGAGATCCCGCGGGTGCGCGAGGACCTCGGCTTCCCGCCGCTGGTGACGCCGACCTCGCAGATCGTCGGTACCCAGGCGTTCTTCAACGTGCTGGCCGGCGAGCGCTACAAGACCATCACCAACGAGGTGAAGCTGTACCTGCAGGGCGGTTACGGCAAGGCCCCGGGTGTGGTCAACGAGCAGCTGCGCCGCCAGGCCATCGGCAGCGAGGAAGTGATCGACGTGCGCCCGGCCGATCTGCTCAAGCCGGAGATGGCCAAGCTGCGTGCCGATATCGGCAGCCTGGCGCACTCCGAGGAAGACGTGCTGACTTTCGCCATGTTCCCCGACATCGGCCGCAAGTTCCTCGAGGAGCGCGAAGCCGGCACCCTCAAGCCCGAAGCCCTGCTGCCGATTCCGGAAGCCGGCGCGGTGGGCTCGGTGGGCGGTGAGGGCGTGCCGACCGAGTTCGTCATCGACGTGCACGGCGAGACCTACCGCGTCGACATTACCGGCGTGGGCGTCAAGGCCGAAGGCAAGCGCCACTTCTACCTGTCCATCGACGGCATGCCGGAAGAAGTGGTGTTCGAGCCGCTCAACGAGTTCGTCGGCGGTGGCGGCAGCAAGCGCAAGCAGGCCAGCGAACCGGGCCATGTCAGCACCAGCATGCCGGGCAACATCGTCGATGTGCTGGTCAAGGAAGGCGATGTGGTCAAGGCCGGCCAGGCAGTGCTGATCACCGAGGCGATGAAGATGGAGACCGAAGTCCAGGCGGCCATCGCCGGCAAGGTCGTGGCCATCCACGTGGCCAAGGGCGACCGGGTAACCCCGGGCGAGATCCTGATCGAGATCGAAGGCTGACAGAAGCCTTCATCTGCAAGCGGTTAACCTCTGGGGAGCGAATGCTCCCCTTTTTTTGTGCTGGGTTTCCCGGCCCCTTCGCGGGTAAACCCGCTCCCACAGAGTCGGCGCCCAACCTGTGGGAGCGGGTTTACCCGCGAAGAGGCCGGTGAGGTTTGAGCAAGACTCAGCCTTGACGGCATGTCTCCAAGGTTCGCACCTGACCTTCAGGTTGCTGGTTATCCACACTCAACCAGCGCTCGAACCCTGCCGCCACTGCCGGCCATTCGCCGTCGGTAATCGAATACCACGCCGTATCCCGATTGCGATCCTTGACCACCATGTGCTGACGGAACACGCCCTCGAAGACGAAGCCGAAGCGCTCCGCCGCGCGCTTGGAACGGGCATTGGCGTCGTTGCATTTCCATTCCAGCCGGCGGTTGCCCAGCTCGAAGCCCAGCTTGCCAAGCAGGTACACCGCCTCGGTGCCTTTCGGCGTGCGCTGCATGGCGGCGCCGAAGGCGATGTGGCCGATCTCGAAGCGGCCCTGTTCCGGGACGATCGACATGTAGCTGAGGATGCCCTGGACCTGGCCGTTGGCACAGTCGATCACGCTGTAGAACAGCGGGTCGCGGCTGGCGGCGTTGCCTTGCAGCCAACGGTCGAAGCCGGCGCGCTCGGCAAACGGGCCGTAGGGCAGGTAGTCCCACAGCACCGGGTCCGAGCCCGGCCCTTGCAGTACTTCCCAGAGGTCGTCGCCATGGCGCGCCGGGTCGAGCTTTTCCAGGCGGATGAAGCGGCCTTCGATAGGGTCGGCCTTGGGTGTGCCGGCGGGCTTCCAGCTCAATGCGTCGTTCATGTTCGGCCTACAGTGCTTTGCGAAATTGAATGAAGCCCGGCCGCTCGGCGACCTGCTCGTACAGGCTGATGGCGGTGGCGTTGGTCTCATGGGTCAGCCAGTGCACCTTGATGCAGCCGGCGGTCCTGGCTGTGGCGTACACATGTTCGATCAACTGGCGGCCTATGCCCAGGCCACGCGTCTCGCTGTCCACGTAGAGGTCCTGCAGGTAGCAGGAGTTCTCGATGCTCCAGTTGGAACGATGGTAGATGTAGTTGACCATTCCCACTGCCTTGCCATCGACCCAGGCCAGGGTCGAGTGGGTGGGCTCGTTGGAATCGAGCAGACGCTGCCAGGTGCTGAGGCTGACGTCCTCGGCCAGTTCGGTCTGGTAGAAGCGCAGGTAGGCCTGCCACAAGGGCAGCCACGCGGCGTGGTCGCTGGCGTCCACCGGACGCAGGGTGACATGGGTCATGGGCTTTTCCTTCAGAGCTGGCGCATGTGCGCCGCGAGTTGGTTGTCCAGATGGTCACTGCTGGCGCCGAGGCCTTCGCGCACGCCGGCAATGTCCTGCGCCGAACGGTTCTGGCTCAACTTGCGCGCACCTTGCAGGCGGCTGATGGGCAGGCGGATGCCAACGATGGCACGGAGCATGCCGTCGAGGTAGTCGCTTGGGGCGTCAGACACTTTCCAGGGCTCGTCGCGGTGTTGTTCATGGCGTTCGGTGAGGCGAGTGACGATGTCCAGCAACGACTGGGCGTTGTGGATAACTTCCACCGAGCCGTAGGCATGGACGGCCAGGTAGTTCCAGGTCGGCACCACCTTGGGGTTGTCCGCCTTGCTCGGGTAGTAGCTCGGGCTGACGTAGGCATCGGCACCGGGAAATACCAGCAGCGCCTCGCCACCTTGCTCCAGGTCCTGCCACTGGCGGTTGGCGCGTGCCAGGTGGGCGTAGACCGTGCCGAACTCGCCTTCGCCGGTCTCGACCAGTACGGGCAGGTGGGTGGCCAGCAGACCCTGTTCACCCTGGCTGACCAGCAGCGCCAGCCGGGTGTGCAGCATGTGCCGGTGCAGACGGTCGAGGTCGTGTTCCTGGTGGGGCTTGTTGTTGTACATGCTGGATGTCCTTGTTGAATAGCTCCATGCTAGGCAGGCTATTGGCTCCGGGTAAGAGCCATTCACGGCTGTTTTCATAGGTCCAATGCCATGAGCGAACATTGTCATCCTCTGCCTTTCGACCCCACGGGTATCGTCCTTGACCGCCGCCGCGGGCTGAGTCAGCAGCTCTACCATGCCTTGCGCGTCAGGGTTCTGGATGGGCGCCTGGGCAGCGGTACGCGGTTACCGGCCACCCGCGATCTGGCGGCTATGCTGACGCTGTCGCGCAACAGCGTGGTGCGGGCCTATGACCAGCTGTATGCCGAAGGCTTCATCGAGAGTCGGGTTGGCGATGGCACTTATGTGAGCCAGCTACCGAAACTATCCACACAATTATCAACAGGGTTATCCCTGGGTTTATCAACAGACTTATCCACATTTCGTGGTGCAGATACTGAGGATTTATCCAGCCAGGCGGTCATCAGCGAGCCCCTGCAGCGTCTGAAAAATCATCATCTGCCGCTGCCCAGGGGTGGTACGCCCAAGGCTTTTCGCGTGGGAATGCCGGCGTGCGACCTGTTCCCGTTCGAGGTGTGGGCCAAGCTGCAAGCGGGTTTCTGGCGAAATCCCGACCCGGCGATGTTGGGTTATGGCGACCCGGCGGGTGAGTGGCAACTGCGCGAGCTGATTGCCACCTACCTGCGACGTTCACGGGGGCTGTCCTGCACGGCTGAACAAATTGTGATCACCAGTGGCGCGCAGGAGGCCATCAGCCTTTGTGCACAGCTGCTGCTGCAGCCTGGCGATGGCGTGGCTGTGGAAAACCCGGGGTACCGTGCTGCCGGGCATGCCTTCGCGATGGCTGGGGCAACGCTCAGGGGCGTGTCGGTGGATGCCGAGGGCATGGACTGCGCGAGGCTGGCCGAGATGCCCGAGTGCCGGCTGGCCTACGTGACGCCTGCCCACCAGTACCCCACGGGCGTCACCATGAGCCTGGCCCGTCGCCTGTCGCTGCTGGCCTGGGCCGAGCGCCAGGATGGCTGGATCATAGAGGACGACTACGACGGCGAGTACCGTTACAGCGGTGCGCCGCTGGCGCCATTGGCCGCGCTGGACCGTCAAGGACGCGTGTTGTACGTGGGGACCTTCGGCAAGATCGCCTTTCCGGCCCTGCGCCTGGGATACCTGGTGCTCCCTGGGCGCCTGGTGCAGGCGTTCAGCCGATGTCGGGCGCTGGCGGTGCGCCATTCGGAGGTCGGCACACAGTGCGTGATGGCGCAGTTCATGGGCCAGGGGCATTTCCAGCGGCATATCCGCCGCATGCGCCGTGCTGCGCTGGCGCGGCGCAATGTGCTCCAGGCTGGCTGGCCGCAGGATGTGCCGGGGCTGGGGGCCATGCAGGTAGTGGCGGCGGGGCTGCATGTGAAGGTGGATGTGGATAACTTCGCGCGGGAACAGGAGCTGGTGGCTCGGGCGGAAGCGGTGGGGGTGGAGCTCAATCCGCTGAGCAGCTACTGGCTGGAGGACAGCGAGGAGCCTGTGGATAAAAGGGCAGGGCTGGTGCTGGGGTTCGCGGCGGTGCCGGAGGCGCAGATCGCCGATGCGTTGATGCGTCTGCGCAAGGCCTGGAGGTAGGCATCGCGGGCAAGCCCGCTCCCACGCAGACTTGGGTGGTCCTTGTGGGGGGGGGGCGGTTCGCCGCTGCGACTTGCCCAGCGATGAGGTCAGGTTCCCGACTTGATCTTGGTCCAGGCCCGGGTTCGCGCCCGCTCGGCATCCCGCGGCAACGGCTTGAGGGTATACAGCTTGGCCATCGCCTCCGCCGTAGGGTACAGGTTCGGGTTGTTGCGGATCGTCGGGCTGACCTTGTCGTTCGCATCCTTGTTCGGGTTCGGATAGCCGACGAAATCGCTGATCGGCGCGATCACCTCAGGCCGCAGCAGGTAGTTGATGAAGGCATGGGCATCCTCCGGGTTGGCCGCGTTCTTCGGGATCGCCAGCATGTCGAACCAGATCGGCGCCCCTTCCTTGGGCAGACGCATGTCCACCACCACACCGTTCTTCGCCTCGCGGGCGCGGTTGGCGGCCTGGGAGAAGCTGCCCGAATAACCCACCGCCACGCAGATGTCGCCGTTGGCGATGTCGGCCATGTATTTGGAGGAGTGGAAGTAGGTGACGTGCGGGCGGATCTTCAGCAGCAGCTCCTGGGCTTTCTGGTAGTCGGCCGGCTTGCCGCTGTTGGGGTCCAGGCCCAGGTACGACAGGGCCAGTGGCAGGATCTCCGACGGTGAGTCGAGCAACGCCACGCCGCACTGTTTGAGCTTGGCGATGTTCTCGGGCTTGAAGATCAGGTCCCAGCTATCCACCGGAGCGTTGTCGCCGAGCACGGCCTTGACCTTGTCCGGGTTGAAGCCGATCAGCACGGTGCCGTACATGTAGGGCACGGCGAACTTGTTGCCAGGGTCGTTGGCCTCGATCAGCTTCATCAGTGCCGGGTCCAGGTGCTGCCAGTTGGGCAGCTTGGCGCGATCGAGCGGCTGGAATACGCCGGCCTCGATCTGCTTGGCGAGGAACACGTTGGACGGTACCACCACGTCGTAGCCGGAATTGCCGGTCAGCAGCTTGGCCTCCAGCGCCTCGTTGGTGTCGAAGATGTCGTAGACCAGCTTCACCCCGCTGTCCTTCTGGAAGTCGGCAAGGGTCTGCGGGGTGATGTAGTCGAACCAGTTGTAGACCCGCAGGGTGCGCTGGTCGGCGTGGGCCTGGAGCGCGCCGGCGAGCAGGCCGGCGGTGATGAGCGAGGCGAGCAGACGCTTGAGTCGGACCATGTTCAGGCTCCTGGCTGGGCGCGCTGGAAGCCATCCAGCACATTGACCGCGTTGATGCCGATTTCCTCCACAGCGTAGCCGCCCTCCATCACGAACAAGGTCGGCTTGCCCAGCAGGGCGATGCGCTTGCCCATCTCCAGGTAGTCTGGGCTGTCGAGCTTGAACTGGGAGATCGGATCGTCCTTGAAGGTGTCCACGCCGAGGGATATCACCAGCACGTCGGCGTCGTAGGCGGCGATGCGCTGGCAGGCGGCTTCCAGTGCCGCGCTCCAGGCCGTCCAGTCACTGCCGGCGGGCAGTGGGTAATTGATGTTGCAACCTTCGCCCGCGCCTTCGCCGACCTCGTCTGCATAACCCAGGAAGAACGGGAACTCGTCCTGCGGGTCGCCGTGGATCGAGGCAAAGAACACATCGTTGCGGGTGTAGAAGATGTCCTGGGTGCCGTTGCCATGGTGGTAATCGACATCGAGGATGGCCACCTTGCGCCGGCCCTGGTCGAGGAAAGCCTGGGCGGCGATGGCGGCGTTGTTCAGGTAGCAGTAGCCGCCCATCACCTCGGCGGCGGCGTGGTGCCCCGGCGGGCGGCACAGGGCGAAGGCCGCGTGGGCGCCTTGCTGGATCGCGGCCTGGGCGGTCAGGGCCACTTGCGCTGCGCTGTAGGCAGCCTGCCACGTGCCGGCGGTGATTGGTGCACCGGCGTCGAAGCTGTAGTAGCCGAGTTCACCGTGCAGGCCGGTAGGCTTGACCTGGCGCAGGGTGCGCGCTGGCCAGGTGAAGGGCAGCAGGTCGCCGTCGTGACCTAGCGCGGCCCAGCGGGCCCAGGCGCCTTCGAAGAAGGTCAGGTAGGCGTCGCTGTGGATGCGTTGCAGCGGGCCGCGACCGAAATCGGTGGGGCCTTGCACGGGGCCGAGGTTGCGTTTTTGCACCTGTTCCAGGACGTGGTCGGCGCGGGAAGGCATTTCGAAGCAGGGCATCAGCTGGCCGTCGATCAGCTCGCAGCGGCCATGGTGCAGGCGGTGGTCATCGGAATAGATCGTCAGCACGTGTTGTTCTCCGTTTATGACTGGCGTGGGCCGATTGTGCTGGCTGGCCTGATGTAGGGAGAACGGCATGAATGGCCAAAAGGGGATAGATGTGGCCATCACCTGTGCTGGCCCTATCGCGGGGCGGTCACCCGCGGAAATGACTGGGCGCCACGCCGCTCCAGCGCTGGAAGGCATGCCTGAAACTCGCCGTCTCGCTGAACCCCAGCGATTCGGCAATGCGATAGATCGGCATCTGGTCTTCGGCCAGCAGTTGCTTGGCCCGTTCGAAGCGCAACTCGTCGAGCAGCTGTTGATAACTGCTGCCCAGCGCCTGTAGGTGCCGGCGCAAGGTGCGCGACGAGCAGTTCATCTGCCGTGCCAGGCCTTCCAGCCCGGGAGCGGCATCCAGCTGCTGGATCAGCAGCTGGCGAATGCGTCCGAGCCAGGCCTGGCGTCCGGTGAACTCCAGGTTCAGTCGTCGGCAGCGTTCGCCCATGGCCTTATGAGTGATCGGATCGGCCAGCGGCAGCGGCATGTCCAGCCAGCGGCGTTCGAAGGCAAAGGCGTTGTCGCTGGCCCCGAAGCCGAGCGGGCACTGGAATGCCCCGTCGTAGAGCGCGTGGTAGCCGGGGCGCGAGTGTTCGAAGCGCGCTGCCAGCAGCGGCAGATGGCGGCCGAGCAGGTCATCGCAGATCACTTTCAGCGACACCAGGCAGAACTCGGCGTTGAAGGCAGCAAGACCGGGTGCGTCGTAATGGTCGCTGGCGCAGAGCCAGACCCGCTGGCCATCGTCCACCAGGCGCAGCTGGAAGACTGTTCCCAGCAGTGCCGGATAACTCAGCGCCAGGCGCAGGGCGTCACCCAAAGTGGCACTGGAGAGCAGGGCGTAACCGAGCATGCCGTAGCACGACACGTGCATGCGCCGGCCCAGTTCCAGGCCGATGTCCTCGCGTCGGGCCACGGCGTTGGCGCACACCTGCAGCTCCTGCTGGGTGGTGATGCGCGCATCGGCGTGGCCCAGGTCTGCCGGGCCTATGCCGCTGCCGGCGAGCAGCTGCCGCGAGTCGACGCCGGCCTCCTGGAACACCTGGAGGATAAGCGAAACCGCGTTGAGGGTGGTGAGGTGGCTGTGCAGCATGCTCGGCGTCCCATTGGGCTGAGCGGATAATGGAGCAAGTTGTGTGCCGCCCGATGGACATCGAGTCCCAGGCATAAAAAAAGGGCCCGGAGCGTGCGCTCGGGCCCTTGAAAGGTTGAGAGGTGTCTAGTCCCTCGACCTGGTGAGACTGTTTGCAGCGGCCTGGATTACGCCTTCAGCGGAACCAGACGGGGAGCGATCATGTTTTCCGGACGCAGGATGTCGTTGAGCATCTCTTCGTCCAGCAGCTTCTCTTCGCGCACCAGCTCCAGCACGCCGCGGCCGGTTTCCAGGGCGACGCGGGCGATACGGGTGGCGTTTTCGTAGCCGATGTATGGGTTCAGGGCGGTGACCAGGCCGATCGAGTGCTCGACCAGTTCACGGCAGCGCTGTTCGTTGGCGGTGATGCCGACGATGCAGTGCTCGCGCAGCATGTCCATGGCGCGTTGCAGCAGGCGGATCGAGTCGAAGATCTTGTAGGCGATCAGCGGTTCCATCACGTTCAGCTGCAGTTGGCCACCTTCGGCGGCGACGGTCAGGGCCAGGTCGTTGCCCATGATGGCGAAGGCCACCTGGTTGACGGCTTCCGGGATCACCGGGTTGACCTTGCCTGGCATGATCGAGCTGCCTGGCTGACGCGCTGGCAGGTTGATCTCGTTGATGCCGGTGCGCGGGCCGCTGGACAGCAGGCGCAGGTCGTTGCAGATCTTCGACAGCTTGACCGCGGTACGCTTGAGCATGCCGGAGAACAGCACGAAGGCGCCCATGTCGGAGGTGGCTTCGATCAGGTCGGCGGCCGGGACCAGCGGCTGGCCGCTGATGATCGCCAGGCGCTGAACGGCCAGCATCTGGTAGCCCGGGTCGGCGTTGATGCCGGTACCGATGGCGGTGCCGCCCAGGTTGATTTCGGTCAGCAGTTCCGGAGCCAGCGAGCGCAGGCGCTGCAGGTCTTCGGTCATGGTGGTGGCGAAGGCGCGGAATTCCTGGCCCAAGGTCATCGGCACGGCGTCCTGCAGCTGGGTACGGCCCATCTTCAGTACGTGATCGAACTCTTTACCCTTGGCGGCGAAGGCCTGGATCAGGCTGTCGAGGCTGGCCAGCAGGGCGTCGTGGCCCAGCAGCAGACCCAGACGGATCGCGGTCGGGTAGGCGTCGTTGGTCGACTGCGCCATGTTCACGTCGTTGTTCGGGTGCAGGTACTGGTACTCACCTTTCTGGTGGCCCATGTGCTCCAGCGCGACGTTGGCGATGACTTCGTTGGCGTTCATGTTGGTGGAGGTGCCGGCACCGCCTTGAATCATGTCCACGACGAACTGATCGTGGAAGTCACCCTTGATCAGTCGGGCGCAGGCTGCAGTGATGGCAGCGTGCTTGGCATCGCTCAGGTGCCCCAGCTCACGGTTGGCGTCAGCAGCAGCCTGCTTGACCATCGCCAGGCCGACTACCAGTTTCGGGTAGTGCGACAGCGGAACGCCGGAGAGGTGGAAGTTGTTGGCAGCGCGCAGAGTCTGGATGCCGTAGTAGGCATCGGCAGGGACTTCAAGGGTACCAAGCAGATCTTTTTCGACGCGGAACGATGCAGCGGAGGACATGATGGATATCATCTCGATTTTGACCCGGCACCTGCCGGAATGGCGCCAATGCTAGGGCTGCCCGGATTTTGCGGCCAATGCTGTTGCACGCTAACCTATGCACAAACGGCATACGGTTTGATGTGACGCCGATTGACAATCGAGCGTGTTCCATTTTGGTGCACGCGTTGCGGAGTAGTCGATGAACCTCGAAAGCAAATGGCTGGAAGACTTCAGTGCCTTGGCCTCCACCCGCAGTTTTTCCCAGGCGGCCGAGCGCCGTTTCGTCACCCAGCCGGCCTTCAGCCGACGCATACGCAGCTTGGAGGCGGCGCTGGGGCTGACCTTGGTGAATCGTTCCCGCACGCCCATCGAACTGACCGAGGCAGGGCAGCTGTTTCTCGTCACTGCGCGTACCGTTGTCGACCAGTTGAGCGAAGTTCTGCGCCATTTGCATCACCTCGAAGGCGGGCAGGGCGAGGTGATCCAGGTGTCGGCGGCGCACTCCCTGGCGTCGGGCTTTTTCCCGCGCTGGGTGGCGCAGTTGCGCAACGATGGCCTGAACATCGCCACGCGCCTGGTAGCCACCAACGTCGGTGATGCCGTTCATGCATTGCGCGAGGGCGGCTGCGACCTGATGCTGGCCTTCTATGACCCGGACGCTGCCCTGCAGATGGACGCCGAGATCTTCCCCTCATTGCACATGGGCACCACCGAAATGCTTCCGGTGTGTGCCGTGGGCCCGGACGGCAAGCCGCTGTTCGACCTGGAGGGCGAGGGTAGCGTGCCGCTGCTGGCCTACAGCGCCGGCGCCTTCCTCGGCCGTTCGGTCAACCTGCTGCTGCGTCAGCGCAACCTGCGCTATACCACTGTCTATGAAACCGCGATGGCCGACAGCCTCAAGAGCATGGCCCTCGAAGGCATGGGTATCGCCTGGGTACCGAGGCTGTCGATGCGTGGCGAGCTGGAGCGCGGCGAACTGGTGATCTGTGGCGGCAGCCAGTGGCATGTGCCGCTGGAAATCCGCCTGTACCGCTGCGCGCTGGTGCGCAAGGCCAACGTGCGGTTGCTGTGGCGCAAGCTGGAGGGCGGCTCAGTTGACCCGAAAGTCAGCCAAACCCCCGAAAAATAAGGGCGACAGTTGGTCGCCGGGGGTGCCGTGATCGCCCCGCGTTACGCTATACTGCGCGGCCCCTCGACCGGATAGATCCGGTCATGATCAGCAAACAAGCCACGCCGGTCGTCCCGCGTGGCTTGTTGTTTTTTGACGCGCCTGCGGGCGCACAAGCGAAGAGGCTCGACGATGAGTGCACTGGTTGGCGTGATCATGGGCTCCAAGTCCGATTGGTCCACCCTTAGCCACACCGCCGATATGCTGGAAAAACTCGGCATTCCCTACGAGGTGAAGGTGGTTTCCGCCCACCGTACCCCGGACCTGCTGTTCCAGTACGCCGAGGAGGCCGAAGGCCGCGGCATCGAGGTGATCATCGCCGGTGCCGGTGGCGCGGCCCACCTGCCAGGCATGTGCGCTGCCAAGACCCACCTGCCGGTGCTGGGCGTGCCGGTGCAGTCGTCGATGCTGTCGGGCGTTGATTCGCTGCTGTCGATCGTGCAGATGCCGGCTGGTGTTCCTGTGGCCACCCTGGCCATCGGCAAGGCCGGCGCGATCAACGCCGCACTGCTGTCGGCGAGCATACTGGGCGCCAAGTACCCGCAGTTCCACGCGGCGCTCAAACAGTTCCGCACCGAGCAGACCGACACCGTGCTGGACAATCCAGACCCGCGCCAGGCTTGAGGTTGACGCTATGAAGATCGGTGTAATCGGTGGCGGCCAACTGGGCCGCATGCTGGCCCTGGCGGGCACCCCGCTGGGCATGAACTTCGCCTTCCTCGACCCGGCCCCGGACGCCTGCGCTGCCCCGCTGGGCGAGCACCTGCGCGCCGACTACGGCGACCAGGACCACCTGCGCCAGCTGGCCGACGAAGTCGACCTGGTGACCTTCGAGTTCGAGAGCGTGCCGGCGGAAACCGTCGCCTTCCTTTCGCAGTTCGTGCCGGTCTACCCGAGCGCCGAGGCCCTGCGCATTGCCCGCGACCGCCTGTTCGAGAAGAGCATGTTCCGCGACCTGGGGATTCCGACCCCGGCTTTCGCCGACATCCTCTCGCAAGCGGACCTGGATGCCGCCGTCGCCAGCATCGGCCTGCCGGCCGTGCTCAAGACCCGCACCCTTGGCTATGACGGCAAGGGCCAGAAGGTCCTGCGCAAGCCTGAGGACGTGGTCGGCACCTTCGCCGAACTGGGCAGCGTGCCGTGCCTGCTGGAAGGCTTCGTGCCGTTCACCGGCGAAGTGTCGCTGGTGGCCGTGCGCGCCCGTGATGGCGAAACCCGCTTCTACCCGCTGGTGCACAACACCCACGACAGCGGCATCCTGAAACTGTCGGTGGCCAGCGACGCGCACCCGCTGCAGGCCCTGGCCGAAGACTACGTCGGTCGCGTGCTGCAGAAGCTGGACTATGTCGGCGTCATGGCCTTCGAGTTCTTCGAAGTCGACGGTGGCCTGAAGGCCAACGAGATCGCCCCGCGCGTGCACAACTCCGGGCACTGGACCATCGAAGGCAGCGAGTGCAGCCAGTTCGAGAACCACCTGCGCGCCGTCGCCGGCCTGCCGCTGGGTTCGACCGCCAAGGTGGGTGAGAGCGCCATGCTCAACTTCATCGGCGAAGTACCGCCGGTGGACAAGGTCGTGGCCATCGACGATTGCCACCTGCACCACTACGGCAAGGCGTTCAAGGTCGGACGCAAGGTCGGCCATGCCACCCTGCGCTGCGCCGACATGGCCACCCTGAAGGCCAAGATTGCCGAAGTAGAGGCGTTGATCGCCGGCTGATCGAACTTCTGCCGGGCAATGCCGCTCTGAGATGGCAACATGCCAAAGCGCTGACTAGGCTTTGGCATGTTTCATGTTCACCACAGAGGGATTGCCATGGGCATCATTGGAACCATCTTCATCGGCCTGATCGTCGGCCTGCTGGCGCGTTTCCTGAAACCAGGTGACGACAGCATGGGCTGGATCATGACCATCCTCCTCGGCATCGCCGGCTCCCTGGCCGCCACCTATGGCGGGCAAGCCCTGGGCATCTACCAGGCCGGGCAGGCCGCAGGCTTCTTCGGGGCCCTGGTCGGCGCGATCATCCTTCTGGTGATCTACGGCTTCATCAAGAAGAACTGAACACAGGCTAGAATGCCCGGCAATTCAATCCTGAGTTGCCGAGCATTCCCATGCGTGCGTTTTTTCTCATTCCCCTGTTGCTGGCCAGCGCCCTGGCCCATGCCGAACTGCCCGAGACCGACTGGCTGGAGCTGATGCCCAAGTCGGACCAGAAAGCCCTCGAGCAGATGCCCGAGATCGACCACGACTCCCCGGAAGCTCAAGGGACCTTCACCGCCAAGGGTGGCCTGAAGCAGAGCAAGGGCTTGCCTGCGGTGATGTACTCGACCAAGACCGTGGCAGCAATGAACGGCAAGCAGATCCGCCTGGGCGGGTATCCGGTGCCGCTGGAGAGCGATGCCAAGGGCAACAGCACGCTGTTCTTCCTGGTGCCGTATCCGGGCGCCTGCATCCACGTACCGCCGCCGCCGCCGAACCAGCTGGTGCTGGTGCGTTATCCCAAGGGGTTGAAGATCGATGACATCTACACGCCGTTGTGGGTGACCGGCGTGCTGAAGGTGGAGACGGTCAGCAATGACCTGGCGGATGCGGCGTATGCGCTGGAGGCGGGGCAGGTGAGGGTGGTGGAAGACGCCGACCTGTAACGCATTCTGGGGCTGCTTTGCAGCCCATCGCGACACAAGGCCGCTCCCACAGGGATCACGCGAGTCTTGTGGGAGCGGCCTTGTGTCGCGAAAGGACCGCGTAGCGGTCCCGGAAACCTCAGAGCACTTCGCTACCGATCGCCACGCTCATCGCATGACTCGCCCCCGGCTTGAGCATCACCACGTCATCCATCACATTCGCCGTCTCGATGCACAGCATGCGCTGCCAGCCATCGTCGGCCATGTCCGGCAGGTCGCGGGCGCGCTCGGTCCAGGGGTTCCAGATCACCGCAGTGCGTGAGCCGCCGGCCTGCAAGGTGATGCGTCGGTTCCAGTGCGGGTCTATGATGGCCAGGCGCTCGGGGGCGTCAAGGTAGATGCGGTCGGTCTCGCCCGCGAAGCCCAGGTTGCCCTGCTGCTGGCGCTGTTCCCAGTTGGCCAGGGTTTCGATATAGGCCAACCCGTCCACGCCTTGCACCTGCACCTGACGCACATCGCTCACGGCGAAATAGCTGTGTAGGGCCTGGCTCAGGGTGACGTCGGTATTGCCGAGGTTGTAGCTGGTCAGGGTCAGCTTCAGCTGGTCGCCCAGTTCCACCAGCAGCTTGAGCTGGACCTCATGGGCCCAGCCCGGCAGGTCGCCCTGGGCTTCAGGTAGTTCGAATTCGATGTGCAGGCTTTCGCCGTGCTCCTCGGCCCCCAGCAACTGCCAGTCGCGCCCGCGCACCAGGCCGTGGGCCGGTGGCTGCTCGCCCTTGAACATGGCTTTGACCGAGTCCGGGTTGCGTTCGAAGATGCCGAACCATGGCCAGCACACCGGCGCGCCGGCGCGCACCGACTTGCCCCTGCGGAAAATGGCCTGGTCGCTCAGCCACAGCAGCGGCGGTTCGCCGATTAGCTGATAGCTGAGGACCTGCGCGCCCTGCTGGGCGATCAATAGTTCGGCGTGGTCGCTGGTGATGCGCCAGCAATTGAGTTCGCCGTGAAGCTCAGTCTCGACCGTGAAGTTAGCCATTGCGCTCGTCTCATTGATTGTCTGTCAGGCCGTTGGACCCGGTGACGTGCAATGAGTTTACCGCTCGCTCGGCTCAGCGACGAGGCACCGAGCGGGTGCGACCGCTGCCGTCGATGGCGACGAACACGAACACGGCTTCGGTGACCTTGCGCCATTCGCTGGACAGCGGGTCGTCGCTCCACACTTCGACCATCATCTGGATCGAGCTGCGACCGATCTCCAGGGTCTGGGTATAGAAGGACAGCTGCGCGCCCACCGCCACCGGCACCAGGAAGGCCATGCGGTCGATGGCCACCGTGGCCACCCTGCCACCGGCGACGCGGCTGGCCATGGCGGTGCCGGCCAGGTCCATCTGGGCGACCAGCCAGCCGCCGAAGATATCGCCGAAACCATTGGTCTCGCGTGGCAGCGCGGTGATCTGCAAGGCCAGGTCGCCCTGCGGGATAGGATCTTCTTGTTCGAGCTCAATCATGCCGTGGGGCCTCTGACCCGTGAAGCTTCGTTGGTGGCGCAATGAAGGACGCCGTAAAAACGATTCAGCAACACGCATACTACGCTGATTTCGCTTCGCGAGGCGGCCAAAGGGAAACTCTGCGAAACAGTCTGACAACAATGACCGACGTTTTCGCACAACTTCCCACAATGGAAGCAACCTTTTCCTACGAGCGGGCAGTATATATACCTGCACAGCCAGCGACGACCGCACATTCATGAATATCTGTATGGATTTTGTACCGCTATGAGCGCGGCTCGGCAATTTGCTATCTTCGCTGCCTATCCAATCCAGAAGCCGCATGCCAAGCGGTCCGCAGACCTACAAGAGAAAGAACAGCGATGACCTCCGTGCAGAGCAGTATCGAGCAGCCGTCCCGGCCGTTGTCCCGCAGTGACTACAAGACCCTCTCGCTGTCCGCCCTGGGCGGAGCCCTGGAGTTCTACGACTTCATCATCTTCGTGTTCTTCGCCACGGTGGTCGGCAAGCTGTTCTTCCCCGCCGACATGCCCGAGTGGCTGCGCCTGATGCAGACCTTCGGCATCTTCGCCGCCGGCTACCTGGCGCGCCCCCTGGGCGGCATCGTCATGGCCCACTTCGGCGACCTGCTCGGGCGCAAGAAGATGTTCACCCTGAGCATCTTCCTGATGGCCGTGCCGACCCTGGTGATGGGCCTGCTGCCCACCTATGCGCAGATTGGCCTGTGGGCGCCGATCCTGCTGCTGTTGATGCGGGTGATCCAGGGCGCGGCCATCGGCGGCGAGGTGCCGGGGGCCTGGGTGTTCGTCTCCGAGCACGTGCCGGCGCGCAACACCGGTTATGCCTGCGGTACCCTGACCGCGGGCCTGACCTCGGGCATCCTGCTTGGCTCGCTGGTGGCGACCCTGATCAACACGCTCTACACCCCCGAGGAAGTGGCGAATTACGCCTGGCGTATCCCGTTCCTGCTCGGTGGGGTGTTCGGCTTCTTCGCGGTCTACCTGCGCCGCTGGCTGCATGAGACCCCGGTGTTCGCCGAGATGCAGGCGCGCAAGGCGCTGGCCGAGGAACTGCCGCTGCGCGCGGTGCTGCGCGACCATCGCGGTGCGATCATCCTGTCGATGCTGCTCACCTGGCTGCTGTCGGCCGGCATCGTGGTGATCATCCTGATGACCCCGGCTTTGCTGCAGAGCCTCTATCACGTCAGTCCCACCGACTCGCTCAAGGCCAACAGCCTGGCCATCGTGCTGCTCAGCCTGGGCTGCATCGGGGCTGGCAGCCTGGCCGACCGTTTCGGCGCCGGGCGCGTGTTCATCGTCGGCAGCCTGGCGCTGCTGGCGTCTTCCTGGGCTTTCTACCACAGCCTGCCGACCCGTCCGGACCTGCTGTTCCCGCTGTATGCCCTGACCGGCCTGTGCGTGGGTATCGTCGGCGCCGTGCCCTACGTGATGGTCAAGGCCTTCCCGCCAGTGGTGCGCTTCAGTGGCCTGTCGTTCTCCTACAACCTGGCCTACGCAATTTTTGGCGGGCTGACGCCGATGGTGGTGACCGCGCTGCTGAAGTTCAGCCCGATGGCACCGGCCTATTATGTGGCGTGTCTGTGTGCCGTTGGTCTGCTGGTGGGCACCTACCTGCTCGCGCGCAAACGCTGACACCCGCTCTAAATTCACCCTCTGCAACATCCTGTAAAGGCCATCCCGGTTACCGGTGATGGCCTTTCATCCAATTGTCACATTCGAGTCATAGAGTGTTCATGCGGCCTGCAGATACTTGGGCCCGTTCCATCTCACAACCCACGATATTCCTGCTAGGAGCAAGGCATGAAACTGAAGCGTTTGATGGCGGCCCTGACCTTTGCCGCCGCTGGCGTCGCTGCCGCCAATGCGGTCGCCGCTGTCGATCCTGCAATCCCGACCTACACCAAGACCACCGGTGTATCGGGCAACCTCTCCAGCGTCGGTTCCGACACCCTCGCGAACCTGATGACCCTGTGGGCCGAGGCCTACAAGAAGGAATATCCGAACGTAAACATCCAGATCCAGGCCGCCGGCTCTTCCACTGCGCCGCCCGCGCTGACCGAAGGCACCGCCAACCTGGGCCCGATGAGCCGCAAGATGAAGGACGTCGAGCTGCAGGCCTTCGAGCAGAAGTACGGCTACAAGCCGACCGCCATCCCGGTCGCCGTCGACGCCCTGGCCGTGTTCGTGCACAAGGACAACCCGATCAAGGGCCTGACCATGGCTCAGGTCGACGCCATCTTCTCCTCCACCCGCCTGTGCGGTGGCAAGAGCGAGATCAAGACCTGGGGTGATGTCGGCGTGACCGGCGACCTGGCCAACAAGCCAATCCAGCTGTTCGGCCGCAACTCGGTATCGGGCACCTACGGCTACTTCAAGGAAGAAGCCCTGTGCAAAGGCGACTTCAAGCCTAACGTCAACGAACAGCCTGGCTCGGCCTCGGTCGTGCAGTCGATCAGCTCCTCGCTGAACGGCATCGGCTACTCGGGCATCGGCTACAAGACCGCCAGCGTCAAGACCGTGCCTCTGGCCAAGAAAGACGGCGGCACCTTCGTCGAAGACAACGAAGCCAACGCCCTGAACGGCACCTACCCGCTGTCGCGCTTCCTCTACGTCTACGTCAACAAGGCGCCGAACAAGCCTCTGGCCCCGCTGGAAGCCGAGTTCGTCAAGCTGGTGCTGTCGCAAGCCGGCCAGCAGGTTGTCGTGAAGGACGGCTACATCCCGCTGCCAGCCAAAGTGGTCGACAAGACCCTGGCCGACCTGGGCCTGTCCCACGCGGGTAACGTTGCAAAGAAGTAAGTAACTGAGGACGAGGCCGGTGCCAACTATGCCCGGCCTCCTCCACGAATTCCTTAGTCCGAAGCCAGGGCTCCTGAGCGGCGGGCTTTTTTGCGTCACTGCACTGTCATGTTTTTGTCATACGGGACCGCTAGGGTGTGCGCATGAATGATCTGGCCAACTCCACAATGACCCAAAATTCTCCTCCGGTGCGCATTGATTTCAATACGCCCGAGTTGCAACGCAAGCGCCGCATGCGCGCCCTCAAGGACCGTCTGACCCGCTGGTACGTCCTAGTGGGCGGCCTTGCCGTGCTGGCAGCGATCACGCTGATCTTCTTCTACCTGGCCTATGTGGTGCTGCCGCTGTTCCAGGGCGCCACGCTTTCCAGCAAGAAGGCCCTGGAGCCGACCTGGCTGCAACAGGACGCCGGCAAACCCCTGATGATCGCCCTCGAGGAGCAGAACCTCGTGGGCATGCGTGTGTCCGACAAGGGCCAGGCCCTGTTCTTCGACACCAAGACCGGCAACGAACTGAAGCGCGTCGACCTGCCACTGCCCGCCGGCGCCCAGGTCAGTTCGATCAGTACCGACCAGCCCGGCAGCCCGCTGGTGGTGCTGGGCCTGTCCAACGGCCAGGCGCTGGTGTTCCACCACACCTACAAGATCACCTATCCGGACAACAAGAAGACCATCGAGCCGGGTATCGACTACCCCTATGGTCAGGACCTGTTCACCCTGGATGACCAGGGCCGCGCGCTGGAACACGTGAGCGTCAACGTCAATGGCGACACCCTGTTGCTGGCCGGTTCCACCGGCGCGCACCTGCAGGTGGTCGAACTGTCGCGCACCGAGAACATGATGACCGACGAGGTCACCATCGAGCAGAACCGCATCGAGCTGCCGCAGATGACCGAGGTAGTGAAGAACATCTTCATCGACCCGCGCCAGCAGTGGTTGTACGTGGTCAACGGCCGCGCCACCGCCGATGTGTTCAGCCTGCGCGACAAGAGCCTCAATGGCCGCTACAAGCTGCTCGAGGACGGTAATGCCGAGATCACCGCGACCGCCCAGCTGGTTGGGGGCATCTCGCTGATCTTCGGTGACTCCAAGGGTGGCCTGAGCCAGTGGTTCATGGCCCGCGATCCGGATGGCGAGTCGCGCTTCAAGCTGATCCGCAGCTTCCAGATGGGCAAGGCCCCGGTGGTGCAGATCGACGCCGAAGAGCGCCGCAAGGGCTTCATCGCCCTGGACAGCGAAGGCAAGCTGGGCGTGTTCCACAGCACCGCGCACCGTACCCTGCTGGTCGAGTCGGTCGCCGAAGGCGCGGGCGTGCTGGCCCTGTCGCCGCGCGCCAACCGCATCATCATCGAGGAAGGCGGCAAGCTGCTGCCGCTGAGCCTGCGCAACCCGCACCCGGAAATCTCCTTCAGCGCGCTGTGGGGCAAGGTCTGGTACGAAAACTACGACGAGCCTAAGTACGTCTGGCAGTCGACCGCCTCGAACACCGACTTCGAGCCCAAGCTGAGCCTGTCGCCGCTGACCTTCGGTACGCTCAAGGCCGCGTTCTACGCGATGATCCTGGCCGCCCCGCTGGCCATCGCCGCCGCCATCTACACCGCCTATTTCATGGCCCCGGGCATGCGCCGCAAGGTCAAGCCGGTGATCGAGCTGATGGAAGCGATGCCGACGGTGATCCTCGGCTTCTTCGCCGGCCTGTTCCTCGCGCCGTACCTGGAAGGCCACCTGCCGGGCGTGTTCAGCCTGTTCGTGATCATGCCGATCGGCATCCTGCTGGCCGGCTTCAGCTGGAGCCGCCTGCCGGAGTCGATCCGCCTGCGCATTCCCGATGGCTGGGAAGCGGCGATCCTGATCCCGGTGATCCTGGTGATCGGCTGGTTTGCCCTGTACATGAGCCCGTTCCTCGAGAGCTGGTTCTTCAAGGGCGACATGCGCCTGTGGATCAGCAACGACCTCGGCATCACCTACGACCAGCGCAACGCCCTGGTGGTCGGTATCGCCATGGGCTTCGCGGTCATCCCGAACATCTACTCCATCGCCGAAGACGCCGTGTTCAGCGTGCCGCGCAGCCTGACCCTGGGTTCGCTGGCCCTGGGCGCCACGCCGTGGCAGACCCTGACCCGCGTGGTCATCCTCACCGCGAGCCCGGGTATCTTCTCGGCGCTGATGATCGGCATGGGCCGTGCGGTGGGCGAGACCATGATCGTGCTGATGGCCACCGGCAATACCCCGGTGATGGAGATGAACCTGTTCGAGGGCATGCGCACCCTGGCCGCCAACGTGGCCGTGGAAATGCCCGAATCGGAAGTCGGCGGCAGCCACTATCGTGTGCTGTTCCTCGCCGCCCTCGTGCTGCTGATGTTCACCTTCGTGATGAACACCCTGGCCGAGCTGATTCGCCAGCGCCTGCGCAAGAAATACTCGTCGCTTTGATAGAAAGGTAGAGATCCGTGAAAAAGGATTCCCTCAAAGGCTGGTTCAAGAGCGGCGCCCCCGGCGTCTGGATCAGTGGTGGCGCGGTCGCCATGGCGGTCATCATGACCGTCGGCCTGCTGGCCGTGATCGCCGTGCGCGGCCTGGGCCACTTCTGGCCGGCCGACCTGGTCCAGGCCACCTACAAGGTGCCAGGCCAGGCCGACCACGTGGTCATCGGTGAAGTGGTGCAGAAGGAAGAGGTACCGCGCGAACGCCTCAAGGGTGCCGGCCTGCCGGTGCCCGAGCAGGGCCCGGAGTTCATGACCCGCGAGCTGATCAAGGTCGGTAACCGCGACCTCAATGGCAGCGACTTCACCTGGGTCGTGGGCGAGTGGCTGGTGGATCAGCGCAAGCCTGCCGAGCTGATCGCCCTGGAACGCCGCGAGTGGGGCAACTTCTACGGTTACCTGCTCAGCGTCAAGGAAGAGGGCCGCGTGGTCGCCCAGGGCCCCGAGGCCTGGAACGAGCTGCAGAGCCGCCTCAAGCGCGCCAGCGAGCTGAACGATCAGCTGGTGAAGCTGGAGAAGAAGGACATCGGTGCAATCAACCATGGCCTCGAGCGCCTGCGCCTGCACAGCCGCAAGCTGGAACTGGATGGCAAGCTGGACGCCGCCGCCCAGGCCGACATGGACGCCGAGCGCGCCGAACTGAACAACCGATACAAGGCTATCGAGGAGCGTCTGACCGGCCTGCACCAGGCCTTCGCCCGCGACAGCCTGGTGGCCCGCGACGGCAACGGCCGCGAAGTGGAGATCAACCTGAGCAAGGTGGTCCACGCCATCCAGCCGAACGCCATGTCCGGCCTGACCAAGATGGGTGCCTACTTCGCCAAGGTGTGGGAGTTCCTCAGCGACGACCCGCGTGAGGCTAACACCGAGGGTGGTATTTTCCCGGCCATCTTCGGCACCGTGATGATGACCCTGATCATGGCCGTGATCGTCACCCCGTTCGGCGTACTGGCTGCAGTGTACCTGCGTGAATACGCCAAGCAGGGCCCGGTAACCCGGTTGATCCGCATCGCGGTGAACAACCTGGCCGGTGTTCCGGCGATCGTCTACGGTGTGTTCGGCCTGGGCTTCTTCGTCTACGTGCTGGGCGGCTCGATTGACCGATTGTTCTTCCCCGAGTCGCTGCCGGCGCCGACCCTCGGCACCCCTGGCCTGCTGTGGGCCTCGCTGACCTTGGCGCTGCTGGCGGTGCCGGTGGTGATCGTGGCCACCGAGGAAGGCCTGGCGCGTATTCCGCGCACCGTGCGCGAGGGCTCGCTGGCCCTGGGCGCGACCAAGGCCGAGACCCTGTGGAAGATCGTCCTGCCGATGGCCAGCCCGGCCATGATGACCGGCATGATCCTCGCCGTGGCCCGCGCCGCCGGTGAGGTGGCACCGCTGATGCTGGTGGGTGTGGTGAAGCTGGCGCCGTCGCTGCCGGTGGACGGCAACTACCCGTACCTGCACCTGGACCAGAAGATCATGCACCTGGGCTTCCACATCTACGACGTCGGCTTCCAGAGCCCCAACGTCGAGGCCGCGCGACCGCTGGTGTACGCCACCGCGCTGCTGCTGGTGCTGGTGATCGCCACCCTCAACCTCTCGGCGGTGTGGATCCGTAACCACCTGCGCGAGAAGTACAAGGCCCTCGATCACTGATCCTGATTGCAAGCGTGCCGCCCGATCGCCGGGCGGCCCTTTGAAACGAATTGATAGCGTATGGAGTTGACCATGCAGCATGAATCCCACGCCCACGGCATCGACATGTCGGCCCTGGGCCGCGACAAGCAGAGCCTGCGCCTGGCCGAAGAGACCGTGGCCATCGAAGTACCCGGGCTGTCCCTGTTCTACGGCGACAAGCAAGCGTTGTTCGACGTCAGCCTGAACATCCCCAAGCAGCGCGTGACCGCCTTCATCGGCCCGTCCGGCTGCGGCAAGTCCACCCTGCTGCGGACCTTCAACCGCATGAACGACCTGGTCGACGGCTGCCGCGTGGAAGGCGCCATCAACCTGTACGGCAACAACATCTACCGCAAGGGCGAGGATGTGGCCGAACTGCGCCGCCGTGTGGGCATGGTATTCCAGAAGCCCAACCCGTTCCCCAAGACCATCTACGAGAACGTGGTCTACGGCCTGCGCATCCAGGGCATCAACAAGAAGCGCGTGCTCGACGAAGCCGTCGAGTGGGCTCTGAAGGGCGCGGCGCTGTGGGATGAGGTCAAGGACCGCCTGCACGACTCGGCCCTGGGCCTGTCCGGCGGTCAGCAGCAGCGTCTGGTGATTGCCCGTACCATCGCCGTGGAGCCGGAAGTGCTGCTGCTCGACGAACCGTGCTCGGCACTGGACCCGATCTCGACCCTGAAGGTCGAAGAGCTGATCTACGAACTGAAATCCAAGTACACCATCGTCATCGTCACCCACAACATGCAGCAGGCGGCTCGGGTTTCGGACTACACCGCGTTCATGTACATGGGCAAACTGGTCGAATTCGGTGACACCGACACCCTGTTCACCAACCCGGCGAAGAAGCAGACCGAAGACTACATCACCGGTCGTTACGGCTAACTATCGGCCACAGGGTGCTTGTGTGGGAGCGGCCTTGTGTCGCGATAGGGCTGCAGAGCAGCCCCGGCGATTCATGCATCACGGCTGAAACCCTGGGGCCGCTTCGCGGCCCATTCGCGACACAAGGCCGCTCCCACAGGCCAAGGAACGACACGAACCACTTGAAGCGTGCAGCTGCTTCGCGGAGCGAAACGATGATCAACAAAGAAAGCCTTACCCACCACATCTCCCAGCAGTTCAACGCCGAGCTCGAGGAGGTGCGCAGCCACCTGCTGGCCATGGGCGGCCTGGTCGAGAAGCAGGTGAACGACGCCGTCACCGCGCTGATCGAGGCCGACTCGGGCCTGGCCCAGCAGGTGCGTGAGGTCGATGAACAGATCAACCAGATGGAGCGCAACATCGACGAGGAGTGCGTGCGCATCCTCGCCCGTCGCCAGCCGGCGGCCTCCGACCTGCGCCTGATCATCAGCATCTCCAAGTCGGTAATCGACCTGGAGCGCATCGGCGACGAGTCCACCAAGATCGCCCGCCGCGCCATCCAGCTGTGCGAGGAAGGCGAGTCGCCACGCGGCTACGTCGAGGTGCGCCACATCGGCGACCAGGTGCGCAACATGGTCCGCGACGCGCTGGACGCCTTCGCCCGTTTCGACGCCGAGCTGGCGTTGTCGGTGGCCCAGTACGACAAGACCATCGACCGTGAGTACAAGACCGCGCTGCGCGAGCTGGTCACCTACATGATGGAAGACCCGCGCTCGATCTCCCGTGTGCTCAGCGTGATCTGGGCCCTGCGTTCGCTGGAGCGCATCGGCGACCACGCGCGCAACATCTCTGAACTGGTGATCTATCTGGTGCGCGGTACCGACGTGCGCCATATGGGCCTCAAGCGCATGAAGGCCGAGGTGCAGGGCGAAGCCTTCGATGAGGGCGAAATCGCTAATGTTCCGGCTGAACCGGACGATAAATAGGATTGCTCCCGAGCATGAACGCCCGGCAATCGCCGGGCGTTTTCGTTTGCGGTCGAGCACCAGCAGGCACCCGCGAACCGTGTGAGAAGTCCCGGCGTGACCAGTGGTTTGGCAAATGGCCATCAGTCGGCGGTATGCTAGCCGGGATTCAAGAGGAATATCGATGAGTAAAGTGAATGTACTGGTCGTGGACGATGCCCCGTTCATCCGCGACCTGGTAAGGAAGTGCCTGCGCAATGCCTTCCCCGGCATGGTGATCGAGGACGCGGTCAATGGCCGCAAGGCCATGGCCATGCTGAGCAAGGAGCGTTTCGACCTGGTCCTGTGCGACTGGGAGATGCCGGAGATGTCCGGCCTCGAACTGCTGACCTGGTGCCGCCAGCAGGAAGAGATGAAGACCATGCAGTTCATCATGGTGACCAGCCGTGGTGACAAGGAAAACGTGATCCAGGCCATCCAGGCCGGTGTTTCCGATTTCGTCGGCAAGCCGTTCACCAACGAACAGCTGCTGACCAAGGTGAAGAAGTCGCTGACCAAGATCGGCAAGCTCGACAGCCTGATGTCCAGCGCGCCGGCGCGGGTCAACTCGGCGTTCGCCAACGACTCGCTCAGCGCCCTGACCGGCGGTCGTCCGGACGCTGCCAAGGTGACTGCGCCTGCCGCCGCGCCCGTGGCAGCAGCGGCCAAGCCGCTGATCAACGCCCCCACGCCCAAGACTGCCGCTGCGGCGGCCCAGACAGGCCGTGGCCAAGGCCAACTGCGCCTGTCCAGCGGAACCCAGCCATGCATGATCAAGGCCCTGAGCCTCAAGGAAGCCCTGCTGGTGGTGCGCCGCGGCACCAACCTGCCACAGGTGCTTGAAGGCGCGGTGCTGGACCTGGAGCAAGGCGAGAATGCCGAAACGGCGCGGCTGAACGGCTACCTGCACGCCATTGCGGCGCTGGAGCCTAAGCCCGAGAGCGACTGGCTGCAGCTGACCTTCAAGTTCGTCGACCAGGATGCGCAGAAGCTCGACTACCTGTCGCGGCTGATCGCCCGCGGCACGGCGCAGAAGCACTTCACGCCCGGGGCCTGATGGCCTGGGTTGGATAGGTGGACGTGAACCCTGTGGGAGCGGGTTTACCCGCGAATACGATGGTGCTGTCGCCGACGCATTCGCGGGTGAACCCGCTCCCACAGAGATCAATGCTCTCTGCTTGATCCTCTGAAACTTCCGACCAGCTGTCACAACTTGTCTTTATTCCGGCTGCTAGGCTTCGACAGAACACAACTGTCAAAAAGCCACCATCATGCCGCCCGCCCGCCTGCTGCTGTTCTGTGCCTTGCTCACGGCCTCGGCGTCGAGCCTGGGCATGACCGTCTACAAGACCACCGACACCTTCGGCGTGGTCTCCTATTCCGACCGCCCGAGCCCGGGGGCCAAGGCCTTCGTGTTCCGTGAGCCCATGGTCGAGCGCCTGGATGGCCAGGTTCGCCTGAAGACCGAGCCCTTTGCCGGCGGTGTGCGCTTTGTCGCCCGCAACGAACTGTTCGTGCCGATGGAGGTGGAACTGCGCGTGGAGCGCCTGGCCAACGCCCAGGGTGGCAACGCCCCGCGCATCGTCCGACGCCTGGTTCCGCCGCGCTCGACCCAACTGCTCAGCGTGGTCCAGGCCCGCCAGGGGAGCAGCCTCAGGTACGACACCAAGTTTCGCTATGCCATGGGCGATCCGGGCCAGCGCCCGCAGGGCTATCGCTACCCCTTCCCCTGGAGGGGCGGGCCGTTCCGCCTGAGCCAGGGGCCCAATGGCCGTTTCAGCCACTTCGGGCCCAAGGGGCGCTACGCCATGGACATCGCCATGCCCGAAGGCACACCGATTATCGCGGCGCGGGGTGGGGTGGTGGTGAAGATCGAGAACAACCAGACCGGACGGGGCAACAACCCGGCGGGCAACTTCGTCAGGATCCTGCACCCGGACGGCACCATGGGCGTGTACCTGCACCTGATGCGTGGTTCGGTGGTGGTGGGCGAGGGGCAGCGGGTGGCCCAGGGGCAGGCGCTGGCCAAGTCGGGCAACACCGGCAACAGCAGCGGGCCGCACCTGCATTTCGTGGTGCAGCGCAATGTGGGGTTGGCGCTGGAGTCGATACCGTATCAGTTCGACCGGCCGATTGGCGGGTTGCCGGATTTTACTGCCGGCAACCCTTGAGGCTTTCGCGGCACAAGGCCGCTCCTACAGGGGAATGCGATCTACTGTAGGAGCGGCCTTGCCGAGGCGTCGGACCGGCCGGAAAGGGCTGCAAAGCAGCCCCAGGGATATCAATCGAGCTTGAGCACCTTGGCCAGCACGATCTTCGGCCCTTTCATCTTCTTGATGATGATGCGCAGGCCGTCGACCTCCAGCACTTCCTCTTCCTCGGGCACGCGCTTGAGGGTCTCGTAGACCAGGCCGGCCAGGGTTTCCGCCTCGATGTGATCGAGGTCGACGCCCAGCAGGCGCTCGACCTTGAACAGCGGCGTATCACCACGTACCAGCAGCTTGCCCGGCTGGTAGGCGAGGATGCCGCGCTCGGTCTTGCGGTGTTCGTCCTGGATATCGCCGACCAGCACTTCCAGCACGTCTTCCATGGTCAGGTAGCCGATCACCTTGCCATCGGCTTCCTCCACCAGCACGAAGTGCGCGCCGCCCTTGCGGAACTGCTCCAGCAACTGGGACAGCGGCATGTGCCGCGACACGCGCTCCAGCGGGCGGGCGAGGTCTTCAAGGTCGATGGTCTCGGGCAGGTGGTCCCGCTCGGCCAGCTCCAGCAGCAGGTCCTTGATGTGCAGCAGACCGGTGAACTCCTCGCGCTCGGCGTCATACAGCGGATAGCGGCTGAACTTGTGGCGGCGTAGCAGGGCGAGGATTTCCTTCAGGGGCGCATGGGCGTCGATGCTGACCATGTCCTCGCGGGAGTTGGCCCAGTCGACCACCTCCAGCTCGCCCATCTCCACGGCCGAGGCCAGCACGCGCATGCCCTGGTCGCTCGGATCCTGGCCGCGGCTGGAGTGCAGGATCAGCTTGAGCTCCTCGCGGCTGTAGTGGTGCTCGTGGTGCGGCCCGGGCTCACCTTGGCCTGCGAAGCGCAGGATGGTGTTGGCGCTGGCGTTGAGCAGGTAGATGGCCGGGTACATTGCCCAGTAGAACAGGTAAAGCGGCACGGCAGTCCACAGCGACAGCAGCTCGGGCTTGCGGATCGCCCACGACTTCGGTGCCAGCTCGCCGACCACGATGTGCAGGTAGGAGATCACGAAGAAGGCGACGAAGAACGAGATCGCCTTGATCAGCTCGGGGCTGTCCACGCCCACGGCGGCCAGCAGCGGCTCGAGCAGGTGGGCGAACGCCGGCTCGCCGACCCAGCCCAGGCCCAGGGAGGCGAGGGTGATGCCCAGTTGGCAGGCCGACAGGTAGGCGTCGAGCTGGTTGTGCACCTTGCGCAGGATGCTGCCACGCCAGCCGTGCAGCTCGGCGATGGATTCGACCCGGGTGGAACGCAGCTTGACCATGGCGAACTCGGCGGCAACGAAGAAGCCGTTGAGCAGCACCAGGAACAGGGCGAAGAGAATCATGCCGAAATCGGCGAATAACGAGGTGAGGCTGATACCAGGGGAAGGGTCCATGATGGAGTTTTTACGGGGTCCGTCTTTGAATTGAAGAGAAAAAAAGTGCCAGCGATGGCTGGCACGGGGGATCCAATGTAGCGGCTGGAGCCGCAAAAGCAAAGGGGAGGCGTCCCATCGCGGGGTAAGCCCGCTCCCACGATCGCTGAGGTAACGCGTGGGAGCGGGCTTGCCCCGCGATGATTCAGGCTTTGCTTGACACCAATTGCGCCGGTGCGAAGTGGCAGGTAAAGGTGCTGCCATGCCCCGGCACGCTGCTGATTTCCAGGCGTGCGCGATGGCGCATCAGTACATGCTTGACGATGGCAAGCCCCAGCCCCGTGCCGCCGGTATTGGATGCGCGGCTGGAGTCGACCCGGTAGAAGCGTTCGGTCAGGCGTGGCAGGTGCTTGGCTTCGATCCCCACTCCCGAATCCTGCACGCTCAGGTGCGCGCCCTGTTCGTCGGCCCACCAGCGGATGCGGATATTGCCTTCGTCCTGGGTGTACTTGACCGCGTTGAACACCAGGTTGGAGAACGCGCTGCGCAGCTCCGATTCACTGCCCTTGAGACGAATGCCAGGAGCCGCCTCCAGGCTGATGCGCTGGTTGCGCGGTCCGGACAGGGCCTGGGCGTCGTTCTTGATGGCGCCGAGCAGGGTGTCGACCAGCACTGGCTGGTTGTCGGAGGGGTAGTCGGTGGCCTCCAGCTTGGCCAGCAGCAGCAGGTCGTTGAGCAGGGTCTGCATGCGCGAGCCTTGCGCGCTCATCTGCTGCAGGGCGCGGCTCCAGCGTGGGTTCACGTCCTCGACGTTGTCCAGCAGCGTCTCCAGGTAGCCGGTGATCACTGTCAGCGGCGTGCGCAGCTCGTGGGAAACGTTGGCGACGAAGTCCTTGCGCATCTGTTCCAACTGGTGGATGCGGGTCACATCGCGTACCAGCATCAGGTGTTCGTTGTTGCCGTAGCGGGTCAGGTGCAGTTGCACGCGCAGGCGGTCGTTGATCGGCGAGGGGATCTCCAGCGGCTCGGCATAGTTGTCCGACTCGAAGTACTCCTTGAAGCGCGGGTGGCGCACCAGGTTGGTCACCGGCTGGCCGCCGTCCTGCGGGGTCTTGAAGCCCAGCAGGGTCTCGGCGGCGCGGTTCCACCACTCCAGGTTGCCTTCGCTGTCGAGCATGATCACCGCGTCGCGCAGGGCGGCGGTGGACTCCTGGACCCGGTCGATCACCGCCTGCAGGCGGCCGCGCACGCGCTGGTCGCGGCGTTGCAGGTGGTAAATGCTGTCGAACACCTCTCCCCACAGGCCGTAGCCATCGGGGGGCGCTTCGTCGGGCTGGTGGTTGCGCAGCCAGTCGTGCAGGCGCAGCAGCTGCTTCAACGTCCAGCCCAGGTACAGGGCCAGGCCGATGGCCAGGCTCCAGCCGTAGTAGCCGCTGACCAACCCGCCGATCAGGCAGACGGTGATCAGCAGGAGCATGTGGCGAATCAGGGTCGCGTGCCAGTTCTGGTTCAATTGACAGTCCTTGTACAGCGGGCGCTTGGGCTTCGATCAGCTCTTGGTCGAGAAGCGATAGCCGGTGCCGCGGACGGTTTGTACCAGATTTTCATAGGCTTCACCCAGCGCCTTGCGCAGGCGACGGATATGCACGTCGACGGTGCGCTCCTCGACGTAGACGTTGCCGCCCCAGACCTGGTCGAGCAGCTGGCCACGGGTGTAGGCGCGCTCCTGGTGGGTCATGAAGAACTGCAGCAGGCGGTATTCGGTGGGGCCCATCTCGGCCGGCTTGCCGTCGATGGTCACGCGGTGGCTGATCGGGTCGAGCAGCAGGCCGCCGACTTCGATCGGCGCCTCGCTGTCGCTCGGGCCGGTACGGCGCAGCACGGCCTTCAGGCGCGCCACCAGCTCGCGGGGCGAGAACGGCTTGGTGATGTAGTCGTCGGCGCCGACTTCCAGGCCCTGGATCTTGTTGTCCTCTTCACCCTTGGCGGTGAGCATGATGATCGGGATGTCGCCGGTCAGTTCGTCGCGCTTGAGGCGGCGGGCCAGCTCGATGCCCGAGGTGCCCGGCAGCATCCAGTCGAGCAGGATCAGGTCCGGCTTGCGGTCGACGATGATGGCGTGGGCCTGTTGCGAGTTCTCGGCCTCGAGGCAGTCATAGCCGGCCATTTCCAATGCAACGGCGATCATCTCGCGGATAGGCGCTTCGTCGTCGACGATCAGAATGTTTCTGCCAACCATGCTCAATTACCTCTCCCAGGAACGGTGTCTTGGCCCGCATTAGATAACGGAATTATTGCAGCTGTGTGACAGGGTGTTGGCCATTCTGGCGACATTGCGTGACTGGACTAGGCTTCAAGGGGCCGCGAAGGCGGTGCGGACATTCAATCCACCCCCGAAACAATGGTGATCCCAATGACACGACATACGCTGAGCTGGATGGCCCTTTGCGCTGCGCTGGCAGTGCCGGGGGTGGCGTCGGCTCATCACGCCATGGAAAAGGACGGCATGTGGGTCGATCATGACGGCATGACGCTGTACACCTTCGACAAGGATGCCGGCGGCAAGTCCATGTGCAACGGTGAGTGCGCCAAGAACTGGCCGCCGTTGATGGTGAAGAAGGACGACGAGGCGCCGAAGGACAAGTGGACCCACGTCACCCGCGACGATGGCTCGATGCAGTGGGCCTATGACGGCAAGCCGCTGTACACCTTCGTCAAGGACAAGCAGGCCGGGGAGACCACCGGTGATGGCATGAAGGACGTCTGGCATATCGCCAAGCCCTGAAGGTTGTTACCTGACCCTGTGGGAGCGGGTTTACCCGCGAATGCGATTTTCGCTGCACCATCGCATTCGCGGGTAAACCCGCTCCCACAGGGTGCGATGAAGTTCAGCGCAACGCGTAATCCAGCACCACCCCGCCAAAGATCAGCAACCCCGCCCAATGGTTGTGCAGAAACGCCTTGAAGCAAGACTCCCGATCCAGCTTGCGCGTCGACCAGAACTCCCAGGCGAAGCACACCGCCGCCGCCAGCAGCCCGAGGTGGAACCAGCCGCCCAGCTCGAAGCGGTTGCCCGCCAGCAGCAGGCAGCCCAGCGACAGCAACTGCAAGGTCAGGATGATTACCCGGTCGGCCTCGCCGAACAGGATGGCGGTGGATTTCACGCCGATCTTCAGGTCGTCGTCGCGGTCCACCATGGCGTAGTAGGTGTCGTAGCCCACCGTCCACAGCAGGTTGGCGATGTACAGCAGCCAGGCGCTGGCCGGCAGCTCGCCGCCCGCGGCGGTGAAAGCCATGGGGATACCCCAGGAGTACGCCGCGCCCAGCACCACCTGCGGGTAGTAGGTGTAGCGCTTCATGAACGGGTAGCAGAACGCCAGGGCAACCGCGCCGAACGACAGCCACACCGTGGTGGCGTTGGTGCACAGCACCAGCAGGAAGCTCACTCCCACCAGCAGGGCGAACAGCGCCAGCGCTTCGCGGGGTTTCACCCGGCCGCTGGCCAGTGGCCGGTCGGCGGTGCGCTTGACGTGGCCGTCCACCTTGCGGTCGGCGAAGTCGTTGATGCAGCAGCCGGCGGCGCGCATCAGCACCACGCCGAGGCCGAAGATCAGCACGTTGGCCAGGGTCGGCGAGCCGTTGCCGGCGATCCACACCGCCGACAGCGTCGGCCACAGCAGCAGGTAGATGCCGATCGGGCGGTCCATGCGGCTCAGCTGGATGAAGTCCCAGGTCCGTGGATGCAGGCGGTTGAGTGACTTGAGCAGTTGCAGGTACATCAGCGGTTCTCCTCCTTGGCCACGTGCCACAGGGCAGGCAGGAATACTTCGGCCACCAGCAGGTCGAGGCCGTCGCGCTCGAAGCGCGAGCGCCGCCCCCACAACCCGGCGCTGGCGGCCTCGGCGGGCAGCCAGCCCTGTGGATAACTGCACACTTCGATAGGGTGGCGGACGAATGCCTGGTCACAGAACAGCAGTTCGCCCAGCGAGCGGCTGCCCAGGGTCTCCAGGTCCAGCCCGCCGCGCTCCAGCGCCGTGCGGCTGGCCACGCTGCGGGCGAATACCCACGGATGGCCGTGGCCGCGCAGGTAGACCTCGCGCACCCAGCCCTGCGCGCCAGGCGCCAGGCCCAATGCGGCGCATTCGTCGTCGCGCAGGGGCTGCCAGCCCTCGAACAGGGGCGTGACACTGAAGTGATCGCGGGAGAGACGGGTCAGGCGACGGGTCAGGGAGCCTTCGTCGAACAGCCAGCCCAGGGTCGGCTGGTCGAGGGTGCTCGCCAGCTGCGGATACGCCAGCCACGCGACAGCGGCTGCTTGCGGGGTTTCGTACGGCACGTCGGTATGCTTGATACAGGCCAGAGAGGCGGCGAGCTTAGCATGATTGCCATCGTGGCTTGCATACTGCCAGCAGGGCCAGTACAAAAGCCGACCAGAGATTGCACGGTGGTCTCCTTGCGGGGGCAGGCTTGCTCCGCGCCGAGGCCGTCAGCTGCAACGCACCCTTAAAGCCTGACCGAGGAACAGCAGTAAATGAAGAAGTGGCAATGTATTGTCTGCGGCCTGATCTACGACGAGGCCCAAGGCTGGCCGGACGACGGCATCGCCCCCGGCACCCGCTGGGAGGACGTACCGCAAGACTGGCTGTGCCCCGACTGCGGCGTGGGCAAGAGTGATTTCGAAATGATCGCCATCGGCTGATCACAACCCTGGCTTGAAGAAGGAATGCACGACATGACGTCCCCCGTAGTGATCATCGGAACCGGCCTTGCCGGCTACAACCTGGCGCGAGAGTTTCGCAAGCTCGACGGCGACACGCCGCTGTTGCTGATCACCGCCGACGACGGTCGCTCCTACTCCAAGCCCATGCTGTCAACCGGCTTCGCCAAGCAGAAGGATGCCGACGGCCTGTGCATGGCCGAACCGGGTGCCATGGCCGAGCAGCTCAAGGCCGAGATTCGCACCCATACCCGCATCAGCGGCATCGACCCGGGCCACAAGCGCCTGTGGATCGGCGAGGAAGCGGTGGAGTACCGCGACCTGGTGCTGGCTTGGGGCGCGCAGACCGTGCAGGTGCCGGTCGAAGGCGATGCGGGCGAGCTGATCTTCCCGATCAACGACCTTGAGGACTACGCGCGGTTTCGCGTCGCCGCCGCGGGCAAGCAGCGTGTGCTGATCCTCGGTGCCGGCCTGATCGGCTGCGAATTCGCCAACGACCTCAGCCTGGGCGGCCTGCAGTGCGAGGTCGTCGCCCCGTGCGAGCAGGTGATGCCGACCTTGCTGCATCCGGCCGCCGCCGCAGCCGTGCAGGCAGGTCTGGAAGGGCTGGGGGTGCGCTTTCACCTCGGCCCGGTGCTGACCCGCCTGCTACGGGCAGGTGAGGCGCTCGAGGCGCACTTGTCCGATGGCAGCGTGATTCCCTGCGACCTGGTGGTGTCGGCCATCGGCCTGCGTCCGCGTACCGACTTGGCGGCGGCGGCTGGGTTGCAGGTCAACCGTGGGGTGGTGGTGGACCGCCAACTGCGCACCTCCCACGCCAACATCCACGCCCTGGGCGATTGCGCCGAGGTCGATGGCATCAACCTGCTGTACGTCATGCCGCTGATGACCTGCGCCCGCGCCTTGGCCCAGACCCTGGCCGGCAACCCGACCGCAGTGGCCTACGGCCCGATGCCGGTCACCGTGAAGACCCCGGCCTGCCCGTTGGTGGTGTCCCCGGTGCCGCCCGGTCACGAAGGCACCTGGGTGGTGGAAGGCAGCGGCGCCGACCTTAAAGTGCTCTGCCATGGCGCCGATGGCCAGCTGCTGGGCTACGCACTGACCGGCGGCGCGGTCATGGAGAAACTGGCGCTGAATCGCCAGCTGCCGCCTTTGATGGCGTAAATAGCGGGCGTTCTGTCGGAATTATCCTGTTCTTGCCGCGACAATGGCCGCCCAGATACTGGCGCGGCCCCGGTCGGCGTGCCATCCTCACTGGCGTCTGCCGCAGACTAGAGCCTGCGGTGCCTTGAGCGCTGCTCCCTTCGGCAGCACGGCATAACAACAAGAAATCCCGTCAAAGAGGCTTCACTATGCGTAAACCAGAACTCGCCGCCGTCATCGCCGAAAAGGCCGATCTGACCAAGGAAAAGGCCAATATTGTCCTGAACGCGATTCTCGATAGCATCACCGGTGCGCTCGACGAGGACACCGTGACCCTGGTCGGTTTCGGCACCTTCGAAAAACGCCACCGTGGCGCCCGCACCGGCAAGAACCCGCAGACGGGCGAGCCGGTGAAGATCAAGGCCAGCAACACCGTCGCTTTCAGACCAGGCAAGAACCTGCGCGACAGCGTCAACGTCCCGGCCAAACCTGCCAAGAAAAAGTGACCGAACAGGCTCACCAGACGGGCGCCTGGAGGCGCCCGTTGCGTTTCTGGTAAGCAAATGCGGCGAACTTGCATCAACGGGGCGAGAAACGGATAAACTGCGCGACTCAGTCACTTTTCATTCGAGGCGTGTTGATGAAGTTTCGCTTTCTTCTCTGGGCCATGGGTTTGCTGATGGCCAAGGCCAGCCGCAACAACCCGGCGTTCCAGCAGCAGCTGCAGGACAAGGACCTGGTCTTCCAGATGCAGACGCTCGACGGCAAGGTCGCCCGGCACTTCATCGTCAAGGACCTGCGCATCAGCAGCAAGGGCGGCCTGCACCCGCAGCCGGCATTCGCCATCGCCTTCAAGGACGCCGCCTACGGCTTTGCCACGCTGCAGGCCGGCAACAAGCAGCTGGCGTTCATGCAGGGGATCCAGGAGAAGAATATCCAGATCAAGGGCAATCCGGCGCTGGTGATCTGGTTCCAGGGCTTGATGAAGTACCTGAAGCCGAAGAAGAAGGCCTGAGCCCCAGGCGCAGGCGATACCCGCAGGGAGCTGTGCCCTTGTGGGAGCGGCCTTGCGTCGCGAAAGGGCTGCGCAGCAGCCCCAGCAATTTCGATGGTGGCTCGGAATCTGGGGCCGCTGCGCGCCCCTTTCGCGACGCAAGGCCGCTCCTACAGGGTGATCTTAATGCGAATGCGGCGCGTGGAACTGCGACGCCAGCTCGCGCAGCAGGGCCTCAGCCTCCAGGACCTTGTTCACCACCTCTTCGGCCTTCTCCCGGGTCAGCCCCAGGCGCTCGAGCAGGGCATCCGGGATCTCGTCCCTTGGCCCCGAGCCGATTCCCCGGGCGCGCAGCAGGCGCGTCGCCAGGCACACCAGGTTTGGGAACGCCGCATAATCGCCGTCGTACGCCGGATCGTGCTGGAAACGCAGGGCTGTGGACAGCTCATCGGGCATGTCCCACAGCTTCATCAGCCAGGCACCGATCTGTTCACGGCTGATCCCCAGCAGGTGTTGTTCCACATAGCTGTGGCACAGGTGCGGGTTGACCTCCAGGTGACGGCAGATCAGCGAGAAGTGCGGCGGGAAGACGTGGGCCAGCAGCAGATAGCCGAAGTTGTGCAGCAGGCCGGCCAGGTAGGTCAGGCCCGCTTCCGGGCGCTCGGCGCGTGGCATGGCCCGGGTCAGGCCCTCGATCACCGCGGCGGTGTAGATCGACTGCTGCCAGTATGGCGTGGCCTGTTGTGGGTGGTCCTTGGGCAGGCTCAGGGTCTTGCCCAGCGCCAGGCCCAGGGCCAGGTTTATCACCAGGTCGAAGCCCAGCACGCGGACGATGGCGTCCTCCACCGAGCGAATCTTGCCGGGCGAGGCGTAGTACGGGGAGGCAGCCCAGCTGACCACCTGCGCGGCCAGGGCTGGGTCGGTCTCCACCACGCCGGTGATGTCGTCGATGCTGGCATTGGGGTCGACGCGCAGCTTGATGATCTTCTGCGCGGTGTCGGCCAGCGGCGGAATCTCGATGGTCTGTTCCAGGCGTTGCTGGATGCGACGGGCGGTGAAGGCCTGGACGGCGCGGATGACTTCCTTGGGAGGGCCATCCAACTGATCGAAACTCAGGCGAATATCGCTGATCTGCTGGCCGAAGGTGCTGGCGCTGGCCTTGAACAGCATCTTCTTGAAGGCCGTCCTGCCGATTTCCAGGAGCAGGCCGGCTTCGCCGGACTGGATCAGCAGCGTCTCGTTGTCGAGCAGGCTCTTTTCGTACTGGCACGGCGAGCTGGTCAGGGCGGGAATCGCCGGCAGGGCCTTGAGGTGATGCTTGTCGAGCATCTGCTTCAGGCGCTCCAGCGGCACGGCCTTGAGCTTGCGACCGGTCAGTTCCTCGAGGCGCTTGAGGTCCAGCAACTGGCTTTGCGGGAACAGCACCATCAAGGCACCGATCTCGTCATCGAGCAGCACGGCCTGCACCCGCGAGGCGGCCGGCAGCCCCGGGTGCTCGGGCACCTCGCGGAAGCTGACGCCGAGCTTGTCGAGCAACAGCCGGATGACAGACGGTGCGTGTAGGGTTGCGGTATCCAGGGCAACTTCAGTCATGGCCTGTATCCAATCATTCTGTAAACGCGAAGTATAACCAGCCTGGCCGCCAAGCTGGATCCATTATGGGACGGGCGTCACACCTGGCCATATTGTTGGCCGTGGCGCAACCAGCGGTCGAGTAGCGGGCTAACGTGGTCGGGCCAGCGTGCCAGCAGGGCCTGGGCGGCATCACGCACGGCCGGCAACAGGTCGGCATCGCGCATCAGGTCGGCGACCTTGAACTGTAGCAGGCCGGTCTGGCGGGTCCCGAGCATCTCGCCGGGGCCACGCAACTCCAGGTCCTTCTCTGCTATGACGAATCCGTCGTTGGTTTCCCGCATGATGCCCAGGCGCTCGCGGCCGATCTGCGACAGCGGCGGGTGGTAGAGCAGCACGCAATGGCTCACCGCGCTGCCCCGCCCGACCCGCCCGCGCAACTGGTGCAGCTGGGCCAGGCCCAGGCGCTCGGGGTTCTCGATGATCATCAGGCTGGCATTGGGCACGTCGACGCCGACCTCGATCACCGTGGTGGCCACCAGCAGTTGCAGGTCGCCGGCCTTGAACTCGGCCATCACCGCGGCCTTTTCCGCGGGCTTCATGCGCCCGTGGATCAGGCCCACGCGCAGCTCGCCCAGGGCGCTGCCCAGCTCCTCGAAGGTGCTCTCGGCGGCCTGGCAGGTGAGTTCCTCGGACTCTTCGATCAGGGTGCACACCCAATAGGCCTGGCGGCCTTCGGCGCAGGCGGCGCGGACCCGCTCGACCACCTCGAAGCGACGGCTGTCGGCGACCAGCACGGTGTTCACCGGGGTGCGCCCGGGCGGCAGCTCGTCGAGGATCGAGGTGTCCAGGTCGGCATAGGCGCTCATGGCCAGGGTACGCGGGATTGGCGTGGCGGTCATGATCAGCTGGTGCGGGCACAGCTGGCCCATTACGCCCTTCTTGCGCAGGGCAAGGCGCTGCTGCACGCCAAAACGGTGCTGTTCGTCGATGATCGCCAAGGCCAAGTGCTTGAACTGCACCTCATCCTGGAACAGGGCGTGGGTGCCGACCACCATGGGCGCGCCATTGGCGATCTGCTCCAGGGCGCTGGCGCGGGCCTTGCCCTTGAGCTTGCCGGCCAGCCAGGCGACCTCGATGCCCAGCGGCTCGAGCCAGCGCTTGAAGGTGATGAAATGCTGTTCGGCGAGGATCTCGGTGGGCGCCATCAGCGCTACCTGGTAGCCGGCCTCCAGGGCCTGCAGCGCCGCCAGGGCGGCGACCACGGTCTTGCCGGCGCCGACGTCGCCCTGCACCAGGCGCATCATCGGCTCCGCCTGGCTGAGGTCGTAGGCGATCTCGTTGCCGACGCGCTGCTGGGCGCCAGTCGGGTTGAAACCGAGGTTGGCCAGATACTGGGCTGGCAGGCGGCTGGCCTTGGGCAGCACAGGCGCCCGCAGGCTGCGTAGGCTCTCGCGCAGGCGTTGCTGCGAGAGCTGGTGGGTAAGCAGCTCCTCGAAGGCCAGGCGGTGCTGGGCCCAGTGATGCCCTTCGGCGAGCTCCTCGAGGTCGGCGTCGGCCGGCGGATTGTGCAGGTAGCGGATGGCGTCGCTGAGCGGCGCCAATTGATAGTCGCGGGCCAGCTGGTCGGGCAGCCAGTCGGGCAGGCTGCGCGGGCCGAGCAGACCCAGGCTCTGCTGGCACAGCAGGCGCAGGCGCTGCTGGGTCAGGCCTTCGGTGGTCGGGTAGATCGGCGTCAGCGTCTGTTCGACCGGCGGCGGTGCTTCGTCGCCGTTCAGCGCCCGGTACTCCGGGTGGTAGATCTCCAGCCCCGAGGCGCCGGGACGGGCTTCGCCATAGCAACGCAGGTGGGTGCCACGCTTGAGGCCCTCCTTCTGCGCATTGCTGAAATGGTAGAAACGCAGGCTCAGCGTGCCACTGCCGTCGCCCAGGCGCACCACCAGGCTGCGGCGCTTGCCCATGGTCACGTCGGCCCCGCTGACCACGCCCTCGATCACCGCGTCCTGGCCTGGACGCAGCTGGCCGATGGGCACCACGCGGGTGCGGTCCTGGTAGCGCAACGGCAGGTGGAACAGCAGGTCCTGCAGGTTCTCCAGGCCGACCTTGGCGAGTTTCTCTGCCATGGCTTCACCAACACCCTTGAGCGTGGTTACCGGGACGTTCGACAGCTCGGTCATGGGGTCAGGCCGGTTGTTCCACCGGCGGCTTGGCCACCGAGCAGAGGCGGATCGAGTCGGCGAGGATCTCGATGGCCTTCGGCCGCGGGAAGCTGGCGCGCCAGGCGATGGCCACGGTGCGGAACGGTGCGGGCGCGGTCAGCGGACGGACTTCGATGACGCCCGGCGCGTAATGGTGGCTGTGCACCGCCGACAGCGGCAGGATCGAGACGCCCAGGCCCGAGGCGACCATGTGGCGGATGGTTTCCAGCGAGCTGGACTCGACCGTGGTGTGCTTGGCGCCTTCGCCACCCTTGTTCAGTGTCGGGCAGGCCTCGAGCACCTGGTCGCGGAAGCAGTGGCCCTCGCCAAGCAGCAGCAGGCTCTTGTCGTTGAGCATGGCGGTGTCGATGGTGTCCTTGGCGGTCCATGGGTGGTCGGCCGGCATCAAGGCGCAGAACGGCTCATCGTACAGCGGCAGGGTCAACACGTCGGCCTCGTTGAACGGCAGGGCGATGATCACCGCGTCCAGTTCGCCGTTGCGCAGCTTCTCGCGCAGCACATGGGTGAAGTTCTCTTCGATGTACAGCGGCATCTGCGGCGCCACGCGGTGCAGTTGCGGGATCAGATGCGGGAACAGGTAGGGGCCGACGGTGTAGATGGCGCCTACCTTGAGTGGCGCGGTCAGCTGGTTCTTGCCGGCCTGTGCCAGCTCGCGGATGCCCTGGGCCTGCTCCAGTACCTTCTGCGCCTGGGCGACGATGCTCTCGCCGACCGGCGTGAGACGCACCGCGCTCTTACTGCGCTCGAAGATCAGCACGCCGAGTTCGTCCTCGAGCTTCTTCACGCCCACCGACAGGGTCGGCTGGCTGACGTGGCAACGCTCGGCTGCGTGGCCGAAGTGCTGCTCTTGCGCGAGGGTGACGATGTAGCGAAGTTCGGTGAGGGTCATAACGTGCGTCCATGAAGTTGCGGCCCCAGCATAGCGGCTGCAATCGATAGACGCACGTTATCAGACTTGCCGTTTTGTGACAGAAACAAAAAACGTCAGCGTCGGTCCAGCGAGTAGACGAACGGCGCGACGACTTCGATCGTGCCATTGTTCAGCAACTCCGCCGGAGGCTTGGGCACCGTGCCGGCACGGCGGATCATCTCCAGCGTGGCCCGGTCCAGCGCAGCGCTGCCTGAACCGCCGGCCAGCGTGTACGAGACCACCTTGCCTTCGGCATCGACCACGAAGCGCAGGCGGTTGATGCCCTGCAGCCCACGACGGCGAGCGTCCTCGGGGTACTTCTTGTACTTGGCCAGGTGGCGCAGCAGGTCGCTCTGCCAGCTCGGCAGGGCGTTGCTGTTGGACGCGATGCTCGGCTGCGGCGCCGCCGACTTCTGCGGTGGCGTGTTGCTCGGCGGCGTGTCCGCGACGTCGTCCTTGGCCGGTGGTTCGTCCTTCGGCGGCTCAAGCTTCTTCTCGGGCTTGGGCGGCTGTGGCTTGGCCTTGGGCTTGGGCGGCTTGGGAATGGCGATCTTCGGCTTAGGCGCCTCTGCCAGCTTGGGCAGCGGCGGCTCCTCGATCGGCGTCGGCGGTTTCGGGGCGGCCTTGGGCGGTGGCGGCGGCGCGGGCTCGGGCAGCGGTGCCAGCTCGACCATCATCGCTGCCGGCGGCAACTCGAGGGCCTGGGGCACCGACCAGTTGAGCGTCAGCAGCACGGCGACCGCGTGCACACCCAGCACGATCGCCAGGCTGCCACCGTAGCGCGCCATGTTTGAGCGCGTTTTCGTCATTTCTTGGCTGCCGTCTCGAGTCCGACCAGGCCGACCTTGAGGTAGCCGGCGGCACGCATGGTGTTCATCACTTCCATCAGGTCGCCGTAATCGACGCCCTTGTCAGCCTGGAAGAAGATGGTGGTTTCCTTGTCGCCCTTGGTCTTGGCGTCGAGCATGGCGCCAAGCTGGTCGCGCTGGGCCACCTCGTCGTCGCCGAGGTAGAGCTTCTTGTCGGCCTTGACGCTGACGAACACCGGCTTCTCGGGCCTCGGCGCGGGCTTCGCGGTCGAGGCGGGCAGGTCGACCTTGATGTCGACCGTGGCCAGGGGCGCCGCGACCATGAAGATGATCAGCAGCACCAGCATCACGTCGATGAACGGCGTGACGTTGATTTCGTGGTTCTCGGCGAGGTCGTCGCCACCTTCGTTGAGATGCAGGCCCATGGCTTACCCCACTTTCACCATGTGCGGGGCGGCGCGCTCGCCACCCTGATGGTCCAGGTCGCGGCTGACCAGCAGCAGCACCTGGGCGGAGGCGTCGGACACCTGTGCCTTGTAGCCGGCGATGGAGCGAGCGAAGACGTTGTAGATGACCACGGCCGGGATCGCGGCGACCAGGCCAAGGGCGGTGGCCAGCAGCGCCTCGGCGATGCCTGGGGCGACCACGGCGAGGTTGGTGGTCTGGGTCTTGGCGATGCCGATGAAGCTGTTCATGATGCCCCACACGGTGCCGAACAGACCGACGAACGGTGCGGTGGAACCGATGGTGGCCAGTACGCCGGTACCACTGCTCATGGTCCGGCCGCTGGCTGCCACCAGGCGCTCCAGACGGAAGCTGACGCGTTCCTTGATGCCTTCCTTCTCGCGGGCGTTGGCCGACAGGCGCATCTCTTCGAGGGCGTCATGCACCAAGGTGTGGGCCAGGGTGCCTTCCTTGTTCGACACTTCGCTGGCCTCTTTCAGGCTCACCGAGCGCTTCAGGGCGGCGATCTCGCCACGCAGGCGGCGCTTGGCGCCCATCAGCTCGAAGCCCTTGGCGATCCAGATGGTCCAAGTGATGATCGAGGCGATGGCCAGGCCGATCATCACGGCCTTCACCACCACGTCGGCGTTCTTGTACATGCCCCATGGGGACAGGTCGTGGGCCATGCCCAGCGAGGTGTCTTCGACCATCGCCTGCACGTTCTCGTCCGCCGGAGCCTGACCTTCCACCGGAGCATTCGCGTCAGCAGGCGCGGCGATTGGCGCGGCAACCGGCGCCTGGCCTTCGGCGGCAGGCGTGGCTGGGGCGGCGGCCGCGGCGGGTGCCGGGGTAGCGGCGACAGGCTCATCGGCCATGGCTGCCGGGGCCAGTACCAGGCTGAACATCAGCGCGGCAATGGCGCGCCAGGCGCGCGACGGGGTTGGCGAAGCGGAAGGTTGAGTACGTGTCATGCTGGCCGGACCTGATGAAGAGAAATGGGTTGAGTTCTTCAAGGCCTCGATGCAGGCCGAGAACAGACAGGGTCGCCATTATTGCAAGTAATTCTTGTTAACAAAAGTAATACTGTTGCTTTTTTTGACCTTGGTATAGCCGTTTATCGCGCTAACCCGATAGCCTGTGCCTTTCGCATTAGGAGGTTTGGTATGTCAGACGTTTCAGCTTTGATCGTGGGTTGCGGTGATGTGGGCAGCCGCCTGGCCCGCCAGCTGCTTGCTCAAGGCTGGCAGGTCAGCGGCTTGCGGCGCTCGGTCGATCAGCTGCCCGACGGGGTTCGGCCGATCGCCGCCGATCTGTCCGAGTCGCAGATGCCGAGCGCCTGGCCTGAGCAGGGACCTGATTACCTGGTGTATTGCGTGGCGGCCAACCAGCACGATGAAGCCGGCTACCAGGCGGCCTACGTCGAAGGTTTGCGCCATGTACTGGGATGGCTGGCGGCGAAAGGGCAGCGGCCGCGACGCCTGGTGTTCGTGTCCAGTAGCAGCGTGTATGCGCAGCAGGACGGTGAGTGGATTGCCGAAGCGGCAGCCACGCAGCCCGAGGGCTATTCCGGCAAGGTGATGCTCGAGGCCGAGCGGCTGGCGCTGGACAGCGGTATTCCCGCGACGATCGTGCGCTTGACCGGCATCTATGGCCCGGGGCGCGAGTGGTTGCTGAGCCAGGTGCGCCAGGGTTATCGCGTGGCCGAGGAGCCGCCGTTGTACGGCAATCGCATCCATGCCGAGGATGCCGCCGGGCTGATGGCGCACCTGCTGCGGGCCGATGCCCGGGGCGTTGCGCTGGACGACTGCTATATCGGTGTCGATGACGATCCGGCGCCGCTGGCCGAGGTGGTGGCCTGGCTGCGCGAGTACCTGGGCGTTACCCAGTGGTCGGATGAGCAGCGGGTACGGCGTACCGGCAGCAAGCGTTGCAGCAATGCGCGGGCGCGGGCGTTGGGGTGGGTGCCGATGTATCCGAGCTATAAAGAAGGCTATGCGGCGATTCTGCAGGGGCGTAGCTAAAGCGCTGCTTATCGACCCTGGGGCTGCTTCGCAACCCTTTCGCGACACAAGGCCGCTCCCACAAGGGGTGTGCATTACCTGTGGGAGCGGCCTTGTGTCGCGAAAGGGGCGCAAAGCGCCCCCTGCAGTCTCTGGTTAATCCTTTTCCAACACCCACTGCCGCGCACCGGCGGTCAGTTGCGGCATTTCATCCGGTTGGGCGCGGTTCACTGCCTGGAAGATCTCCAGGGTGTCGCCGTCGCGCTTGAAGATCCACGGCGCGCCGCGCTGGTTGCGCTCCAGCCACAGGCTGTCGTTGCCATCGCCCATGGTCGCGCAGTCGCCCGCCAGGCACAGGGCGAAGCGGTCGGGGCCGGGCAGGCCGGTGACGTTGCCGGTGTCACTGAAGCGCACCACGGCGCCCTTGCCCTGGCCTTCGACGATCTTCCAGTCGCCGTCCAGGTACTGCTGGTACAGCGCTCTCTCGAAACTGCCGCCCAGCGGCAGATTCTGTGGGCCTTCGCTGCGCACGAAGGTCTGCTGGTGACCGGACGGGTCGATGGCCAGCAACTCGTCGCCGTCGAGCTTGAGCTGTTCGACCAGGCCGCCTTCGAAGCTGACCTGCCAGTCCTTCTCGTTGGCGCTCAGACGCCCGTCGGCCGCCTCGAAGCCATTGCTGAAGCTGGCCTGCTGGTTCTTGACGTCGATCTTCCATTCGAACACCGGGCCCTGGGCGTCGAGGGCCTGGCGCAGGCTGGTGCCTTTGCGGGCGGCGTCGATGGCGGCCTGGTTGATCCAGGTGCCGTTGAAGTCTTCGGGTTTGTGGCTGGCGCAGCCGCCCAGGAGCAGGGCTGCCAGCGCGAGAGGCAATGCGTGGCGCATGGGGGAAACCTTGGGGCAGGGGAGGGTGGTGACGGGCGTGGGCGCCCGTCACCGGGGCATTACTCGAGGACCAGGATCGCGTCCATCTCGACCTGGGCACCCTTCGGCAGCGCGGCCACGCCGATGGCGGCGCGGGCCGGATAAGGCTGTTCGAAGTAACGGCCCATGATCTCGTTGACCTTGGCGAAGTGGCTCAGGTCGGTGAGGAAGATGTTCAGCTTGACGATGTCCTTGAACGAACCGCCAGCGGCTTCGGCCACCGACTTCAGGTTCTCGAACACCTGGACGGTCTGGGCTTCGAAGCCTTCAACCAGCTCCATGGTCTTCGGATCGAGCGGGATCTGGCCCGACATGTACACGGTGTTGCCAGCCTTGATCGCTTGCGAGTAGGTGCCGATGGCGGCAGGGGCCTTGTCGCTGGTGATGACGGTCTTGCTCATGATGACTCCTTGCGGTTGGCGGACTACGCACGCATCCGGGTGATGCGGACCACGCCGGTCAAGGTGCGCAGCTTCTTGATCACACGGGCCAGGTGCACGCGGTCGTGCACGCTGACCACCAGTTGGACCACGCTGATACGGCCGTCGCGTTCGTCCATGCTGATTTTCTCGATGTTGCCGTCGGCGGCGTTGACGCTGCTGGCCAGCAGCGCGATCAGGCCGCGCTGGTGTTCCAGCTCGACGCGCAGTTCGACGTTGAACTCGCCGGTGATGTCCTTGGCCCAGGAGAGCTGCAGGCATTTCTCCGGATTGTGGCGGACTTCACTGATGTTGCGGCAGTCTTCCAGGTGCACGACCATGCCCTTGCCGGCCGACAGGTGGCCGACGATAGGGTCGCCCGGGATCGGAGTGCAGCACTTGGCGTAGCTGAGCACCAGGCCCTCGGTGCCGCGGATCGCCAGCGGGCCTTCCGGCGCCGGCAGTTGCTCGCCTTCGGCGGACAACAGGCGGCGGGCGACCACGTAGGCCATGCGGTTGCCCAGGCCGATGTCTTCGAGCAGGTCCTCGAGCAGTTCCAGGCGGTACTCGGCGAGGATCGACTGGATGCGCTCCTGGGGGATCTTCTCCAGGCTGCTGTCGAAACCGGTCAGCACCTTGTTCAACAGGCGCTCGCCAAGGCTGATGGACTCGGAGCGACGCTGCTGCTTGAGGGCGTGGCGGATGTGCGTGCGCGCCTTGCCGGTGACCACGAAGTTGAGCCAGGCCGGGTTCGGCCGGGCGCCCGGAGCGCTGACGATCTCGACGGTGGAGCCGCTCTGCAGCGGCTCGGACAGCGGCGCCAGGCGGCGGTTGATGCGACAGGCGATGCAGCTGTTGCCGACGTCGGTGTGCACCGCGTAGGCGAAGTCGACGGCGGTGGAGCCCTTGGGCAGCTCCATGATCCGGCCTTTGGGGGTGAAGACGTAGACCTCGTCCGGGAACAGGTCGATCTTTACGCTCTCGATGAATTCCAGCGAGTTGCCGGCGCGCTGCTGCAGCTCGAGGATGCCCTTGACCCACTGGCGGGCGCGGGCGTGGCTGCCCTTGGGCTGCTCTTCCTCGTTGGACTTGTACAGCCAGTGCGCGGCGATGCCGTTGTTGGCCATCTCTTCCATTTCGCGGGTGCGGATCTGGATTTCGATGGGCACGCCGTGCATGCCGAACAGCGTGGTGTGCAACGACTGGTAGCCGTTGGCCTTGGGGATCGCGATGTAGTCCTTGAACCGGCCCGGCAGCGGCTTGTACAGGTTGTGCACGGCGCCGAGCACGCGGTAGCAGGTGTCGACCTTGTCGACGATGATGCGGAAGGCGTACACGTCCATGATCTCGGTGAAGGCGCGGCGCTTGCCGCGCATCTTCTTGTAGATGCCATAGAGGTGTTTCTGCCGGCCGCTGACCTCGCCCTGGATGCCGTCGGCGGCCAGGCAGTTGGCCAGCGAGGTCTCGATCTTGGCGACGATTTCCTTGCGGTTGCCCCGCGCGCTCTTGACCGCCCGGTGGATCAGCGACGAACGCATCGGGTGCATGGCCTTGAAGCCGAGGTCCTCGAACTCGACGCGCACGGTGTGCATCCCCAGGCGGTTGGCGATGGGGGCGTAGATCTCGAGGGTTTCCTTGGCGATGCGTCGGCGTTTTTCGCCGGACAGCACTTCCAGGGTGCGCATGTTGTGCAGGCGGTCGGCCAGCTTGACCAGGATCACGCGGATATCGCGGGCCATGGCCATGGCCATCTTCTGGAAGTTCTCGGCCTGTGCTTCGGCCTTGGTCTCGAAGTTCATCTGGGTCAGCTTGCTGACCCCGTCGACCAGCTCGGCGACGGTCTCGCCGAATTGCTGGCTCAAGGCTTCCTTGGCGATGCCGGTGTCTTCGATCACATCGTGCAGCATGGCCGCCATCAGGCTCTGATGGTCCATGTGCATGTCGGCAAGGATGCTGGCGACCGCCAGCGGATGGGTCACGTAGGGTTCGCCGCTGCGGCGGCGCTGGCCATCGTGGGCCTGCTCTGCGTAGAAGTAGGCCCGGCGAACCAGGTTGACCTGTTCGGGGCCCAGGTACGTCGACAGCCGTTCGGCGAGGGCTTCTATACCCGGCATGGTTTCACCTCTTGCTGAAGAAGAGGGCCTTGCGCCGCACGGTGTCGACTGGGCATCAATCAGACGGCCTCGTTGTTCTCGTCCTCGAACGCGGCGAATACCGGATCCTCGGTGACGATCTCTTCGGCGGCGATGAACTCTGGCGTGACGATGCCTTCGGCGATTTCACGCAGGGCGACGACGGTCGGCTTGTCGTTTTCCCACGCAACGCGTGGCTCTTTGCCGCCGGTAGCCAGCTGGCGGGCGCGCTTGGTCGAGAGCATGACCAGCTCGAAGCGGTTATCCACGTGTTCCAGGCAGTCTTCAACAGTTACGCGGGCCATGGTCTTCCTCAGTAGCAAATGCGGTAGGCGTGCGCCCAGAATGGGCAGGCGGACTCGATAGTTTAAAAAATCACCAGCCAATAGGGAAGGGTTGTTTTGTCGGGTGTGCCTGTTTCGCCTCTATCGCGGGGCAAGCCCGCTCCCACGAATGTGTTGCCGAAACGGGGCAACGTGGGAGCGGGCTTGCCCCGCGATAGGGCCGATCCAGACAACTGGAGCCAACCGCCGATGCCCGACAATAGCGTGCCGTCCATCGCCGACACAACCGCCCCTGACGCGTTAACGCAACATTGCGTCGCGCAGGCGCGGGGTCAGTTCCTCGAACAGCGTCTGCACCGAGCGCAGCGCGCGGCAATCGGGTCGGGTCAGCAGCCACAACTGGGTATCACAGCCGGGCAGCGGGCCGCTCAGCGCCTCGACGCCGGGCAGGTCGTGGACCATGTAGTCGGGCAGTGCCGCGACGCCCAGGCCGGTGGTCACCAGTTGGGCGATGGTCGACATGCCGCTGCACTGGTAGCGCGGAATCAGTCCCGGGTGATGCTGGTTGCGCCAGACCACCGTGGCGTGGTCCTGCATGGAGTCGTCGGGAGCGATCCATGGCACGCTGGCGGCGGATTCCTGCAGTCGCTCGCGCAGCACCGGCAGGCCGCAGACCACGTAGGAGGTCGAACCCAGGCAGCGGCCCACCAGGTGTTCCGGCGGCGTGTTGGTCAGGCGCAGGGCGATGTCGGCATCGCGGCGGCTGAGGTTGGCAAAGGTGTTGGAGGTGCCCATTTCCAGCGACAGCGCCGGGTAGTTGGGCATGAACTCGGCCAGCGCCGGCAGCAGCAGGCTATGCAGCACGGCTTCGGTACAGGTCAGGCGCACGGTGCCGCTGACCACCTGCTCGCCGCTGGTCAGGGCGATGCGCGCCGCGTCCAGCGCCTGCTCGGCGCGTTCGGCCTGCTCGGCCAGGGCCTGGGCGGTATCGGTGGGCAGGTAGCCCTTGCGGCTCTTGACGAACAGCGCGGTACCCAGCGCCGATTCTAGCCGGCGGATCGAGCGGAAGACCGTGGAAACGTCGACCTTGAGCAGTTCGGCGGCCTTGGCCAGGGAGCGGCCGCGCTCCAGCGCCAGGACCAGTGAGAGGTCTGCATGGTTGATCTGATATTGCATCGGTGCACGCTCTGCTTGCCAAAATGCCAATGTCTGTTGCGTTGAGGCCATTTTATAGTGGAACGGCCCCCGGGAATCAATGCAGCCGGTCGGCAACAAGCCCCCCACGATGGGCCAGTTAAAAGAACAACAGCAGCACCATCGTCGCCTGCCAAGGCGTCATCCGCAGTTCCCCACATCGCCGCTCCAAATCGAAGGATGTACAGCCATGACGTCGGTCTCCCCGTGCGCCAGTTCTTCCCGCGAGATGAATGAGTTCCTGGATGCCCATCCGGATACCCAGTACGTCGACCTGCTGATCTCCGACATGAACGGGGTGGTGCGCGGCAAGCGCATCGAGCGCGCCAGCCTGCACAAGGTGTACGAGAAGGGCATCAACCTGCCGGCCTCGCTGTTCGCCCTGGATATCAACGGTTCGACTGTCGAAAGCACCGGCCTGGGCCTGGACATCGGCGACGCCGACCGTATCTGTTTCCCGATTCCCGGCACGCTCTGCGACGAGCCGTGGCAGAAGCGCCCGACCGCGCAGTTGCTGATGACCATGCACGAACTGGACGGCGCGCCGTTCTTCGCCGACCCGCGCGAGGTGCTGCGCCAGGTGGTGAGCCGGTTCGACGACCTGGGCCTGGATATCTGCGCCGCGTTCGAGCTGGAGTTCTACCTGATCGACCAGGACAACCTCAACGGCCGCCCGCAGCCGCCACGCTCGCCGATCTCTGGCAAGCGTCCGCAGTCGACCCAGGTGTACCTGATCGACGACCTCGACGAATACGCCGACTGCCTGCAGGACATGCTCGAAGCGGCCAAGGAGCAAGGCCTGCCTGCCGATGCCATCGTCAAGGAAAGTGCCCCGGCGCAGTTCGAGGTCAACCTGCACCACGTCGCCGACCCGATGAAGGCCTGCGACTACGCGATCCTGCTCAAGCGCCTGATCAAGAACGTCGCCTACGACCATGAGATGGACTCCACCTTCATGGCCAAGCCCTATCCGGGCCAGGCGGGCAACGGCCTGCATGTGCACATCTCGCTGCTGGACAAGAAGACCGGCAAGAACATCTTTACCAACGACGACCCGCTGCAGAGCGACACCCTGCGCCACGCCATCGGCGGCGTGCTGGAGACCATGCCGGCGTCGATGGCTTTCCTGTGCCCGAACATCAACTCCTACCGTCGTTTCGGCGCCCAGTTCTACGTGCCCAACGCGCCGAGCTGGGGCCTGGACAACCGCACCGTGGCGGTCCGCGTACCGACCGACAGCAGCGAGAACGTGCGCATCGAGCACCGCGTGGCCGGCGCCGACGCCAACCCGTACCTGATGCTCGCGGCGATCCTCGCCGGCATCCACCACGGTCTGACCAACAAGGTCGAACCGGACGCGCCGATCGAAGGCAACTCGTACGAGCAACTGGAACAGAGCCTGCCGAACAACCTGCGCGACGCCTTGCGCGCGCTGGACGACAGTGAAGTCCTCAACCAATACATCAGCCCGGACTACATCGATATCTTCGTGGCCTGCAAGGAGAGCGAGCTGGCCGAATTCGAAGTGTCGATCTCCGACCTCGAGTACAACTGGTACCTGCACACGGTGTAAGCCCATGAGCGCAATTGCGGTCCCCTTGATCGGTGTCAGCGCCTGCCGCCAGCAGGTGGGGAAGAACTCGTCGCACACGGTGGGCGACAAGTATGTCGAGGCCGCGGGCTTTGCCGGGCTGCCGCTGATCCTGCCGGCGCGTGATGGTGGCAGCGACACCCAGGCGCTGCTGGCCCGGCTCGATGGCATTCTTTTTACCGGTTCGCCTTCAAATGTCGAGCCGCATCATTACAATGGCGCCCCCAGCGCGGAAGGTACCCGGCACGATCTTGCACGTGACCGTCTGACCTTGCCGCTGCTGCAGGCGGCCATTGCCGCCGGTGTGCCGGTGTTCTGCATCTGCCGTGGTTTCCAGGAACTGAACGTGGCCCTTGGCGGCAGCCTGCACCAGCGGGTGCAGGAGTTGCCCGGCTACCTGGACCACCGTGAACCTGAGGACGCACCCCTGGAGGTGCAATACGGCCCTCGTCACCCTGTCGGCATCGAGCCGGGTGGGGTGTTCGAGCGCCTGGGTCTGGCTGCGCGGTTCGAGGTCAACTCGCTGCACAGCCAGGGCATCGACCGCCTGGCCCCGGGCCTGCGTGTCGAAGCACGGGCCCCGGATGGCCTGATCGAAGCGGTGTCGATGCCTGATGCGCCGGGCTTTGTTGTCGGCGTGCAGTGGCACCCTGAATGGCGTTTCGCCGAAAACCCGGTTTCGCTGCGCCTGTTCGAGGCGTTCCGCGAGGCCTGCATTGCCCATGCTGCACGGGAGGGTGCGCGCCAGGAGCGATTCTGACGTCACCCGAAAGTCTCGGATGACTCACCCCCAAAGCGAGCTTTCAATGAGTGGAAGCGGGCCCTCTACGGCGGGCCTGTGACAACAATTCCAATAGTTACGGCAAATACTCATGAGCGATTACACAGAAGCCGGACGCCCACCCGACGTGGCGTCCGACTCGGGCAACACCCAGCGCGGCAAGGGCCTGGCCAAGGGCCGCCTCGGCCTGCTGGCCAGCGTCGTGCTGGGCATTTCCACCATCGCCCCGGTCTACACCCTGACCGGCGCGCTTGGTCCGACCGTGCGCGAAGTCGGCGCCCACCTGCCGGCGGTATTCATTGTCGGCTTCCTGCCGATGCTTCTGGTGGCCCTGGGTTACCGCGAGCTGAACTCGGCGGAGCCCGACAGCGGCACCTCCTTCACCTGGTCGGCCCGGGCTTTTGGCCCGATGATCGGCTGGATCGGCGGCTGGGGGCTGGTGGTCGCCACCACCATCGTGCTGTCCAACCTGGCGGGTGTGGCGGTGGACTTCTTCTACCTGTTCCTGGCCCAGATCACCGGTAATCAGGAACTGGCGGCACTGGCGGACAACCTGTTGGTCAACGTCACCACCTGTTGCGTGTTCATCGCCCTGGCGGTGTGGATCTGTTGCCGTGGCATGGCCACTACCATGACCGTGCAGTACGGCCTGGTGGCCTTGCAACTGTTGGTGTTGATTGGCTTCGCCTTCGCCGCCTTCGGCGAGACCACGGCGCCGCCACCGCTGGCATTCGATCTTGCCTGGTTCAACCCGTTCGGCGTCGAGTCGTTCTCGGCATTTGCCGCCGGCCTGTCGTTGTCGATCTTCATCTTCTGGGGTTGGGACGTGTGCCTGACCGTCAGCGAAGAATCGGTCGGCAGTGAAGAAGTTCCGGGCAAGGCCGCCACCTGGACCGTGCTGCTGATCCTCGGCCTGTACCTGCTCACCGCCATCGCCACCCTGCAGTTCGCCGGGATCAGCGAACATGGCCTGGGTCTGGGCAATCCACGCATCCAGGAGAATGTCTTCGCCCACCTGGCCGGCCCGGTCATGGGGCCGCTGGCGATCCTGATGTCCATCGCGGTGCTGGCCAGCACCGCTGCTTCGCTGCAGTCGACCTTCGTCTCGCCAGCGCGGACCCTGCTCGCCATGGGTTACTACGGCGCCGTGCCGCAGCGCTTCGCCAAGGTCTGCCCGCGTTCGCAGACGCCGCGTTACGCGACCATCTGCGCCGGCATTGCCGCGGGGTTGTTCTACGTGACCATGCGTACCCTGAGCGAGAACGTGCTGGCCGACACCATCACCGCCTTGGGCATGATGATCTGTTTCTACTACTCGCTGACCGCGTTCGCCTGCGTGTGGTACTTCCGTCACAGTCTGTTCGGCAGCGTGCGTCACTTCTTCATGCGCGGCGTCTGCCCGCTGGTGGGTGGGGTGATCCTGTCGGTGATCTTCGTGCGCACGGCGATCGACAGCGCTTCGCCGGACTTCGGCAGCGGCTCGCATGTGGGCGGGCTGGGGCTGGTGTTCGTGATCGCGGCGATCATCTCGGCATTGGGGATCGTGCTGATGATGCTGTCGCGGCTGCGGGCGCCGGCGTATTTCCTGGGGGCTACCCTGCGTCAGCAGGCGACCATTCAGTTGCAGGACTAAAGCACGGGGGGCGCTTTGCGCCCCTATCGCGACACAAGGCCGCTCCCACAAGCGATCGCGTCAGTCCATATTGACGCGATCGCTTGTGGGAGCGGCCTTGTGTCGCGATAGGGCCTCGAAGAGGCCCCGGCGGTCTTCAGCCGATCAGCTGCTTGAGCAACTCACCATGCCGCGCCTGCTGTTTCTTCAGCAACAGGCGATTTGAGGCGAATACCGCCTTCATTTCTTCCAGCGCCACGCCGAAGTCATCATTGATGATGACGTACTCGTACTCGTCGTAGTGCACCATCTCGCTGACCGCTTCCTTCATGCGCCCGGCAATGATCTCCTCGCTGTCCTGGCCACGACCATCCAGCCGTTGGCGCAAGGCCTCCTGGCTTGGCGGCAGGATGAAGATCGAGCGCGCCTCGGGCATCAGCTTGCGCACCTGCTGGGCGCCTTGCCAGTCGATTTCCAGGATCAGGTCGAAGCCCTGGTCCAGGGTTTCCTGCAACGCGCTGCGCGACGTGCCGTAGAAGTTGCCGAACACCTCGGCGTGCTCGAGGAAATCGCCCTTGGCAATCAGCGCCTTGAACTCCTCGTGGACGACGAAGTGGTAGTTCACCCCGTGCTCCTCGCCCGGACGCATGGCGCGGGTGGTGTGGGAGACCGAGACGCGCACGTTGGTGTCGTCCTTGATCAGGGCCGTGACCAGGCTGGTCTTGCCGGCGCCGGACGGGGCCGAAACGATGTAGAGGGTGCCGCTGCTGTGATTCATGGTAGGGGTGGCCTTACTCGATATTCTGTACTTGTTCACGCATCTGTTCGATCAGCACCTTCAGGTTGACCGCTGCCTGCGTGCTGCGCGGGTCGAAGGCCTTGGAGCCGAGGGTGTTGGCTTCGCGGTTGAGCTCCTGCATCAGGAAGTCCAGGCGCCGGCCGGCGGCGCCGCCGGACTTGAGCACCCGGCGCACCTCGGTGACGTGGGTGCTGAGGCGGTCCAGCTCCTCGGCGACGTCGCTCTTCTGCGCCAGCAGGACCATTTCCTGCTCCAGGCGCTGCGGGTCGAGCTCGGCCTTCATGTCGCCGAAGCGATCGAGGACCTTCTGCCGTTGCGCGGCCAGCATCTGCGGCACCAGGGTGCGCAGGGTGGCGACTTCGCCGGCCATGCTGTCCAGGCGCTCGTTGATCAGCCGGGCCAGCTCGGCGCCTTCGCGCTGACGGCCCGCCTTGAGTTCGGCCAGCGCCTCGTCGAACAGGGCGATGGCCTCGGCATTGAGGGCCTGCGGATCGCTGGCGTCGGCCACCAGCACGCCGGGCCAGGCCAGCACTTCCAGTGGGTTGAGCGGCGCCGGCTGCTTGATCAGGCCGGCGACGGTCTCGGCGGCGGCGACCAGCTGCGCGGCGCGCTCGCGGTCGACCTGCAACGGCTTGCCGGCGTTGTCCTCGCTCAGGCGCAGGGTGCACTCGACCTTGCCGCGGGACAGGCCCTGGCGCAGGCCCTCGCGTACCGCGCCTTCGAGGTCGCGCAGCGCTTCGGGCAGGCGCAGGTGGGGTTCGAGATAGCGGTGGTTGACCGAGCGCAGCTCCCACACCAGGGTGCCTTGGCTGCCAGCGCGCTCGACTCGAGCAAAAGCGGTCATGCTATGCACCATGGGGAGTACCTCGCGTATTCAGGTGAACGGGGAGCCTGTCGGCTGCAAGGCGCAGGATTGTAGCGCAGTGCGCCCCGGACGCCCAATCCACCATGCTACCGACCCTCCTCGGGCCTGTCGGAAAAGGCGACAGGCTGCGCGGGCGCGACGACAGGCGTGCCTTCGGCGGGCGACGGGCTCTATAATGCTCGGCAGATTCAAAGTCCCGGTACAGGTATCCCAGATGAAACGTCCAAGTGGTCGCGCCGCCGATCAGCTCCGCTCGATCCGCATTACCCGCAACTACACCAAGCACGCCGAGGGATCGGTACTGGTCGAGTTCGGTGACACCAAGGTCATCTGCACGGTCAGCGTCGAGAATGGTGTTCCCCGCTTCCTCAAAGGTCAGGGCCAAGGCTGGCTGACCGCCGAATACGGCATGCTGCCGCGTTCGACCGGCGAGCGTAACCAGCGCGAAGCCAGCCGCGGCAAGCAAGGTGGCCGCACCCTCGAAATCCAGCGTCTGATCGGCCGCTCCCTGCGCGCCGCGCTGGACATGAGCAAGCTCGGCGACATCACCCTGTACGTCGACTGCGACGTGATCCAGGCTGACGGCGGTACCCGTACCGCCTCGATCACCGGCGCCATGGTCGCCCTGTGCGACGCGCTGGCGGTGATCAAGAAGCGTGGCGGCCTCAAGGGTGGCAACCCGCTCAAGCACATGATCGCCGCGGTGTCGGTGGGCATGTACCAGGGCGAGGCTGTGCTCGACCTCGACTACCTCGAGGACTCCGCCGCCGAGACTGACCTGAACGTGGTCATGACCAGCGCCGGTGGTTTCATCGAAGTGCAGGGCACCGCTGAAGGCGCGCCGTTCCAGCCAGAAGACTTCAACGCCATGCTGGCGCTGGCGCAGAAGGGCATGACCGAGATCTTCGAACTGCAGCAGGCCGCATTGGCTGACTGACTGTTCCTGTAGACACGAAAAAGCCGACATGAATGTCGGCTTTTTCGTGTCTGAACAGCACTCAGATGGTCAGCGTCCAGTCGTAGTCCACGATCAGTGGCGCATGCTGGGAGAAGCGCGGCTGGCGTGGCAGGCGGGCATTGCGCACAAAGCGGCGCAGGCCTGGGGTGAGGATCTGGTAGTCGAACCGGTAGCCCAGGTTGAGCATCTCGGCCTGCTCGTTGTCCGGCCACCAGCTGTACTGGTCGCCTTCGCGGCTGACTTCGCGCAGGGCGTCGACATAGCCCATGTCGCCGACGATGGCGTCCATCCAGGCGCGTTCCGGCGGCAGGAAGCCGACTGACTGCTGGCTGTCGCGCCAGTTCTTGATGTCGAGCTTCTGCTGCGCCACGTAGAACGAGCCACAGTAGATGTACTCGCGGCGCTTGCGGCGCTGCTTGTCCAGGTACTTGGCGAAATCGTCCATCAACTTGAACTTCTGGTTCAAGTCTTCGTCGCCGCTCATGCCCGAAGGCAGCAGCAGGCTGGCAATACTGACTTTGTCGAAATCTGCTTGCAGATAACGCCCGTAGCGATCGGCTGTCTCGAAGCCCAGGCCGGTGATGACTGCCTTGGGCTGCATGCGCGAGTACAGTGCCACGCCACCTTGGGTGGGCACCTCCGCGTCGCAGGCGTAAAGGAAATAGCCATCGAGCTGGAAAGCTGGGTCGTCGAGTTCAAAGGCCGAGGCGCGGGTATCCTGAAGGCAGATGACGTCGGCATTCTGGGCTTGCAACCAGCTGAGCAATCCACGCTCGGCCGCAGCCTGAATGCCATTTACGTTCACACTGATGATCCGCATAAATGGCCCCAAAAATCTCGTGCGTGTATGATACCCGAGCTCAACACATTTAGCTAAATCCGTGGTGTCCGGGACCTTTCATGCAGCCGTATCAGCGCGACTTCATCCGTTTTGCCATCGATCGCGGCGTTCTGCGCTTCGGTGAGTTCACCCTGAAATCGGGGCGTACCAGCCCGTACTTCTTCAATGCCGGCCTGTTCAACACAGGTTCCGCGCTGGCCCAGCTGGGGCGTTGCTACGCGGCGGCCATCGTCGACAGCGAGATCCCCTTCGATGTGCTGTTCGGCCCGGCCTACAAGGGCATTCCCCTGGCGGCGGCCACCGCCGTGGCCCTGGCCGAACAGCACCAGCTCGACGTGCCGTGGTGCTTCAACCGCAAGGAGGCCAAGGATCACGGCGAGGGCGGCAGCCTGGTCGGCGCCCCGCTGGCCGGTGACGTGCTGATCATCGACGACGTGATCACCGCCGGTACCGCGATCCGCGAGGTCATGCAAATCATCAACGCCCAGCAGGCCAAGGCTGCCGGCGTGCTGATCGCGCTGAACCGCGAAGAGCGCGGCAATGGCGAGCTGTCGGCGATCCAGGAAGTCGAACGTGACTTCGGCATTCCGGTGGTCAGCATCGTCTCGCTGACCCAGGTGCTGGAGTTCCTGGCCGACGATCCGCAGCTCAAGCAGCACCTGCCGGCGGTCGAGGCCTACCGCGCGCAGTACGGTATCTGACCGGCCCGCATGAAAAAGGCGACCCGAAGGTCGCCTTTTTCATGCCTGCGGTTCAGCGGCGGTTCGGGTAAGGGTCCTGCACGGCATCACCGACGCCGGTGAGGATCTTCCAGCCACGCTTGGGGTGGGTGCCGGGGGTAAAGTCAGGGCAGGGCGGCATCGAGGTCTTGCCCTGGTTGGAGTACTTGCGCCCGCAGTCGGCGCATTCGTAGCTGCCTGCGGAAACATCGCTGCCATATTTGACCAGTTCTTTCTGCATCGCTGTATCTCCGATGGGGTGGAGTTGGAATGCTAGTCGGCTGGCAGAGATGCGTGTTGTAGTGCCTGTCCGTGCTGGCGGTAGGATATTTCCGAACGGCAAAAAAAAGGCGGCCCTAGGGCCGCCTGCGCGTCGTGTCAGTCTGTGCCGTACTTCGGCGAACGTGGCCCGTAGAGGATCCCGCCATTCGGGTAGGGTGTCAGCAGGCGTGCGCTGGTCATCCCGGCGATCGGGTAGCCGGCGTCATCCTGCACGCTGCTGATGATCTGGTTGATGGCCGCCGCCACCAGCATGCCGATCAGACCACCCTGGTTCTGCTTGCCTTCCTCGCTGGAGGCCGTGGCGCTGCCTGTCCACAAGGTGGCACCGGTCTTCAGGTCGACCAGTTTGGCGCTCGCGGTAACGATGGTCGCGCTGCTCAGCACCATGTAACGGGTGCCGTAGTCGCTGACGGTCACGTACAGGCCGGCGTCGGCGCCGAAGATCTCGTTCAGCTTGGCCGTGGGCAGCTGGTGGATATCGGCCGGCGTGGTCAGGCCGTTCTGGCGGAAGGTTTCATCCACCAGCGCCACCGGCATCACGTAGTAGCCGGCCTCGGCCAGCGGATAGGTGACCTGGGACAGCATGCTGTAGGTGGCCTTGACGTCGGGCGACTCGTTCAGCGGCGGCAGGATCAGGATCGACTTCGGTCGGCTCTGCTTGTAGGCCGAATAGTCGATGCTCTTGCGTTCGGCGCAGCCGGCGAACAGGGCCAGCACGCAGGCGCCGACGATCAGTTGGGTCAGGCGCTTGATCATTGCTTGGCTCCCTTGCTGGCATTGCTCATCAGGAAGTCCATGTAGGCCGCCGATTCGGGGAACAGCGCTTTTTCGGTACGGAACTGCTGGATCATCTGGTCATCCTTGCCCAGGCTGGAGTACAGCAGGCCCAGCTGCGCGTGGTAGCCCGGCGGCACGGCGCCGTTCTTGGCCTTGATCTTCTCCAGGTCGCGCTCCAGGGCGGTGGCCTGTTCTTCCTTGGCGTCACCCTTGAGGTAGCCGTATACCTGGGGCTGGTAGCTTTCCCACTGGTACAGGGTCTTGGGCGAATTGCAGCCGGCCAGCAGGACGCTGCCCAGCAGTAACCCGGCGACGGTGCGCCAGGCCGTGTAGGTGATGCTCATCGAACGGTCTTCCTTGTCGTGTTGTGCTTGTTATTGCGCTTGTGGTTTCCACTGGCCGCTTTCGACTGCGCCCACCAGTTTGTTGACGGCTTCGCGCATGGCCAGGTCGAGCACTTTGCCGTTGAGGGTCGAGTCGTAGCTGGCGGTGCCGCCGAAGCCGATGACTTCACGGTTGGACAGGGCGTATTCACCGGCGCCCTGGCTCGAATAGACCACTTCGGAGGTGCTGATGTTGACGATGTTCAGGGCGACCTTGGCGTAGGCGATCTGGGTCTTGCCGCGGCCGAGGATGCCGAACAGCTGGTGATCGCCGACCTCTTTGCGGCCGAACTCGGTAACGTCGCCGGTCACCACGAAGTCGGCGCCCTTCAGGCGCTGGGCCTGACCCTTGATGGCCGCTTCCTGCTGGATTTCGCCCATGTTGTCGCGGTCCAGCACGTTGAAGCGGTTGGTCTGCTGCAGGTGGGTAATCAGGATGGTCTTGGCCTGGCCGCCGAGGCGGTCGACGCCGTCGGAGAAGATGCCGCGCATATAGCTGGAGCGGTTGTCGAACTTGCCCACGGCGATCGGCGTGCGCACGCCGCTGTAGGGGCGGCTGACGCTTTCGACCTGTTGCACGGCAACAGCGGTGGAGGTTTCGGTGGCACAGCCGGCGATGGACCCGACAGCCAGGGCGGCTGCCAGCACGAGTCCTTGTGATGCGTATTTCACGCGTGTTCTCCAGGTAAATAGAAACTATTCGCAACGAGTGAGCTTGCTGTCACGTTGTTTCGGCAGTCTACCGGGATTCTTGATGGTCAAACATGAAGGTTGATGGCCATGAGCCATCTTCCTGGGTGGCGAGGGGGGGACGCATCGCGGGGCAGGCCTGCTCCCAGGTGGGAGCGGGCCTGCCCCGCGATAGGATTACAGCTGGATCAGCGTGGCTTGCGGTTGGTGATCAGCGTGCCCACGCCGCTGTCGGTGAAGATCTCCAGCAGCACGGCATTCGGCACGCGGCCGTCGATGATGTGCGAGCTGTTGACGCCACCCTGGACCGCGTCCAGCGCGCATTTGATCTTCGGCAGCATGCCGCCGTAGATGGTGCCGTCGGCGATCAGCTCGTTGACTTGCTCGGTGGTCAGCCCGGTGAGGACCTCGCCCTGCTTGTCCATCAGGCCGGCGATGTTGGTCAGCAGCATCAGCTTCTCGGCCTTCAGCGCCTCGGCCACCTTGCCGGCCACCAGGTCGGCGTTGATGTTGTACGACTCGCCGTTGGCGCCCACGCCGATCGGTGCGATCACCGGAATGAAGTCGCCCTTGACCAGCATGTTCAGCAGGTCGGTATTGACGCTCACGACCTCGCCGACATGGCCGATGTCGATGATTTCCGGGGTGGTCATCTCCGGGGTCTGGCGGGTGACGGTCAGCTTCTTGGCGCGGATCAGCTCCGCGTCCTTGCCGGTCAGGCCGATGGCGCTGCCACCGTGGCGGTTGATCAGGTTGACGATGTCCTTGTTCACCTGGCCGCCCAGGACCATCTCCACCACATCCATGGTCGCCGCGTCGGTGACGCGCATGCCGTCGATGAAGTGGCTGTCGATCGACAGGCGCTTGAGCAGGTCGCCGATCTGCGGCCCGCCACCGTGCACCACCACCGGGTTGATGCCCACGGCCTTCATCAGCACGATGTCACGGGCGAAGCCGGTCTTGAGCTCCTCGCTCTCCATCGCGTTGCCGCCGTACTTGATCACCAGGGTCTTGCCGACGAAGCGGCGGATGTAAGGCAGTGCTTCGGACAAAACCTCGGCTACATGGGAAGCGGCATCGCGATCGAGGGTCATGCAGGGCTCCAGGTAAGGAACGTAAAGTCGTCAGAACGGCAGTTGCAGGCCGGGTTGGACCCGCAGCAACTGCGTGCGGAATACAGCCTTGATTCGGTCGAGCTCTGCCGCGCTGTCGGCCTCGAAGCGCAGCACCAGCACCGGCGTGGTGTTGGAGGCGCGGACCAGGCCCCAGCCGTGGGGATAGTCGACCCGCACACCATCGATGGTGGTCAGGTTGGCTTCGCCCCAGTCGGCGTCGCGTTGCAGTGCATCAATGATGCTGAATTTACCCTCGTCGGTCACATCAATGTTGATTTCCGGCGTGGAAATATCATTGGGGAACGCGGCGAACAGGCTTTCGGCATCCTGCCCGGCCTTGCTGAGGATCTCCAGCAGGCGCGCGGCGCTGTAGATGCCGTCGTCGAAACCGTACCAGCGTTCCTTGATGAAGATGTGTCCGCTCATCTCGCCGGCCAGAAGCGAGCCGGTCTGCTTCATCTTCTTCTTGATCAGCGAGTGGCCGGTCTTCCACATCAGCGCACGGCCACCGTGCTGCTCGATCAGCGGGGTCAGGCGGCGGGTGCATTTGACGTCGAAGATGATCTCGGCGCCCGGGTTGCGCGACAGCACGTCCTGGGCGAACAGCATCAGCAGGCGGTCGGGGTAGACGATGCTGCCGGTGTTGGTCACCACGCCGACGCGGTCGCCGTCGCCGTCGAAGGCCAGGCCGATGTCGGCACCGGTCTCTTTCACCTTGGCGATCAGGTCTTCCAGGTTCTCGGGCTTGCCCGGGTCCGGGTGATGGTTGGGGAAGTTACCGTCGACCTCGCAGAACAGCGGGATGACGTCGCAGCCCAGGGCCTCGATCAGTTGCGGGGCGACCACGCCGGCGGCGCCGTTGCCGCAGTCGACCACCACCTTCAGGCGCTTGGCCAGTTTCACGTCGGCGGTGATCTGCTGGAAGTAGCGGTCGAGGATCTCGACCTTTTCCACGTGGCCTTCGCCGCGGGTCAGGTCGTTGGTCTTCAGGCGCGTCAGCAGGGCCTGGATCTGTTCGTTGGCCAGGGTGTCGCCGGCGATGACGATCTTGAATCCGTTGTAGTCCGACGGGTTGTGGCTGCCGGTGAGCATCACCCCCGACTTGCCGGCCAGCACGTTGGCGGCGTAGTACAGCGCCGGGGTCGGCACCAGGCCGACATCGCTGACCTGGCAACCGGCGTCGGCCAGGCCTTTGATCAGTTGCTCGACCAGCATCGGGCCGGACAGGCGGCCATCGCGGCCGACCGAGATCTGCGGCTCGCCCTGGGCGAGGGTCTGGGCGCCGATGGCGCGACCGATCCAGTAGGCGGTCTCGGCATGCAGGGTCTTGCCGACCACGCCACGGATGTCATAGGCGCGGAAGATGCTGTCGGGCAGTGCGGGGACCAGCTGGGCCATGTCGTTCATCTCTGGGGACTCCATAAGTCAAAGGCTTTTGGGCAAGCGCAAACTGAACGGTAGGACGACGGTTTCGCCAGAGAGTTCGCCATCCATGGCCCGAGCGGTCTGCTGTCGGCTCAGCGGGTGCCGGAGTGACCGAAGCCGCCGGCACCGCGCTGGGTCTCGTCGAACTGCTCGACGATGTCGAAGTGCGCCTGCACCACCGGCACTAGGATCAGCTGGGCGATGCGCTCGCCGACGGTGATGGTGAACGGCGTGTTGCCGCGGTTCCAGCAGGAGACCATCAGCTCGCCCTGGTAGTCCGAGTCGATCAGGCCGACCAGGTTGCCCAGCACGATGCCGTGCTTATGGCCCAGGCCCGAACGCGGCAGGATCATGGCCGCCAGGCCCGGGTCGCCGATGTACACCGACAGGCCGGTGGGAATCAGCAGGGTCTGGCCTGGCTCGAGGACGGTGTCCTCCTTGAGCAGGGCGCGCAGGTCCAGGCCGGCGGAGCCGGGAGTGGCGTACTGCGGCAGGGGGAATTCGGTGCCCAGGCGTGGGTCGAGGATCTTGGCTTGAAGAGCGTGCATGTAACTTATTGAACCTGGTTGAGCCGTTCGGCGATGAAGGCAACCAGCTGGCGGGCGATCTTGCCCTTGCTGGTCTGCGCGAAGAGGGTCTGGTGCTGCTGGCGGTCGATCACGGTCAGGGCGTTCTCCTCGCTGTTGAAGCCGATGCTGGGGTTGGCCACATCATTGGCGACGATCAGGTCGAGGTTCTTGTCCTTGAGCTTGCGCGTGGCGTAGTCGAGCAGGTGCTCGGTCTCGGCGGCGAAGCCCACGCTGAACGGGCGATCAGGCCGGCCGGCAATGGTCGCAAGGATATCGGGATTGCGCACCATCTGCAGCAGCATGCCGTCGCCTGTGGTGGGATCCTTCTTGAGCTTCTGTGGGGCGACGACTTCCGGACGGTAGTCCGCCACCGCGGCCGAGGCGATGAACAGGTCGCAGGGCATGGCTGACTCGCAGGCCGCGAGCATGTCCCGCGCGCTGACCACGTCGATGCGGCTGACCCGGTCGGGCGTCTGCAGGTGCACGGGGCCGGTGACGAGGGTCACCCGGGCCCCGGCTTCGGCGGCGGCCTCGGCCAGGGCGAAGCCCATCTTCCCTGAACTATGGTTGGTGATGTAGCGCACCGGGTCGATGTTCTCTTGGGTCGGCCCGGCGGTGATCAGCACGTGCTTGCCGGTAAGGGCCTGGCGCTTGAAGCTCTCGGCGGCGCACCAGGCCAGGTCCGTGGCTTCCAGCATGCGGCCCAGGCCGACGTCGCCACAGGCCTGGCTGCCGGAGGCCGGGCCGAACACCTGGATGCCGCGACTCTTGAGCAGCTCGAGGTTGGCCTGCGTGGCCGGATCGCGCCACATCGCCTGGTTCATCGCCGGAGCGACGGCCACGGTGGCGTCGGTGGCCAGCACCAGGGTGGTCAGCAGGTCGTCTGCCATGCCCTGGGCCATGCGCGCCATCAGGTCGGCGGTGGCCGGGGCGATCAGCACCAGGTCGGCCCACTTGGCCAGCTCGATATGGCCCATGGCCGCTTCGGCGGCGGGGTCGAGCAGGTCCATGTGCACCGGGTGGCCGGATAGCGCCTGCAGCGTGAGCGGGGTGATGAACTCGGCGCCACCCCGGGTCATGACCACGCGCACCTGCGCGCCGTGTTCCAGGAGTCGGCGAATCAGCTCGGCGCTCTTGTAGGCGGCGATGCCGCCACCGACGCCGAGAACGATGCGCTTGCGATACAACCGCTGCATAGGCCTTGCCTTATTCCAGTGAAAGCGGGTGGCGACGATAGCTGCCTGCGGCAGATCGTCGCATTTTCGAAGCGAACTAGATTAACACAGCGCCCAAATGGGCCGTAGTGGCAGGCGAGGAGGGGAAATGAACATCAGGGAGTGGCCGGCTGAAGAGCGGCCGAGGGAGAAGTTGTTGCAGCGCGGGGCGGCGATCCTTTCGGACGCGGAGTTGCTGGCCGTGCTGCTGGGGTCTGGGGTTGCCGGGCGCAATGTGCTCGATCTGGCCCGTGGCCTGTTGACGAAGTTCGGCGGGCTTCGGCCGTTCCTCGAGGCGGATCGGACCAAGGTGCTGCGCGAGCCAGGCCTGGGGCCGGTGAGGTATGCGCAGATGCAGGCATTACTGGAGATTGGCAGGCGCTACTTGGACGAGCATATCGAGCGCGCGTCGGTCCTGGAGAGTCCGGCCTCGGTGAGACGTTATCTCAAGTCCATGCTGCGGCACGAGTCCAGCGAGGTGTTCGGCTGCTTGTTTCTGGACACCAAGCACCGACCGCTGGCGTTCGAGATACTGTTCCGCGGCACCATCGACCGCGCGAGCATCTATCCCCGCGAGGTCGTGCGCCGGTCATTGCTGCACAACGCGGCGGCGCTGATCCTCTGCCACAACCATCCGTCGGGCAATTGCGAGCCGAGCCAGGATGACGTGCATCTGACGCTGATGCTCAAGCGATCGCTGGCGCTGATCGATGTGCGGGTGATGGATCATGTCATCGTCGGTGATGGCGAGCCGCTGTCGATGCTCGAACATGGGTGGTTGGCGGGTTAGTCGTGGGCAAGCTGCACCGGCCTCTTCGCGGGTAAACCCGCTCCCACAGGATTTGCGCGTAACCTGTGGGAGCGGGTTTACCCGCGAAAAGGCCTCAACGGCTGACGGAGACCTTGCTGAAGTCCTGCCGCCCGAACGGGCTCACCTGATAACCCTCGACCCCTTTGTGCAGCAGCGCCGCCGCCGTCGGATGCGCCAGCGGCAGCCACAGCGCCTGCTGCTGGATCAGCGTCTGCGCCTGCTGGTACAGGCGACTGCGCACGCTCTGGTCGTTGGTGGTGCGCCCGGCGTTGATCAGCTGGTCCAGTCGGCTGTCGCAGAAACGCGCGAAGTTGGTCCCGGACTTGACCGCTGCGCAGGCAAACTGCGGGCTGAGGAAGTTGTCCGGGTCGCCATTATCACCGGCCCAGCCCATGAACAGCAGGTCGTGCTCGCCGGCCTTGGCGCGGCGGATCAGCTCGCCCCATTCGATGGTGCGGATCTCGGCCTTGATACCGACCTTGGCCAGGTCCGCCTGGAGCATCTGCGCGCCGAGGCTGGGGTTGGGATTGAGCAGGCTGCCCGCCGGGCGGGTCCAGATCGTGGTCTCGAAGCCCTTGGCCAGGCCGGCCTTGGCCAGCAGCGCCTTGGCCTTCTTCTGGTCCAGGGCATAGCCGGGCAGGTCCTTGGCGTAGCTCCAGGTATTTGGCGGATAGGGGCCGTTGGCGGCGGTGGCGGTGCCTTCGAACACCGCCTTCAGGTAGGCGGCCTTGTCGAAGGCCAGGTTGATCGCCTGGCGTACCTCGGGTTTGTCCAGCGGCGGATGCTGGCTGTTGAGGGCGACGAAGGCGGTCATGAACGCCGGCGTGGTCACCACCTCGAGATTACCGTCCTTGCCGGCCTCGGCGATGTCCAGCGGCTTGGGCGACAGGGCCACCTGGCACTCGCCGCGCTTGAGCTTCTGCAGGCGCACGTTGGCGTCCGGCGTGATGGCGTAGATCAGCGGGTCGACGGAAGGTTTGCCGGCGAAGTAGTCGGGGTTGGCGCGGTAGCGCACCACGGCATCCTTCTGGAAGCGCTGGAAGACGAACGGCCCGGTACCCACCGGCTGGCTGTTGAGCTTGTCCGGTGTGCCGGCCTTGAGCAGCTTGTCGGCGTACTCGGCGGAGTAGATCGAGGCGAAGCCCATGCTCAGGGTGGCCAGGAAGGTGGCGTCGGCGTGGGTCAGGGTGAAGCGCACGGTGTGCCGATCGGGTGCGTCGATCGCCTTGATCAGGCTGCCCAACTGCAGCGACTGGGCGTGCGGGTAGCCGCCCGGGGCGGTCTTGTGCCAGGCGTGGGCGGGGTAGAGCATGCGCTGGAAGCTGAACAGCACATCATCGGCGTCCAGCTCGCGGCTCGGCTTGAAGTACGCCGTGGTGTGGAACTGCACGCCCTGGCGCAGCTTGAAATCGTAGATCAGGCCATCGGGCGACACCGTCCAGCTTTCGGCCAGGCTCGGCACCACCTTGCCAGGCCCTGCGTCGAATTCGACCAGGCGGTTCATCAGCACGTCGGCCGAGGCATTGGTGGTGGTCAGCGAGTTGTACTGCACCACGTCGAAGCCCTCCGGGCTGGCTTCGGTGCACACCGACAGCGGTGCAGCCTGGGCCAGGCCTGCGGCGCACAGGGTGGTGAACAGGAGGGATAGGGCGGCGGCACGCATGGTGACTCCTTGGCTGGTCGGTGGCCCATCTGCCGGTGCAGTCTGGAAAATTCAGGAAATGTCCTACCCTAGTGCGGACATGGGCAAATGACCACACTCTTTCGCATTAATTCGGCGACGGGCGGTCGACAGCTTCCCGCCCCAGTCGTTATGCTGCCCGGGCGCGCTCGGCCCGACCGGAATACTCATCTTCTGTTGTTGTGGCAGAGTCTTTCTGGTATAAAGCAGCGCTCTTTTCTAGGGGCTCGGCCTGTCGCATCTGCGAATACGGTCGATAAGACCTCCAGAATCACGGCGCCTGGCGCCAAAGACTGAGAGATTAAGCGGCCAACCCATGCCGGGTTGGGCATGTGGTTTTAGAGGGCTGAGTCATGTCGAGAGTCTGTCAAGTTACTGGTAAGGGTCCAGTAACCGGGAACAACATTTCCCACGCAAACAACAAAACCCGTCGTCGTTTCCTGCCGAACCTGCAGCACCACCGTTTCTGGGTTGAGTCCGAGAAGCGTTTCGTGCGTCTGCGCGTATCCGCCAAAGGCATGCGCGTCATTGACAAGCGTGGTATCGACGTAGTGCTGGCCGAGCTGCGTGCTCGCGGCGAAAAGTTCTAAGGAGAACGTCATGCGTGAATTGATCCGTCTGGTTTCGAGTGCCGGCACCGGCCACTTCTACACCACCGACAAGAACAAGCGCACCACTCCGGACAAGATCGAGATCAAGAAATACGATCCGGTCGTCCGCAAGCACGTGGTGTACAAGGAAGCCAAGATCAAGTAATTGATCGGCAACCTGAAAAACCCGCTACCGCAAGGTGGCGGGTTTTTTTATGCCTGTTTGAAAGCGGCTTGCCCCGCGATCGGGCTTACTTCTGCTCGAACAGCACATAGATCTTGCGGCACGGCTCCAGCACTTCCCAGGTGCCCTTGAAGCCGGCCGGGATGACGAACCGATCACCGGTACGCAGGGTCTTGGCGTTGCCTTCCTGGTCGCGCAGCACCGACACGCCCTGGACGATCTCGCAGTACTCGTGCTCGGTATAGCCCACCTTCCACTGGCCCACCTCGCCCTCCCAGACGCCAGCGGCGAACTGGCCGCAGGGGCTGGAGTAGTGGTTGTAGACAGCCTGGTCAGGCTCGCCCTTGAGGATTTTTTCCGCCGCCGGGCGGTAGCGTTCGGCCTCGGTCAGGACCTGGGCGAAGTCGACAATACTGGCGATACTCATGGTGGTTACCCTGTTGTTGTTTAATAAAATGCACATCAGTAGGCTTTTAGGCCATTCGTGTCAAATATATTGATAGTTTGTCCGCCCTGGTTTAGGGTGTCGGATGCCGGTGTGCGTTCGTCGCCCGGCCAGAATTTCTGACAGCGCCCGTGAGTCCTCAGTGCGGCGTTGCACCTTAACAAGAGAGGAGTTTCCTATGACCACCCTGACTCGTGCGGACTGGGAACAGCGTGCCCAGCAACTGAAGATCGAAGGCCGCGCCTTCATCAACGGCGAATACACCGATGCCGCATCCGGTGAAACCTTCGACTGCCTGAGCCCGGTGGACGGACGCTTCCTGGCCAAGGTCGCCAGCTGCGACCTGGCTGACGCCAACCGCGCCGTCGACAACGCCCGCGCCGTGTTCGAATCCGGCATCTGGTCGCGCCTGGCCCCGGCCAAGCGCAAGGCCAAGCTGATCCGTTTCGCCGACCTGCTGCGCAAGCACGTCGAGGAACTGGCCCTGCTCGAAACCCTCGACATGGGCAAGCCGATCGGTGACTCCTCCTCCATCGACATTCCGGGCGCGGCCCAGGCCATCCACTGGACTGCCGAAGCCATCGACAAAGTCTACGACGAAGTCGCCCCGACCCCGCACGATCAGTTGGGCCTGGTGACCCGTGAGCCAGTAGGCGTGGTCGGTGCCATCGTACCGTGGAACTTCCCGCTGCTGATGGCCTGCTGGAAGCTGGGCCCGGCCCTGGCCACCGGTAACTCCATCGTCCTGAAACCGTCGGAAAAATCGCCGCTGACCGCCATCCGCATCGCCCAGCTGGCCATCGAGGCCGGTATCCCGGCGGGCGTGCTGAACGTGCTGCCAGGCTACGGCCACACCGTGGGCAAGGCCCTGGCCCTGCACATGGACGTGGACACCCTGGTGTTCACCGGCTCCACCAAGATCGCCAAGCAGCTGATGGTCTACGCGGGCGAGTCGAACATGAAGCGCGTCTGGCTGGAAGCCGGCGGCAAGAGCCCGAACATCGTCTTCGCCGACGCCCCTGACCTGCAGGCCGCCGCCGAGGCCGCCGCCAGCGCCATCGCCTTCAACCAGGGCGAGGTCTGCACCGCAGGTTCGCGCCTGCTGGTCGAGCGCTCGATCAAGGACAAGTTCCTGCCCATGGTGGTCGAGGCCCTCAAGGCCTGGAAGCCGGGCAACCCGCTGGATCCGGCGACCACTGTCGGCGCGCTGGTCGACACCCAGCAGATGAACACCGTGCTGTCGTACATCGACGCCGGTCACCAGGACGGCGCCAAGCTGCTGGCCGGTGGCAAGCGTATCCTCGAAGAGACCGGTGGCACTTATGTCGAGCCGACCATCTTCGACGGCGTGACCAACGCCATGAAGATCGCCAAGGAAGAGATCTTCGGCCCGGTGCTGTCGGTGATCACCTTCGACACCGCCGAGGAAGCCATCGCCATCGCCAACGATACGCCGTATGGCCTGGCCGCCGGCATCTGGACCGCGGACATCTCCAAGGCCCACAAGACCGCCCGCGCCGTACGCGCCGGCAGCGTCTGGGTCAACCAGTACGACGGTGGCGACATGACCGCGCCGTTCGGTGGCTTCAAGCAGTCGGGCAACGGCCGTGACAAGTCGCTGCACGCGCTGGAGAAGTACACCGAGCTGAAGGCGACCTGGATCAAGCTGTGATCCAGTAACGTCTCATCGCGGGGCTCGTGGGAGCGGGCTTGCCCCGCGATGAGCCGCAGACAGCCGGGCCGGTTCACGCCGTCCCGGCTTTGTCGTCTCTGTCATACACGATTTGCGCTGAAAGGAGGCTGTGATGCGTTGGGGAACCTACTTTGCCGTGCTGGCGTCGGTGCTCAGTGTTGGGCTCGCGCTCGGCGTGAGCATGCCGCTGGTGTCCTTGCGCCTGGAGGGCTGGGGCTACGGCGGGTTCGCCATCGGCGTGATGGCGGCGATGCCGGCGCTGGGCGTGCTGGTGGGGGCTGCGGTGGCCAGCCGCCTGGCCGGTTGGGTCGGTGTGCCTGCAGCGATGCGCCTGTGCTTGTGGGGCGGCGCGGTATCCATCGCCCTGGTGGCGCTGCTGCCCAGCTACCCCTTGTGGCTGCTGCTGCGCCTGATGATCGGCATGTCACTGACCGTGGTGTTCATCCTCGGCGAAAGCTGGATCAACCAACTGGTGGTCGAGCAGTGGCGCGGGCGGCTGGTGGCGCTGTATGGCAGCAGCTATGCCCTGAGCCAGCTGGCCGGGCCGCTGGTGCTGGGCTTCCTCGGCTCGGACGACGACTTCGGTTTCTGGGCGGCGACCGCCCTGCTGCTGGTTGCGCCGTTGATCCTGCTGGGCCGGGGAGGGGCGCCGACCACCGAGGCGTGCAGCGTGACCTTCAGCGACCTGTTCGGCTTCTGCCGACGCCTACCGGTGATCGCCTGGGCCATCGCGCTGTTCGCGGCGTTCGAGGCGATGATCCTGACGTTGCTGCCGGTGTACTGCCTGCAGCAAGGGTTCACCACGGAGGTGGCGTTGTTCATGGTCAGCACCGTGGTGGTGGGTGATGCGGTGTTGCAATTGCCGATCGGTGCCCTGGCCGATCGCATGTCGCGGCGCACGCTGTTCAGTGGTTGCGCGCTGACCTTGCTGGTTTCCAGCCTGGCGATTCCCTTGCTGTTGCACACACCGGTGATCTGGCCGCTGTGGGTGCTGTTCGGGGCCAGCGCGGGTGGCTTGTTCACCCTGTCGCTGGTGCTCATCGGCGAGCGCTACCGGGATGACGAACTGGTGCGGGCCAATGCCCATGTGGCGCAGCTGTGGGGCATCGGTTGCCTGCTCGGGCCGTTGCTGGCCGGGGCAGGGAGCCAGTGGATCAGCGGGCACGCGCTGCCGTTGCTGATGGCGGTGGGTGCGGCGGGGTTGGTGGTGTTGACCCGGCGGCGGGACGCTTTCGAGCCGGCGTCGGCCTGAGCCATCCTGGGGCTGCTGCGCAGCCCATCGCGGCACAAGGCCGCTCCTACAGAAGATCGCGGTCCCCTGTAGGAGCGGCCTTGTGTCGCGAAAGGGGCGCAAAGCGCCCCCGGAAATCCCAGCTACAACATCTTCTCCAGCCCGACCGCCTTGCTGATCCAGGCATTGAAGCGTCGCCATATCCCCCCGGGCTCGGTCACCAGCACATGCCGCTGGCCATTGTCTTCAGTTGCCCAGGCCAGTTTCCCGTCCACCAGCTTCACCTCGTAGCTCAGCGCCGGCGCCATGCCCTGCACGGCCAGGTCACGGGTGTATTCGGCCAGTTCCGGGCTGTCCACCAGCACCCCGACCTCGGTGTTCCAAAGCACCGAACGCGGGTCGAAGTTGAACGAACCGATGAAGGTCTTGCGTCGGTCGAACACCATGGCCTTGCTGTGCAGGCTCGAATCGGAGCTGCCATGCAAGCCCAGTCGCGGCCGTGGTGCGCCGGGCTGGCGGCGTAGCTCGTAGAGTTGCACGCCATGTTCGAGCAGGGCGCGGCGGTAGGGCGCGTAGCCACCGTGCACGGCCGGTACGTCGGTGGCTTCGAGGGCGTTGGTCAGCAGCTTGACCGAGGTGCCGGCGTCGGCGCGGCTGGTCAGGTACAGCAGCCCTGGCTCGCCGGGCACGAAATAGGCGGACACCAGGATCAGTTCCTTGTGCACACCGTTCAGTTCCGGGGCCAACTGCCGACTCATCAGCAATCGTGGATCTGGCTCGTTGTCCGCCAGCACCTTGCTCGGCGCATCCCATAACGCCTGGCTGTGGGCCCAGATCAGTTCGTTGCGCCACACGTCCAGGCGCGGTTGCGACTGATAGGCCATCAGGCGGTCGTACAGTGCCTTGCGTTTGACCCGTGCCTCGGCCAGCGACACTTCCAGGCGCTGGCGGCTGGCGAACAGGTCGTCGGCATCGGGCTGGCGCCAGAGGAAATCGCCGATGGGGCGGCTCAGGGCGCTGTTCCAGTACTGGTCGAAACTGTGGCCGAGCTGCTCGGCTACCGGGCCCACGCCCAGCAGGTCGATGTCGGTGAAGTTGAGGTTGGGCTCGGCGTCGAAGTACTCGTCGCCCAGGTTGCGACCGCCGACGATGGCCATGCTGTTGTCCACCAGGAACAGCTTGTTGTGCATGCGCCGGTGCTGGCGCGACAGGTTGAACAGCCGCCCCACGGCGCGGGTGACGCCGGTGCTGCGCCCCAGGTGCAGTGGGTTGAACACGCGGATGTGGATGTTCGGGTGGGCGGCGAGGGTACCCATCAGGCTGTCCAGGCCGTCGCTGGTGGTGTCGTCGAGGAGGATGCGCACACGCACGCCGCGGTCGGCGGCGCGCAGCAGTTCGTGGACCAGGGCGCGGGTACTGAGGCCGTCGTGGACGATGTAGTACTGCAGGTCGATGCTCGTCTGGGCGTTGCGGATCAGCTCGGCGCGGGCGCGGAATGCCTCGTTGCTGTTGGGCAGTAGACGAAAGCCCGAACGCCCCTCGTAGGGCGCGGCCTGGCGCTGTACCGAGCGACCGAACGCCGAGTCGCCGGCCGGCAGCGCCTGGCTGACTTCACGGGGTGTACCGACGCTGGCACAGCCCGTCAGGCCGAGCAGCATCACCAACAGCAGAGGCAAGGCTCGCTGGAGTCTCAAGGGTGGATCATCCTGTGCAGCAAGGGCTTATGGGGGTTGGACAATGGCAGGCTGGGCAAAGTTACCCGTCGCCGTGCTCGGCCTCCAGTAGACGAAGGGCGGTTTCACCGACCTTGCGCACGGCGGCTTCGATCTGCGCCGTGGGCCGGGCGGCGAAGTTCATGCGCAGGCAGTTCCGGTACTTGCCCGAGGCCGAGAAGATGCTGCCGACGGCGATCTGCACGCCTTGTTCCAGTAAAGCGCGGTTCAGCCGCAGCGTATCGAAACTTTCCGGCAATTCAATCCACAGCATGAAGCCCCCTTGGGGCCTGCTGGCGCGGGTGCCCTGCGGGAAGTAGCGGGTCACCCAGTCGCACATCTGGTCGCGGCCGCGCTGGTACTGGCTGCGCATACGGCGCAGGTGGGGCTGGTAGTGGCCTTCGGCGATGAAGTCGGCGATTGCCAGCTGTGGCTGGCAGGCGGTGCTGCCGGTGCTGATGTACTTCATGTGCAGCACCCGCTCCAGGTAGCGTCCCGGGGCCACCCAGCCGACCCGCAGGCCCGGGGCCAGGGTCTTGGAGAACGAACTGCAGAGCAGCACGCGGCCATCGTCGTCGAACGACTTGATGGTGCGCGGACGTGGATAGGTGTAGGCCAGGTCGCCATACACATCGTCTTCGAGGATCGCCACGTCATAGCGCTGGGCGAGGGTCAGCAGGGCCTTCTTGCGCGCCTCGGGCATGATGTAGCCCATCGGGTTGTTGCAGCTGGGGGTGATCTGGATGAGCTTGATCGGCCACTGTTCCAGGGCCAGTTCCAGGGCCTCCAGGCTGATGCCGGTGATCGGGTCGGTGGGGATCTCCAGGGCTTTCATGCCCAGGCCCTTCAGCGTCTGCATGGCGCCGTGGAAGCTGGGCGAATCGACCGCGACGATGTCGCCGGGCTGGCACACCGCTCGAATGCTGCACGACAGCGCTTCGTGGCAGCCGGTGGTCACCACCAGGTCGGCCGGGCCCAGACGGCAGCCGGAGTCGAGCATCAGGCGGGCGATCTGCTCGCGCAGCTGGGCGTTGCCGTGGATGTTGTCGTAGTACAGGCCGGGCATGTCCATGCGCCGGCTGATCTGCGCCAGGCTGCGCAGCAGTGGCTTGAGCGTGGGACTGTCGACGTCGGGCATGCCGCGACCGAGCTGGATCACGTCCGGGCGCGGGGTGGCGCGAACCAGCTCCAGCACCTGTTCCCACTGGGAGATATCCACAGGCCGCTGGGCGGGGCGACTGATATCGGGCAGGGCCGGAAGCTGGCGATCCTCGGTGACGAAATAGCCGGACTTGGGCCGTGGCGACACCAGGCCGTTGTCCTCCAGCAGGCGATAGGCCTGCTGTACGGTGCTCAGGCTGACGCCGTGCTCGACGCTCAGGGCGCGAACCGAGGGCAGGCGCTGGCCGGGGCGGTAGAGACCTTGCTCGATACGCGAACCGAGCAGTTCGGCGAGGTTGAGGTAGAGCGTCACGGCATACTCCTACGTGTTTTGCGGGTCGATTACCGATACAGATGGCTGGAAAATACTTCATTCAGCCAACTTTTCGCCAATTCTGTATGGGAATAATAAGACCCTGTTGAGTCTGTATTGTCGAGGGCACGAGCGCGCATGCTTTCTCCACGGTATCAACTGATGGGAGAACGCAGTGATGGGTGGCTTGAGCGATGTGCGCTTGCAACTGTTGGCCGGTGAACTCGAGGCAGGTCAGCGGCCTCAGGTCTTCGATGCGCCGGCCGGTCTGGGCCGGTGGGGCCTGATGCTGCATCGCTGGCGTACCCGCAGGGCGCTGTTGCAGCTGGATGACCGCCAGTTGCGCGATATCGGGCTGACCTGGGAGCAGGCATGGCGGGAAGGGCGCAAACCCTTCTGGAAGGACTGAGCTGGATTTCTGGTTATTGTTGAAATTGCTGGGGCCGCTCTGCGGCCCTTTCCGACCGGTCCGACGCCTCGGCAAGGCCGCGCCTGCAGAGGATCCGGGTTCAGTCAGGTATCAGACCAGTTCCTTGAGCCGGTACCAGAGCATGCCCAGTGCGAGAAGCGGTGAGCGTAGCAGCTTGCCGCCGGGGAACGTGGTGTGCGGCACCTTGGCGAACAGGTCGAAACGACCGCCCTGCTGGCCGCTGATGGCCTCGCCGAGCAGGCGCCCGGCCAGGTGGGTGGCGTTGACCCCATGGCCGGAATAGGCCTGGGCATAGTAGACGTTGGGCTGGCTGGCCAGGCGACCGATCTGTGGCAGGCGGTTGGCGCCGATGCCGATCATGCCGCCCCACTGGTAGTCGATGCGCACATCGGCCAGTTGCGGGAACACCTTGAGCATCTTTGGCCGCATGTAGGCGGCGATGTCCTGCGGGTCGCGTCCGGAGTAGTGGCAGGCGCCGCCGAACAGCAGGCGCTGGTCGGCGGACAGGCGATAGTAGTCCAGCGCCACGCGCTGGTCGCACACCGCCATGTTCTGCGGCAGCAGTTGGCGGGCGCGCTCTTCGCCCAGGGGCTCGGTGGCGATGATGTAGCTGCCGGCGGGCAGCACCTTGCCGCCCAGCTCGCGGTTGAGATCGTTGTGGTAGGCATTGCAGCACAGCACCAGGGTCTTGGCGCGCACCCGGCCCTGGGCGGTGTGCACCTTCACCTCGGGGCCATACTCGATGCGGGTCACCTCCGACTGCTCGTACAGGCCGACGCCCAGGCGGCTGGCCACGGCGGCTTCGCCGAGTGCCAGGTTGAGCGGGTGCAGGTGGCCCGAACCCATGTCGACCAGGCCACCGACATAGCGGTCGGAGCCCACCACCGAGTGCATGTCGCCGGGCTGCACCAGGCGCAGTTCGTGGCGATAGCCCAGGCTGCGCAGTTCCTCGGCGTCCTCGGCGAAACCTTCCAGTTCGGCGGGCTTGTTGGCCAGGTCGCAGTAGCCCCAGGTCAGGTCGCAGTCGATGCCATGGCGCTCGACGCGGTCGCGGACGATCTCCACGGCCTCCAGGCCCATGAGCTTCATGCTGCGAACCCCTTCTTCACCGATCACCGGGAGAAACTGCTCCAGGCCGTGGCCGACGCCGCGGATGAGCTGGCCACCGTTACGGCCGCTGGCGCCCCAGCCGAGCTTGCGGGCTTCCAGGAGGATCACCGAGAAACCGCGCTCGGCCAGTTCGATGGCCGTGTTCAGCCCTGAGTAGCCGCCGCCGACGATGCATACGTCGGCGCTGTGCTCGCCTTGCAGGAACGGATGGTCTGGGTGTGGCGCGCTGCTGGCGGCGTAGTAGGAGGCGGCGTGCTGCGCGCTGTGGATCATCTATCGATTCCTGGGTCTGAGGCCAAAGGGGGAGGATAGGCATCCGGCCCCATCGCCGGCAAGCCGGCTCCCACAGTTAAAGCGGACCTGTGGGAGCCGGATTGCCGGCGATTGGTCCTATAATTCGGCAAACATTCTCCAGATACCCCGCCCCATGTCCTGCAACCGCCACAAGATCCACTTCCTGCGCGAACTCATTCCCTCGTTCGAGTGCGAGCCCGGCTGCCACGACTGCTGCGGCCCGGTCACCACGTCCGCCGAAGAAATGGCCCGCTTGCCGCGCAAGACCCAGGCCGAGCAGGACGCCGCCCTGGAGCGCCTGGACTGTGTGCACCTGGGCCAGAACGGCTGCACGGTCTATGAAGAACGCCCGATGATCTGCCGCCTGTTCGGTACCACCCCGCGCCTGGCCTGCCCCCGTGGCCGAGGACCGGCGCAGCCCATCGAGCCTGCGGCCGAACAACTGGTCCACCAGTTCATCGCCACGACCCGTCAGGTGCTGGTCTGAGGCCTCAGTCCGGGATTGGCAGGCACAGGCTCTCTTTCACCTCTTCCATCACGATGTAGCTCTTCGACTCGCGCACATGGGGCAGCTTGAGCAGGATGTCGCCGAGCAGCTTGCGGTACGAGGCCATCTCCGAGATCCGCGCCTTCACCAGGTAGTCGAAGTCGCCCGACACCAGGTGGCACTCCAGTACATGGGGCAGCTTGAGCACGGCGCGGCGGAACTCTTCGAAGGTGTCGCCGGACTTGTAGTCCAGGCTGATCTCGACGAACACCAGCAGGCTGCCCTTCAGGTGCTGCGGATTGAGCCGGGCGTTGTAGCCCATGATGATCCCCTCGCGCTCCAGGCGTCGCACGCGCTCGGTGCAGGGGGTGGTGGACAGCCCGACCTTCTCGCCCAGTTCGGTGAAGGAGATACGTCCGTCATTCTGCAGGATCCGCAGGATGTTGCGGTCGATCTTGTCCAGTTCACGTTTGCTCTGGTGCTGGGTTCTCATAGGGGATGCCCCTCCGTGAAAGGCGATTTTGCCGAGAATTCTCGCCAAATATAGCTGCTTATATAGTGAATAGCACTGGCTTGAGATTCATATACTGCGCGCATCCATGCCATTTCAACAAAAGACTGCGGCGAGCCGCGTGCGAGGGATACAACAATGCGAGTTCTGGTACTTGGTAGCGGTGTGATCGGTACCGCCAGTGCCTACTATCTGGCCCGGCAAGGTTTCGAGGTCACGGTGGTCGATCGCCAGCCGGCGGTGGCCATGGAAACCAGCTTCGCCAACGCAGGCCAGATCTCGCCCGGCTATGCCTCGCCCTGGGCCGCCCCGGGCGTGCCGCTCAAGGCCATCAAGTGGCTGCTGGAGCGCCACGCGCCCCTGGCCATCAAGCTGACCGGCGACGTCGACCAGTACCTGTGGATGGCGCAGATGCTGCGCAACTGCACCGCCAGCCGTTATGCGGTGAACAAGGAGCGCATGGTGCGCCTGTCCGAGTACAGCCGCGACTGCCTCGACGAGCTGCGCGCCGAAACCGGCATCGCCTACGAAAACCGCAGCCTGGGCACCACCCAGCTGTTCCGCACCCAGGCCCAGGTGGACGCCGCGGCCAAGGACATCGCCGTGCTGGAACAGTCCGGCGTTCCCTACGAGCTGCTCGACCGCGACGGCATCGCCCGCGTCGAACCGGCCCTGGCCGGGGTGAAGGATATCCTCGCCGGCGCCCTGCGCCTGCCCAACGACCAGACCGGCGACTGCCAGCTGTTCACCACCAAGCTCGCCGACATGGCCATCAAGCTGGGCGTCGAGTTCCGCTTCGGCCAGGACATCCAGCGCCTGGACGTCGCTGGTGATCGCATCAACGGCGTGTGGATCGACGGCAAGCTGGAAACCGCTGACCGCTACGTGCTGGCCCTGGGCAGCTACTCGCCGCAGCTGCTCAAGCCGCTGGGCATCAAGGCCCCGGTCTATCCGCTCAAGGGCTACTCGCTGACCGTGCCGATCACCAACGGCGACATGGCACCGACCTCGACCATCCTGGACGAGACCTACAAGGTTGCCATCACCCGTTTCGACGATCGCATCCGCGTTGGCGGCATGGCCGAGATCGCCGGTTTTGACCTGTCGCTGAACCCGCGTCGGCGTGAAACGCTGGAGATGATCGTCAACGACCTTTATCCTCGCGGCGGCGACCTGAGCCAGGCGAGCTTCTGGACCGGCCTGCGCCCGGCCACCCCGGATGGCACCCCGATCGTCGGGGCGACCAAGTTCCGTAACCTGTTCCTCAACACCGGTCACGGCACCCTGGGCTGGACCATGGCATGCGGTTCTGGTCGCCTGCTGGCAGACCTGATCGCGCGCAAGAAGCCCCAGATCAGTGCCGAAGGCCTGGACATCTCGCGTTATGGCAACAGCCGCGAGATCGCCAAGCATGGCCAGCCGGCGCCTGCGCACCAGTAAGCGGGCGTCTGCGCGGGCCCTTTCGCGGGTAAACCCGCTCCCACAGGATTTGTGTTGCCCCCTGTGGGAGCGGGTTTACCCGCGAAGAGTTCACACCGATTCACTTGTTCCCTCACCCCGGCGCGGTGGGTACCTACCCCCATCTGCCGCGCCGGGGCTTTATCGATAACCAGAACTGCCAGAAGGCTGCCGCCATGCGTCCCGCCCGTGCCCTGATCGACCTCCAAGCCCTCCGTCACAACTACCGCCTGGCCCGTGAGCTGACCGGCGCCAAGGCCCTGGCTGTGGTCAAGGCCGACGCCTACGGCCACGGCGCGGTGCGTTGCGCCCTGGCGCTCGAGCCCGAGGCCGACGGTTTTGCCGTGGCCTGCATCGAGGAGGCCCTGGAGCTGCGCGCTGCGGGCATCAAGGCACCGCTGTTGCTGCTCGAAGGTTTCTTCGAGGCCAGCGAGCTGGCGCTGATCGCCGAGCATGACCTGTGGTGCGTGGTGCATTCGTTGTGGCAGCTGGAGGCGCTCGAGCAGACTTCGGTACGCAAGCCGCTGACCATCTGGCTGAAGATGGACACCGGCATGCACCGCGTCGGCGTGCACCCCAAGGATTACCACGACGCCTACCAGCGCCTCCTGGCCAGCGGCAAGGTGTCGCGCATCGTGCTGATGAGCCACTTCGCCCGCGCCGATGAACTCGATGCCGCCGCCACCGAGCAGCAGGTCGCCGTGTTCGAGGCCGCGCGCCAGGGCTTGGCCGCCGAGTGCAGCCTGCGCAACTCCCCGGCGGTGCTGGGGTGGCCGAGCATCAAGAGCGACTGGGTACGCCCGGGCATCATGCTCTACGGCGCCACGCCGTTCGAGGTGGCGCAGGCCGAAGCGGCACGCCTGCAGCCGGTGATGACCCTGCAGTCGCGGATCATCAGCGTGCGCGAGCTGCCGGCCGGCGAACCGGTGGGCTACGGCGCCAAGTTCGTCAGCCCGCGCCCGACCCGGGTCGGTGTGGTCGCCATGGGCTATGCCGACGGCTACCCGCGTCAGGCACCCACCGGCACCCCGGTGGTGGTGGCCGGCAAGCGCACCCAGCTGATTGGCCGGGTGTCGATGGACATGCTCTGCGTCGACCTCACCGAGGTGCCCGAGGCCACCGTCGGCAGCCCGGTGGAGCTGTGGGGCAAGCAGGTCCTGGCCAGCGACGTGGCGATGCAGGCCGGGACCATTCCGTACCAGATCTTCTGCAATCTCAAACGCGTGCCACTGGACTATATCGGCGAATAAGGCGCTGAAGCGGACAGGCTGCGGGGCTGTGTGTTGTAAATACTGAACGGCATTGCCATCATATCGTTCACACTACCCCCATCTCGACCGATTCAGGAGGCTCCAGCTTTGGACGTCGGTGAACGACTGCAAGCCATCCGCAAGCTCAAGGGCCTGTCCCAGCGCGAACTCGCCAAGCGCGCGGGGGTGACCAACAGCACCATCTCGATGATCGAGAAGAACAGCGTGAGCCCGTCAATCAGCTCCCTGCGCAAGGTGCTCAGCGGTATCCCCATGTCCATGGTCGAGTTCTTCTCGGTGGAGCTGGCGCCGGAAAGCCCGACCCAGATCGTCTACAAGGCCCACGAGCTGATCGACATCTCCGACGGCGCGGTGACCATGAAGCTGGTCGGCAAGTCGCATCCCAACCGGGCCATCGCCTTCCTCACCGAGGTCTACCCGCCGGGTGCCGACACTGGCGCGGAAATGCTCACCCATGACGGCGAAGAGACCGGCATCCTGCTTGAAGGCCGCCTGGAGCTGGTGGTCGGTACCGAGATCTTCATTCTCGAAGCCGGCGACAGCTATTACTTCGAAAGCACCCGTCCACACCGCTTTCGCAACCCGTTCGAGGAACCGGCGCGGCTGATCAGTGCGGCGACCCCGTCGAACTTTTGATCCAGCGCAGTGCATTGATTCGCCAATACCCTTTCCCTGAGTGTGGTCGTTTCACGCCTTCCGGGTTCCCGCTATACTTTTCAACGCTCGCAATTCCGTGGCCGCGGGCGTGATTAGCCACCATGAGGGTGTTCGCGTGAACCAAATCAAGAAGATGCTGGCCGTACCAGCAGCCGTATTCGCCCTTTGGGCAATGAGCGCAACCGCTGCAACCAACGACGACATTGCCAAGCGCCTCGAGCCGGTCGGCCAGGTGTGCGTCCAGGGCCAGGAATGCAAGGGCATGGAAGTGGCCGCCACTGCCGGCGGCGGCGGTGCCAAGACGCCCGACGAAATCATCGCCAAGCACTGCAACGCCTGCCATGGCACCGGCCTGCTGAATGCGCCGAAGATCGGCGACACCGCGGCGTGGAAAGAGCGCGCCGATCACCAGGGCGGTCTCGATGGCATCCTGGCCAAGGCTATTACCGGTATCAACGCCATGCCGCCGAAGGGCACCTGCGCCGATTGCTCGGATGAAGACCTGAAAGGTGCGATCAAGAAGATGTCGGGGCTGTGAGCCAAAACTGAATTGTACAAGGCCCGCCGGTCAAGGCGGGCTTTGTTTTTCCTGCGTGGAGCAGGCTTGCCCGGCGATAAGGCCGGCGTCGACGCCAACCCACTCAAACCCTGCGTTTCTATCGCATCCGCCAGACGTCTTTGCGGCTGCTCGGTAGTGTTCCCGCCTCGCCGCTGCCGAACTTGACTCAAGTTCAACTGCGCACTCTGTGTGTACGCGATGAAGGGTCATTTTGCTGGCCGTATGATAGAAACTAGCATTTTTGTCAGTTTTTTCGGGGGGGGGGACGGGACAATAATGAGGCTTCCAATAGCGTTGGAAGATTTCTCAAAATGACTGCAGATATCGAGCGTGACAGCTGTGGGAGTAACGGCTCGTCTCATCTTGGTCAAGGCGACCAGCATCAGCAGGTTCCGCCCTCAGCACCAGAGCCTCCGGCGAACGAGGTGAAGGGCGAGGCGTATGTACCTAGCCTGCAACCGGCTAACTATTTAACGGATAAAGAAAAGAATGGAGGGGGTGTCTCATTTATTACCATAGATAAAAACAGTTCGGTAGTGGGTTTGCTCGACGCCACGGGCTCACTGAATTGTCTCCAATATTCGCCCTATGGGTATCGCTCATTTTTTCCAAGTATCCTCGGTTTCAATGGGCAGCACGCGGATTCAGCGACGGGATACTATCCGTTAGGCAACGGGTACCGAATGTTCATTCCCTCATTGATGCGATTCAATAGCCCGGACAGCATGAGCCCATTCGAAGCGGGGGGCATGAATTCCTACGTTTATTGTTTGGGAGACCCCGTGAATTGGCAGGACGCTAGTGGTCATATGCCATCTCGACCGATAAAAGAACTTTCCTTGCCTGATCGAGTCTTTTCTCACCAGTCTGTAGTAAAGGTGGAGAATTTCATCAGTTACAAGAGTGTACGCAGAGCAAATATGAACATCGTTACTCACCCTCCGCGTGACGTATCGAGCGATCATCAGTTGTTAGCTCTTCACGGCAGTGGTGATATCCACAAGCAGTCGTTGGAAATGGGTATAGATAAGCGCTTCGCAGTCCGTGGAAAGTATGGTGCAGCTTTCTACGCCTCGCCAGATTACAGAGTCGCTGCTTACTTCAGTCATGAGCACAAAAAGGGCGCGCGATTATTCGGGGTCTATGGAAGGGATGTGCAAGATTGGGTAGAAGGTAGAGATTACAAGTACTCGAGAACCGGCTGGCTTATGATTCTCGAGCCTGCGTTTGAAAAAGTTAAAATAAGAGAGGAGATCAGAATGCCCATTCGAGTCCTTGACTCCAGCACACCAGGCGTGAGGCCATACAGTGAGGGCGAAAAGCCTAGGCGACCCTACCGGCAGCCTAGGCGTCAGTGATACTAGGAGAAACCAACGGCTGTGTGCTGCGTTCTTGGAGGCGCAATGGGCTCAAGCAACCAACTCGCATGGCTTCCTGTCTAACGCCTGAATCCATGGACTCAGGAGTCTCCCATGCAGCTCTGTTCGATCGACCAGGCTGTCGATCAGGTCCTTGCCTGCCTGCCCGCTCACATCCACATGGGCCTGCCGCTCGGCCTGGGCAAACCCAATGCCTTCGTCAACGCGCTGTACGCGCGGGTTCGCGATCTCCCCGAGCGTCGGCTGACGATCTACACCGCTCTGTCCCTTGGCCGCCCCGCGCTGGGCGAGGGTCTGCAGCGTCGTTTCCTCGAGCCCTTCGTCGAGCGTGTGTTCTCCGACTACGAGGAGCTCACCTACCTGGCCGACCTGCGTGCCGATCGGCTGCCGCCAAACATCCGTGTCGAGCAGTTCTTCATGCAGCCCGGCAGCCTGCTGCACAGCGAGGCGGCGCAGCAGGGCTACGTCAGCAGCAACTACAGCCATGCCGCCCGCGACATCAACGCCAAAGGCCTGAACCTGGTTGCGCAACTGGTGGCGGCCACGCCTGAACGGCCCGACCACCTGAGCCTGGCCTGCAATCCCGACATCACCCTCGACCTGTTGCCGATGATCGCCCGGCGCCGCGCCGCCGGCGAGACCATCCTGGTGCTCGGCCAGGTCCACGACGAACTGCCCTACATGCCCGGGGACGCGGAGCTGGAACTGACGCAGTTCGACCTGCTGATCGACCAGCCCGAGCGACGTCGGCTGTTCTCCACCCCGAACATGCCGGTGAACACCCAGGACCATTGCATCGGCCTGCATGCCAGCGCCCTGGTACGCGACGGCGGCACCCTGCAGATCGGCATCGGTGCCATGGGCGATGCGATAACGGCGGCGCTGCTGGCGCGCCAGGGCGACAACGAGGGCTATCGTGCGCTGCTCGATGAGCTGGACATCGGCCCATGGCAGGCCCTGATCGAGCGGGAAGGGGGGCTGGATACCTTCGGCCAGGGGCTGTACGGCTGCAGCGAGATGTTCGTTAACGGCTTGCTGGCACTGGCCGACGCCGGGGTGGTGCGCCGCCCTGCCGACGAGCAGGGGGTGCTGATCCATGGCGGGTTCTTCCTCGGGCCACGGGCGTTCTACCAGCGCCTGCGCGAGATGCCGTTGGAACAGCGCGCACGGTTCGCCATGAGCGCCATCAGCTACATCAACGAACTCTATGGCCAGGAGGAGCGCAAGCGTCGCCAGCGTCGGGATGCGCGCTTCGTCAACACGGTGTTCGGCATGACCCTGCTGGGCGCGGGGGTTGCCGACCAGCTCGAGGATGGCCGGGTGCTCAGCGGCGTGGGTGGGCAGTACAACTTCGTCGCCCAGGGGCATGCGCTGGAGGGCGGTCGCTCGATCCTGTTGCTGCGCAGCTGGCGCGAGGCCGGTGGCGAAGTGACCTCGAACCTTTACTGGACCTACGGCCATTGCACCATCCCCCGGCACCTTCGGGACATCGTGATCACCGAGTACGGCATCGCCGATTTGCGTGGGCAGACCGACAGCGAGGTGATCGCACGGTTGCTGGCGATCAGTGACTCACGTTTTCAGCGCGAGCTGATGGAGCAGGCCAAGGCGGTGGGCAAGCTGGCCAAGGACTTCGAGCTGGACGCGCGGTTCATGGACAATACGCCTGAGCGGCTCGAGGCCATTCGGGCACGGCATGCACGGCTGTTCCCTGAGTATCCGCTGGGGACTGATTTCACGGCGCAAGAGCGGGATCTGTTGCGGGCGCTGAACTGGTTGAAGAGCAAGTTCAAGCTGAGCGAGGTCTTGGAGCTGGGCAAGGCGGCGTTGGATGCGCCGGCGCCCGAGGGGTATGCGGCACAGTTGGCGCGGATGAAGCTGGATGACCCGCAGGGTTTGAAGGAGGAGTTGTATCAGCGGTTGCTGCTGGCGGCGCTTCAGGCGACGCGATGATGCCGGGCATTCCCGGACCCCTGTAGGAGCGGCCTTGCCGAGGCGTCGGACCGGTCGGAAAGGGGCGCGTAGCGGCCCCAGGATTTCAGCGTTCATGCACAGATCGCCGGGGCCGCTTTGCGGCCCTTTCGCGACACAAGGCCGCTCCTACAGGGTACGAGCAAGGCTTTACTCGATGAAGGTGACCACGCCACCTTCCAGCGACTTCACCCGGGCCAGCGATTCGACGCGATAGCCCTGGCTGTCCAGCTCGGCGCGGCCGCCCTGGAAGGATTTTTCGATGACGATGCCCAGGCCCGCCACGGTGGCGCCGGCCTGCTTGATGATCGAGATCAGCGCCTGCGACGCCTTGCCGTTGGCCAGGAAGTCGTCGATCACCAGTACGCGGTCGCTGCTGTTGAGGTGACGCGGCGAGATGGCCACGGTGTTCTCGGTCTGCTTGGTGAAGGAGTACACCGAGGCAGTCAGCAGGTTCTCGGTCAGGGTCAGCGACTGGTGCTTGCGGGCGAAGATCACCGGCACGCCGAGCTTCAGGCCGGTCATCACCGCCGGGGCAATGCCGGAGGCTTCGATGGTGACGATCTTGGTCACGCCCGAATCGGCGAACAGGCGGGCGAACTCGTCACCGATCAGCTGCATCAGCGCCGGGTCGATCTGGTGGTTGAGAAACGCGTCGACTTTGAGAACCTGGTCGGAAAGCACGATGCCTTCTTCGCGAATCTTCTGATGCAGTGCTTCCACTTTTTTTTCCTCGATGTAGATAGTGGCCTGTATGGCCGATTTGTAAGCCCAACTTCGGCGCCAGCCTTCGTCACACTGCGTTGCCGCTCCTCGCCGTAGCTGGGCTACGACTCGTCGCGGCGCCTTGTGTGCCGAACCCTGGCACTCGAATTTGAGCTCACAAATCGGCCATACAAGCCACCGTGGCCGCAAGAAGCGGCAAAGTTTAAGAGTAATGGTTGATCAGCGTTTGAGCATCGCCCGGATATCGGCCAGGGCGTTGTTGCCGCGCGCGGCTTTCACTTCCACGGGCGCATCGTCCAGGCCTTCCCAGGCCAGGTCATCCGGCGGCAGTTCGTCGAGGAACCGGCTCGGGGTGCAGTCGATGATTTCGCCGTACTGCTTGCGCTTGGCGGCGAAGGTGAAGGCCAGGGTCTGGCGCGCGCGGGTGATGCCCACGTAGGCCAGGCGGCGTTCTTCTTCGATGGTGTCGGCCTCGATGCTCGAGCGGTGGGGGAGGATCTCCTCCTCCATGCCCATGATGAACACGTAGGGGAACTCCAGGCCCTTGGAGGCGTGCAGGGTCATCATCTGCACGCCTTCGGCGTTCTCTTCCTCTTCCTGCTGGCGCTCGAGCATGTCGCGCAGCACCAGCTTGCCGATGGCGTCCTCGATGGTCATGTCACCCTCTTCATCCTTCTCGAGGGTGTTCTTCAGCGCTTCGACCAGGAACCAGACGTTGCTGATGCGGAACTCCGCGGCCTTGTCGCTGGCGGTCTGCTGGCGGATCCAGTTCTCGTAGTCGATGTCGCGGATCATCTCGTGCAACGCGGCGATCGGATCTTCCAGGGCGACCTTGTGGCGCACCCCGTCGAGCCAGTGCTTGAAGCGCTGCAGGCGCTCGGTGTAGCGGGCATCCAGGTGCTCGCCCAGGCCCAGTTCCTCGCTGGCGGCGTACATCGAGATGCCGCGCTCGGTGGAATAGTTACCGAGCTTTTCCAGGGTGGTCGAGCCGATTTCGCGGCGCGGCACGTTGATCACCCGCAGGTAGGCGTTGTCGTCGTCCGGGTTCACCAGCAGGCGCAGGTAGGCCATCAGGTCCTTGACCTCCTGGCGGCCGAAGAAGCTGTTGCCGCCGGAGAGGCGGTACGGCACCTGGTGGTGCTGCAGCTTCAGTTCGATCAGCTTGGCCTGGTAGTTGCCCCGGTAGAGGATGGCGAAGTCGCTGTACGGGCGGTTGGTGCGCAGGTGCAGGGTGAGAATTTCCATGGCCACGCGCTCGGCCTCGGCTTCCTCGTTCTTGCAGCGGATCACGCGGATCTCGTCGCCCACGCCCATCTCGCTCCACAGTTCCTTCTCGAAGGCGTGGGGGTTGTTGGCGATCAGCACGTTGGCGCAGCGCAGGATGCGGCTGGTGGAGCGGTAGTTCTGCTCGAGCATGACGATCTTCAGGGAGGGGTAGTCCTCCTTGAGCAGCATCAGGTTCTCGGGGCGGGCGCCGCGCCAGGCGTAGATCGACTGGTCGTCGTCGCCGACCACGGTGAACTGGTTGCGCATGCCGATCAGCATCTTCACCAGCAGGTACTGGCTGGCGTTGGTGTCCTGGTATTCGTCCACCAGCAGGTAGCGCACGCGGTTCTGCCAGCGTTCGAGCACGTCGGGGTGCTCCTGGAACAGCTTGACCGGTTGCAGGATCAGGTCGTCGAAGTCCACCGCGTTGAACGCCTTGAGCGTGCGCTGGTAGTGGGTGTAGACGATGGCCGCCGTCTGCTCGCGCGGGTTGCGCGCCTTTTCCAGGGCTTCGGGCGGCAGGATCAGGTCGTTCTTCCAGGCACCGATCATGTTCTTGATCTCGTCGATGCCGTCGTCGCCGGAGTATTCCTTTTGCATGATGTCCGACAGCAACGCCTTGATGTCGGATTCGTCAAAGATCGAGAAGCCCGGCTTGTAGCCCAGGCGCTCGTGCTCCTTGCGGATGATGTTCAAGCCCAGGTTGTGGAAGGTGCATACCGTCAGGCCCCGGCCTTCCCCCGGGCGCAGCAGGGTGCCGACCCGCTCCTTCATCTCGCGCGCGGCCTTGTTGGTGAAGGTCATCGCCACGATGTACTGGGCGCGGATGCCGCAGTTCTGGATCAGGTGGGCAATCTTGCGCGTGATCACGCTGGTCTTGCCGGAGCCTGCACCGGCGAGCACCAAAAGAGGGCCGCCGACGTAGTCTCGGGCTTCCTGTTGCCGGGGATTGAGTCGGGACATGCTAGAAACCGGGGGTAACCAGAAAATAGCCGCGCATTCTAGCAGGCATGGGGCCGTTAATGCGCGACCGTCTGACGTTGTGATGCAGGGCGCGAATCGGATTTGCCGCATCTGCTACTTTCGCGCAGGATGCACGTCAGATTGCGTCGGGATGGCGGCCAGGGAAGGGCAACGACTAAAAGTGAAAATCATTTCCAATTAATCGGGTAGGATTGCCCGCGCTCGCCGTTCCACCGCCCACGTCTAAGGAGCCCGCTTGTCCACGCCTGTCGAACCCCTGCGTTTGCTGCTGTTGGCTGATGAGCCGGAGTGGGCCGTGCACCTGCGCGAGTGCCTGCAGCCGATGGACGGTAGCGTCGTGCTGCTGACCGCGCCCAACTGGGCGGCGGTGGACAGCCTGTTCGCCAATGATCGCCAGGCCGTGGTGCTGGCCACGCCCGAGCTGCAGCCGGCGCCGGGGCGTTGCGAGCTGCCGACCATCCTGTTGCTGGAGCAGGAGCCGGCCAGCGCGCCGTTGGGCGTCAGCGACTGGCTGGTGCTGGCGCAGCTGACCACTGACACCCTGCGTCGCTCGCTGCGTCATGTGCGCGAGCGTGGCGTGCTGGTGGCCACCCTGCAGCGCCTGGCCGAACAGGATCCGCTGACCGGTATCGCCAACCGCCAGGGCTTCCAGGCCCTGCTGACCGCGCGCCTGGCCGAGAACGAAGGCCGCGGCCTGGCGCTCGGCCACCTCGACCTGGACAACTTCCGCCACGTCAACGACGCCCTCGGCCACCAGGGCGGCGACCGCCTGATCTTGCAGGTGGTCGCCCGGCTCAAGCACCAGCTGGAGGCGAGCGACCAGCTGGCGCGCCTGGGCAGCGATGAGTTCGCCCTGCTGATCGACACCCGGCGCGACCCCAATCGCGCCGAGTGGATGGCCGAACGCATCACCGAGGCGCTGACCGAGCCCTACTGGATCGACGGCGAGAGCTTGCTGCTCGGCTGCAGCCTGGGAATCGCCCATGCCCGCGCCCAGGCCGGCGCCGACCCGCTGATGTGGCACGCGCACATCGCCATGCGCCAGGCCAAGAGCAGCCAGGGCTGCACCTTCCATGTGTTCAACGAGCGCATCAACCGCAACGCCCGCAGCCTGGCCGACCTAGAAAGCGAGCTGCGTCGCGCCCTGCGCCGCGACGAGCTGGAGTTGCACTATCAACCGCGGCTCAATCTCGCCGACGGCCGTATCGTCGGTCTGGAAGCGCTGGTGCGCTGGAACCATCCAGAGCGCGGTCTGCTGGCGCCGAGCGAATTCGTGCCGCTGGCCGAACAGAGCGGGTTGATCGTGCCGTTGGGCTACTGGGTGATCTCCCGGGCCCTGAGCGACATGCAGGCCCTGCGCGAGCGCGGCCTGGCGCCGCTGCACATGGCGGTGAACCTGAGCTTCCGCCAGTTCCAGGACAGCCAGTTGCTCGCCACCCTGAGCCGGCTGATCGTCGAGCACGGCGTCGATGCCCGCTGGCTGGAGTTCGAGCTGACCGAGACCGCCGTGATGCGGCGCAACGAGCTGGTGCGCCAGACCATGGACGCCTTGGGGCGCCTGGGGGTGCGTTTTTCGCTGGACGATTTCGGGACCGGTTTCTCGTCGTTCGTGCACCTGAACAGCCTGCCGATCACCCTGCTCAAGGTCGACCGCAGCTTCGTCGGCGGCATGGAGCAGCGCGAGGAGAACGCCAAGCTGGTGCACGCGATGATCAACCTGGCGCACAACCTCAACCTGGAGGTGGTGGCCGAAGGGGTGGAGAGCGAGGAGCAACTGGCGCTGCTGCGGGCGTTCGGTTGCGACCAGGTGCAGGGGTTCCTGGTGAGCCGGCCGTTGCCGGTGAAGGCGTTGATCGAGTACCTGTTGCAGGTGCCGAGTCCGGGTCTGGTGCAGACCTTGTAGATCCCATGCAGCATTTTCGCGGCACAAGGCCGCTCCTACAGGTGATCGCGGTCTTCTGTAGGAGCGGCCTTGTGCCGCGAAAAGGGGCGCAAAGCGCCCCCGGCAATTTCAAACCGTGAAGATGATCAACCGACCAACATCCGCCCGGTTTCTTCCAGGTTCTCATGCCAGCTCAAGGCTTCGCGCAGGATATGCGGGGTATGCCCGCCACGCTGGCAGGCGCGCTCGAAGTAATCGTTCAGCGCGGCGCGGTAGTCCGGGTGCACGCAGTTGTCGATGATCACCCGGGCGCGCTCGCGCGGAGCCAGGCCACGCAGGTCGGCCAGGCCCACCTCGGTCACCAGGATGTCCACGTCGTGCTCGGTGTGGTCGACGTGGCTGACCATCGGCACCACGCTGGAAATCGCGCCGCCCTTGGCGATCGACTTGGTGACGAAGATCGCCAGGTGCGCGTTGCGGGCGAAGTCGCCCGAGCCACCGATGCCGTTCATCATCTTCGTGCCGCAGACGTGGGTGGAGTTGACGTTGCCATAGATGTCGAACTCCAGCGCCGTGTTGATGCCGATGATTCCCAGGCGACGCACCACTTCAGGGTGGTTGGAGATCTCCTGCGGACGCAGCACCAGCTTGTCCTTGTAGCGCTCCAGGTTGCCGAACACGTCGGCGTTGCGGCGGCTCGACAGGGTGATCGAGCTGCCCGAGGCGAAGCTCAGCTTGCCGGCGTCGATCAGGTCGAAGGTCGAGTCCTGCAGCACTTCGGAGTACATGGTCAGGTTTTCGAACGGCGACTCGATCAGGCCGCACATCACCGCGTTGGCGATGCTGCCGATGCCGGCCTGCAGTGGGCCGAGGTTGTTGCTCATGCGCCCGGCGTCCACTTCACCCTTGAGGAAGGCGATCAAATGGTCGGCGATGCCCTGGGTCTCGTGGTCGGGCGGCAGCACGGTGGACGGCGAGTCTGGCTGGTCGCTGATGACGATGCCGACGATCTTGGCCGGGTCGATCGGGATCGCGGTGCTGCCGATGCGGTCGTCGACCTTCACCAGCGGGATCGGCGTGCGGGTCGGGCGGTAGGTCGGGATGTAGATGTCGTGCAGGCCTTCGAGGTTGGCGTGGTGCGACAGGTTGATCTCGACGATGACCTGCTTGGCGAAGATCGCGAAGCTGGCCGAGTTGCCGACGGAGGTGGTCGGCACGATATGGCCTTGCTCGGTGATCGCCACCGCCTCGATGACCGCGATGTCCGGCAGGGTGAGCTGTTTGTTGCGCAGCTGTTCGACGGTTTCCGACAGGTGCTGGTCGATGAACATCACCTTGCCGTCGTTGATGGCCTTGCGCAGGGTGCTGTCGACCTGGAACGGCATGCGGCGGGCCAGCACGCCGGCCTCGGTCAGTTGCTTGTCCAGGTCGTTGCCCAGGCTGGCGCCGGTCATCAGGCTGATCTTCAGCGGCGACTGTTTTGCACGCTCGGCCAGTGCGTGAGGCACGGCCTTGGCTTCGCCGGCGCGGGTGAAACCGCTCATGCCGACGGTCATGCCGTCCTGGATCAGGCCAGCGGCGTCAGCCGCACTCATAACCTTGCTGTGCAGGGAGGACAAGCGGATACGATCACGGTACATGGATTGTTATCTCAGGCTACTGAAGCTACTGGAAGCGCAGTCTAGAGATTTCACCCGGAACCGTCCCGCGACCATGGTCGTAGGCGAAGGCCGGAAGTAGAGCCGTTGATCTGGATCAAGCAAATGAAAAGGCCCCTGGGAATATCTCCCCAGGGGCCTTATGCGCTTCTATAGGGGCAATACCGGGTCAGTCCACGGCCTTGACCATGTCCTCGATGACTTTCTTGGCGTCACCGAACACCATCATGGTCTTGTCCAGGTAGAACAGTTCATTGTCCAGGCCTGCGTAGCCGCTCGCCATGGAGCGCTTGTTGACGATGATGGTCTTGGCCTTGAAGGCTTCGAGGATCGGCATGCCGGCAATCGGCGACTTCGGATCGTTCTTCGCCGCCGGGTTGACCACGTCGTTGGCGCCCAGCACCAGCACCACGTCGGCCTGGCCGAACTCGGCGTTGATGTCCTCCATCTCGAACACCTGGTCGTAGGGCACCTCGGCCTCGGCCAGCAGCACGTTCATGTGCCCGGGCATGCGCCCCGCCACCGGGTGGATCGCGTACTTCACGGTCACCCCATTGTGGGTCAGCTTCTCGGTCAGCTCCTTGAGCGCGTGCTGGGCGCGGGCTACCGCCAGGCCGTAGCCTGGGACGATGATCACGCTGTCGGCGTTGCTCAGCAGGAAGGTGGCGTCGTCGGCCGAGCCGGACTTCACCGGGCGCTGCTCCTTCGAGCCCTGCGCCGCGCCGACATCGGTGTCGCCGCCGAAGCCGCCGAGGATGACGTTGAAGAACGAACGGTTCATCGCCTTGCACATGATGTACGAAAGGATCGCACCACTTGAGCCGACCAAGGAGCCGGCGATGATCAGCATCGAGTTGTTCAGCGAGAAGCCGATACCCGCCGCCGCCCAGCCCGAGTAGCTGTTGAGCATCGACACCACCACCGGCATGTCGGCGCCGCCGATCGGGATGATGATCAACACGCCCATGACGAAGGCCAGGGCCAGCATCAGGGTGAAGGCGCTGTAGTGGCCGGTGAAGGTGAACAGCAGCCCCAGGGCGATGGTCGCCAGGCCCAGGATCAGGTTCAGCTTGTGCTGGCCGGCGAACTGTACCGGTGCGCCCTGGAACAGGCGGAACTTGTACTTGCCCGACAGCTTGCCGAAGGCGATCACCGAGCCCGAGAAGGTGACGGCACCGATGGCCGCGCCAAGGAACAGCTCCAGGCGGTTGCCGGTGGGGATCGGGTCGCTGATGCTGGCGACGATGCCCAGCGATTGCGGCTCGAGCACGGCGGCGATGGCGATGAATACCGCCGCCAGGCCGATCATGCTGTGCATGAAGGCGACCAGCTCAGGCATCTTGGTCATCTCGACGCGTTTGGCCATGATCGAGCCGGCGCTGCCGCCGACCAGCAGGCCGACGATCACGTAGCCGATGCCCGCAGTCGCCAGCTCCGCGCCAAGCTTGTAGATCAGGCCGACCGTGGTGAGGATCGCGATGCCCATGCCGATCATGCCGAACAGGTTGCCGCGACGCGAGGTGGTCGGGTGCGAGAGACCCTTGAGTGCCTGGATGAAGCAGACCGAGGCGACCAGGTACAGAAGCGTTACCAGATTCATGCTCATGCTTACTTCTGCCCCTCGTTCTTGGTTTTCTTCTTGAACATTTCCAGCATGCGGCGGGTGACCAGGAAGCCACCGAACACGTTGACCGCGGCCAGCGCCACGGCCAGGGTGCCCATGACCTTGCCGGCCGGGGTGACGGTCAGCGCCGCGGCCAGCATGGCACCGACGATGACGATCGCGGAAATGGCGTTGGTGACCGCCATCAGCGGCGTGTGCAGGGCCGGGGTGACGTTCCACACCACGTGGTAGCCCACGTAGATGGCCAGCACGAAGATGATCAGGTTGTAGATGCCGTGGGAAATCAGCATGTCTTCCATTGTCGTGCTCCTCAGCCGTTCTTGCGCACGACCTGGCCGTCGCGGCACATCAGGCACGCGGCGACGATGTCGTCTTCGAGGTTGATGACCAGGTTGCCGTCCTTGTCGAACAGCAGCTTCATGAAGTCCAGCAGGTTGCGCGCGTACAGCGCCGAGGCATCGGCGCCGACCTGGGCCGGCAGGTTGGTCGGGCCGACGATGGTCACGCCGTTGTGCATCACGACCTGATCGGCCACGGTCAGCGGGCAGTTGCCGCCCTGGGCCGCAGCGAGGTCGATGACCACCGAGCCGGGTTTCATCTGCGCCACGGTTTCGGCGCTGAGCAGGGTCGGCGCCTTGCGCCCGGGAATCAGCGCGGTGGTGATGACGATGTCGGCCTGCCTGGCGCGCTCGTGCACGGCCTGGGCCTGACGCTGCATCCAGCTGGCCGGCATCGGCCGGGCATAGCCGCCGACGCCTTCGGCGCACTCGCGCTCCTCGTCGGTCTCGTAGGGCACGTCGATGAACTTGGCGCCGAGGGACTCGATCTGCTCCTTCACCGCCGGGCGCACGTCCGACGCTTCGATCACCGCGCCCAGGCGCTTGGCCGTGGCGATGGCCTGCAGGCCGGCGACGCCGGCGCCGAGGATCAGCACGCGGGCGGCTTTCACCGTGCCTGCGGCGGTCATCAGCATGGGCATGAAGCGCGGATAGTGGTGAGCCGCCAGCAGCACGGCCTTGTATCCGGCGATGTTGGCCTGGGAAGACAGCACGTCGAGGCTCTGGGCCCGCGAGGTGCGTGGCGCGGCTTCCAGGGCGAAGGCGGTGATGCCGCGTTCGGCCATCTTGCCGATCAGTTCGTTATTGAAGGGGTTGAGCATGCCCGCCAACAGGCTGCCGCTGTTGATCAGCGTCAGTTCCTGGTCATCGGGCGCGACCACCTTGAGTACCAGCTGCGCGCCGAAGGCATCGGCGGCCTCGCCCAGGGCTGCGCCCACTGCCTCATAGGCACTGTCCGGAATGCTGGCTTTGAGCCCTGCCCCCCGTTGCACGGTGACCTGATGGCCCTGGCCAACCAGTTTCTTGATGGTTTCCGGGGTCGCGGCGACCCTTGTCTCACCCGTCTGCGTCTCGAGAGGAACACCAATGTGCACGACTATGTCTCCTGCGGTGACCTTTATTGTCTTTATGGGAACCAGCGCACTTCGGGTGGTGCGGCTGGGCGGCCGTAGAGCACGACACCGCCTGGTTCGAGGCGGGAGAGGCATTTTGCAGACGAACCCAGGGGCCTTCAACAGGTTCTGAAGCGAAACGAACTTAAAACTACAAGTCACCCTGTGACCGTATGTCGCAACGATTCCGAGCCAGACCGTCAAACACGCGCTATTCGCAGCTTAGGGGAAAAAATGAAAAAATTTTGGCTGATTTCGTTCGCGGCTCTGTGAATGTCGCCAAATAAGCTGCAAACCCGCGCAGCTACTAGGGTTGCTGCGTTTTTTCGTGGGAGCGGAACAGATTACGGATTTGCGACAAATCAATATATCTGTAGGCGTTAAAAATAATTGACTACGAAGTCAGCTTCTTCGTTTTCAGTTTCAGCCGGCGGCGGTGTACTGCTGCGCCTGCGCCACCAGCCAGTCACGAAACGCCCGCAGTGAAGCGGATTCCACCTTTCGCTCGGGAATCATCAGATGGTAGGCCTTGTCGCTGGATAGGGCATGCCTGTTAGCGACTACCAATCGACCTTCCTGCAACTCGCGCTGGATCAGGAACGGCGGGATCAGCGCGATGCCCATGTCGTGCATGGTGGCCTGGGCCAGCATCGAGAACAGTTCGTAGCGCGGGCCGGTCATGTCGCGCTCGACGCTCATGCCCAGGCCGTCGAACCACTGCCGCCAGGCATAGGGGCGCGTGGTCTGCTGCAGCAGGGGCAGCTCGGCGATGCGCCGGGCGTCGAGGCTGGCTTGCCCTTCCAGTAGCGCAGGACTGCACACCGGCATGGGGTTCTCGCCCATCAACCGGTGGGACTGGGTACCGGACCAGTCGGCATCGCCGAAGTAGATGGCGGCGTCGAAGGGGGTGTCGGCGAACAGGAAGGGGCGGGTGCGGTTGGTCAGGTTGACCGTGACTTCCGGATGGCGCTGCTGGAAGTCCTTCAGGCGCGGCAGTAGCCATTGGGTGCCGAAGGTCGGCACCACCGCCAGTTCGATCACGTTGGCGCCTTGCTGGCGCATCACCGAAAGCGTGTCGCGTTCCACCGCATCCAGCTGCGCGGCCACCTGGCGGCTATAGGACAGCCCCGCTTCAGTGAGTTTCACGCCCCGGCGCGAGCGGCGGAACAGTTCGACATTGAGAAAGCTCTCTAGGCCACCGATCTGCCGACAGACGGCACCCTGGGTCAGGGCCAGCTCCTGGGCGGCCTTGGTGAAGCTCTCGTGACGCGCGGCCGCCTCGAAGCAGACCAGGGCGGTGGTGCTGGGGATCTTGCGGCGCATGTACGTCATCCTCACTTGTATGGCGCTGAACAGGGTATTTCTATGATCTTGAAGTGAGAAAATATCACTAAACCGTGCGCAATCCTCGTTTGTCCCGCGGGCCGATCAGGCCTAGGATCAATCCAGCACAACAATTCGTTCCCATCTTTCGAGGAATCCGCACATGGCTGGCAAGGCAAGCTTCAACTGGATCGACCCGCTGCTGCTGGATCAGCAGCTCACTGAAGAAGAGCGCATGGTTCGCGACAGCGCCTATCAGTTCGCCCAGGACAAGCTGGCACCGCGTGTGCTGGAGGCGTTCCGCCACGAGCAGACGGACCCGGCGATCTTCCGCGAGATGGGAGAGGTCGGCCTGCTCGGCGCGACCATCCCCGAACAGTACGGCGGCAGCGGCCTGAACTACGTGTGCTACGGCCTGATCGCCCGCGAGGTGGAACGCATCGACTCCGGCTACCGCTCGATGATGAGCGTGCAGTCGTCGCTGGTGATGGTGCCGATCAACGAGTTCGGTACCGAGGCGCAGAAACAGAAGTACCTGCCGAAGCTGGCCAGTGGCGAGTGGATCGGCTGTTTCGGCCTGACCGAGCCCAACCATGGTTCCGACCCGGGCTCGATGATCACCCGTGCCCGCAAGGTCGACGGCGGTTATCGCCTGACCGGCAGCAAGATGTGGATCACCAACAGCCCGATCGCCGATGTGTTCGTGGTCTGGGCCAAGGACGATGCCGGCGATATCCGCGGCTTCGTGCTGGAGAAAGGCTGGGATGGCCTCAGTGCGCCGACCATCCATGGCAAGGTCGGCCTGCGCGCCTCGATCACCGGTGAGATCGTCATGGACAACGTGTTCGTGCCGGAAGAGAACATCTTCCCGGACGTGCGTGGCCTCAAAGGCCCGTTCACCTGCCTGAACTCGGCCCGTTATGGCATCTCCTGGGGCGCCCTGGGCGCCGCCGAGGCCTGCTGGCACACCGCGCGTCAGTACACCCTGGACCGCCAGCAGTTCGGCCGCCCGCTGGCTGCCAACCAGCTGATCCAGAAGAAGCTGGCCGACATGCAGACCGAGATCACCCTGGCCCTGCAAGGCTGCCTGCGCCTGGGCCGGATGAAGGACGAAGGCACCGCAGCGGTCGAGATCACCTCGATCATGAAGCGCAACTCCTGCGGCAAGGCCCTTGATATCGCCCGTCTGGCCCGCGACATGCTGGGCGGCAATGGCATCTCCGACGAGTTCGGCGTGGCCCGCCACCTGGTCAACCTCGAGGTGGTCAACACCTACGAAGGGACCCATGACGTGCATGCGCTGATCCTGGGGCGCGCGCAGACCGGCATCCAGGCATTCTATTAATAGAGGAGCCAGGCCATGGGCGCGCTTTCCCATCTGCGGGTGCTGGATCTTTCCCGGGTATTGGCCGGCCCCTGGTCCGGCCAGATCCTCGCCGACCTTGGCGCCGATGTGATCAAGGTCGAACGTCCGGGGGCGGGTGACGACACGCGGTCCTGGGGGCCGCCTTTCCTGCGTGACGCCCAAGGCGAGAACACCAGTGAGGCGGCCTACTACCTGTCGGCCAACCGCAACAAGCGCTCGGTGACCATCGACTTCACCCAGCCGGAGGGTCAGCGCCTGGTGCGTGAGCTGGCGGCGAAGTCGGATATCGTCATCGAGAACTTCAAGGTAGGCGGGCTGGCGGCCTATGGGCTGGACTATCAAAGCCTGAAGGCGGTCAATCCCAAACTCATCTACTGCTCGATCACCGGCTTCGGCCAGACCGGGCCGTATGCCAAGCGTGCCGGCTACGACTTCATGATCCAGGGGCTGGGCGGGCTGATGAGCCTGACCGGCCGTCCGGAGGGGGAAGAGGGCGCCGGGCCGATGAAGGTGGGGGTGGCGCTGACCGATATCCTTACCGGGCTGTATTCCACCGTGGCGATCCTGGCGGCCCTCGCGCACCGTGACCAGGCTGGGGTCGGCCAGCACATCGACATGGCCCTGCTGGATGTACAGGTGGCCTGCCTGGCCAACCAGGCAATGAACTATCTCACCACCGGCACGCCACCGCGCAGGCTGGGCAATGCGCACCCGAATATCGTGCCTTACCAGGACTTCCCGACGGCGGATGGCGACTTCATTCTTACCGTGGGCAATGACGGGCAGTTCCGCAAGTTCGCGGAAGTGGCCGGTCAGGCGCAGTGGGCGGATGATCCGCGGTTCTCTACTAATAAGCAGCGAGTGGCCAACCGCGCGGAGCTGATCCCGCTGATTCGTCAGGCGACGGTATTCAAGACCACGGCGCAGTGGGTGAGCGAGCTGGAGAAGGCGGGAGTGCCGTGCGGGCCTATCAACGACCTGGCGCAGATGTTCCAGGATCCGCAGGTGCTTGCCCGCGGGCTGGCGGTGAATGTCCCTCATCCGCTGGCGGGCAGTGTGCCGCAGGTGGCAAGTCCGATCCGCCTGTCGGAGACGCCGGTGGAGTATCGCAGCGCGCCGCCGTTGTTGGGGGAGCATACCGAGGCGGTGCTGGGGGATGTGTTGGGGTTGGATGACGAGGCGGTTCAGCGGTTGCGAGGGGCGGGGGTGCTCTGAGGTTACCTATATAGAGA
>NZ_QJRP01000070.1 GCF_003205295.1 Pseudomonas mosselii
CTACTACACCCGCACCACCGCGGGCGACGAATACCCGCGCCATTACCGCTGCCCGCGCCCGGCCGACGACAGCAACACCGTCGATGAAAGCCGCGAGGAACTGCTGCTCGACCCCAACGCCCTGGCCAATGGCGGCTTTCTTTCCCTCGGCGCCTTCAGCATCAGCCCCGACCACCGCCTGCTGGCCTACAGCCTGGACACCAGCGGCGACGAGATCTACACCCTGTACGTCAAGGACCTGGCCAGTGGCACGCTGAGCGCCCTGCCCTTCGACGACTGCGACGGCAGCATGACCTGGGCCAACGACAGCCAGACGCTGTTCTTCGCCGAACTGGACGACACCCACCGCCCCTGGCGCCTGCGCCGCCACACCCTGGGCGAAGCCGACGCCACCCCGGTGTTCGAGGAGTCCGACGGACGCTTCTTCCTGCACTGCTACCGCGCCAGCTCCGAGCGCCAGCTGGTGCTGCTGCTCAACAGCAAGACCACCAGCGAGGCCTGGGTGCTCGACGCCGCCACGCCACAGGCCGACTTCACCTGCCTGGCGCCACGGGTCGAAGGCCACGAATACTTCCCTGACCACGGCCAGCTCGACGGCCAGTGGCGCTGGTTCGTGCGCAGCAACCAGGACGGCATCAACTTCGCCCTGTACCACGCGCCGGCCGACAGCGTGCCGACCCGCGCGCAGTGGCAGGTGCTGGTGCCGCACCGCGACGACGTCATGCTCGAAGGGCTCAGCCTCAATGCCACGGCGCTGTCCCTGAGCCTGCGCGAAGGCGGCCTGCCGATCATCGAAGTGCACCCGCAAGGTCTGCCGGCCTACCGCGTCGAGCTGCCGGACGCCGCCTACAGCCTCTACGTGCAGGACAGCCTGGAATTCGCCAGCACACGCATTCGCCTGCGCTACGAAGCGCTCAACCGTCCGGCCCAGGTGCGCCAGCTGGAGCTGGCCACGGGTGCCCAGCAGGTGCTCAAGCAGACCCCGGTGCTCGGCACCTTCGACGCCGACGACTACGTCAGCCAGCGCCTGTGGGCGGTGGCCAAGGACGGCACCCGGGTACCGATCAGCCTGGTGCGCCGCCGTGTCGACGAGGGCAAGAGCGTGCCGCTCTACCTCTACGGCTACGGTGCCTACGGCGAGAGCCTTGACCCCTGGTTCTCCCACGCCCGCCTGAGCCTGCTGGAGCGCGGCGTGGCCTTCGCCATCGCCCATGTGCGCGGCGGCGGCGAGCTGGGCGAAGCCTGGTACCGGGCCGGCAAGCAGGAGCACAAGCACAACAGCTTCGACGACTTCATCGCTTGCGCCGAACACCTGGTCGCCGAAGGCGTGACCAGCCGCGAACACCTGGCGATCAGCGGCGGCAGTGCCGGTGGCCTGCTAATCGGCGCGGTGCTCAACCTGCGCCCCGAGCTGTTCCGTTGCGCCATCGCCGAAGTGCCGTTCGTCGACGTACTCAACACCATGCTCGACCCCGAGCTGCCGCTGACCGTCACCGAGTACGACGAATGGGGTAACCCCGAAGAGCCCGAGGTGTACGAACGGATCAAGGCCTATGCCCCCTACGAGAACGTCAAGGCACAGGCCTACCCGGCGCTGCTGGTGGTCGCCGGCTACAACGACAGCCGCGTGCAGTACTGGGAGGCGGCCAAGTGGGTGGCGCGCCTGCGCACGCGCAAGACCGACGACGACCTGCTGCTGCTCAAGACCGAGATGGGCGCGGGCCACGGCGGCATGAGCGGGCGATACCAGGGGCTGCGCGACGTGGCGCTGGAGTATGCGTTCGTCTTCAATGAGCTGGGCGTGGCGTAAAACGCGATTTTCGTTGTCATAGGGTTCGCAACGGCGAGGGCTTTGCCCTCGTTTCGCGACACAAGGCCGCTCCCACAGGTTCCGTGCTATCCGTGTGGGAGCGGCCTCGTGTCGCGAAAGGGCTGCGCAGCAGCCCCGACAATCCCAGGACAGCACCCGGTGAGAACAACAACACATGCCCGACACCCAGCACCTGAATGCCGAGATCCGCGACATGCTCATGGACTGCGGCCTGTTCGACACCCTGCAGCCCGGTGACTTCCTCGCCGCCGCCGGCTATTTCAGCCTCACCGCCGTCACCCAGGGCCAGACCCTGTTCAGCGAAGGCGACGCCGGCACTTTCATGTGCATCCTCCATCGTGGAGTGGTCTCGGTGCAAAAGACCGACGGCAACGGCGCCCAGGTGGAGATCGCCACCCTGCGCAAGGGCCGGGCCTTCGGCGAGATGGCCGTGCTCGACGGCGAACGCCGCTCGGCCACCTGCGTGGCGGCCAGCGACTGCCAGATGCTGACCCTGGGCAAGGACGCACTGGAAAAGATGCTCAACGAAGCCCCCCGCATCGCCGCACGGATCATCCGCGCCCTCGCCGTGGCCTTGTCCAGGCGCCTGCGCATGCAGGATGGCCAGCGCCTGGCACAGCAAGTCTAGCGCCCCTTGTCAGGCGGCTTCGGCGGGTCCTGGCTAAGCCCGGGCAACGGCTGGTCCTTGGGTGGCCCCGGCTGCGGCATCGGCGGCAACAGCGGTGCGCCCGGCCGGTTGGCGCCGGCCTTGGGCGGCGTGCTCGGGGTGATCTGCGGGTAAGGTGTCGGCGTCGCGGTTCCGGGCGCGCCGGGAACCGTCGTGAGCGGCCGTTGCTGGCCCGCGGCGTCGGCCGTGGATACTGCGCCAAGCAACAGCGCGGCGAGGATCGCATGCAACATCGGCAGCCTCCTGTCAGAAACCTTCCTACAGGCTACGCCCAACGGCGCGATTTTGCCTGTCCGCACGCCCCACAGGCGCGCTAGACTCAAAGGCATAACCGTCATTGCCCTGATCAGAAAAAAGGTAACACCATGAGTTCCACCTCCGACGCCACCGCCCGCCTCGACCGCATCCTCGCCGATGCCAAGCGCGACAAGGAAATGGGCTACCGCGACAAGGCGCTGAAGATGTACCCCCACGTCTGCGGCCGTTGCACCCGCGAGTTCTCCGGCAAACGCCTGTCGGAACTGACCGTGCACCACCGCGACCACAACCACGACAACAACCCCCAGGACGGCTCCAACTGGGAGCTGCTGTGCCTGTACTGCCACGACAACGAGCACGCCCGCTACACCGACCAGCAGTATTTCAGCGAAGGCTCGCTGAGCACGCCGAAAGTCGCCGTGGCCACCCACAACCCGTTCGCCAACCTGGCCGCGCTGATGAAGAAGGACTGAACGTCGATTCACGCCCCCGGCGTGCCGGCAAGCCCGTATAATCGCGCTCTTTTTTTGCGAAGGGCCCCGACACGTGGCGAACAAACGGTACAGCTGCATCGGCCTGTTCAACCCCAAATCCGCGGAAAACGTAGGCTCGGTGATGCGCGCCGCGGGCTGCTATGGCGTCAATTCGGTGTTCTACACCGGCAAGCGCTATGAGCGCGCCCGCGACTTTGTCACCGACACCAAGCGCGTGCACTACGACATCCCGCTGATCGGCATCGACGACCTGCAGCGCATCATTCCCCTGGGCTGCACCCCGGTGGCCGTGGAGCTGGTGGAAGGCGCGCGTCCATTGCCTGAGTACACCCATCCGGACCGGGCGATCTACATCTTCGGGCCCGAGGATGGTTCGTTGAGCGAAGACGTGCGGGGCTGGTGCGAAGAGACGATCTACATCCCGACAGAGGGCTGCATGAACCTGGCGGCGACGGTGAATGTGGTGCTGTATGACCGCATGGCCAAAGGCTTGAACACCCGCTCGGGGCCGAAGTTCAAGTAGCCCTCACGCCTTGCGCCCCCTAATCCGGCTCCCGTGCAAGCCTGGCGTCTACGCGGCGAAATAAACGCTACCGTAGGCCGTTGCCGTTGTGCTTTTGCTTTTGCTTTTGCTTCTAAGCGCGCGATATCCCAGGCGACACAAATTGCGACTTCAGGAGGCCGAACGCAGGCCTTGCGGAGGGAGGTGACGGGCATGGATGCCCGTCAAGCGCTGGGGCCCAGGATGGGCCCTGCAGCGCGGTCCTCCCGGGAGCAAGGCCGGAGTGAGGGGA
>NZ_QJRP01000071.1 GCF_003205295.1 Pseudomonas mosselii
ATCTTCCAGTTCGCCGCAGGCTTCGGCACCGACCAGGTGTTCGGGTTCGATGCCGCCCCGGCAGGCGGCCAGGACCGGCTGGATATCACGGCGCTGAGCATTACCGCGGCGAGCTTTGCCGTCAGTGTCAGCATTGCCGATGTGGGTGCCGATACGCTGGTCAGTTTCGGTGGGCCTGACTCCATTCGCCTGGTCGGGGTGGGGGATGCGACCAGCGTGACGGTGGCGGACTTTATCCTCGCGTCTTGAGGGGAACTTAGGGTGTGTTTGGCGAGAGAGTTGTAGCGCCTATGCGATCGAGCGCCGCCCGCGCGGCGCTCGATCTCGAGAGCGCTGCAAGACTATCGCCTGGCACCAGCCCCCCCACACCCCCTCAAAAGTCATAGCTCAGGCTGGTGTAGTAGAACGCCCCCTGCGCCCCTTCTGGGCTGGTGATCGAGTACTTCGGCACCCCGTACAACTGCGCGCCCTCGAGTTTGTCGGGGTGGCTGTCGAACAGGTTGATCGCACCCACCGACAAGGTCAGCCCCAGCCCGAAACGGTAGGCCACGTCCAGGTCGGTCACCCACTGCGCGCCGAAGGTCTGGTCCAGCGCCGGGTTGGCGGCGTTGCGGTTCTGCCACTGGCCGTAGCGGCGCTGGGCCACGGTCACGTTCCAGCCCTGGTACTGCCAGTTGGCGCTCAGGGTCAGCTTGTCCTTGGGCGTGCCGTCCTCGATCAGTCCCTGGGTGTTGCGGCCGATGATCTGATTGCCGGCAATGCCGCCGACGTCGTCCAGCCCGGTGATGCGGGTGTTGGTGCGGGCATAGCCGCCGTTGAGGTCCAGCCGGCCCCAGGCGCCGAGGTCGAGCTGGTAGTGCCCGGCCAGTTCGATGCCGTCGGTGCGGGTGTCGGCAATGTTGGTGTAGAACGCCGCGCTCTGGATATTGGCGTAGGGCGTGCCGGCGAAGATTGGCCCGACCACCGACGCCGGCAGTTGGTCGGACAGGGTGATGCGGTTGTCGATGTCGATGCGATAGGCGTCGACGGTCAGCGACGCGTTGGCCAGCGGGCGCCACACCAGGCCGACCGAGAAGTTGGTCGACTCCTCGGGCTTGAGCGCCTTGCCGCCCAGCAGTTGCGCTTCGGGGCTGTCGGCGCGCAGGGTGCGCTGTTGCACCTCGACCCAGTTGCCGCTGCCCGGCGGCTGCTCGACCACCTGCACGCTGAACGACGACAGCCCCGACTGCACCAGGGACGGTGCGCGGTAGCCGGTGCTGGCGCTGGCCCGGGCGGCGATCTGGGGGGTGAAGTCGTAGCGCAGCGACAGCTTGCCGTTGGTGGTGTCGCCGAAGTCGGAGTAGTGCTCGCTGCGCAGGGCGAAACCGGCCTGGAATTGCTCGGTGATCTGCCCTTCGAGGTCGAAGTAGGCACCGATCACCCGGCGGTCGAGGGAGGCGGCGTCGACCTGGGTGATGCCCGAGTAGTAGCCGGGAATACGCCGCCCGGTCAGCGGGTCGACGGTGTTGAACAGCGGCCCGTTCTGCCAGCCCTGGGCGTCACCGGCGCTGAGTTGGTAGTTTTCCTCGCGCCAGGCCAGGCCGGCGGACACCGTCAGTGGTTTGAACAGCAGGTCGGTGGCGAAGTCGCGGGTCCAGTCCAGGGTGAGGTTGGTCTGGTCAGCCTCGCGCCGGCCGGTGTAGATCGTCGAGGCGCTGGCTGTGCCCCAGCTGGGGTTGATGGCATCGCGGTCGGTGGAGTCGACGCGGTTGTTGCCATGGTTCACGGCCAGGTCGAAGTGCCCGAGGGCCTCCTCCTCGTAGCGCAGGCCACCGGTGACGGCGTAGTCCTCCAGGCCGTAGCGGGTGATCGGCAGGCGCCCGTCCGGGTAGCGCGCCAGGGCCACGCTGCCATAGTTGTTGCGCAGGGTCGTGGGCGGGTCGAAGAAGTTCTCGGCATCGGTGTTCTTGTGCGCGTAGGTGGCCAGGCCGTAGGCACTCAGGCCATCGCCCAGGCCCATTTCGGCGTTGGCGGTGAAGTTGTACTGGTCCGAGACATTGCCCGAGCCCCAGCGCCAGTTGCGGTAGCGGTTGTTCTGCTCGCGCGGGGTCGCGGTGCTGGTGGAACCGGGGTAGAAGATCCGGTTGTCGTCGCGGGTGTCGCTGGCCGGGTCCTGGCTGCCGGCGTCGAAGGCCAGGGTGAGGAAACCGTCGTTGGGCAGGGCGAAGCCTTTCCAGCCGCTGAGCTTGCGCTGCAGGCCGTCGCCCTTGTCGTAGCCGCCGAAGCGGTAGCCGAGGTTGCCGCCTTCGTCGCGCTCCTTGAGCACGATGTTGATCACTCCGGCGATGGCGTCCGAACCGTACTGGGCGGCGGCGCCGTCGCGCAGGATCTCCACCCGCTCGACCGCCGCCAGCGGGATCAGGCTCAGGTCCACCGCTGCCGCGCCGCGGCCGTTGGCCAGGCCCTGGCGGGTGACGTTGGCGCTGGTGTGGCGGCGCTTGCCGTTGACCAGCACCAGCACCTGGTCGGAGGCCAGGCCGCGCAGCGAGGCGCCCTGGGCGATGGAACCGGCGAAGGCGCCCTGGGGCGAGTGCGGGTAGTTGAACGAAGGCGACAGCGCGGTGAGGGCGCCGGACAGGTCGCGGGCGCCGGTTTCCTGGAGCTTTTCGCCGCTGAGCACGTCCACCGGGGCGGCACTTTGCAGGGCGGTGAGGTCGCTGCGGTGGGTGCCGACCACGACGACGGTGTCGAGGTGGTCGGTGGGATCGGCGGCCAGCGCGGGCACGGCGAGGCTGCCGATGGCCAGGCTCAGGGCCAAGGGGGTGTGGTGGGG
>NZ_QJRP01000072.1 GCF_003205295.1 Pseudomonas mosselii
CCACCAACCGTTGCGGGCCACGCGCCAGGCACAATGCCACGCGGTCGCCCAGGACCACGCCACGCTCGATCAGATGATGAGCCAGGCGGTTGGCACGCTGGTTGAGCTCGCCGTAGCTCACACCCAGTTCACCCTGTACAACGGCCAATGCTTCGGACGCTTGAGCCTCGACCAACGCGTGCACGGTCTGCCCTTGTGGGTAGTCCATGTCCGTGGCATTGAAACCTTCGAGCACCTGGCGCCGCTGCGTGCCGTCGAGGATGGGCAGCCTGTCGACCTGCGCCGCGCCACCTTGCTCCAACGCCTGGATCAACTGGCTCACGGCAGCGGTCATCCAACCTGCGACCCGTTCGGCACCGATCCCCAGCTGGGCCAGTACGCTCAGGCTGAAACCTTCCCCGTGGTCGTCCACGCTCAGGGTCAGCGGGTAGTTGCTGCGCTCTTCACCGCCGAGCTGATGCATGCCCTGGAAACTTGCGACATCCACACCGGCCGTATCCGTCGGGCTATGGCGGTAGTTGAGCAAGGCGCTGAACAGCGGCGCCGAGGCCGGCACGCCGCAGCACCGCTGAGCCAACGCCAGCGACGCATGCTCATGCCCGAGCAGCGCCGACAGCCGCTGGTGGGTGGCCTGCACCGCGGCGCGGGTGCCCTTGGCGGTGTCGATGCGCAGCGGCAATGTATTGATGAACACCCCCAGCGCCCGGTCGGCGCCGTCGCCGCCTTGCAGGCGGCCCATCAGCACGGTGCCGAACACCACATCACCGCGCCCCGACAGCACGCCCACCACGCGGGCCCAGGCCAGGTGCATCAGGCTCGCGGCGCTGACCCCGAGGGCCCTTGCCTGCTCGCGCACCCGGCGCGACAAGGCCGGATCCAGCGGCAGGCGCGATTCCTCGATATCGCGCCCGTCGCCCTGCACATCGGCCAGACCCATCGGCAGGGTCGGCTCGTCGACATCGCCGAGCATGTCGCGGAAGAACGCCTCGTGCCCCGCTTCGGCGGCGCCCAGGCGAACCTGGGCCACGTAGGTGCGGTACGGCACGGGCGCGCTCAACAGGTGCTGGCGACCGGAGAGAATCGCCTGCAGTTCGTGGACGATCACCTCCATCGCCGTGTGGTCCAGGGCCAGGTGGTGGAAGTGCAGGACGGCCACCACCCGCTGCAGTGCCGGGTCCAAGGCGTAGGTCAGGCGCAGCAGCGGCGCCTGGGTCAGGTCCAGGCGTTGCAGGCGGGCATCGAAGTGCGCGTGCAACCGCTCGATCACCGCGTCTTCGCCGAGCCCGGTGACTTCACTGACTGCCAGCTGGGCCTGGCGCCATACCACCTGCACCGGCTCGCCCAGCCCTTCCCAGACCACCGAGGTGCGCAGGATGTCGTGGCGGTCGATGACCTGTTGCAGGGCATCGGCACAGGCCTGCAACCGATCCAGGCTGTCGAAGGCAAGGCGGGTCTGCAGCAGGTATGGGTCACCCTGCTCGGCACTGAGGTGATGGTAGAGAATGCCTTCCTGAAGCGGCGCCAACGGGTAGATTTCCTGCACGTTGGCCGCACCACCCGGCACGATGGCAACGATACGGTCGATGCTGGCCTGGTCCAGGTCGATCAGGCTGAGCATGTCTGGCGTGATCTGCATCGCGCCTTGCGGCACACGGTTCTCGGGCACTGCCACTTCACGCCCGGAGCCAACAGCAGCCGCCAGCGCAGCCAGGGTCGGCTGGGCGAACAACACACGCACATCGGCATCCAGGCCGGCCTTGCGCATGCGCTCGATCAGGCTCACCGCCAGCAGCGAATGGCCGCCCAGTTCGAAGAAGTGGTCATGACGGCCGATTTGTTCGACCTTGAGCACCTCGGCCCAGATCACGGCCAGCGCGGTTTCGATTTCACCTTGCGGCGCCTCGAAGGCACGGCTGACCAACGCGTCGCTGCCCGGCTGCGGCAAGGCGCGGCGATCAAGCTTGCCGTTGGCGGTCAGCGGCAGCGCGTCCAGCTGCACGTAGGCCGATGGCAGCATGTAGTCCGGCAGCACGCCTTGCAGACGCTCATGCAGCTCGCCGATGGTCGGCGCCTGGCCGGTGAAGTAAGCGACCAGGCGCTTATCGCCCGGCACATCCTCCCGCACGATCACGGCGGCATCGCGCACACCCGGGCACTCGCCAAGGCGCGCTTCGATCTCGCCCAGTTCGATACGGAAGCCCCGCAGCTTGACCTGCTGGTCGGCGCGGCCCAGGTAACGCAGGGTACCGTCGGCCTGCCAGCTCACCAGGTCGCCGCTGCGGTACATTGTGCCGCCGTTGAACGGATCCAGCAGGAAGCGCTCAGCCGTCAGTTCCGGCTGCCCCAGATACCCCTGGGCCACGCCGTCACCGGCAATGTACAACTCGCCCACCGCGCCCACTGGCAGCAATTGCTGGCGAGCATCGAGCACATAGCAGCGGCTGTTGCCGATCGGCTTGCCAATCGGGATGCTGCCATCGCCCACCTCGGTGATTTCGTGGGTGG
>NZ_QJRP01000073.1 GCF_003205295.1 Pseudomonas mosselii
CCACCAACCGTTGCGGGCCACGCGCCAGGCACAATGCCACGCGGTCGCCCAGGACCACGCCACGCTCGATCAGATGATGAGCCAGGCGGTTGGCACGCTGGTTGAGCTCGCCGTAGCTCACACCCAGCTCACCCTGTACAACGGCCAATGCTTCGGGCGCTTGAGCCTCGACCAACGCGTGCACGGTCTGCCCTTGCGGGTAGTCCACGGCCGTGGCGTTGAAGTCCCCCAGCACCTGACGCGAGGCCTCGTCATCCAGCATCGGCAAGCCTTCGACCACTTGCCCCGGGCACTGCTGCAGAGCCTGCATCAATTGGTCCAGGGTATTGACCATCCAGCCGCCGATCTGCGCCGCCGGCAGCCCTTCGGCGGCCAGCACGCTCAGGCTGAAGCCCTCGCCCAGGTCGTCGACGCTCAGGGTCAGCGGGTAGTTGCTGCGCTCCTCGCCACCCAGCAGGCGCACGCCCTGCCAGATGCCTTCGCCGTCGCGGGCGACGCCCCCGGCGCTGTGGCGGTAGTTGAGCAAGGCACTGAACAACGGCATCGATGCGGCGACGCCGCTGCAACGCTGGGCCAGCGCCAGGGGCGCGTGCTCGTGACCGAGCAGGGCCGACAGTCGCTGGTGGGTGAGTCGCAGCGCCTGGTCTACCGGCAACGCGGTGTCCACCCGCAATGGCAGGGTGTTGATGAACATGCCCAAGGCCCGGTCGGCACCCTCGCCCGCTTGCAGGCGGCCCATCAGCACGGTACCGAATACCACGTCGCGACGCCCCGCCAGCACACCCACCACGCGAGCCCAGGCCAGGTGCACCAGGCTGGCGGCGCTGACGCCGCGCTGGCGCGCCTGCTCACGCAGGCCATGGGCCAGGGTGGCCGGCAGCATCAGCGCGGCATGTTCGACCCGCCCACCGTCACCCTGCACATCGGCCAGGCCATACGGCAGGGTCGGCTCGTCGATATCGCCCAGTTGCGCGCGGAAGTACGCCTCGTGGCCGGCCTCAGCGGCGCCCAAGCAAACCTGGGCGACATAGTTGCGATACGGCACTGCGGCGGGCAGTGTGGCACCACGCCCGTCCAGCAGCGCCTGCATCTCCTCGCCGACCACGGCCATGGCGGCGTGGTCGAGGGTCAGGTGGTGGAACTGCAGCAGGGCTACCCACTCGCCCTGGCGCGGATCCTCGGCATAGACCAGGCGCAGCAAGGGTGCCCGGGTCAGGTCAAGGCGCTGCTGACGGGCATCGAAACGGGCCTGCAACTGCTCCATTACCGCTTCTTCGCCCTGCCCGGTGATTTCACTGAGTGCCAGGCGGGCCTCACGCCAGACCACCTGCACCGGCTGGTCCAGCCCTTCCCAGACCACCGAGGTGCGCAGGATGTCGTGGCGATCGATGATCTGTTGCAAGGCCTCGGCCCAGGTACGCAGCCGCTCCAGGCTGTCGAAGGCCAGGCGCGACTGCAGCAGGTACGGGTCGCCCTGCTCGGCACTGAGGTGGTGGTAGAGGATGCCTTCCTGAAGCGGCGCCAGCGGGTAGATTTCCTGCACGTTGGCCGCACCACCCGGCACGGTGGCAGTGATACGGTCGATGCTGGCCTGGTCCAGGTCGATCAGGCTGAGCATGTTTGGCGTGATGTGCTTCGCATCGCTTGGGACTCGATTGGCCGGCACCTCGATTTCACGTCCCGACCCCACAGCCGCCGCCAACGCGGCCAGGGTCGGCTGGGCGAACAGCACGCGCACATCGGCATCCAGCCCGGCCTTGCGCATGCGCTCGATCAGGCTCACCGCCAGCAGCGAATGGCCGCCCAGTTCGAAGAAGTGGTCATGTCGACCAACCTGCTCGACCTTGAGCACCTCGGCCCAGATAGCGGCCAGCGCGGTTTCGATTTCACCTTGCGGCGCCTCGAAGGCACGGCTGACCAACGCGTCGCTGCCCGGCTGCGGCAAGGCACGGCGGTCGAGCTTGCCGTTGGCAGTCAGCGGCAGCGCGTCCAGTTGTACATAGGCCGAAGGCAGCATGTAGTCCGGCAGTTGGCCTTGCAGTTGCTGGTGCAGTTCAGCAATTACCGGATGGCCCGTGAAATAGGCCACCAGGCGCTTATCGCCCGGCACATCCTCCCGCACGATCACGGCGGCATCGCGTACACCCGGGCACCCGCCCAGGCGTGCCTCGATCTCGCCCAGCTCGATACGGAAGCCCCGCAGCTTGACCTGCTGGTCGGCGCGTCCCAGGTAACGCAGGGTGCCGTCGGCCTGCCAGCTCACCAGGTCGCCGCTGCGGTACATCGTGCCGCCGTTGAACGGATCCGGCAGGAAGCGCTCAGCGGTCAGCTCCGGCTGGCCCAGATACCCCATGGCCACGCCGTCACCGGCGATATACAACTCGCCCACCGCGCCCACTGGCAGCAATTGCTGGCGAGCATCGAGCACATAGCAGCGGCTGTTGCCGATCGGCTTGCCAATCGGGATGCTGCCATCGCCCACCTCGGTGATTTCGTGGGTGG
>NZ_QJRP01000074.1 GCF_003205295.1 Pseudomonas mosselii
ATCCCGTGCAGCGCCGATACCCCCAACTACGACCTGCAGGTGCCCACCCCCAGCCCGCCCAGCGCGGGCAACTGGCTGGGCACCGACGACCAGGGCCGCGACGTGCTGGCACGGGTGCTGTATGGCACACGGGTATCGCTGTTGTTCGCCTTCGCCCTGACCCTGCTCAGCGTGCTGATCGGCGTGACCGCCGGCGCCCTGCAGGGCTACCACGGCGGCTGGGTCGACCTGCTCGGCCAGCGTCTTCTGGAGGTATGGTCGGGGTTGCCGGTGCTGTACCTCTTGATCATCCTGTCGGGGTTCGTCGAGCCGGATTTCTGGTGGTTGCTTGGGATCATGGCGCTGTTCTCCTGGCTGACCCTGGTCGATGTGGTGCGCGCCGAGTTCCTCCGCGGGCGCAACCTGGAGTACGTCAAGGCGGCCCGGGCACTGGGGCTTTCGGACACCCAGGTGATGCTGCGGCATATCCTGCCCAATGCCCTGAACGCGACCCTGACCTATGTGCCGTTCATGCTCACCGGGGCGATCACCACCCTCACCGCGCTGGATTTCCTCGGCTTCGGCATGCCCGCCGGCAGCGCCTCGCTGGGTGAGCTGGTGACCCAGGGCAAGCAACACCTCGAAGCGCCGTGGCTGGGCTTTACCGCGTTCTTTGCCCTGGCGTTGATCCTGTCGTTGCTGGTATTCATCGGCGATGCGCTGCGCGAGGCGTTTGATCCGCGACGATAATCCCGGCGCGATCTCTGTGGGAGCGGCCTTGCGGCCCTTTCGCGACGCAAGGCCGCTCCCACAGGGGCGCACGACACTTGGCTCAACGGATACATCTTCCATGCACGACAACCTCAAGGACTACCCCCAGGTTCGCCAACTGGCCATCCGCTCGCTGTTCGAGATCATCGAGCAGTCCAGCGAAGGCACGGTGATCGTCGATCGCCAGGCGCGCATCGTCTGGATGAACGAGCGCTATGCCCGGCGGTTTGGCCTGCAGGATGCCGCCAGCGCCATCGGCCAGCCCTGCGAGACGGTGATCCCCGGCAGCCTGATGCGCGAGGTGGTGAGCAACGGCAAGCCGATCCTGCTGGACATGCTCGACACGCCAAACGAGCCACTGGTGGTGATGCGCCTGCCGATCCACGACGGCCAGGGGGCGCTGATCGGTGCCATCGGCTTCGCCCTGTTCGACGAACTGCGCAGCCTGTCGCCGCTGCTCAAGCGCTATGCCAGCATGCAGCAGGAGCTGGCTTCTACCCGCTCGCAGTTGCGCGCCCGCCAGGCCCGCTACAGCTTCGCCCAGTTCGTCGGCAGCAGCCCCGCCTGCCTCGAAGCCAAGCGCCGCGCCCGCCGTGGCGCGACCAGCGACTCGCCAGTGCTGCTGCTCGGCGAAACCGGTACCGGCAAGGAACTGCTGGCCCACGCCATTCACGCCGCCTCGGCGCGGGCGCACAAGGCGTTCGTCAGCATCAACAGCGCGGCGATCCCCGAGGCGCTGCTGGAAGCCGAGTTCTTCGGTACCGCCCCCGGCGCTTTCACCGGCGCCGACCGCAAGGGGCGCAGCGGAAAGTTGCAGCTGGCCGAGGGTGGCACGCTGTTTCTGGACGAGATCGGCGACATGCCCCTGGCCCTGCAGAGCAAGCTGCTGCGCGTGCTGCAGGAGAAGGAGTACGAACCGGTGGGCAGCAACCAGATGCTGCGCAGCGATGTGCGGATCATCGCCGCCACCTCCATCGACCTGCAGGCGGCCATGGCCCGCGGGGCATTCCGCGCCGACCTGTACTACCGGTTGAACGTGCTGCCGGTGCAGGTGCCGCCGCTGCGCGACCGCCTGGAAGACCTGCCGGCGCTGTGCGAGGCGACCCTCGCCGAGCTGGGCAGCCAGTACGAACTGGAGGCCGAGGCCCAGGCGCTGTTGGGGCGGCATGCCTGGCCCGGGAACATCCGGGAGCTGCGTAATGTGCTGGAACGGGCGACCCTGCTGGCGGACCAGCCACGGCTGGGCGTGCATGACCTGATGAACGCGCTGGGGCCGTTGAGCCCGGTGGCCGAGACGGCACCGCAGTTGGGGTACCGGGAGGCCTGTGCGCAGTTTGAACGCGGGCTGATTGTGCAGGCCTTGGGACGCAGTGGCGGGAATGTGCCGGAGGCGGCGAAGGCATTGGGATTGGGGCGCTCGACGCTGTACAAGAAAATGGTGGCGCTGGATATTTTGTCTCAATAAAGAGATTAAAGTCTCAAAACAGGGATCGCAGGAGCAACTTTCTTTTGTAGGAGCGGCCTTGCCGAGGCGTCGGACCGGTCGGACGCCTCGGCAAGGCCGCTCCTACAGCGGACGTGCAAGCCCGCTGCCACGCGCCATGTCTCAAGATAGAAATTATTAATTT
>NZ_QJRP01000075.1 GCF_003205295.1 Pseudomonas mosselii
GAGCACCAGGCAGGCAGCTTCGCGCTTGAACTCAGGGGTAAAGGTACGGCGTTGCTTGGTCATCGGACACCTCTCTGTGGCGAGCATTCTCGCCTAAATGGGTGTCCGGGGTTAGTAGACCACTACAATGCACTTCCTTGTCTGTCCAGACATACTCGCGCTGATAGTCCGGAACGATGTAGAAGCACTCTCTAAAGGCCTCTTCGATGCTGTATTTGTGGTTTTCGATGCGAGCCATGTTTGTTCCTGTCTCGTTCTTTGTGGTGATAGGGCTTCAGCCGAAGTGGCAATTCAACACTTGGCAATTGGAAAAATCAGCATTGCTCATTCCCGTGTAGCCCCAAACAAATCTGCTCCCGAATCCTTCTTCAGCAGCTCGTACACCACCGTCAGGAACACCTCACGCGTCGATTCGTCGCTGAGTAGCTTGGTCGCCATACTAGCGTGGCTGCTCATGGCGGCAGCGATGGCAGAGATGGCTTTTGAAGGCAGGTCCGCCTTCATGGTCTGTTCCATCGTGTTGTTCTGCACTTGGGCCATCACCACGCTGTCAGCGCGCAGCTTCTCGGAGACGTGCACCGCGAAGGCCACCTGGTCAGTGTCGGTAATGTCCTTGCCGAAGGAGTTGTTGAGCTTCTCAATCAGCTCGGCGAGGTATTTTTTCTCGCGGTCGCGGGCGTCGCGCAGGCCGTTATCGGTCATACCATAAAGGCCAGGTGTTTCACCCAGCACGGCGACGCCACTGAGGTTGCTGCCCTTCTTGATCTTGTAGTGGCTGAGTTTGAGGTCACCCAGGTCCACCTGCTCGGCGGTGATACCCTTAAGCCGCTTACGCAGCAGGCGCGCATAGCTGGCGAAGGCCTCCAGGCTGGGGTCGCCGAAGTCGATCAACTGGGCGATGTACTCATAGCTGCGCACGAACTTGGTCAGGCTCTCACTGAAGATCATCAGCTCGTCGCGCTCCTTGCAATATTCCGAACGCTGCACATCGGCGTATTCCATGTCCTTGTCGCTACCCTCGTCATGGGCCTTCTCCCAGGCTTTCTCCCATTGGTCGATGGCATCGTTGAGCGTCTTCAACTTTCCGTTGAAGCGGTCGGTGGCCGACTGAATAAGCGAGAACAGCTTCTGGTGCGTCACCTTCGGATCGACGATGGCATCACCGAAAGCCTCCACCTCAGCCTGCTCATAGATGAACATGCCATCCAAGCGCTGCTTGATGTCATAGACGATGTTCGGATCCTGGATGTCCGCCACCTGAGCATCACGATAGAAGGTCTTGAATGACGCCAGTATCTCGTCGGCCTTGTTAGCGAAGTCGATGACGAACGTCTTGTCCTTCCCGGGGAAGGTACGGTTCAGACGCGAGAGGGTCTGAACGGCCTCCACACCGGATATTTTTTTGTCCAGATACATGGCAACCAGCTTGGGCTGGTCGAAGCCGGTCTGGTACTTGTTAGCGACGATCATCACCCGGTAGTCTGGAGTGTCGAACACCTTGCGCATATCGCGGCCATGCAGGCCGGGGTTCAGGTTGGTTTCACTGAATTGGTGATCCTTGGGCAGGCTGGCCACTTTCACATCCGTATTAGGCACCTCACCTGAGAACGCCACCATCGCCAGCACGTTGTCATAACCCTTACGTTTGCAGTAATCCTCCAGCGCCAGGTGGTACTTCACCGCTGCAGCACGCGAGCTGGTCACCACCATGGCCTTGGCCTGGCCACCGAGCAAGTGCGCGACATTCTTGCGGAAGTGTTCGACGATCAGCTCGACTTTCTGTCCCACGTTCACCGGGTTCAGCGACAGCCACTTGGCCAGTTTGCGCCCGGCGCTCTTCTCGTCCACGCGCTTGTCATCGACCATTTCGCTGCCGATTTTGAATGCCACCTCGTAGCTGGTGTAGTTCTTCAGCACGTCGAGGATGAAGCCTTCGTCGATCGCTTGCTGCATGGTGTAGAGGTGAAACGGTGCCGGCGGGTTGTCGGTGTTGACGGGCTGCGCTGGATTGCGCGGGCGGCCGAACAGGCTCAGCGTCGAATGTTTGGGCGTGGCGGTGAAGGCGAAGTAGCTGGCATTGCCTGGGCGCGAGCGCGAGCTCTGCCACACGGACAACCGCTCCGCCTTGGAGAGTTTCTCCCACTCCGCCTCGCTCTGCCCGGTCAGTACATAGCGCAGGTCTGTAGTGGTCTACTAACCCCGGACACCCATTTAGGCGAGAATGCTCGCCACAGAGAGGTGTCCGATGACCAAGCAACGCCGTACCTTTACCCCTGAGTTCAAGCGCGAAGCTGCCTGCCTGGTGCT
>NZ_QJRP01000076.1 GCF_003205295.1 Pseudomonas mosselii
TCCTTGTGGTCCCACCCGGTCACGGTCTGGAAGGTCGTCAGGACCGGCTCGTTGGCGAGCAGCGTGCGGCGCAGGGGCGTGACTCTGCCTTGAAGCGCCTTGACATGCGCAGGGAGCTCCGCCGGTGCGGTTACGCGCTTGCCCGGTGCCTCCTCGCAGTCATAGCAGTAGGAGGTGACGGTGGCCTTGCCGTTGAGGGTGACGGTCTGCGTTTCCACCCGGCCGTGGGTCTGTGCCTGGCTGGGTGTGTCGAAGTAGCGGTATTCGGTCGCCTGCAGCCCATCGGCCGACAGGTTCTCGCTCAGCGACAGCACCTCGCGGGTAACCCGGTGCCAGGATTTCGGCCCGTTGCCAGGCAGCGCATCAGCCTTCTCGTAGCTGTAGTGCTGGTACAGGGTCGGCGCATCCTTGTTCGCGGCGGTAGGGTCGGGAATGCGCGCGGTACGCTTCAGGCGTGGCGTGAAGAAGTTGGGATCGCGCGGATCGGCGCCCTCGCCGCCGGTCGCATGCCACTGGTAGGCCGTGGTCAGGCCCAGCACCGGAGTGCCGATGCGCGGATCGCCATGCACCTGGGCCTCGCTGCGCAGGTTGCCGTCGGTCTCATACTGGCGAATGTCCCCCTCGAGGTAGGGCATGCCGCTGTTTCGCTTCCAGGTCCGCGTGGTGATCCCTGGCAGCTGGCAATAGGCATGATCCTCATGGAAATAACCGCCATTGCTGTAATACTCCGTTTCGGTCAATTCGGTGGAGATGACCTGGGTTCTGGTATCGGTGTGCGTGGTCTCCTCGCGCACCAGCAGGTGGAAACGGTTGTACTCGCGCTCGACCTTGTGCTCCTCGCCCTGTTTCGTGCGTGTCTCGGTCGAGCCGTAGGCATAGGTGCCAACCGAACTGAACAGGTAGTCCAGGCCATAATCGGGCTTGTTGTGGCTCAGGTTGGCGCCCAGGAAGTTGTTGCCCGCCCTGTACCCTGCGCCCTTGCTCAGCGCGTAGGCATAGACCACGGTCAAGGTGTCGTGCTGCCCGCTGCTGGGCTTGATGACATGTTGCAAGACCCGGGGCAGGAAACCGCCCCCGGCTTGCTCAGGCACTCGATGATGGTCGGCGGCAATGACACTGTGGGTGATGAGCTCATGAGCACCGGTGGGCGTGTGCACCTCCTTGATGCAATGAAGCTTTTCAATCTCCTGATAGTCATAACGCCAGGATGCCTGGTCGGTGGTGGGCAGAACCACGCTGGTCACACGCTTGAGGCTGTCCAGGCGCAGGCGGTAGGTGGCCTTGGCGTTGCCACCGTCGTTGGGGTTGAGGTGAATGTCGAGGCTATCGTTCTGGCGGTCGATTTGCAGCACGACCTTGTCGGCATGATCCTTGATCAGTGCCAGGCGAGGATGAATCTTGTTGTCATTGCCCGTGAACGTCACGTATTCGAGCTTGAGCAGGTGGCCTTTGTCACCATAGACCTCCACCGGCAGGGCCAGATCACTGCCGGGATGCTTGCTCAGGCGTTCCACCAGGCCCGAGCGGTGCACCAGACGGTAGATACCGCCGCCCTCGTCGAACAACCGAAAGTCATCAATTTTCTGCTCGCGCATCAGTACTCGACTGCCGTCCGAGCCGGTGCGGCGGAAGCTGCCGCCGCTGTGCGCCGAGATGACCTGGGTGGCGGTGTCGTATTGTGACAGCTGCAGGTTCCAGCCCAGGCCGTAACCGGAGTCGA
>NZ_QJRP01000077.1 GCF_003205295.1 Pseudomonas mosselii
TCTTGCTCTTGCTCTTGCTCGGCGTTTTTCAAGGTGGTTGTCGCGTCTGACCTTTAATTCATGCTGCTTGTTTATCGTACTGTTGTTCTCGATCAGGATTCAGCAATACGGTTCCTACGGGCTGCCAGTTGCGTGTCTGGCCTGACCAGCGCGCAGGACTCCTTTCTCTGGCTCGCAGGTACAACTCATGACGTCGGGCAAGGATCTGTTTGTCCAAGCCACGGTGTCGTTCTGCTGGTGTAACGAAACGAATGCGGCTATGTCGGTGTTCTTGGTTGTACCAGCTGATGAAATCTCTTACCCAGCGCCTGGCTGCCTCCAGGCTACTGAAACCTTTGGTTGGCCAGTGTGGGCAGTACTTCAGTGTTCTGAATAAGGCCTCCGAGTATGGGTTGTCGTTACTCACTCTTGGTCTGCCTCTGGAAGGGGTGATACCCAACTCATGCATCTTGCTGAGCAATGTTGATGATTTCATCGGTGTGCCATTGTCAGAGTGCAGTACCAACGGTTCACGCAAGCATTGCTCGCTGATCACGCTTCGCTGTAGCAAGGTCGCGGCCTTCGCTCCGTCTTCATCCTCGTGCACTTCCCAGCCGACACATTTCCGGCTGTAGATGTCCTCGATCAGATACAGGTAGTAATACTTCCCGCGTACAGCTGTAGGTAGATACGTGATATCCCACGACCAGACCCGATTAGGTGCATGTGCCGCATGGGTGGTTGGAGCAGTTTGGCGTCCAGGTTGCTGGCTCCGTCCCCGATGCTGTCGTTGTCCGGCCGCACGTAGCACCCGGTAAAAGGTTGACTCCGAGGCCAGATAGCACTGTTTGTCCGCCAAGCGCGGGACAATTTGGCTTGGTGGCAAATGCGCGTATTCAGCACTGTTGCACAGATCAAGAATTGCCTGGCGCTCCTGCTCGCTCAGGGCATTCGCAGGCGTTGTCCGAGTCGTTGTGGTTCGAGCGTCAGCTCGAACCTCCTCGGTCTGAGTCCAGCGCTGTAGTGTCCTGAGTGTCAGGCCGACTTCCTGGCATGCCTCCCGCTTTCGTGCTCCAGCACTGATCGCTTCGTTTAGCCAGTCCACCAACAGTTGCCGTTCCGGCAGAGCGGTCAATTGTCCTCGTCGTCGACTCCCCAGTAGTCGTTGAGCTTTTTTCGAAGGACCAGCAGCGCCGCTGCTTCAGCCAGCGCCTTTTCTTTACGGCGCAGTTCGCGCTCCAGTTGTTGAATGCGTTGTTTATCCTGGCGACCCTGTTCCCGATCAGCCTTCGGTTGATGCTTTTCAGCCGCCATACCGCTCAGGAACGCTTGTCGCCACGCCATGATCTGTTCAGGGTACAAACCCTTGCGCCGACAGTACTCGCCCAGCTCAATTTCAGACAGGCTGGCACATTCGATGACAGCTGCGAATTTCATTTCTGCCGACCAGCTTTCAGTCGGGTGGTTGGGATCAGTCACCACACATCCTTCAGGACTGGCTCGTTTACGCCAGGTACGTAGTGTCATTTCAGTCACTCCCTCGCGCCTCGCAACCTCGGCCATTGTCAGGTTGTGTGGGGGGAGCAACATCTTCAGTAGTTCGGCTTTGCGTTCAGGTGAATAGTACGGCACATCGGCTCTCTTTCCGCCCCCGGAGCTGGTTTCAGGTCAGTTCGGAGACGCGACAACTATCCTGACACCGGGGGTGCTCTTGCTCTTGCTCTTGCTCTTGCT
>NZ_QJRP01000078.1 GCF_003205295.1 Pseudomonas mosselii
TTCCAGGCTGTGGGCGAAGGTCACGCTGGCGGCCATGTGCTGGCCGCGGGCGAACAGCTCCAGCGAGTGGCTGCTGGCACGGCCGTGGTACTCGCCGTTGTAGCGATCGTTGCGGATCACCCCGAGGTCGTAGCCCAGGCCCAGGCCGTACTCGGCCACCAGCGGTTGCAGCAGCGGCCAGTTCACCGGGCGGGTCCAGCGCAGGTCGTTGCGCCAGTAGCCGCCGCTGTCGCCGGACAGTGACTGGTCCTTGAGGCCGCGCACCGACGACAGCCCGCCCAGGCTGATGCGCTGCGGGCTGAACAGCACGTCCTCGCTGCGCTGGCCGGTGGCCAGGCTGCTGAAGCTCAGGCGCTCGCCGAAGAGCTGGAAACCCTGCACGTAGCTGAGCGTGGCGCTGTACTTGCGGTAGCGCGCCACCGGCTGGCCCGGGCGTGGATGGCCGTTGTCCTGGGCGTCGAAGGCGCCGATGCCTTCCTGGGTGCCCAGGTCGAGGTTGACGAAGGCATTGCCCAGGCGCCGGCCATGGTTGATGCCGAACTGCGCCTCGCTCAGGCGGTTGCTGCTGCCGGCCAGACGGCTGTCCTCGATATAGTTGTTGGTGCGCAGGTGGGCCATGCCAGCATTGAGCGAGGTCTTGCTGGTGGCGTCGCGGTGCACCACGCGCTCGGCGCGCAGCTGGTGGTTCTGGCTGTCGCCGGTCTGCTTGAAGGCAAAGCCGTTGGCCTGGGCCAGGGAGCGGTATTCGCTCTCGCTGTAGCTGTAGGTGAAGTTCCACCAGCCCCACGGCAGGTTGTAGAACAGCACGCCGTTCTTCGAGCCCTGGGTATGATCGCTAACCACGTCATGACCGCCGCGCAGCATCAGCTGGTCGGCCAGCCCCAGTGGGCTGTCCCATTCCAGGCCAAGGTTGAGCATCTGCTCGCCGGTGCTGCGCTGGCCTTCGTTGTTGCGCGACAGCGAAGCGCGCCAGGGTTTCTGCTGGGTGTTGCGCACCAGCACTTCGCTGCCGCCGACGGCCTTGCCCGGGGTCAGTTCCATCTGCGCCTTGTTCGACGGCAGGCGGTTGAGCTGGTCGACCATCTGCTCGATCTCGCGCAGGTTCAGGCGCTGGTCGATATCGCCGGGGAAGGCCATGGCCAGTTCGCGGTCGCTCAGGCCGCTGGCCGGGTCCGGGCGCAGCCCTTCCAGGCGCCCTTCCACCACCAATACCTGCAGGTGACCCGAGGACAGGTCCTGCTGCGGCAGGTAGGCACGGCTGGTGACCAGGCCGCGGCCCAGGTAATGGTCGGTGATGGCCTTGAGCAAGGCATTGAGCTGGGTGACGCCCAGGCACTGGCCGATGAAGGGCTTGAGCAGGCGGTCGCGGTCGGCGGCGGACAGGCTGTCGGCGCCCTTGAGTTCAATGGTGTGGATGGTGAAGCAGCGGCTGTCGGTCGCCGGTTGCGACTCACCGGGTTCAGCGGCCTTGCCGGGCAGGTTGCGCAGCTCTTCGAGGCGGCGCTGCTGCTCTTCGAGCAGACGGTCCTGGCGGTCGCGGATCAGGTCCTGGTCGCCGGGTGA
>NZ_QJRP01000079.1 GCF_003205295.1 Pseudomonas mosselii
TAGGCGATGTAATCCTCTAGCCCTGATGCCAGTTGCTCAACACTCTCAAACGATTCCAAGTAAAAAAACTCGCTCTTGAGCGTGCCGAAAAAGCTTTCCATGGCGGCGTTGTCCAGGCAATTGCCCTTACGCGACATACTCTGCTCGATATTCTTCCCAGCCAGCATATGCCGGTAAGCTGGCTGTTGATACTGCCAGCCTTGATCGGAATGCAGTATCGGTTTGTCACCTGGATTCAACCGCTCGAAGGCTTGCTCCAGCATTGTCGAAACCATCTTGAACTCAGGACGCCGGTTGATCTGATAAGCAAGGATCTCGCCGTTGTACAGGTCCATCACAGGCGAGAGAAACAGCTTCTGCCCCTTTACCTTGAACTCTGTCACGTCGGTTACCCATTTCTGATTGGGGGCTTCTGCCTTGAATTTGCGTTTGAGCAGATCAGATGCAACAACCCCCTCGGAGCCTCGGTACGAGCGATATTTCTTAACTTTGACCAGAGATTTGAGGTCCATCAACTGCATCAGCCGCTGCACCTTCTTGTGGTTGACCACCTCACCATTGAGCCCGAGGACCGCAGTGATACGACGATAGCCGTACCGCCCCTTATGTCCGTGATAGAGGCTGTTGATGCGCTCTTTGAGAGCAGCATGCTTGTCAGCCATCAGCACTTTGCTTTGGTAATAAAAGGTACTGCGTGCCAGCCCTGCAGCACGTAGCAGCAGAGCAAGGCGATGCCCGCGCCTCAATCCTTGGACAGCCTGCGTTTTCTTGCCTGCGCAGTTCGAGGGTCCGCCTGGATCAAGGCATCGAGCTTTTTTAGATAAGCATTCTCCGCGCGCAGGTATTCCAGTTCTTCGAGCATTTGCTTTGGTGTCAGTTCGCTGTCCGCTGGGGTGGGCGGGCTTGTGCTGGACTGTTTTGATGGCTTGCGGGGCATGCTGAACTCTCGGGTACGGCGCGGGTGAAGGGCTTCTACTCCGCCTTTATCGTACAACCTTTTCCATTGCCTGATGCTACTCGGGCCGCGGATATCAAACTGCACGCAAGCTTGCTGGGCGGACAGTCCGTCTTGCTCAATGCACTGCAAAACCTTCAATTTGAACTGCGCGTCGTAGTGGCTGTACTTGGCAATCAAACCGGCTGCACCGTGTTGCTCGTAGCCCTTTACCCAGCGGCGTAACAGCGATGGACTCAGGTCATGCTTGAGCGCCACCTCATGAACACTGCGGGCAGAAAGGCACTCTTCGATGAGTGCCTGCTTGAGTGCCAGGTTGTATTTCGTCATGGAACACCCTCCGGTTGGGGATCAGGTGTCCAACTTTCGGGGGTCAGTTCA
>NZ_QJRP01000007.1 GCF_003205295.1 Pseudomonas mosselii
GAACTCAGCAGTGAAACGATGCATCGCCGATGGTAGTGTGGGGTTTCCCCATGTGAGAGTAGGTCATCGTCAAGATTCATTTCGCAAAACCCCTATCTGCGCGAGCAGGTAGGGGTTTTGTCTTTTCTGCGTTCCAAAATCAACGCCACACCGCCACCCCTGTGGGAGCGGCCTTGTGTCGCGAAAGGGCCGCAAAGCGGCCCCGGCGATATCAGCGTGATGCACAAACCCTGGGGCCGCTACGCGCCCCATTCGCGACACAAGGCCGCTCCTACAGAGATCCCACTACTGCCCATCATGTCTCCCACCGCAAATATCCTTTGCTCGCCGGCTACCTCACATCGCCTCGCCACAGGTGCGACAATATTGCCGTCACAATTACGTGACTTCCCCGTACCTACCCTGCGTCAAGGCTTAGGTTCGGGGCAATCCTGGCACCCGGACCGAGCGATGCCAGCGTACCGTGCTGCGCATTTCTGGACTTTCACCGTCCTATTACTTGAGGTTAGAAGCAAGATGGCCAAGGCCGCCGATGTCGTTGTGCAATGCCTGGAAAACGAAGGTGTCGAGTATGTGTTCGGCATTCCCGGTGAGGAAAACCTCGACCTGCTCGAGTCCCTGCGCAAGTCGAAGATCAAGCTGGTACTGACCCGCCACGAGCAATCCGCGGGCTTCATGGCCGCGACCTATGGCCGCCTGACCGGCAAGACCGGTGTCAGCCTGTCGACCCTCGGCCCTGGCGCGACCAACCTGGTGACCGCCAGCGCCTACGCCTACCTGGGCGGCATGCCGATGATGATGATCACCGGCCAGAAGCCGATCAAGAAGTCCAAGCAAGGCCGTTTCCAGATCATCGACGTGTGCGGCATGATGGACCCCATCACCAAGTACACCCACCAGTTCGCCTCGGCCGACAACATCCCTGCGCGCATGCGTGAGGCCTTCCGCCTGGCCGAAGAAGAGAAGCCGGGTGCTGTGCACCTGGAGCTGCCGGAAGACATCGCCGCCGAGCAGACCGACGCCCTGCCGATCCCGCGCAGCCTGCACCGTCGCCCGCTGGCCGAACACGTGGCCATCGAAGCCGCTGTCGAGAAGCTGAAGAACGCCCGCAACCCGATCCTGGTGATCGGCGCCGGCGCCAACCGCAAGATGACCGCCAAGGTCCTCAAGCAATTGATCGACAAGACCGGCATCCCGTTCATCACCACCCAGATGGGTAAAGGTGTGGTAGACGAGCGCCACCCACGCTTCCTGGGCAACGCCGCGCTGTCGTCCGGTGACTTCGTGCACCGCGCCGTCGAAGCCGCCGACCTGATCGTCAACATCGGTCACGACGTGATCGAGAAGCCGCCGTTCTTCATGGTCCGTGGTGGCACCGAAGTCATTCACGTCAGCTTCCGCTCGGCTGAAGTCGATGCCGTGTACTTCCCGCAGGTTGAAGTGATCGGCGACATCGCCAACGCCGTGTGGCAGATCAGCGAAGCGCTGACCGACACCAGCCACTGGGACTTCACCCGCCTGATGGCCATCCGTGAAGCGAACGAAGCGCAGATCGCCGAAGGCGCCGATGACGACCGTTTCCCGGTCTACCCGCAGCGTATGGTCGCCGACATCCGTCGCGCCCTGCCGTCCGAAGGTATCGTCGCCCTGGACAACGGCATCTACAAGATCTGGTTCGCCCGCAACTACAAGGCCCACAAGCCCAACACCGTGCTGCTGGACAACGCCCTGGCGACCATGGGCGCCGGCCTGCCATCGGCCATGGCCTCGCACCTGGTGTACCCGGATCGCCCGGTCATCTCGGTATGCGGCGACGGCGGCTTCATGATGAACAGCCAGGAGCTGGAAACCGCGGTACGTCTGGGCATGCACATCACCGTGGTGATCCTGCGTGACGACGGCTACGGCATGATCCGCTGGAAGCAGGCCAACATGGGCTTCACCGATTTCGGCCTGGACTACGGCAACCCGGACTTCGTCAAATACGCCGAAGCCTACGGTGCCAATGGCCACCGTGTGGAAAGCGCCGAAGGCTTCCTGCCGCTGCTCGAGCACTGCATCAAGACCCCAGGCGTGCACGTGATCGACTGCCCGGTGGACTACAGCGAGAACGACCGCATCCTCAACAGCGAGCTGCGTGAGCGCGCGCTGGCGGTCTAAACGCTGACGCCTCTATCGCGGGTCAAGCCCGCTCCCACGCTATCCGCTACCACCGAGCTAATACAGGCCCTGTGGGAGCGGGTGGCGTGGGAGCGGGCTTGACCCGCGATGCATCAATTCAGGCAACAACGCACGCGGCATCACAATACACATCTACTGATCCCCACCTCCCTGCTCCCGGCATGCTCAGGTTCCTCACCCACCCTGAGAACCCGAGCCCATGACCATCGGATCAACGCACAACCATCCCGCCGACCTGGCCGTCGAGCCTCACACCCCAGTGCTGCCATGGTCCGCACGATTCCCTAACCCGCCTGACCTGTGTTTCGACTACCGACGCCTCGTCGAACAACTGGGCGGCATTGCCCAGGCTGCTAGTCCTGCACATCGCATCTGCATTGTCGGTGCTGGCGTTACCGGCCTCACCATCGCACGAGAACTGCTGCGCTGTGGTTTCACCCATATCACCCTGATCGAACAGGCCCGGCGAATCGGGGGGCGTCATCTCACCGTGTCACCCTCTGCTGACAAGCCACCAGCACACACCGCCCCCTTCGAAATGGGCGCCATGCGCATGCCGTTCTTCAACCGAACCGGCCAGCCGCCCAAGGCAGGCCGTTCATTGATGGCGTATTACGCAGATCTGTTCGACCTGCGACTTTCCGACTTCCCCAACCCTGGCACGCCCTGGGTCAATGCGACAGGTATCTACCTGCGTGAAGGTCAACTTGAAGGGGAGGGTGATCCGAAGCTGCTGATCTGGAAAAACCCCGAAGGTCACACTCCGCCACCTACTGCGGTACTGCAGAGGATTCATGGCAAGTGGCGGCGCTTTGCCGAGCGTTTCGCCGAACAGGTGGCAGCCATTTACGGCACAGAAGGTTGGCTGGCAATGTGGTCGGCAATCGTCGAGCGATATCACAGGCTGTCGTTCCGTGACCTTGTATTGCTGCCTATCCAGGAGGCGTGGGACCCCGGCAATCCAGGCGATTTCGGCGGCCTTGGCATGGACCGTGACGAGTCGGCGATCTTCTATGCAATCGGCATCGGTGATGGCAGCTGGGGCGCCTTCTACGACGTGTGTTGCCTCTATCCGCTGCGCACCGCCATTTTCGGTTTCAGCAGCCACCTGCAGCTTGTGCATGGACGTGTAGATGAAAGGGGGCAAGTGCTTGCAGCGCCGTATCGGGATGTCGAGACTGTGCCCGACAGCAAAGGCCTGCATTTCCAGGCTCCTGCCTACCTGGGGATCGCTGCGTTGGATGAGGCCCTGCTGTTCATGGCCATCGCTGGCTTGGGCGAATCCTTGTATAGCCAGTGCGTGGCGCGTAAGGATGGCCTGCTGACGGACAGCTCTGTTCATGGGCTGCACAAATTGGCTGATGGCCGCATCCGCGTCGATTACCGTTGGCGGCACAGCGATGAAGCCAAGGCTCAGCCGATGAGCGAGGTGTTCGACAGTGTGGTGCTTTCCACGCCGTCCTGGTTGATCGAAACAGGGATACGCCTGGAGGGGTTCTCCCGGAACATGCTGCCACCGGCCATTGTCGAGGCCTGGAAGCACGCCCATTGGGAGACCAGCTGCAAGGTTTATGCGCCGCTGCGTAAAAGCTTTCTCGACCAGCATCCCCATATGCCGCAGATCCTGGTCACCGACAGCTTTGTGCACGATGTCTACGCCTACCGTTACAACGATCGGCACACCCGCGATTGCATCCTGCTCAGCTACACCTGGGAGGACGATGCCACCAAGCTGGCGGCCTATTCAGACACCGAGTTGGTGGAAAAATGCGTAGCGGAACTCGATCGGATCCTGTTGCGTTGCACCAACATCGGCGAACCCATCTCGCCACATATCGATCTTGGAAACACCCGCATACAAAGATGGATGACAGACAGGAATGCACTTGGCTGTGCGAAATTGTACCGGGCGGGCACCTATTACGACGCGGTAAGCCTGATGAAGTACAACCGCGACCTGAGTGCCCATTCAGGGCTCTACCTCGCCGGGGAGTCTTTCTCTGTCGATGCCGGCTGGACCGAGCCGTGTCTGCGTACTGCCATCGACACCGTGATCAACCTCTGCAACGACACCGGCGCACGTTTCAAGGGGGGCTTCAGCTTGGAGCACTATCCGCATTATCAGGTGCCTCGACAGGCGCTTTGAAACAACTTTGTAGGAGTGCGCCTCCAGGTATTTTCGCAAGCTCCCTCAGTTCCAGAGGATCCTGCTGACTGTTGCCCCACCTGCCATGCCCGTTCTACTGGCGGCCTTCCACAACAACCAGAACAGGAAGCCGCCATGCAGGAACACACCACTCCCGTCAGCCCCGTACGCATTGCCGTCATCCAGTACGACCCGCAGGTCGGCCTGGACCATTGCGATGGCAACCTGAGCCGTGGCCTGGCCCTGGCCCGCCGCGCCGCGCGTGAAGGGGCGAACCTGATCGTGCTGCCGGAGCTGGCCAACACTGGCTACACCTTCAACTCTCGCGCCGAGGCCTATGCCCACGCCGAGTCGCTGGAGGATGGACGATGCCTGCGGGCCTGGGCGGAGTTCGCCCGTGAGCAGCAGGTGTATCTGGCCGCAGGCTTCGCCGAGCGTGACGGTCTCAAGCTTTTCGACAGCGCCGTGCTGTTTGGCCCGCAGGGGCGGCTCGGGCATTACCGCAAAGCGCACCTGTGGAACCAGGAAAAGCTCTGGTTCACGCCAGGGGACTTGGGCTTCCCGGTATTCGAAACACCTATCGGCCGCATCGGCCTGCTGATCTGCTGGGACATCTGGTTCCCGGAGGTGCCACGGCTCATGGCGGCGCAGGGCGCCGACATCATCTGCAGCCTGAACAACTGGGTCTGGACACCGCCGCCGCTGTTCGACGAGGCCGGACGCTGCATGGCCTCGTACCTGACGATGACCGCGGCCCACGTCAACAATGTCTACATCGCCGCCGCCAATCGCATCGGCCGCGAACGGGGCGGGCGCTTCCTCGGTTGTTCGCTGATTGCCGGCACCAACGGCTGGCCTATCGGTGAGGTGGCTAATGCCGAGGAGGAGTGCATCCTCTATGCCGACGTCGACCTCAGCGCCGCCCGCTCGGCGCCGATCTGGAACAGCCTCAACGACCTGCCGCGTGACCGGCGCACCGACCTCTACGACGCCACCCTGGGTTATCGGCTGCATGCGCCGATGCCACGTTGAGGAGGCGTCATGGAACAGCGCCTTTGCTTACCGCGACAATGGTCGTCGTCGGTGATACTCCTGGGCCTCGCGCTGCTTTGCGTTGCCAGCCTGATGTTGGCTGGATGGCCCGATTATGCGCAGCTTGTCGCAACCCTCGACCAACCACTGAGCAGGCTGCGCTGGATTGTCGGTGATATCAGCGAGGTCGCCTTCTACAAGCACGAATTGCCGGCACTGGGGCTGCTGCTGGGGGCGAGCCTCGCGCATTGGGCCCAGCAGCGCGGGTATCGCTGGCAAGGCTTTGCCATCTGCTACGGCACCGGGCTGTGGCCCTGGCTGATCATCAGCTCGTTACTTGGTCTGCTGCTCAGCCATGCCCTGTGGGGCTGGACGCTGGACGGTGGTGCCTGGCAGCCGACCTTCGTCGCCTTTGTCTCGTTACCGGCGGCCATGGTCCTGCTGTTTGGCGGCGGTTGGCGCGTCACGATCAATGGCGCGCTGCTCGGTGCCGTGCTGGTGACGCCGGCCAGCCTGCTGCTGGTCAACTACCTGTGCTACCCGCTGCAGTTGCCGGTGGTGATCGGCAATGTCAGTGGCATGGCCCTGGCCAGCGTGCTGGCATTCCTGCTGTGCAAGCGCTTCCCGACGTTGGTTCGCGATGGGCAGCGTCCTGAGGTCGTAGCGACGGCCAGCAAGCCGGACTATGGCGTGGTCTGGACCCTGCGTCGGGTACTGGCCGATTTCAGCGAAGCGCCGTTTTTTGGCAACGAACTGGCCAGCCTCGGTTTGCTGCTGGGCGTGTTGCTGGCTTATGTACTGGCGCCGGCGGCACCGGCCTACGGATCGCAACTGGTGCTGCAGATGGTCGCCGGGCAGGCATTGGCATCGCTGGTCGGTGTGCTGTTCTGGCGGCGGCAATGGCAAGAGCGGGGCTGGTATCCGACCTATATTCCTATCGTGTCGATCGTGCCCGCCGCCGTGCTGACACTGGGCGGCAGCTGGCAGGTGATCTTCGCCAGCGCCGTGCTCGGCGCGCTGATCGCGCCACCGCTTGCCGTGGCCATCAGCCAGCGCCTGCCAGGCTACATGCACGGCTATATCGGCAATGTCCTGTCCATGGCCATCAGCACCCTGGGCATCGTGCCCCTGGTCGGCCTGCTTGCGGGAGGTAACCCATGACATCACCACGTGTTTCGATCGCCAGCCTGGGCGGCACTGTCAGCATGCAATCCGGGGTGCCGGGGCAGGGTGTCACACCTCGGCTCGATTGCGCCGCGCTGTTGGCGTCCCTGCCGCAACTGCAGGCACTGGCGCAGATCAGCACCGCCACGTTGTGCCTGGTGCCGAGCGCCTCGCTGGCGTTCAGCGACATGCTGGATGCGCTGGCCTGGGCAAGCGCGCAAGTGCAAGCGGGGGCCCAGGCCGTGGTCCTCACCCAGGGCACCGATACGCTGGAGGAGACCGCGTATTTCCTCGACCTGCTCTGGCCCCATGACACCCCGCTGATCATGACCGGCGCCATGCGTTCGGCCAGCCAGCCGGGCGCCGATGGTCCGGCGAACCTGCTGGCGGCGGTGCAGGTTGCAATTGCCGATGGCAGCCGGGGGCGTGGCGTGCTGGTGGTGATCAACGACCAGATCCACCTGGCCGCGCGGGTACGCAAGACTGCCAGCCTGGCGATGGCGGCCTTCGAGTCGCCCGGCGCTGGGGCGATAGGGGAAATCGTGGAGGGCAGACCACTTTATCGCCAGGTTGCCACGCCACGGCGGGGGTTACCCCTGCCGGTGCAGGTGGATCACCAGGTCGTCTTGCTGGAGGCCTGTCTCGATGCCGATACGAGGCTGCTGCAAGCGCTCGGAGGCCTGGGCTATTCAGGGGTGGTGGTTGCCGGATTTGGCGCAGGCCATGTCTCTGAAGCCTGGGCCGAGGCGTTGGGGAGCATCGCCGGCAACATGCCGGTGATCATCGCCACCCGCACTGGCAATGGCCCGACAGCCCTGGGGACCTACGGATTCATCGGCGGCGAGATCGACCTGCAGGCCCGGGGCCTGCACATGGCCGGCTGGCTCTGCCCGCGCAAGTGCCGACTCTTGCTGTGGCTGCTGATCGGCACCGGGCGGCAGGCCGACCTGGCGCACTGGCTGCAGCAATAGTCCGATGCCCGTTCCCTTGATGGGAGCGGGCAGGCGTTGCCTGTGCTAGGGTGCACGCAAATTTCCGCCCTAGGACACCCGCCCATGCTCCCCGCGCTCAGCGAAAAAGAACTCGACCGTCTCGAAGACCTGCTGATCACCTACGGCAACGACTATTCGGTGCTCAACCTCGCCGAGCTCAACGGTTTCTTCACCGCTCTGGCCAGCTCCCCTAGCAAGGTCAATCCCGAGCAATGGCTGCCCTCTGTCGCTGGTGGCAAGGTTCCGAAGTTCAAGAAACCTGCCCATGAAGAGGCCTACACTGCGTTGATGCTGCGTTATGCCAACCAGGTAGCGGAAGAGCTGGCCGACGACCTCGAACACTTCGAACCTCAGTTTGAGGAGGGCGAAAGCGAAGAGGGCCCGACAATCATTCTCGAGGAGTGGTGCTTCGGCTACATGCGCGGTACCCAGGTAGCCGAGTGGAGCGAGCTGCCGCCGGAGCAGGATCGTCTGCTCAAGGCCATTTCCCTGCATGGGCTGGAAGACAATTTCGAGCTGCTCGACTCGATGAGCTTCGATGAGCATCAGGCCTGTGTACCGCTGGTGGTCGAGGCGGCGCGGGGGTTGTATCTGTACCAGAAACAGCACCGTCATTGAGATCGCAAGCGCGGGCGGGTGGGAGCGGGCTTGCCCCGTGATTGTGATTATTTCACCTGCCGAAATACTGGATTGCTCCCGGCACTGATTCTGCTGTCGGGCGATCCAGTGCAGCATGTCCTCCAGCAGCGCCACTCCCGGCGCTGATCCGGAGCCCCGCACATGCCAAGCCCGATCAAGCTGTACAACTTCCCCAAGTCTGGCCACGCCCACCGCATCGAGCTGATGCTGTCGCTGCTCGAACTGCCCACCGAGCTGGTCTTCGTCGACCTGGCCAAGGGCGAGCACAAGCAGCCAGAGTTTCTCGCCATCAACCCCTTCGGCCAGGTGCCGGTGATCGATGACAACGGCATCGTCATCGCCGATTCCAACGCCATCCTGGTCTACCTGGCCAAGGCCTACGGCGGTGAGCGCTGGTTGCCTGCGGATCCGGTCGGTGCCGCCCGTGTGCAGCGCTGGCTGTCGGTGGCGTCGGGTCCACTGGCCTTCGGCCCGGCGGCGGCACGCCTGGTGACGGTGTTCGGTGCCTCGTTCAACACCGACGAAGTCATCGGCCGCGCCCACACCCTGCTCAAGGTGATCGACGCCGAACTGGCCAAGGGCCCGTTCCTGGTCGGTAGCCAGGCGACCATCGCCGATATCGCCAACTACTCGTACATCGCCCACGCGCCGGAAGGCAACGTGTCGCTGGAGCCGTACCCCAACGTGCGCGCCTGGCTGGCCCGTGTCGAGGCGCTGCCGGGCTTCGTGCCGATGCCACGTACGGTCATCGGTTTGCAGACCACGCTCTGACTCCCGAGGTATGCCGCCATGCAATCGCCCTGGCATGCAGGTGAAAAACGGCTGCAGGAGCACGTCGGTGTTGCAGAGCGCATGGAGGTGTTCGGGCAGAAGGTCATCCGTGACTTCATGCCCGACCAGCATCGCGCGTTCTACCAGCAGTTGCCGTTCCTGGTGGCCGGTGCCGTGGATGCCGCTGGCACCCCTTGGGCGACGCTGCTCGAAGGCGCGGAAGGCTTCGTCAGCTCGCCCGATCCCCGGCAACTGCTGATTGGCACTGAGCTTGCCGCCGATGACCCGGCCGCGCCGGGCCTGGTGGACGGCGGTGCCATTGGTTTGCTGGGAATCGAACTGCATACCCGGCGACGCAATCGGCTCAATGGCCTGATCCGCAGGGCAGGCGCCGGTCAGCTGGAGGTGGTGGTCGAGCAGTCGTTCGGCAACTGCCCGCAGTACATTCAGCTGCGCGAGTACACCCGCGTCGACAAGCCGCCGCAGGGGCGCCGGGACTCAGCGGAACTCAATGCCGAGACCCGCGCGATAATCGAGAGCGCCGACACCTTCTTTGTCGCCAGCTACGTCGATCGAGACGGTGGCCAGCGCTCGGTGGACGTGTCCCATCGCGGTGGCCGGCCTGGTTTCGTCAGGGTCGAGGGCAATCGCCTGACCATTCCCGACTACGCCGGCAACCTGCATTTCAATACCCTCGGTAATCTGCTGGTCAACCCGGTCGCTGGCCTGGTGTTCGTCGACTTCACCACGGGCGATGTGCTGCAGGTTTCCGGTCGTACCGAGGTGATTCTCGACAGCCCGCTGATCAGCGCCTTCGAAGGCGCCGAGCGGATCTGGACCCTGGACATCGAGCAGGTGGTGCTGCGCCGGGCTGCCGTGTCGCTGCGCTGGGCCTTCCAGGAATACGCACCCACCAGCCTGATGACCGGCACCTGGCGCGAAGCCGAGCAGCGCCTGCAACAGCGCGAACGGCAGCGTCAATGGCTGACCTGGCGGGTACTGCACATCGAGCAGGAGAGTCGCGATATCCGCTCGTTCCATCTGCAACCCGAGGATGGCGCCGCAGTGGCCTTCGCCCCTGGCCAGCATATTCCCGTGCGTTTGCGCATCGATGGGGAGGCGCCGCTGATCCGTACCTACAGCCTGTCCAGCGCGCCGTCCGATGGCTTCCTGCGCATCAGCGTCAAGGCGCAGGGGCCGGCGTCACGCTATCTGCACCAACAGGTGAAGGTCGGCGATCGGCTGGAGGTGCGCCAGCCCATGGGCAGCTTCACCCTGGATCAGCAGAGCGACCGGCCTCTTGTGCTGATCGGTGCGGGCGTCGGCATCACTCCGTTGATTGCCATGCTCCGTGAGCAACTGGCCAAGGGGCTGGGGCGGCGTATCTACCTTTTTCATGGCGGGCGCACACTGGCCGACTTGCCGTTCCAGCAGGAGCTTGCCGCGCTCCAGCAACACGCCAAGGGCTTGCTGAGCATCCATCGTGCCCTGAGTCAGCCCGAGCCCTCGGCCGTGCCAGGGCATGACTACCAATTCGCCAGCCGCCTGGGCATCGAGCAAATCAAGGCCACGCTGGCATTGGACGACTACGACTTCTACCTCTGCGGCCCGGCCAGCTTCACCCAGGACCTGTACGAAGGCCTGCGCGGCGTGCATGTGCCCGACGCCCGCATCCATGCCGAAGCCTTCGGCCCCTCGACACTGCGCCGCCACACCGACGACAACCAGCCGACGCTGCAGCAGCCACCACCCGCCAGCGAGCCGGTGCCGGTGTACTTCGCCAGCTCCGCCAAGGAAGCGCGTTGGGCGCCGGACAGCGGCACCCTGCTGGAACTGGCGGAAAGCCGTGGCCTGTCGCCGGAGTTCAGCTGCCGAGGGGGCTCCTGCGGTACCTGCAAGACCAAGCTGGTCAGCGGCCAGGTCCACTACCCGAACCCGCCTGCCGAACTGCCCGAAGCCGGCAGCGTGCTGATCTGCTGCGCCATCCCCGCCCAGGCCGAGGACGGCGCGCAAGCCGTGGTGCTGGAGCTCTAGCGTGCGCACAGGGATAATCGCCCCACGACAACGCGTGGGGCGCGGCATGGACCAGATCCACCTGATGAAAGTGTTCGTGGCCGTGGGCGAGCTGGAAAGCTTCGCCGCCGCCGCCCGCCGCCTGGCCATCTCGCCGGCGGCGGTGACCCGCGCCGTCAGCGCCCTGGAGGAACAGCTCGGGGTCAAGCTGCTGCTGCGCACCACCCGCAGCGTGCGCCTGACCGAGGCCGGCGGGCGCTACCTGGAGGACACCCGGCATATCCTCGCCAGCATCGTCGAGGCCAACGAAGCCGCCGCCGGCATCAACGCCGCGCCCAAGGGCGACCTGGCGGTGACCGCGCCGATCCTGTTCGGCAAGAAGTTCGTCATGCCGTGCATCGTCCGTTACCTGCAGCAGTACCCCGAGGTGGATGTGTCGGCGTACTTTCTCGACCGCGTGGTGAACCTGGTGGAGGAGGGCATGGACGTGGCGGTGCGAATCGGCCAGTTGCCCGATTCGGGCCTCAAGGCGTTGCGCGTGGGCAGGATGCGCCGGTTGTTGTGCGCCTCGCCCGAGTACCTCGAACGCCACGGCACGCCGCGCCATCCCTCGGAATTGCAGAAGCACGAAGTCATCGCCGCCGGGACCCTGTCACCGCGCACGGACTGGCGCTTCGGCGCCATCGACGACCCGACGCTGATTCGCATGAAGCCGCGCCTGACCGTGACCAGCAACGACGCCGCCATCGCCGCGGCCAGTGCCGGGCTCGGGATTGCCCGGCTGCTGTCGTACCAGGTGGCGGACGAAGTGGCGGCCGGGCGCTTGCAGGTGATCCTGGCTGAATACGAGGAAGCGCCCTGGCCGATCCATATCCTGCATCGGGAGAGCAAATATGGCTCGACCAAGGTGAGGACCTTTATCGATATGTTGGCCGAGCATTTGCGCAGCCAGGCACATCTGGCTTGATTCCGGAACCTGGGGCTGCTGCGCAGCCCTTTCGCGACACAAGGCCGCTCCCACATGGACCGCGCCAAGCCTGAGCTTCACTCCAAACCCGTAGGACCCCAGTTTTTCTGGCGATGCCCGGCATGGCCGGGTCAGCTTCCACAAAGAAGACAGTTGTTCCCACAGGAGCACGTATTCCCCTGTGGGAGCGGCCTCGTGTCGCGAAAGGGGCGCGCAGCGCCCCCAAGTACCTCAAGCGTAATCAAGACCTCGAAAGCGCCGCACACTCCGCCAGTACCCTCAACCCGCCCATCACCTCCGGCGTTATCACCCGCCCCAGGCACACCCGCAACCCAGTGCCACATTCCCCATCGGCAAAGAACATCCCGCTGTCGCCGACATTGCAGCCACGCTCCGCCGCAAACCGTTGCAGCGCCAGCATGTCCGTCCCTTCCGGCAATTCGATCCAATGGATAAACCCGCCCTGCGGCGCCACATACCGTGTCCCCGTCGGAAACACCGACTGCACCAGCGTCGCCATCACCTCGGTCTGCGCTACCAGCCGCCCGCGCAGCTTCGCGCAGTGCTCCTCCATGTACCCCCGCCCGATAAACTCATCCAGCACCCGCTGGGCCAGGCTCGACACCGCCAGGTTGCGCGAAAACAGCTGTGCCAGGATCGCATCCCGGTACCGTCCGGCCACGCACCAGCCAACCCGGTACCCCGGCGCCACGGTCTTGGAGAACGACGAGCAATAGATAGTCTGCCCGGTGCTGTCGTAGTGCTTGATCGCCTTGGGCCGCTGCGCCTCGTCCACCAGGTCGAAGAAGATATCGTCCTCGATGATCGGCACATCCGCTGCCTGCGCCAACTGTGACAGCTGTGCCCGCGCCACGTCGGGCATGATGAAGCCCCGTGGGTTCTGCAGCGTCGGGTTGAGAAACACCACATCGACCTTGCCGCGCTTGAGGGCCCATTCCAGGTGCTCGAGGTCCATGCCGCTGTCGGCGTGGGTGCGGATGGGCAGGGCGCGCATCCCCAGGCGTTCGATGGTCTGCAGGATGCCGTAGTAGGTAGGTGTCTCGATGGCCACCGTGGCGCCCGGCCGGGCGACGGCTTCGAGGGCCAGCTCCAGGGCCACGGTGTCGCCCGAGGTCACCAGGATATCGTCCGGCCCGCAGGCCACGCCGCGTTGCAGCATCAGCCCGGCGATGCGCCGGCGCAGCGAGACCAGGCCCGGCGGAGCGATCAGGCCGGCCAAGGGTAGGCCGGCCTTGGCGGCCAGCGTCGCCAGGCACTTGTTCAGCAGCACCTGGGGCGTGAGCTCGTCGTGCAGCACTGCCGAGCTCAACGACAGCGCGGTGTTGCTGGCCGCCTGGGCGAGCATGGCGACCACCGCGTGGTTGACGTTGACGGTGACGCTAGCCAGGTCGAACCCCTGTACCTGGGCCGCGCCCTTGGCGACGAAATAGCCGATCCGCGGCGTGGCCTGCACATAGGCATTGGCCTCCAGCTCCGCCAGGGCCCGCTGCACGGTGGCGATGCTGCTGTCGAACAGCCGCGCCAGCTCGCGCACCGAGGGCAGTTGCGTGCCGCTGGGCCATTCGCCGCTGTCGATCTGGCGCAGCAGCCAGGCGTTGACGGTGTGCCAGCGTTTGTCGGGCTTGGGGTTCCGGTCCATGGGGGCCTTGTGTCGTCTCAGGCGGGGGCTCCCGAAAGGTAGAGCAAAACCACGCCGGTTGCAGCCACGATGACGATGTTCAGCAGCACCAAGGCAAAGCCGAAGCGGATCAGTCCGTGCTCTTCCTCACGGTTCGCCCCGGCCAGCCCGATGATCAGCGACAGGATCGACAGTGAGCCCAGCGCGCCATGGCCTGCGGCGCTGTTGGCCATGGCCGCCAGCCAGGGGCCGTGGACGCTGGATAGCGCAGCGATGGACGGCATCACCAGCGTGGTGCCGCCGACATTGGAACCCGTGACGTAACCGGCCAGCCCGGCCAGCAGAGATACCGTCGAAGCCAGCGACACACCCGACATCGCTTGCAGCGCGCGTTGCGCCTCGACCAGGAAACCGGCCTTGACCATCACCTGCGACAGCAGCAGGAACAGGAATATTGTCGCCACCGGGAACCGCACCCGGGTGACCAGCGCCTGCCATGGGAAGCCCGCGCCCTGGCGCCCGACCATCATCAGCACCACCAGCAGCAAGGCCAGCCCCGGCGAAGCCAGTGGCTTCCACGACACGTTGGTGCCATGCACCACCCACAGCCCGTCCCACCCCGACAGCAGGAACAGCCCCCGCGAGATGATAATCACCGCCAGCAGGGCCAGGTACGGCCATGCCGCCTGCGGCCAGCGCACCAGCGCCCCGCGCCGCGCCCAGGACATCCCCAGGCCCACGCCGGCCACCGCCAACCCAGCCAGCACGCCCGACGCCTCCGGCCCGATCCAGCGGTTGACCGCATACAGCACCGCGCTGAACAGCAACGAGACCAGCGCCAACCCCAGCCAAGCCTGCAGACTGCGAATCCCCGCCAGCACCAGCGCCACGGCGGCCAGGCCGAGGAACACCGGGGCACTGACCAGCGCCGAATGGCTGCCCAGTTCCTGCGCCGGCACATGGGCCAGCAGCGCGCCGATCACCGTGGCCAGCCCCAGCGTGCCCCAGGGCATCACCACCATGCCGGCCAGCGCCATCTTCATGCCGACCTGGCGGGAAAACAGCCCCATCAGCAGCGGCACCGTGGCGATCAGCGATACGCCGAACCCGGTCATCGCCTCCAGCAGCGGCGCCAGGCCCAGCACGATGAAGATCACCTGCATCGGCGGCGTCCAGCCCAGCTCCCGCACCCAGGCACCGATCGCCTGCGGGGCGTTGGCGCGTTCGACCAGGATGACGAAGGCCAGCCCCGGGACGATCACGCAGGCGGTGCTGAGGAACAGGATCAGCGTGTCTTGCAGGATGGCGCCGGACACCGCCGCCGACAGCGGCTGCGCGGCGCCCAGCCCCCACAGCAGCAAGACACCGGCCACGCCGGCCAGCGCGGCCTGCACGGGTGGGCGGCGCAGCAGCAGGATCAGGGCGATCACCAGGCCAATGGGGGACATTTGCAGCAGCAGGGCAGCCATGATGCGGGTTCCTTTAGCCATCCAGATGAGTGTGGAAGGGATGGTGGAGGGAAGGGAGAGACCGTAATAGATACAGGGAGTGGGGGATTTTCAATACAGCCCCTGGCTCGTGGCATTAGAGGCACCTGTTCGCACTACCTCTCACGCCAATGCCTGGATTTCTGGGCACTGACTGCAATATTGGCCGTTAATGCCTGCAATCCGAGGCATTACGTGGATCGGGCATTCTGGTCGCATTCCGCATGGGTTTTGACCGTACTGCTTGCACGCAGCGTGGTTATCTGGCCAAACCTGCCAGCACCTTCTGCAGTTTCACCACCGCCTCCCTCATCTCAGCGGGCGTCAGCGCTGCAAACCCCATCAACAAGCCGGCATCGTTCCTCGGCACCGCGTACAAGCTGCCCAGCCCCAACAGATCGATCCCCACCCCGCGTGCCGCCCTGACCACGGCGTCTTCAGGCAAGCCCTGCACGAAATGGCAGGGCATCTGCAGCCCGCCGGCGGGCACCTGCGGCACGAGAAACGCCCCCAGGTGCCTGCGTAGCAGATCCGCCAGCACATCCCGGCGCTCGGCGTAGAGCGCGCGCATGGCCCGCACATGGGCGTTGAAGTGCCCGCCTTCCATGAAGCGGGCCAGAGTCAGCTGGGCGATGGAGGCGTTATGCCCATCCTGCAGCGTGCGGGCGGCGGTCATCGGCGCGACGAGCTGGGGCGGCAGCAGCAGGTAGCCGATGCGCAGGCCGGCGAACAGCGATTTGGTGAAGGTGCCGATGTACAGCGTGCGGTCGTGTGGGTCGAGGCCCTGCACGCAGGCGGTGGGGCGGCCGGCGTAGTGGAACTCGCTGTCGTAGTCGTCCTCGATGATCCAGGCTTGTTGCTGGCGCGCCCATTCGATCGCCAGCAGGCGCCGGTCCAGCGCCAGGGTCGCGCCGGTCGGGTATTGGTGCGAAGGGGTAAGAAACACCGCCCGGGCATCCGGCGCCAGCCGGGCCATGGCGTCCACCTGCAGGCCGCGCGCGTCCACCGGGACCGGCACGCATGCCAGGCCGGCGGCGGTGACAGCCCTGCGGGTGCCCTGGTACAGCGGGTCTTCGACCAGGACCTGGTCGCCTGCGTCCATGAGTACCTGGGCGCACAGACCAAGGGCCTGCTGCGAGCTGGTGAGGATCAGGATGCGCTCGGCGGATGCCTGGGCCCCGCGCTCGAGGTTGAGGTAGTCGGCGATTGCCCTACGCAAGGGGGCCATGCCCTGCGGCTCGCTGTGCTCCAGCGCCCGCGTGCCGTATTCCTTGTACACCTGCCGCTCCAGCTTCTCCCAGATGGCCAGGGGGAAGTGCCGGGTTTCGGCCACGCCTGGGGCGAAGGGGCGGGGCGACTGGAAGTTGTGGACGCCACCGCTGTGCAACACGGCTTCAGCTCGGCGGCTCAACTGTACCGGGGCTTGCTGATGTGCCGGACGCTGGCGCTTGCGCGACGGCAGGCACCGGGCCCGTTGCGACACGAAGCTGCCGCTGCCCACGCGCCGTTCAATAAAGCCTTCGGCGTGCAACTGGCTGTAGGCCGACTCCACGGTATCCCGCGAGACGCCCAGGGACTGGGCCAGCGGGCGCGAGGCGGGCAGCGCCTTACCCACCGGCAGTGCGCCGTCGAGGATCAGCTGGCGGATTGCCCGTTGAATACGCACATGCAAGGCCAGCGCGCCGTGTGCGGGGTCGTTGATCCAGGCTTTCACCGATTCCAGCTGCGCGTGTTTGAACATTGGCCTGATTCCCTGGCTGGTGGATTAGATTAATAACTGCCAATGCCGGGGCCGCTTCGCACCCCTTTCCGACCGGTCCGGCGCCCCGGCAAGACCGCTCCCACAGGCGACCGCGAACCCCTGTGGGAGCGGCCTTGTGTCGCGAAAGGGCTGCAAAGCAGCCCCGGCAATCTCAAGCCTAACGCCCATCCAGAACCCCAAAGTGGTCTGGCCATTACCAAGCAATTGGCAGGTAAAAACCAACCATTTATCCGCTATAAAACCCAAGCCCGCAAGCAACCACCAAGGAAGGCAAGCGCTACGGGCAGGCCGGCCCCCTCACTAATTCACGCAGTCTTGTCCCAAAGGGGTTCCAACCATGACCACCACCCAACTGCCCGTTTTCATCCGCGAAGTGAAGCAAACCGACCTTCAGCCCTGGCTCGACTACTGGGCGCAATACCAGGCCTTCTACCAGGTAGACCTGGGCCCAGCCATCACCGAGCGCACCTGGGCCCGCTTCTTCGACCCGGCCGAACCCATGCACTGCGCCGTGGCCACCGACGGCGAACAGCTCTTCGGCTTCGTCCACTATGTGTTCCACCGCTCGACCTGGGGACGCAACGACTTCTGCTACCTGGAAGACCTGTTCGTGTGCCCGAGCGCCCGCGGGCGGATGATCGGCAAGCAACTGATCGAGTTCGTCCAGGACCAGGCCCGGCAGCAGCAGTGCGACCGGCTGTACTGGCATACCCAGGAGACCAACCGGACTGCGCAGCGGTTGTATGACTGGATTGCCGAGAAGCCGGGGGTGATCGAGTACCGGATGCCGCTGGATGTTGCTCACTAAGGCCATTGTGAGCCGATAAGGGCGTGGGAGCGGGCTTGCCCCGCGAAGGGGAGCACCGGCTTTGCGGTGCAATCTCCTGCGGCGCAGCGCCGCTCCCACGCCCCAGCCATCAGAAATCCTCCTTCGAAATCTGCCTGAGTCTTACGGTGTTGTCAGACCATTCAGAAAGACGACCCCTTTCTGGCAGAGGAATACTTAATCCAATATTTTGTGCCTTAACTGCGATTTCTCGAGATAACACGCATGAAGTTGGATTTAAGTCTTACTAAACCCAGCGAGCTCATGAGGGCCTTGTGCGAGCGCTTGCGCACCGAGCGGCTCGCTCAACAGATGTCGCAAGCGGAAGTGGCTGCTCGTGCTGGCATCGGCACCAATACTGTGTCCAACCTTGAAACGGGACGAAATGTCGGTTTTGAAAATCTGATCCGAGTGGCGATGGTTCTAGGTCGAAGAAAAGAGCTTGAGGCGCTGTTTTTGCCGAAGGTGGAGTGCATAGCCGACATCGCTCGCTATGAGCTTGGTGCCAAGCGCCAGCGCATCCGGAAGAAATCAGGGCAGGATTGAACAGGGCTGCATGGCAGCCCTTTCAGTGGATCGCAGGGTTCAATCGCCAACCCCATGCAACCGCAACGCCCGCTGCGCACATTCCTTCCAGCTCAGCTTGCGCCGCTCGGGCACCACCACGGGTAACTCCGCCGCCATCACCACCGGCATATCCCGCATTCGTACCCAAGGTTCACTCTGCCAATACAACAGACTCGCCGTATGCCCACCCGGCCAGCACATCCTGCCCAGGCGAGGCAGGTCTTCCAGCGCCGAGTCCTGCCCATCGCGCAGCACCGCCACCACCTCATGGGTCAGCCAGTGCCGCAGGTGGCGGTTTTCCGGAATGTGGTGATGGGCCAGCAGGGTATAGGCACCGGACTCGCTGACCATGGTGGTCTCGCTGTACTGGCCGTAGCGCAGCAGCTGCACGGTGCGATGCTGGTCCGGGTCAAGCTTGCGGATGCAGTGTTCGTCGAAGAAGCGCCCGGTCATCCGACCGAGTTCGTGGGCGCAGAACCAGGCTTGGGATTCGAGCCAGAGGGTGTGGAGAGGACGGTTGTGGCGGGTGAAGAGGGTGGAGTCGTGGAGGTCAGTCATGGCTGGCCTCCCTGGTCCTGAGGGAGTGGAATAGGCGGGACGCATGTGCGAAAGGCCTGCGAACGGTCTCGATAGGCATTTCCTTTACCTCTACGTGATTGCCAGCTTTCTTAGGGCTGGGTGTCGGGAGTTAAGAAAACCCACGTAGAGGCCGGACGTATTTCCCTTTCGGGTCTTGTATTGGTCCACTCCCGACATAACACGTTTTTCGCGCGCAGGATTAGACCACGGGCACAAAAAAACCGCATCTGTCGGGGCGGAACGACCGCTACGTGAGGCGTTTCTTAGGCGCCGACGGCAAATCTAGGTGCCACACTCGATAAGGTCAATAGCTTTCGTGTAGGAGATTTCCGTAAATGGCTAGAGTTTCTAATGCCAAGGTGTAGACAAACGATCAGAAAAAATTCTAGTCTGATGGCTATTTAATGGCTTTGCTTAGGGGTTGTCTATTCAATTTGGTAGAGGTTAAGTGGATTCGAATCATAAGGAGGAGAAGTGGGAATACTATTAAGCGAGTCTATAAGGAAGTGGTTATCAAGAAAGGTGCCAGGTCGTGGTGTTCAGTCATGTTACGACATTCCAGTAATTATTAGTACAGATATAGGACTTCAAAGGAAAAGCAATCAAGACAGAGCAGCAATGCTCAGGCTTGGAGCAGTAAATGGTGGTCGTGGGATTTTGGCTGTTGTACTGGCTGATGGTATGGGAGGGATGCAGGAAGGAGATAAGTGTGCTGAGTTGGCTATAGCAAGCTTCTTTAGCTCGCTGTTAGCATATAGAGATTTCAACCTCCAATCGCGGGTGAAGTTTTCTATATTGGAGGCTAATGATCGAGTTAATCATGCTTTTGAGGGGAGAGGGGGGGCTACCTTAACAGGGTTGATCGTAGATGACGAAGGGAGAGCTTTAATTGTACATGTCGGCGACTCAAGGGCCTATGAGTTTGGTGGCGGAGGCAGAACCAAACGATTGACTACAGATGATTCTCTACAAGAGGCAGTTGGCGGACATGGGCGGGAACTGCTTCAGTTTGCCGGGATGGGGGCAGGGATTTCACCTCACTTAGTAGATGTCTCGTCAGACGCTCAAAGTATTGCGATTACAACTGATGGGGTGCATTACGTCGATTCCAAAACGTTTGACGATATTTTGTACTATTCACCTGACATTAAATCTGCGTCAGAAAGAATCTCCGCTCTGTCACGGTGGTGTGGTAGCCCAGATAACGCCTCATCTGCCCTCATGGATCTGCCTGGGCTTAAGGTTAAGGTCTTAGAGTCGGAACCTGATTCGGTGGAGCTTTGGGATGCTTTTGGGCATGTGTCATTCGCCGAAGTAATAGTTCCAAAGAGCAATCTTGCACTGATTCAGCATGAGCTTGGATTGCATGGAAGGAAGGACGAATCTCTAACGAAGAATGAGAGCCAGCGCACAAAGAAGATTAAGTCTTCTAAGGTGAAAAAGAGAGCTTCTCATGAATTTGAGTTAGATGTAGAGATTAACGGTGGCTCTGCTTCGGAGGGTGGAGATGTTAGTCGCAAATAGGTACGAGGTGTCATCGGGTGGAGCTGCCGGTGGAATGGGGGAGGTAGTACAGTGTTTTGACACTAACCTGCAGCGTCGCGTTGTTATGAAACGGCTCCAGCCAGGGGTGGATACTCGCAGGATTGTTGATGAGCAGATGTCGTTGGCTAAGCTTCGTTCAAAAAACGTGGTGCAGTTATATGATGTTGTTAATTTAAGTGATCGGGGTGTTTCGGAAGTTGGTATTGTATTGGAGTATATAGATGGCAAGGATTTAGAGCCTGGAAGCTACGAAGTAGGTGTAGAGTATTTAAGGGTTTTGTGGCAGATTGCTTCGGGTCTGTCAGATATTCATGATGTTGGGATTATTCATCGAGACATTAAGCCAGAAAATATTCGAATTGATCATGATGGCGTTGTAAAGATTTTTGACTTCGGGCTGTCTCGTTTCGAAGATGAGGCAAAAACGGTTAGTGTTATTGGTACTGCGGCATACATGGCTCCTGAACTATGGGCGCAGAAGCCAATATCTTTCACAAAGGCCGTCGATGTTTATGCATTTGGGGTTCTCTGTGTCTCACTTGTGAATAGAGATTTTTCTCTTGTGAGTAAGCTGAGGAATCGAAGAGAAGATATTGACGGTGTTTCCTGCCATTTGAAAGGTTTGCACGAAGATATATTGCTTATGATTTCAGCATGCCTGAGTAAAGAGCCTGCTGAGAGGCCTGTCATGAGCGAGGTGGCTCGTATGTTGGCGAAGCACCTTTTGAAAAATAAGCATAAGGCTCTAGTTGTGATGAGCGGAAAGGTTCATCAACTTGATGCTGAGAATAAGAAGATTGGTTTGAGAGCTCAGGATGTCGGCGAGATAACTATAGTTTATGATGGCTTTGACTTTAAAGTGGAAGCGACTAGTGGTGCGGTTTATTTGAATAATACCAGGGTTTCTCCTGGGGATTTAGTTCCAGGATGTTGTGTCATTACATTCGGAGCGGCGGGTAAGAGAAGGTTTGTGACATTCGATGTCTCAAATCCGGAGGTTTTGGTATGAGCCATATTGTAGCCCAGCGATATGAGATTTTAAGGCATGTTGGGAAGGGTGGGATGCAAGATGTATTTCTTGCTAAAGACCATTTATTACAGTGTGAAGTTGCGCTTAAAACACCTCAGGCAGGCCAGGTTCTGAGGCGATTCAGTCAAAGTGCAATTATTGCGGCAAAGGTAAATCATCATAATGTCGCAAAAACATTAGATTATTTTGAGGATGAAGGAAAAGCTTACCTGATTGAAGAGTATGTTCCTGGGCGGACGCTTGAAAAGGTAATTGAGGAGTTTGGAGCGGTAGATCCTCATCTCGGGGCACGAGTATTTCTCCATTTGGCAAAGGGTGTTGCCGCATCCCATTACGTAGATGTCATTCATCGTGATTTGAAACCTAGTAATATAATTGTCGGTCCAGGAGTGAATCTTCATCAGCTAAAAATAACAGACTTTGGTATTGCTACTTTTACCAAGGAGGTGTTGGATGAGGCTGCAAAAGATGGTGGTGATCTGACAAATTCAACCTCGGGCACTATTAAAGGGGCGCTGCCTTATATGGCGCCAGAAATGATGTTCCGCTCTCCTGGGGATCATCCAGGGAAAAGTACAGATATCTGGTCACTTGGCGCTTTGATGTTTAGAGTGCTGACTGGAGACTACCCGTTTGGTGTGTATTTAGAGGCGGCTGTAAATGTTAAGACTGGACAGCGTGCCGCTTGGCCAGGCTTTATGACGAGTAATCCTCAGTATAAGATTCTTTCAGAGCAACTGCAGTTGATAGTTGAAAGTTGTTTGCAATCTGACTTAAAGGCACGACCTACTGCCGGGGAGCTTGTAAGGTCGTTATCGGATCTTTGCTTTATTTGTGGCGACCGCTACGAGGGAGAGTTACTTAATCTTATTCAAAATGGGTATAGTGGTTTTGTAATGGGTGGGGATGGGTTGCAATCATTCTTTAGTATGGAAAGTATTTATGGGTTGCAGAAGCCTTCAAATGAGCGGCGGAGGGTTTGCTATTCAAGGTTCCCTGGGTCACCTCATTTCAGAGGGCATCCAATGGTCGTTATGAGATAATGTGGTTTTAACTAATGGCTTTTCGTGTTGCTAAGTTTTGAAGATGAATGGTTTCCGAATATAAAAAGGCTGCCTTGGGCAGCCTTTTTATTCAAATAAGCGTCAATCCCAGCTCAACGCCCCACCAGTCTGATACTCAATCACCCGAGTCTCAAAGAAGTTCTTCTCCTTCTTCAAGTCCATGATCTCACTCATCCAAGGGAACGGGTTAGTCGTCCCCGGATACTCTTCCTTCAGACCAATCTGGGTCAGTCGACGGTTAGCAATGAACTTGAGGTAATCCTCCATCATCGCCGCGTTCATGCCCAGCACGCCGCGTGGCATGGTGTCACGGGCGTATTCGATCTCCAGCTGGGTACCCTGCAGAATCATCTGGGTAGCCTCTTCCTTCATCGCGGCATCCCACAGGTGCGGGTTCTCGATCTTGATCTGGTTGATCACGTCGATGCCAAAGTTCAGGTGCATGGACTCGTCGCGCAGGATGTACTGGAACTGCTCGGCGACGCCGGTCATCTTGTTGCGGCGGCCCATGGACAGGATCTGGGTGAAGCCGCAGTAGAAGAAGATGCCTTCCAGGACGCAGTAGTAGGCGATCAGGTTGCGCAGCAGCTCTTTGTCGGTCTCGACGGTGCCGGTGTTGAACTCCGGGTCCGAGATGGCACGGGTGTACTTCAGGCCCCAGGCGGCTTTTTTCGCGACCGACGGGATCTCGTGGTACATGTTGAAGATCTCGCCTTCATCCATGCCCAGCGACTCGATGCAGTACTGGTAGGCGTGGGTGTGGATCGCCTCTTCGAAGGCCTGGCGCAGGATGTACTGGCGGCACTCCGGGTTGGTGATCAGGCGGTACACGGCCAGGGCCAGGTTGTTGGCAACCAGCGAGTCGGCGGTGGAGAAGAAGCCGAGGTTGCGCATCACGATGCGGCGCTCGTCTTCGGTCAGGCCGTCCATGCTCTTCCACAGGGCGATGTCGGCGGTCATGTTGACCTCTTGCGGCATCCAGTGGTTGGCGCAGCCATCGAGGTACTTCTGCCAGGCCCAGTCGTACTTGAACGGGACCAGCTGGTTGAGGTCGGCGCGGCAATTGATCATGCGCTTTTCATCGACCGCGACACGGGCCGAGGAGCCTTCCAGCTCGGCCAGGCCTTCAGCGATGTCCAGGGCGTCCAGCGCAGCCTTGGCGCGCTTGACGGCGTCGGAGTCGGCGGCGGTGGCGGCACGGGCTTCCAGGGCGGCGGCACCGCCGGCGCTGTCGAGCTTGTCGAGGGTGGTGGCGGCTGCGGCCTGCGCGGGGGTGTTGCCTTTGGCGGCGACTTCACCGTCTTCTTTGTCGAATTCGTCCCAGCTCAGCATGGTCCTGGCTCCTGCTAGAGGGTTGCGCGGGGCAACCGGTTGGATTTTGAAGTGATGCCTGTACGGCGCGACGCCAACGGGCGCTGCGGCAAGCAGTGAGAGCGGGCTCTCGTCACGTTTGAAGGTGTTCGGGTCGGCGCCTGGCCTGCACTCGGGCGAGGGGGCAGGGCACCTGGAAGCTGTACGGCAACGATAAAACCTGCGGTGTGGCCCCGGGGGCTTGCTTCACGCAGTCGATCATTGGCTCATCCCTTTTTGGGGCCGCGAAGTATACCGGAAATCACTTTGGATCGGGGCGGCGCAGGGGGCGCAGGGCGGTAAATTTTCGACCTGCATTACGTGCTTCCGTTCACTGGATACCGGTGGTTCGTCACGGGGTAAGAGTCTAGCCCTAAATGGGACTAGATCCTATATGTAGTGTGATTTTTTTTGTTAGGCGCTACATATGGTGTTTTGATCTTGGTCAGGGCCTAGGGGGTGTATTGCCTGTAGGGGCCCTATCGCGGGGCAAGCCCGCTCCCACGCACCGCTCCCGCAGGGGGATGTCGGGGCGCAAAAAAATGCCGCCTCAGCCACCCGTGAGGGCGATTGAGGCGGCATGTTCAGCTCAGCGCTGCGAAGGCCTTATTGGCAGGCTTCGCAATCCGGCTCGTCGATGGCGCAGGCCTTCGGTACCGGGGCAGGGCCCGCGGCCTGGACCGGGGCGCTGTCGCCGCCGCTCGACACGGCGTTGAGCTTGCCGGTGTTGATGGTCGACTTCTCGGTGCTGGTCGCGGCCAGGGCACGGAGGTAGTAGGTGGTCTTCAGACCACGGTACCAGGCCATGCGGTAGGTCACGTCCAGCTTCTTGCCCGAAGCGCCGGCGATGTACAGGTTCAGCGACTGGGCCTGGTCGATCCACTTCTGGCGACGCGAGGCGGCATCGACGATCCACTTGGTCTCGACTTCGAACGCGGTGGCGTACAGGTCTTTGAGCTCTTGCGGGATACGCTCGATCTGCTGCACGGAACCATCGTAGTACTTCAGGTCGTTGATCATCACCGAGTCCCACAGGCCGCGGGCCTTCAGGTCGCGGACCAGGTACGGGTTGATCACGGTGAATTCGCCCGACAGGTTCGACTTCACGTACAGGTTCTGGTAGGTCGGCTCGATGGACTGCGACACGCCGGTGATGTTGGCGATGGTCGCGGTCGGCGCGATGGCCATGATGTTCGAGTTACGAATACCTTTTTGCACGCGCTCGCGCACCGGTGCCCAGTCCAGGCTTTCGGTCAGGTCGACGTCGATGTACTTCTGGCCACGGGCCTCGATCAGGATCTGCTGGCTGTCCAGCGGCAGGATGCCCTTGGACCACAGCGAACCCTGGAAGGTCTCGTAGGCGCCGCGCTCGTCGGCCAGGTCGCAGGAAGCCTGGATCGCGTAGTAGCTGACCGCTTCCATCGACTTGTCGGCGAACTCGATGGCAGCGTCCGAGCCGTACGGGATGTGCTGCAGGTACAGCGCGTCCTGGAAGCCCATGATCCCCAGGCCGACCGGGCGGTGCTTGAAGTTCGAGTTACGCGCTTGCGGCACCGAGTAGTAGTTGATGTCGATCACGTTGTCGAGCATGCGCACGGCGGTGTTCACGGTGCGTTGCAGCTTGGCGGTGTCCAGCTTGCCATCGACGATGTGGTTCGGCAGGTTGATCGAGCCCAGGTTGCAGACCGCGATCTCGTCCTTGTTGGTGTTCAGGGTGATCTCGGTGCACAGGTTCGAGCTGTGGACCACGCCCACGTGCTGCTGGGGCGAGCGCAGGTTGCACGGGTCCTTGAAGGTCAGCCATGGGTGGCCGGTCTCGAACAGCATCGACAGCATCTTGCGCCACAGGTCTTTGGCCTGGATGGTCTTGAACACCTTGATCTTGTTGTACTCGGTCAGGGCTTCGTAGTACTCGTAGCGCTCTTCGAAGGCCTTGCCGGTCAGGTCGTGCAGATCAGGCACTTCCGATGGCGAGAACAGGGTCCACTTGCCGTCATCGAAGACGCGCTTCATGAACAGGTCAGGGATCCAGTTGGCGGTGTTCATGTCGTGGGTACGACGACGGTCATCACCGGTGTTCTTGCGCAGCTCGATGAATTCTTCGATGTCGAGGTGCCAGGTTTCCAGGTAGGCACACACGGCGCCCTTGCGCTTGCCACCCTGGTTCACGGCGACGGCGGTGTCGTTGACCACTTTCAGGAACGGCACGACGCCTTGCGACTTGCCGTTGGTGCCCTTGATGTACGAGCCCAGGGCGCGCACCGGGGTCCAGTCGTTGCCCAGGCCACCAGCGAATTTCGACAGCATGGCGTTGTCGTGGATCGCGTGGTAGATGCCCGACAGGTCGTCCGGCACGGTGGTCAGGTAGCAGCTGGACAATTGCGGGCGCAGGGTGCCGGCGTTGAACAGGGTCGGGGTCGAGGCCATGTAGTCGAAGGACGACAACAGGTTGTAGAACTCGATCGCACGGGCTTCCTTGTCTTTCTCTTCCAGCGCCAGGCCCATGGCCACGCGCATGAAGAACACCTGCGGCAGCTCGAAGCGCACGCCATCCTTGTGGATGAAGTAGCGGTCGTACAGGGTCTGCAGGCCCAGGTAGGTGAACTGCTGGTCGCGCTCGTGGTTGATCGCCTTGCCCATGCGCTCCAGGTCGTAGCCTTTCAGCGCCGGGTCGAGCAGTTCGAACTCGACGCCTTTCTCGACGTAGGCCGGCAGGGCCTTGGCGTACAGGTCGGCCATCTCGTGGTGGGTGGCGCTGTCGGCCACGCCCAGGAAGCCCAGGCCTTCGGCGCGCAGGGTGTCCATCAGCAGGCGGGCGGTGACGAACGAGTAGTTCGGCTCGCGCTCGACCAGGGTACGGGCGGTCATCACCAGGGCGGTGTTGACGTCCTTCAGGGCCACGCCGTCGTACAGGTTCTTCAGGGTTTCGCGCTGGATCAGGTCGCCATCGACTTCGGCCAGGCCTTCGCAGGCTTCGCTGATGATGGTGTTCAGGCGGGCCATGTCCAGAGGCGCGAGGCTGCCGTCGGCGAGGGTGATGCGGATGCTTGGGTGCGGCTCGACCACGGCTTCGGCGTTGGAGCGGGTAGCACGCTCCTTGGCACGCTGGTCGCGGTAGATCACGTAGTCGCGGGCGACTTTCTGCTCGCCGGCACGCATCAGGGCCAGTTCGACCTGGTCCTGGATTTCTTCGATGTGGATGGTGCCACCCGATGGCATGCGACGCTTGAACGTGGCGGTGACCTGCTCGGTCAGGCGCGCGACGGTGTCGTGGATGCGCGACGAGGCGGCGGCGGTGCCGCCTTCAACTGCGAGGAACGCCTTGGTGATGGCCACGGTGATCTTGTCGTCGGTGTAGGGGACGACAGTGCCGTTGCGCTTGATCACGCGCAGTTGGCCAGGCGCGGTGGCTGCCAGATCCTGATTGGAATCGGCGGCCTGCGGCGCTTTGCCCTGCGGGTTCTCGCGAGTTGTGTCGGTTTGCATGGGTGGGTGTCTCCACAGTTTCTAGTTTGTTCAGGCGCCTTGTTGGGGCGCCCACCGTTCCGTCCACTTGCTCGATGGCCTGGGCGGGGAGGCGTCATGCACGCGCATACGCCCGCTCGGGCTTACCGACTTCGGGACAGACTCAGGAATAAGGGGCAATAACCTGCCGCTCCCTGGCCGAAGTCAAAGGTTCTGGGCGTACCCAAAATCTGTTGCTGATGAGTGGGAGGCACTGCCTGCAACACTCATACCCGAACAAGGCCGTCTGCGGCTTGCCTCGGTCGCCCTCCGCAGGAGCGGTTTGGCTGTTGAAATCACGTTAAGTTCAGTCGGTAAATTCGCTTGAATTTGCCTGGCGACTTGTGTTTGTGATTTTGCGCGAAACCCAACATCTAGTGGTTCGCTGCGATAGGGATACAAGATAATGCGGTCTCGGGGGCTTTGCAAGGTGAGCGCCTGTGGATAACTTGTGGGTACTTTGTGAGTGATCCGTGGGTATTCGCTGTAGCCCTTGTCCCAAGAGGTTTGCACTATTTTTTGCCTGTGCTACGCCATCGCAGAGATTTTTTCGGGCGCGCACCCTATCACAAAAAACGGTTCAGTCGTGGGGCGTTCTGGGTGGTTGGCAGGGGTGGGGGCGGGACGTAGTATCCGGGGCTGATGTTGCGCTTTGGTGAAGGTGTATTTTCGCTGGAATCAAAGGGTTGTACTGGCTTGCCCCGCGATGAGGCCGCTACAGCCAACAGCAAGGCCCGACAAAAACCAGAAGAAGGGTAAGGCCATGGACCAGCCAATCAACCGCATCCTCATCGTCGAGGACGACCAGCGCCTCGCCGAGCTCACTGCCGAGTACCTCCAGGCCAATGGCTTCGAGGTGGCGGTGGAGGGCGATGGCGGCCGTGCCGCCCGGCGCATCATCGACAGTCAGCCGGACCTGGTGATCCTCGACCTGATGCTGCCCGGCGAGGACGGCCTGAGCATCTGCCGCCGGGTGCGTGGCCAGTACGCCGGCCCAATTCTAATGCTCACCGCCCGCAGCGACGAGCTGGACCAGATCCAGGGCCTGGACCTGGGCGCTGATGACTATGTCTGCAAACCGGTGCGCCCGCGCGTGCTGCTGGCGCGCATCAATGCCCTGCTGCGCCGCAGCGAGGCCCCGGAGCGGCGCCAGGAGCTGAGCTTCGGCCCGCTGCATATAGACAGCCGCCAGCGCGAGGCGCGCCTGAGCGGCCAGTTGATCGAGCTGACCGGCGCCGAGTTCGACCTGCTCTGGCTGCTGGCCAGCAACGCCGGGCGGGTGCTGTCCCGCGAGGAGATCTTCACCTCGCTGCGCGGTGTCGGCTACGACGGCCAGGACCGCTCCATCGATGTGCGCATCTCCAAGATCCGCCCCAAGATCGGCGACGACCCGATCAACCCGCGGCTGATCAAGACCCTGCGCAGCAAGGGCTACCTGTTCGTCGGCGAGGCGCCATGAACTCGATCTTCCTGCGCATCTATGGCGGCATGCTCGCGGTGCTGGTGCTGGTGGCCGTACTCGGCGTGCTCAGCCTGCACCTGCTCAACGAAATCCGCGCCGGCCAGCACCGCGAGCGCCTGGCCCAGGGTACCTTCAGCCTGATGGCCGACAACCTGGCGCAACAGAACGCGGTGGAGCGCACCCGTTCGCTGGTGATCTGGGAGCGCCTGCTCGGCGTGCCGCTGGACCTGCAGCCGCTGTCGGCGTTCACCCTCGACGGTGGGCAGCGGGCGCGGCTGTACCGCGACCTGGTGGTGGTGGAGAAGACCGGCCCGCATGCCGCCCGGGTATTGCGTCGGGTCGGCCACGAGGATCTGCTGCTGGTGGCCGAGGTCAAGCAGATCAGTGAGCAGCTGGCCCGTGCCACGCTTTACCTGTTGGCTGACGAGCTGGTGCGCTACCCGGTGACCGAGCAGCAGGCGCGCCTGGCGCAGCTGCGCCAGAGCAAGGGTTTCGGCTTCGACATCGCCTTGCAGCGCATCGAGCGCGCCGCCCTGGACGACGACCAGCGCCGCCGGGTGGAGGAGGGCGACACGGTGATGGCCCTGGGCCGGGACGGCGATTCGATCCGCGTGTTCGCGGGGCTGTCCGGCTCGCCCTGGGTGCTGGAGATCGGCCCGCTGTATCAGCTCAACCCGTATCCACCGCAGTTGCTGATCCTGATCGCCTTCCTCGGCCTGTGCCTGATCGGCCTGGTGGTCTACCTGCTGGTGCGCCAGTTGGAACGGCGTGTGTCGGGCCTGGAGGTGGCGGCCACGCGCATTGCCCAGGGCAGCCTCGATACCCGCGTGCCGGCCGGCGACGCCGACTCGGTGGGGCGCCTGGCCGAGGCCTTCAACGGCATGGCCGAACACCTGCAGCGTTCATTGACCATGCAGCGCGAGCTGGTGCGGGCGGTGTCCCACGAATTGCGCACGCCGGTGGCCCGGCTGCGCTTCGGCCTGGAGATGATCGAGAGCGCCAGCACCGATGAAGCGCGGGCTAAGCACCTGGCCGGCATGGACGGTGATATCCAGGACCTGGACAAGCTGGTCGACGAGATGCTGACCTACGCCCGCCTGGAGCAGGGCGCGCCGGCCCTGCATTTCCAGGTGGTGGACCTGGACGAGCTGCTGGCGCGGGTGATCGAGGAGCTGGCGCCGCTACGGGCCGAGGTGCGGGTGGTGCGTGGGGTGTGCCACGGGCTCGACGGCGGCGACGCCCGGGTCGAGGCCGAGCCGCGCTATCTGCACCGGGCCCTGCAGAACCTGGTGCGCAATGCCATGCGCCATGCTGAATCGGAAGTGCGCCTGAGCTACCAGATCGGCCAGCAGCGTTGCCGCATCGACGTGGAGGATGACGGCCCCGGGATTCCCGAAGGCGTGTGGCACCGTATCTTCACCCCGTTCACCCGCCTCGACGACAGCCGCACCCGGGCTTCGGGCGGGCATGGGCTGGGGTTGTCGATCGTGCGGCGGATCATCTACTGGCACGGCGGCCGCGCCCTGGTCGGGCACAGCGAGCAGTTGGGTGGGGCGTGTTTCAGCCTGAGCTGGCCGCGTGAGCAGCCGAGGGTTTAGACGCTGATCATGCTCAGCAGATGGCCGTCTTGCAGGCAGAACTGGCCATCGAGCTCGACGCCATGGTGCCACTCGGCCGATAGGTCGGTGAGCAGGCGCAGGCGGGCATGGCCGTCGGCGGACCAGGTCAGCAGCTCGGCGTGTTCGAAATAGAAGCGCTGTTTGGTGATCGGGTAGAGGGTCTTGAACAGGCTTTCCTTGAGCGAGAAGGTCAAGGTCACGGCCAGGGCTTGCTGGCTGCGGTCCAGGCGCTCCAGCTCGGCGGGGGTGAGGATTTCCCCGGCCAGGCGTTCGGCGCGCTCTTCGCTGAGCAAGGTTTCCTGGTCCAGCCCCAGGCCACGGCATTGGCCGTCGGCCGCGACCACGGCGGCGGCCCAGCCTTGGCCGTGGGTGATCGAGCCGTGGATGCTGGCGGGCCAGATCGGCGAGCGGTCTTCATGAGGTGCGGGAACGTAGCTGCGACCGTCTAGAATCCGCAGCGCCTCGCGGGCGCAGACCCGGCCGGCCAGGTACTCGGCCTGGCGCTTGGCCACCGAGCGTTGCAGGCTGGCGGTCTGCTCGATGCCGGCGCGCTGGAAGTCGTCGGCGGCCAGGCGGGCCGGGTCGAAGGCGCAACTGACCAGCACCGCGCCGGGGACCGGGCGGGGCAGGGGCCAGTGGTGCTGGAGCGGGGCGCAGCAGGTAGGGAGTCTGTTCATGGTCGGTATTGTGCCAGTCGCGATAGCTGGCGCAAATCACCGGAGCGTCATCGCGGGGCAAGCCCGCTCCCACGCCGGAAAACAACGCCATTCGTGGGAGCGGGCTTGCCCCGCGATGAGGCCTTCAGTCAAACGCCGTCTTCAAGAACGCCTGCATATCCTTCCAAGAGCTCTCGTCAGCCGCCTTGTCATACCCGATATCCGGCCCGCCATGCCCCCCATGCCCCAACCGATCCGCGTCCGGGTTGGTAAACCCATGCTTGGCCCCCGGAATCCCGACGAACTTGTAGTCGGCCTTGGCCGCATCCATCTCCGCCTTGAACGCCGCCACCTGCTCCGGGGTAACCATGCTGTCGGCCTCACCGTGCTCCACCAGGATCTTCGCCCTGATCACCCCGGGCTTGGCCGGTGTCTGGGTCACCAGCGCGCCATGGAAGCTCACCACGCCATCGAGCTTCACGCCCCGGCGCGCCGCATCCAGCACCACCTTGCCGCCAAAGCAGTAGCCGATGGCCGCCAGCTGGTGCTTGTTGGTGTTGGGCTGGATCTTCAATAGCTCAAGCCCGGCGTCGAAGCGCCGGGCAGCGGCTTTCGGATCCTTCATCGCCGCCGCCATGAACGCCTGGGCGTCGGCCGGGTGCTCGGTGTTCTTGCCGTCGCCGTACATGTCGATGGCCAGGGCGTTGTAGCCCAGCGCGGCGAGGTCGCGGGCGCGGCGCTTGGCATAGTCGTTCAGCCCCCACCATTCATGCACCACCACCACGCCCGGGCGCTTGCCCTCGAGGGCGTCGTCGTAGGCGTAGTAGCCGATTAGCGCGGTGCCGTCGGCATCCTGATAGCGAATCTCGCGGGTCTGCACCGCCGCCTGGGCAAGGCTGGCGCTGCACAACAAGGCCAGGGCAAGCAGGGTACGCATGGTCGAGCTCCTTCTTCGGTTCGTTCAGCCAAGGTTCAGGCCGGGTTCAGCAGGGGTTCAGGGCGCCCTCCCTACTCTAGCCCCCAGACAGCAACAACGCATCCAACCCGGAGTACCTGAACCATGAAAACCCTCAACACCCTGATCGCCGCCATGGCAGTTTGCGCCGCCGGCCTCACCAGCGTTGCCCAGGCCGATGACAACTTCGCCAGCCTGACCTACGGCCAGACCAGCGACAAAGTGCGCAAGTCCGGCCTGCTGCAAAGCAACACCGACGGCCTGAACGCCGACGGCATCATCGGCAAGGACAGCACTTGGGGCGCGCGCCTGGGCAAGATCAACGACCAGGGCCGCTACTACCTGACCTACGACAACGTCTCGGGCGACCACAGCGGCGTCAAGCTGCGCCAGGAGAACCTGCTGGGCAGCTACGACCTGTTCCTGCCGGTGGGCGATACCACCAAGCTGTTCGGCGGCGGCAGCCTGGGCATGACCAAGCTGACCCAGGATTCGCCGGGCGCCCGCCGCGACACCGACTACGGCTACGCCGTCGGCCTGCAGGCCGGTGTGATCCAGGAAGTGACCGACAACACCTCGGTGGAGCTGGGCTACCGTTACCTGCGCAGCAACGCCGCCACCGAGATCGGCACCCACGGCGGGCCGAAGGACGGTACCCTGCGCCTGACCAGCAGCGCGCAGACCTACCTGGCGGCTACCTACAAGTTCTGAGGTCGCTGTTATCCTGTGCCGGCCTCTTCGCGAGTAAACCTGCTCCCACAGGTGGTGCACAACCCTGTGGGAGCGGGTTTACCCGCGAAGAGGCCGGCACAGGGCATTCCCATTGAAAGGAGATCCACATGAAATTGCTGGTGGTCGAGGACGAGGCGCTGCTGCGTCATCACCTGTTCACCCGCCTCGGCGAGGGCGGCCATGTGGTGCAGGCGGTGGCCAACGCGGAAGAGGCCTTGTACCAGGCCGAGCAGTACAACCACGACCTGGCGGTGATCGACCTGGGCCTGCCGGGCATGAGCGGGCTGGACCTGATCCGCCAGTTGCGCAGCCTCGGCCAGACCTTCCCGATCCTCATCCTGACCGCCCGCGGCAACTGGCAGGACAAGGTCGAGGGCCTGGCTGCCGGCGCCGACGACTACGTGGTCAAGCCGTTCCAGTTCGAGGAGCTGGAGGCCCGCCTGAACGCCTTGCTGCGCCGCTCCAGCGGTTTCACCCAGTCGACCATCGCCGCCGGGCCCCTGGTGCTCGACCTCAACCGCAAGCAGGCGACCCTGGACGAGCAACCGCTGGCGCTGACCGCCTACGAATACCGCATCCTCGAGTACCTCATGCGTCATCACCAGCAAGTGGTGGCCAAGGACCGCCTGATGGAGCAGCTGTACCCCGACGACGAGGAGCGCGACCCGAACGTCATCGAGGTGCTGGTCGGCCGCCTGCGCCGCAAGCTCGAGGGCGACAACGGCTTCAAGCCGATCGACACCGTGCGCGGCCTGGGCTACCTGTTCACCGAGCGCTGCCGATGATCCGTTCGCTGCGGGTGCGGCTGATGCTGGCGGCGGCCTTGCTGGCGCTGCTGTTCATGCTGGCGCTGCTGCCGGCCTTGCAGAAGGCCTTCAGCCTGGCGTTGCAGGAGTCGATCGAGCAGCGCCTGGCCTCGGACGTGACCACCCTGATCTCGGCCGCGCGCATCGAGCGCGGCCAGTTGCAGATGCCGGCGCTGCTGCCGGACGAACGCTACAACCTGCCCTACACCGGCCTGCTGGGCTACATCTTCGACCGCCAGGGCACGCTGGTCTGGCAGTCGCGGGCTACGCGCAACCGCAATATCAACTACCACCCCCGCTATGACGGGCGCGGCAATGAGTTCGCCCGTATTCACCAGGACGACGGCGATGAGTTCTTCGTCTACGACGTCGAGGTCAAGCTACTAGGCGGCAAGAGCGCGGCGTTCAGCATCGTCGCCCTGCAGCCGGTGCGCGAATACCAGGACACCCTCAATGGCCTGCGCGAGAAGCTCTACCTGGGCTTCGGCGCGGCGCTGCTGGCGCTGATGGTGCTGCTCTGGGCCGGCCTGACCTGGGGCCTGCGCTCATTGCGCCGGCTCAGCTCCGAGCTGGACGACGTGGAAAGCGGGGCGCGGGACGGGCTCAGCCGCGAGCACCCGCGCGAGCTGCTGCGCCTGACCGGCTCGCTCAACCGCCTGCTGCGCAGCGAGCGCGAGCAGCGCCAGCGCTACCGCGACTCGCTCGACGACCTGGCTCATAGCCTGAAGACCCCGCTGGCGGTGCTGCAGGGCGTGGGCGAGAGCATGGAGCAGGGCGACCGCGAGCAGGCGCGGGTGCTGCAGAGCCAGATCGAGCGCATGAGCCAGCAGATCGACTACCAGTTGCAGCGTGCGAGCCTGCGCAAGAGTGGTTTGGTAAAGCACCAGGTCGAGCTCAAGCCGTTGCTCGACAGCCTGTGCAGCACCTTGGCCAAGGTCTATCGCGACAAACGCGTCGAAGTCAGCATTAATCTCCCGGCTGATGCGCGAGTGCCGATGGAGCAGGGCGCCTTGCTTGAACTGCTCGGCAACCTGCTGGAGAACGCCTACCGGTTGTGCCTGGGGCAGGTGCGGGTCAGCCTGCGCGAAGCGCCGGGGCAACTGGAACTGTGGATCGAGGACGATGGCCCGGGCGTGCCGCCCGACCAGCGTGAGCGCATTCTCGAACGCGGTGAGCGGCTGGACCGTCAGCATCCCGGGCAGGGGATCGGCCTGGCGGTGGTCAAGGACATCATCGACAGCTATGACGCCGAGTTGAGCCTGGGCGACTCCGAATTGGGCGGGGCTGCGTTCCGCATCGCTTTCCGGCTCGATTGAAATCGCGCAAAACTTGTAGGAGCGGCTTTAGCCGCGATCACCGGCACAGCCAGTGCCATGCACCGCGTTGCTTGCTTCGCGGCTAAAGCCGCTCCTACAGGAAATGCCATGCGCGCTGGGCGGAAATCCGCCAAACCGCCCTGTACGATTTCCGCCATCGGGCGGAAACCCGCCATTTCCTACCGGCTTTTGCGCCCCGTCCCGGGGCATTCACACCCTGTAATCATTGGCTGTGCACCTCAAGCGGGCACTTTGGCATCGCCCTTGCTATTCAGCTGGCAGAGGCCTGCCCAGGCACTCGCCCACAACGACAAATCCCTCCGGGTACAGGAGGGTTCGCGATTCAGGTGCCCCGACATCCTGGGAAGGATGCGCCGGCCCACTTGAGGAAAAACTAGCCATGACGACTCGTCAGCCGCTGTACAAATCGCTGTATGTCCAGGTGATCGTCGCCATCACCATCGGTATCCTGCTCGGCCACTACTACCCGGAAACCGGCGTAGCCCTCAAACCCCTGGGTGACGGCTTCGTCAAGCTGATCAAGATGGTCATCGCCCCGATCATCTTCTGCACCGTGGTCAGTGGCATCGCCGGCATGCAGAGCATGAAGTCGGTCGGCAAGACCGGCGGTTACGCGCTGCTGTACTTCGAGATCGTCTCCACCATCGCCCTGATCATCGGCCTGGTCGTGGTCAACGTGGTCCAGCCTGGCGCCGGCATGCACGTCGACGTCAGCACCCTGAACGCCAGCAGCGTGGCCGCCTACGCCGCCGCCGGCGCGCAGCAGACCACCGTGGGCTTCCTGCTCAATGTCATTCCCAACACCGTGGTCGGCGCCTTCGCCAACGGCGACATCCTGCAAGTGCTGATGTTCTCGGTGCTGTTCGGCTTCGCCCTGCACCGCCTGGGCAGCTACGGCAAGCCGGTGCTCGACCTGATCGATCGCTTCGCCCATGTCATGTTCAACATCATCAACATGATCATGAAGCTGGCCCCGATCGGCGCCTTCGGTGCCATGGCCTTCACCATCGGCCAGTACGGCGTGGGTTCGCTGGTGCAACTGGGCTACCTGATGGCCTGCTTCTACATCACCTGCGTGCTGTTCATCCTGGTGGTGCTGGGCGGCATCTGCCGCGCCCACGGCTTCAGCGTGATCAAGCTGATCCGCTACATCCGTGAAGAGCTGCTGATCGTGCTGGGCACCTCGTCCTCCGAGTCGGCCCTGCCGCGCATGCTGGCCAAGATGGAGCGCCTGGGCGCGAAGAAATCGGTGGTCGGCCTGGTGATCCCGACCGGCTACTCGTTCAACCTGGACGGCACCTCGATCTACCTGACCATGGCCGCGGTGTTCATCGCCCAGGCCACCGACACCACCATGGACATCACCCACCAGATCACCCTGCTGCTGGTGCTGCTGGTAGCGTCCAAAGGTGCTGCGGGCGTCACCGGTTCCGGCTTCATCGTGCTGGCCGCGACCCTGTCGGCCGTTGGCCACCTGCCGGTGGCGGGCCTGGCGCTGATCCTGGGTATCGACCGCTTCATGTCCGAAGCCCGCGCGCTGACCAACCTGATCGGCAACGCCGTGGCCACCGTGGTCGTGGCCAAGTGGGTCAAGGAGCTGGACACCGACACCCTGCAGGCGGAACTGGCGTCCGGCGGCTCGCCGCTGATCGACACCCGTCCGACCGACGACCTGGGCGTGGCCGAAGGCCCGGCGCGTTGATCGCGATGTGAAATGAAGAAGGCGACCCTCGGGTCGCCTTTTTTGTGCCACTAGCAGAATGCCCGGGATAGTACGCCTACCCCTGTGGGAGCGGCCTTGCCGAGGCGTCGAACCGGTCGGAAAGGGGCGCGCAGCGGCCCCAGATTCCGAGTCACCATCAAAATTGCTGGGGCTGCTGCGCAGCCCTTTCGCGACGCAAGGCCGCTCCCACAGAGATAGCAGTTCCCTGCGCGACAGCGCAGCCCCAAAGGGCTGGGTGATCTCCTACAGGGACGTGTCCGGCATCTACTCGACCCGGGTCTCGCCGCTGTACACCAATATCTCCCGACACCGCCGGCACAGGTACCGCCGCCCCTGGCGCACCAGCTTGTGCCGCTGGGCGGTGAACGGGAAATCACTCTCCGGGCACGGACAGCGGTAGATGTAGCGCGTCGCCACCCGCCGCTGCACCTCATAGTTGTGGCAACGGTTCGGCGGCAGCTCGTACACCCCGCGCATGATCAGTTGCCACTCCTCGCCATGGGCCTGGATGCGCTCGCCGAACAACTGGTGGGCAACCAGATGGGCGACCTCGTGGGCCACGGTCTGGCGCAGGAAGTCTTCCTGGTTCTCGCGGTACAGCTGCAGGTTGAAACGCAGCAGGTTCTCGTGCAGGTGGGCAACACCGGCCTTCTGGCCGCGCAGCTTGAAGCTGACTTGCGGGCGCGGAAAAGGGCGTTTGAAGAAGGTTTCGGCTTGCTGGTAACAGGTTTCGACGCGTTGTCTGAGCAGCTCGGGCATGGCGGGGCAGTTCTCCTGACCGGGCATTATGCCGCAGGCAATGGCCGGCTGCCGAGCCGCCGGTCAGGCACACGAAACGAAGCCGCCTTGCGGCGGCCTCGGGTGATGCCCCAGTGTTGGTTGGATCTGATAGGTATGCGTTCAGTTGGTGTAGACGGGCCCCACGCCCAGTCCCCAGATGATCACGGTCGCGGCCATGATCGCCACCAGTACCACCAGGCCCACCGCCAGCACGGAGCTTGAGAACAGGAAGCCTTCATCCGACGGTATGTTCATGAACGTCGGCAAGCCGACATACAGCAGGTACACGGTGTAGCAGATGGCCGCCGTGCCGATCAGCATGCCTAGCCACAGGTGCGGGTACAGCGCCGCGAGGCCGCCGATGAACAGCGGGGTGGCGGTGTAGGTGGCGAAGGCGATGCACTGCGCCATGCTCGGGTTGGCGTCGTAGGTGCGCGCCATCCAGTGGATGAAGGCGCCCATCACCGCGACCCCGGCGAGCATCGCCAGGTAGGACATGATGCTCATCCACAGCGCGCTTTCCATGGTCAGCATCACCGCTGGCCGCTCGCCGATCACCCAGCCGACCTGGGTGGTGCCGATGAACGCCGAGACGGCGGGGATCGCCGCCAGGATCAGCGTGTGCGTCAGGTACATGTGGCTGATGCTTTCGTCCTCGCCACGGATCTCCCGCCACTCCTGGTCAGGGTGGGTGAACAGCCCAACAACGTGATGAATCATACGGGTCACTCCTATCGTCGTTGCCAAACGCCCCCCGGATGGAGCGCCTATGGCCCGAGGCCAGGACACCAAGTGCTGCGCCAATGTGGCCTTATGTCGCAGTATAGGAAGCCGTTCCCCGCATAAAACCGGGTTTTTAGAGCAAATTGCGCTGTCAGGCCCGGTGCTGATTCCCTTGAAGTCTTTATCGGATTCACCTACTGCGCCGTGCGGTTTGTGCGTAAAATAGTCGGCTTTTGTCACACCTCGCGGATCCAAGCGCTATGGGCACCCTCTCGGTCAACCAGAACAAACTGCAAAAACGCCTGCGTCGTCTCGCCGGCGAAGCCATCACCGACTACAACATGATCGAGGATGGCGACAAGGTCATGGTCTGCCTGTCCGGCGGCAAGGACAGCTACACCATGCTCGACGTTCTGTTGCACCTGCAGAAGGTGGCACCGATCAAGTTCGACATCGTCGCGGTGAACATGGACCAGAAGCAGCCGGGCTTCCCCGAGCACGTGCTGCCGGCTTATCTGAAAGAGCTGGGCGTCGAGTACCACATCGTCGAGAAGGACACCTACTCGGTGGTCAAGGAGCTGGTACCCGAGGGCAAGACCACCTGCTCGCTGTGCTCGCGCCTGCGTCGCGGCACCCTGTACACCTTCGCCGACGAGATCGGCGCGACCAAGATGGCCCTGGGGCATCACCGCGACGACATCGTCGAGACCTTCTTCCTCAACATGTTCTTCAACGGCGCGCTCAAGGGCATGCCGCCGAAGCTGCGTGCCGACGATGGCCGCAACGTGGTGATCCGCCCGCTGGCCTACTGCAGCGAGAAGGACATCCAGGCCTATTCGGACATGAAGGAATTCCCGATCATCCCGTGCAACCTGTGCGGCTCGCAGGAGAACCTGCAGCGCCAGGTGGTCAAGGACATGCTGGTGGAGTGGGAGCGCAAGCACCCGGGCCGTACCGAGAGCATCTTCCGCGCCCTGCAGAACGTCGCGCCGTCGCAGCTGGCCGACCGCAACCTGTTCGACTTCACCAGCCTGAAGATCGACGAGAGCGCCACCCCGCGTTTCCTCGACGTGCTGAACATCTGAACCCATGCGCGACTATCAGTGGCTGCACGAGTACTGCCTGAACCGCTTCGGTTCGGCCCAGGCGCTGGAAGCCTTCCTGCCGCAGCCGCGCACGCCCGCGCAGCTGCGCGACATCCCTGACGACCGCTACCTGTCGACCCTGGCCCTGCGCGTGTTCCGCGCCGGGCTCAAGCACAGCCTGGTGGACGCCAAGTGGCCGGCGTTCGAGCAGGTGTTCTTCGGTTTCGATCCGCAGAAGGTGGTGCTGATGGGCGCCGAGCACCTGGAGCGGCTGATGCAGGATGAGCGCATCATCCGCCACCTGGGCAAGCTCAAGAGCGTGCCGCGTAATGCGCAGATGGTGCTGGATGTGGCCAAGGAGAAGGGCAGTTTCGGCGCGTTCATCGCCGACTGGCCAGAGACCGATATCGTCGGGCTGTGGAAGTACCTGGCCAAGCATGGCAACCAGCTGGGCGGGTTGTCGGCGCCGCGGTTCCTGCGGATGGTCGGCAAGGATACCTTCATCCCCACCGACGACATGGCGGCGGCGTTGATCGCGCAGAAGATCATCGACAAGCCGCCGACCAGCCAGCGTGACCTGGCGCTGGTGCAGCAGGCGTTCAACCAGTGGCATGCAGAGAGCGGCCGGCCGCTGTGCCAGTTGTCGGTGATGCTGGCGCATACCGTCAACCACTGATATCAGTGTTGCCTGCTTCGCGGGTAAACCCGCTCCCACAGGTAGTGCACTGCTTTCAGATGCAGTGAAGATCCTGTGGGAGCGGGTTTACCCGCGAAGAGGCCAGGCCAGGTCTACTGCCCTTCACCCGCCAGGCGCCGCTCCTGCTGGAACTTCCAGCGCACGAACAGCAACCCGCTGACGAACAACCCCAGGCTCACCAGCACTTCAACCCAGCCGAACAGCGCCCGCGCCGGATCGAACGCCGCCAGCACGCCCTTGATGAAATAGATGTTCACCACGAAGCAGGTCCAGGCATGCGCCCGGGCACTGCCCATCAGCATGCCCGGCAGCAACAGCAGCAGCGGGATCAGCTCGATGGCCATGATCACCTCGACCCGCGCCCCGTGCAGGTTGGCGAACCACAGGTTGTTCACCACCAGCAGGGCGATCAGGCCGAAGAAGCAGGCCAGGCTCAGGGCGCGGGTAAAGCGCACCCGCGGGGCCAGCCAGTCCAGTGGCGGCAAGACCTTCGGCTTTCTAGCCACGTTCGCCACCCAGCGCCTTGGCCGTCTTCGCCAGGCGCTGTCCGAGCGCGCGGCACAGGGTGATCTCGTGCGGGTCCAGCTCGCGCTTGCCGTCGGCGCCGGCATGGTGGCTGGCGCCGTACGGCGTACCGCCGCCACGGGTCTCCAGCAGCGCCGATTCGCTGTAGGGCAGGCCGGTGACCAGCATGCCGTGGTGCATCAGCGGCAGCAGCATTGACAGCAGGGTGGTCTCCTGGCCGCCGTGCAGGCTGGCGGTGGAGGTGAACACCGCCGCCGGCTTGCCCACCAGCTCGCCGCCCAGCCACAGGCTGCTGGTGCCGTCGAGGAAGTACTTGAGCGGCGCGGCCATGTTGCCGAAGCGGGTCGGGCTGCCCATGGCCAGGCCCGCGCAATGGCGCAGGTCGTCGAGGGTGGCGTACAGCGCGCCGCTGGCCGGGATGTCCGGGGCCACGGCCTCGCACTCGGTGGAGATCGCCGGCACGGTGCGCAGGCGCGCCTCCAGGCCGGCCATCTCGACGCCGCGGGCGATATGCCGGGCCATCTCGCTGGTCGAGCCGTGGCGGCTGTAGTACAGCACCAGGATGTAGGGTTCGCTCACGGCAGGATCTCCAGGACCTTCTCTGGTGGGCGGCCGACCACGGCCTTGTCACCGGCCACCAGGATCGGGCGCTCGATCAGCTTGGGATGCTCGACCATCGCCTTGATCAGCTGGGCGTCGCTCAGGGCCGGGTTGGCCAGGTCCAGGGCCTTGTATTCGTCTTCGCCAGTGCGCAGCAGCTGGCGCGCGCCGATGCCCAGCTTGCCAAGCAGCTGTTCGAGGGTGGCGGCGTCCGGCGGGGTTTCGAGGTAGCGCACGATGGTCGGCGCCAGGCCGCGTGCCTCGAGCAGTTCCAGGGCGCCGCGGGATTTCGAGCAGCGCGGGTTATGATAGAGGGTCAGATCGGTCATGACGGGTCGCATCCAGCTGGGTGTGGCGGCTATTCTAACCGCAGCGACCGACTTCAATGCTTGAAAACTTCGAGAAGGATTGACCCATGGCAAGGCGTTTGGCAGCTGCACTGGCCATCACCGCGAGCCTGTTGCTCGGCGGTTGCGGTGCGGACTACGGCGTGGACCAGCACGGCAATACGGTAAAGGCCGAACAGATCGACGGGCACTGGCTGGTGCTCAACTACTGGGCCGAATGGTGCGGCCCGTGCCGCACGGAAATCCCTGAGCTCAATGCCGCCGCCAAGCAGTGGGAGGCCCAGGGCATTCGCGTGGTGGGGGTGAATTTCGATGGCCTGCAGGGGCCGGACCTGAAAACGGCCGCCGACACCCTGGGCATCGGTTTCACCGTGCTGGCCCAGGACCCGGCCGAGCGCTACGAGCTGCCGCGCAGCGAGGCGCTGCCGGTGACCTACATCATCGACGACAAGGGCAAGGTGCGTGAGCAGCTGATGGGCGAGCAGACGCTCGAAGGGCTGCAGGCGAAGATCAAGGCTTTGAAAGGCGGCGCCTGATCGATCTTGGGGCTGCTTCGCAGCCCTTTCGCGACACAAGGCCGCTCCTACAGGGGAACGCGAAACCCTGTAGGAGCGGCCTTGTGTCGCGAAAGGACCGCAAAGCGGCCCCGGCGATAATCAGCCTTCCTCAGGCCAGAACCGCAGCGGCTTGCCTTCGGCCGGCCAGAAACGGATCTGCTCGATCGGCGACACATCCCAGCGCTGCACCGTTTCCAGCGCCTGCAGGAAACGTTTTTCCTGGTCCATCAGCGCCGGCGCGCACAGCTTGCGGGTCTTGCCGACCTTGCCGAAGCTGATGCGCTCGCCATCCAGCGTGTAGGGCGCGAACCAGTGGTTGCAGCCGCCGTTGCCGTAGGCGCGACCATCGCTGGCCAGGGTCAGCGTCAGGTGGCTGTAGTCGATCAGCGGGCGCTCACCGATCCACTCCAGCACGTAGCTCTGCTCCTGCTGCAGCTTCGAGGGTTGTGCGGCGCAGCCCAGCAGGCCGCAGGCGATCAGCGCGCCGGTCAGCAGCTGTTTCACTCAACCACGCTCCCGGCACTGCGGGCACAGGTGCTTGTCGCCCTTGCTCGCCCAGCCCAGTTCCTGGATACGCGCGCTGGCGGCCGGGGCCTGGCCCTTCTTGCCCAGCTTGGCGTCGTTGGCGAACTCGAAGTCCAGCACCGCGTCGCAGCTGTCGCACTTGACCTGCCAGTTGAGGATTTCCAGCTCGTTGAACGCCGGGCCCTGGGCCACGGCGACCCACTGGCCGTGCGGATTGATCAGGTGGCGCACGGTCTGGACGGTCAGGCGCATGGACAGGTCCTTGCTGCCCTTGAGGGTGACCAGCAGGACGTCGCCCTTCTGGATCGAGCCGCCGTTGCCGGTGACCTGGTAGCGGCCCGGCGCCAGCGCGCGGCACTCGATCAGGGTGTGTTGCGGGTTGAAAAGGGTGTAGCGGAAATCGTGTTCGACCATGGGTCCTCCAAAATTGCCGCGTATCCTAGCATCAACCGTTTACAAGATTGTGCGGATTGCCTGCCGCCCAGCGGTTGATGTTGTCCAGGGTGGTCGTGGCGATGGCGTCCAGGGCCTCGCGGGTGAGGAAGGCCTGGTGGGCGGTGACGATCACGTTGGGGAAGGTCAGCAGGCGCGCCAGCACGTCATCCTGCAGCGGCAGGTCGGAACGGTCCTCGAAGAACAGCTGCGCCTCCTCTTCATACACATCCAGCCCCAGATAGCCGAGCTGGCCGCTCTTGAGCGCGTCGATCAGCGCCGGGGTGTCGACCAGCGCACCGCGGCCGGTGTTGATCAGCATGGCTCCAGGCTGCAGCTGGGCCAGGCTCTGTGCGTTGATCAGGTGGCGGGTGTGCTCGGTCAACGGGCAGTGCAGGCTGATGATGCGTGCCTGGCGCAGCAGCTCGGGCAGTTCCAGGTAGCGGGCGCCGAGGGCGACCAGCTCAGGGTTGGGGTAGGGGTCGTAGGCCAGCAGCTGGCAGCCGAAGCCGGCCATGATGCGGGCGAAGGCGGCGCCGATCTGGCCGGTGCCGACCACGCCGACGGTCTTGCCGCTCAGGTCGAAGCCGGTCAGGCCGTGCAGGGTGAAGTCGCCTTCGCGGGTACGGTTGTAGGCCCGGTGCAAACGGCGGTTGAGGGCCAGGATCAGGGCCACGGCGTGCTCGGCGACGGCGTGGGGCGAGTAGGCCGGGACGCGGACCACGGTCAGGCCCAGGCGCTGCGCCGCAGCCAGGTCAACGTGGTTGTAGCCGGCCGAGCGCAGGGCGATCAGGCGCGTGCCGCTGGCGGCCAGGCGCTCCAGCACCGGCGCGTCGAGCTCGTCGTTGATGAAGGCGCAGACCACCTCGAAGCCCTGGGCCAGGGGCGCGGTGTCGAGGGTCAGGCGGGCGGGCTGGTAGTGCAGCTCCACCGTGCCCGCACTGGCGGCGCGGGTGAAACTTTCCTGGTCGTAGTGCTGGCTGCTGAACAACAGGGCGCGCATGGTCTGAGTCCTATCTTAAATGCCACCAGTCTAGCCAAATGGTTGTTCTGGGCGTTGACCTGTGTCTCCTACGCGCTCTGGCGCGCCTGTTCGGCCAGCCGGCTGATGGCCTGGTCCAGTTCATCCAGCGCCTGCAGCGCCTGGGGGCTGTCCTGTTTGAGCAAGGTTTCGCTGCGCTGGCAGGCCGCACGCAACTGCGGCACGCCGCAATAGCGCGAGGCGCCGTTGAGCCGGTGCACGCGCTCGATCATTGCCGTGCGGTCGGCGGCGTTGCGCGCGGCCCGGATGGCTTCGCGGTCGGATTCCAGCGAGGCCAGCAGCATGGCCAGCATGTCCGCCGCCAGGTCCGGCTTGCCGGCCGCCAGGCGCAGGCCTTCCTCCGGATCGAGCACCTTCAGTTCGCTGCTGTCGGCCAGGCGTTCGCTGGCGCGTTCCGGTGGCGGCGATCCCAGGCTCAGGCCGGTCCACTTCATCACCACCTGGCCCAGCTGGCGCTCGCTGATCGGCTTGGTCAGGTAGTCGTCCATGCCGCTGTGCAGCAGGGCGCGTTTCTCGTTGGCCATGGCGTGGGCGGTGAGGGCCACGATCGGCAGGGGCGGGCCGCTCTGGCTGCTTTCCCACTGGCGGATCTGCTCGGTGCAGGCGCGGCCATCCATGCCGGGCATCTGCACATCCATCAGCACCAGGTCGAACGGTTCGTCCTGCACGGCCTGTACCGCGCCGTAGCCGTTGTCCACCGCCAGCACCTCGGCACCCATGCCTTCGAGCAGGGTCTGCACCAGCAGCAGGTTGGCCGGATTGTCGTCGACGCAGAGGATCTTCGGCATGCGCTGGCCACCGTTGTTGCGCTGCTCGCACACTGGCCGGCGCGGTTGCACCAGCTCCAGCAGCAGGCGGCGCAGCTTGCGGGTACAGGTCGGCTTGGCCAGCAGCTGGCCGTGGGCGTTGGGCAGGTAAGGGTGGTAAAGCGGCTGCTCGGTGGTCGGGCACAGCACCACGCACTGGCAACCGAGGCGTTCGAGCTGCTGGTGGTACTGGCCCAGCTGTTCCGGCGCCAGGCTGCCCAGGTTGACCCCGAGCACCGCAAACTCGAATGGCTGTCCGGCCTGGCTGGCGGCCTGCACGCCTTGCAGCAGCTGGTCGCAGGAGGCGAACACGCTGACCGCCAGGCCGCAGTCCTCCAGTTGGTGTTCCAGCGCCTGGCGCGCCAGGTCGTGGCCGTCGACGATGGCCACGCGGCGCCCGAGCAGGGCCTGGGCGGGCTGTTCCTCGGCGTCGTCGTGGGCCTTGGGCAGGTTGAGGCTGATCCAGAACTGCGAGCCTTCGCCGGGCGTGCTGTCGACACCGATCTCGCCGCCCATCTGCTCGATCAGGCGTTTGGAGATCACCAGCCCCAGGCCGGTGCCGCCGGGTTGGCGCGACAGCGAGTTGTCGGCCTGGCTGAACGCCTGGAACAGGGTACGCACATCCTGGGGCGAGAGGCCGATGCCGGTGTCCTGCACGCTGATGCGCAGTTGCACGCTGTCTTCCTGCTCGTCCTCGAGCATGGCGCGCACGACGATGGTGCCTTCGCGGGTGAACTTGATGGCGTTGCTCACCAGGTTGGTGAGGATCTGCTTGAGCCGCAGCGGGTCGCCCACCAGCGACAGCGGCGTGTCGCGGTAGACCAGGCTGAGCAGTTCCAGCTGCTTGGCGTGGGCGGCCGGGGCGAGGATGGTCAGGGTGTCCTGGATCAGGTCGCGCAGGTTCAGCGGGATGCTGTCGAGCACCAGCTTGCCGGCCTCGATCTTGGAGAAGTCGAGGATCTCGTTGATGATCCCCAGCAGGTTGTCGGCGGACTTCTCGATGGTGCCGAGGTAGTCGAGCTGGCGCGGGGTCAGCTCGCTCTTCTGCAATAGGTGGGTGAAGCCGAGGATGCCGTTGAGCGGGGTGCGGATCTCGTGGCTCATGTTGGCGAGGAACTCGGACTTGATGCGGCTGGCCTCCAGGGCCTCCTTGCGCGCCATGTCCAGTTCGATGTTCTGGATCTCGATGGTCTCCAGGTTCTGGCGCACGTCCTCGGTGGCCTGGTCGATGCTGTGCTGCAGCTCCTCGTGGGCGCTGTGCAGGGTCTCGGCCATGCGGTTGATGCCGGCGGCCAGTTCGTCGAGCTCGTGGCTGCCCATGGCCGGCAGGCGCTCGTCCAGATGGCCGTCCTTGAGCTGGTTGACCGCGTGCTTGATGCGGTTGATCGGGTTGTTGATGGTGCGGCTCATGCGCAGGGCCAGCAGCGCGGTCAGGCTCAGGCAGGCGAGGATCAGCAGCAGGCTGGTGAACAGGTTGCGGTAGCCACGCAACAGGGTGCCGTCGTGGGACAGTTCGATCTCCACCCAGCCGAGCAGGCGCTCGGCCTCGGCCGGCACGGCGTCGGTGGCCAGGTCGCGGTGATGGCCGAACACCGGCATCAGGTAGCGGGTGGCGTCGTTGCCGGTGCGTTGCAGCAGCTGCGTGCCGGTGCCGCCGCTGGGCGGCTGGTTGAGCATGCTGGGGCCGGAATGGGCCAGGCGCGTGCGGTCGGCGGCAAGGAACGCCACGGCGCGCACATCGGCCTGCTCCAGGGCCTGGGCGGCAATGCGCTCCAGTTGCGCCGGCGCCTGGCGGGCGAGGGCCGGTGCCGCCAGTGGTGCCAACTGCTCGGCGATCATCTTGCCGCGTTGCAGCAGTTGCGTGCGCAGGTCGCTTTGTTGCAGCCAGGTGAAGTAACTGCCCAGCACCAGGGCCATCAGGCTGGCGGGCAGCAAGGCCAGCAGCAGGACGCGGCTGCGGATTCCCAAACGGTCGAGCACACCTGTCTCCTGTCATGTGCTGTTAAAGGCGCGGTTCGCGCATCAGCGGGAACGTTACTCTGCGCTGAGGGGTAATGCACAGGATTTGTAATGGTTTTTGCTTTTCTCGGCTGGCGTTGCCGGTGCGGGCGCTTCAATGTCACGCCAGTCGGACGGAGGTTGCCTTGTTCGGACCGCTTGTCCAATAATCGCGTAATTGAGAATTGATGGCAGTTGCCAATGCATCCTGAAGCGATTCACGCGACCAACATCCTCGCCATCGAGGACGATCCCGTGCTGGGGGCCTACCTGCATGACGAGCTGCAGCGCGGCGGCTTCCAGGTGACCTGGTGCCGCAATGGCCTGGAAGGCCTGGAGGCGGCGGGCCGGCAGGTGTTCGACCTGGTGCTGATGGACATCCTGCTGCCCGGCCTCAACGGCCTGGACGCACTGGCCAGCCTGCGTCGACGCAGCGCCACGCCGGTGATCCTGATGTCGGCGCTGGGCGCCGAGGCCGACCGCATCAGCGGCTTCGAGCGCGGCGCGGACGACTACCTGCCCAAGCCGTTCAGCTTTGCCGAGCTGCGGGTGCGCATCGAGGCGATCCTGCGCCGGGTGGCCTTCGAGCGGCGCGCTCGGGCGCCGCGTGAGGTGGAAGCCGGGCAGTTGCATTTCGACGAGCAAGCCACCGATGTCAGCCTCGCCGGAGCCTGTGCCGGGCTGACCCCCAGCGAGTACCGCCTGCTCGATACCCTGCACCGCAGCCAGGATGAGGTGCTGAGCAAGCCCTTCCTCTACCAGCAGGTGCTGCAGCGCGGCTATTCGCGGCATGACCGCAGTCTGGACATGCACGTCAGCCAGATCCGCCGCAAGCTCAAGGCCATCGGCTACCACGAGCGCCAGGTGCGTACCGTTTGGGGCAAGGGCTATGTGTTCGGCGCGGGCGAGGCCGACTGAACCGTGCTCGACCGCCACTCGCTGTTCTGGAAACTGACCGTCCTGCTGGTGGGCTTCTGCCTGCTGATGATCGGCCTGAGCTACAGCTGGGGCCGGCACATGGAAACCCAGGATGCCTTTCTGTCCGAGCCGGCGCGGCAAGTGCTGCGCGGCTACGCGGCGGAGGCCGAGCAGGCCTGGCGCAGCGGCGACCGTGAGGGCGTGGACGCCTGGCTGGCCACGATGCGCGAGCGCGAGCAGGGCTGGGTGGGTGTGCTCGATGGCGACCTGCAGCCGCTGGGCAGCGCCGACCTGACCGCCGGTCAGGCCCAGCGCCTGACACGCCTGCGTGGCGTCGACTGGCCCATGAGCCGACGCAGTGTCGGCCAGCCCTGGTTGCGCCTGCCGTTCCCCGGTGCGCCGGAGCAGGGCATGCTGGTGATCGAGCTGCCGGAGCGTTTCAACCCCGGTCAGTACCGGTTGTTCTGGCGCGTCGTGACCAACGGCATCATCCCCGGGTTGTTCACCCTGCTGCTGTGCGTCGGCCTGTACCGCATGCTGATCGTGCCGCTCAACCAGTTGCGCGAACAGGCCAATGCCTGGCGGGCCGACCAGCTGGCGGCCCGCCTGGATTCGCGTACCACGCGGCGCAAGGACGAACTGGGCGAACTGGCCCGGGCCTTCGACCAGATGGCCGAGCGCCTGCAGGGCACCGTGGCCTTGCAGCAGCAGTTGCTGCGCGACCTGTCCCACGAGATGCGCACGCCGCTCAGCCGCCTGCGCGTGGCCTGCGATGGCGAGACCGACCTGCAGCGCCTGCGCGAACGCCTGCACCGCGAGGTGGATGGCATGCAGCAACTGGTCGAGGACACCTTGCAGCTGGCCTGGCAGGACGCCGAGCGTGCGCCGGTGAACCTCGAGCCGATCCAGGTGGCGGCGCTGTGGGACCTGCTCAGCGAGAACGCCTGCTATGAAAGCGGCTGGGCGCCGCGGCGGCTGCGTTGCGAGCTGCCGGCCGACTGCTGGGTGCAGGGCAGCCTCAACGACCTGGCCCAGGCATTGGAGAACATGCTGCGCAACGCCATCCGTCATTCCCCGGAGGCGGGCGTGGTGCGCCTGGGCGGTTGGCGTGAGGGCGGGTATTGGCGTATCGACCTGGAAGACGAGGGCGGTGGCGTGGCCGAGGACGACCTGGAGCGGATCTTCGCGCCGTTTTCCCGGCTGGAGGGTTCGCGGCCCGGGGACGGTGGTTTCGGCCTGGGCTTGAGCATTGCCCGCAATGCGATCCGGCGACAGGGTGGGAGCGTGTGGGCGGTCAATGGCGAGCATGGCCTGCGCTTGTGCATGCGCCTGGCAGCAGTAGAGTCAGACCCATCGCGAGTCAATCCCGTTTCCACAAAGGCTCCGCTCTCCCTTTAGGAGATCGCCCAGCCCTGTGGGAGCGGCCTTGCCGAGGCGTCGGACCGGTCGGAAAGGGCCGCGAAGCGGCCCCGAGATGTCAGCGTCACCGCCACTGCCGCCGGGGCTGCTGTGCAGCCCTTTCGCGACACAAGGCCGCTCCCACAGGGACTCGCTGAATCTATGACTTACGGTTTGCCCATGCTCTTATAGCCATGAGCTATAACATCCAGCAATTGCGTGATATGGCCGAGCAGGGTTTGCCGGTATGATAGACGCCCCTGCCGTCCGGATTGCGAAAACGCCCATGACCCTGCAGTACCCAACCATCGCCGATTGCATCGGCCATACGCCTCTGGTTCGCCTGCAGCGTCTCGCCGGGAACACCAGCAACACCTTGCTGCTCAAGCTCGAAGGCAACAATCCGGCCGGCTCGGTCAAGGACCGCCCGGCGCTGTCGATGATCAATCGCGCCGAGCTGCGTGGCCAGATCAAACCCGGCGACACCCTCATCGAAGCCACCTCCGGCAACACCGGCATCGCTCTGGCCATGGCCGCGGCGATCAAGGGCTACAAGATGATCCTGATCATGCCCGACAACTCCACCGCCGAACGCAAGGCGGCGATGACTGCCTATGGCGCCGAGCTGATCCTGGTGACCAAGGAAGAGGGCATGGAGGGCGCGCGCGATCTTGCCGAGAAATTGCAGGCCGAAGGCCGCGGCCTGGTCCTCGACCAGTTCGCCAACGGCGACAACCCGATCGCCCACTACAACAGCACCGGCCCGGAAATCTGGCAGCAGACCCAGGGCACCATCACCCATTTCATCAGTTCCATGGGCACCACCGGCACCATCATGGGCTGCTCGCAGTACCTCAAGGAGCAGAACCCGGCGGTGCAGATCGTCGGCCTGCAGCCGATGGAAGGCTCGGCCATTCCGGGCATCCGCCGCTGGCCCCACGAGTACCTGCCGAAGATCTTCGACGCCAGCCGCATCGACCGCGTGGTCGATATGTCCCAGCAGGAGGCCGAGGAGACCACCCGTCGCCTGGCCCGCGAAGAGGGCATTTTCTGTGGCGTATCCTCCGGCGGTGCGGTGGCGGCGATGCTGCGCCTGTCCCGTGAAGTCGAGAACGCGGTGATGGTCGCCATCATCTGCGACCGCGGCGATCGTTACCTCTCCACCGGCCTGTTCGACCCGACCTGATGTCCAGAAAGAAAAGCAACACCGGCCTGCGCTTCCAGCCGGCCGGCGGCAACCGTGCCGCGCAGGTGCCCGTGGGCAAGAAGCAACGCCTGTCGATCGAGCGCGTGGCCGGTGACGGTCGCGGCATCGCCTTCAGCGAGGGGCGTACCTGGTTCGTCAGCGGCGCGCTGGCCGGCGAGGACGTCGAGGCGCGGGTGCTGGCCGCCCGCGGCAAGGTGGTCGAGGCGCGCCTTGAGCGCGTTTTCCAGGCCAGCCCCGAGCGCCGCGAAGCGCCTTGCCGGCACTACGCCCGCTGCGGTGGCTGCAACCTCCAGCACCTGCCCCATGACGGCCAGCTGGCGCTCAAGCAGCGCCTGCTCGCCGAGCAGCTGCAGCGAGTGGCCGGTGTGCAGCCCGAGGAGTGGGCTGTTCCCCTGAGCGGACCGGAATTCGGCTACCGCCGCCGGGCGCGGGTCGCGGTACGCTGGGACCCCAAGGCGCGCCAACTGGACGTAGGGTTTCGCGCCGAGGCCAGCCAGGACATCGTCGGCATCGACGAATGCGCGGTGCTGGTACAGCCCTTGCAGGCGATCATGCGCCACCTGCCCACCGTGCTGCGCAGCCTGGGCAAGCCGCAAGCGCTGGGGCACGTGGAGCTGTTCAGCGGTACCGCCGAGGCGGTGCTGGTACGGCATGTGGCGCCCTTGCCAAGTGAAGACCTGGCGCGGCTCGAGGCATTCTGCCGTGAGGCCGGCGCCCAGCTGTGGCTGCAGGGCGAGGGTGACCCGGCGCCGGTGGATGTCGCGGTGCAACTGGGCTTTGCCCTGGAACCCTGGGGGCTGGAGCTGGCCTGGCGGCCGGGCGACTTCGTCCAGGTCAATGCCCAGGTCAACACCTTGATGATCCAGCAGGCCCTGGCCTGGCTGGCACCTGAAGCGCACGAGCGGGTCCTGGACCTGTTCTGCGGGCTGGGCAACTTCGCCTTGCCGCTGGCTCGCCAGGCGCGCGAGGTGGTGGCGGTGGAAGGCGTGCAGGCCATGGTCGAGCGCGCCGCGTCCAATGCCCACGGCAACAATGTGCATAACGCTCGGTTTTTTCAGGCCGATTTATCGCAGCCTTTGGCGGACGCCGGATGGGTCGCCGAGGGCTTTTCTGCGGTACTCTTGGATCCACCGCGCGACGGGGCTTTCGAGGTGGTGCAAGGCATCGCCCGGCTGGGTGCGAAACGGCTGGTCTACGTATCGTGCAACCCGGCCACGCTGGCGCGAGACGCGCAGGTGCTGGTCGGGCAGGGGTACCGGTTAAAAAGGGCCGGGATTCTCGACATGTTTCCTCAAACGGCGCATGTCGAGGCCATGGCGTTATTCGAAGCGGGCTAGCCGGGCTGGCCCTCTTGGTGCGCCCTTCAGGGAGTGAGGGACGCACAGGTGATAGCCAGTGCACCCGCGTGGTGCACTGTATGGAAAGGTAGAACAAAGATGGTACAGGTGAGAGTGCACCAGCCGGTCAACAACGACGGCAGTATCAATCTCGAAGCATGGCTCGATCATGTGGTGAGCGTCGATTCGCAGCTCGATCGCCCGGGGCTGAAAGAGGCCTGCGAGTTCGCCCATGAAGTCGAGAGGAAGGGTAATCCGGCCAAGCATTCCTGGGCCGATGGCACCTCCAGTTTCCAGGCGGGGCTGGAGATCGCCGAGATCCTCGCCGACCTCAAGCTTGACCAGGATTCGCTGGTGGCGGCGGTCATCTACCGTTCGGTGCGCGAAGGCAAGGTGACCCTGGCCGAGGTCGGCCAGCGTTTCGGCCCGGTGGTGTCCAAGCTGATCGACGGCGTGCTGCGCATGGCGGCCATCAGTGCCAGCCTCAGCCCGCGCCAGTCGCTGGTACTTGGCTCCCAGGCGCAGGTCGAGAACCTGCGCAAGATGCTGGTGGCCATGGTCGACGATGTGCGCGTGGCGCTGATCAAGCTCGCCGAACGCACCTGCGCCATCCGTGCGGTCAAGTCCGCCGATGACGAGAAACGCCTGCGCGTGGCGCGCGAGGTGTTCGACATCTATGCGCCGCTGGCGCACCGGTTGGGTATCGGCCATATCAAGTGGGAACTCGAGGACCTGTCGTTCCGCTACCTCGAGCCAGACCAGTACAAGCAGATCGCCAAGCTGCTGCACGAGCGCCGGCTGGACCGCGAGCGCTTCATCAGCGACGTGATGAACCAGCTGCAGAACGAGCTGCTGGCCACCGGCGTCAACGCCGACATCAGCGGCCGGGCAAAACACATCTATTCGATCTGGCGCAAGATGCAGCGCAAGGGCCTGGAGTTCAGCCAGATCTACGACGTGCGCGCGGTGCGCGTGCTGGTGCCGGAAGTGCGCGACTGCTACACCGCGCTGGGCATCGTGCACACCTTGTGGCGGCACATTCCGAAGGAGTTCGACGACTACATCGCCAACCCCAAGGAAAACGGCTACCGCTCCCTGCACACCGCAGTGATCGGCCCCGAGGGCAAGGTGCTGGAGGTGCAGATCCGTACCCACGCCATGCACGAGGAGGCCGAGCTGGGCGTGTGCGCCCACTGGCGCTACAAGGGCACCGACGTCAAGCCAAGCTCCAACCACTACGAAGAAAAGATCTCCTGGTTGCGCCAGGTGCTGGAGTGGCACGAAGAGCTGGGCGACATCGGCGGCCTGGCCGAACAGCTGCGCGTCGACATCGAGCCGGACCGTGTCTACGTATTCACCCCCGATGGCCACGCCATCGACCTGCCCAAGGGCGCCACGCCGCTGGACTTCGCCTACCGGGTGCACACCGAGATCGGCCACAACTGCCGTGGCGCCAAGATCAACGGCCGTATCGTGCCACTGAACTACAGCCTGCAGACCGGCGAGCAGGTGGAGATCATCACCAGCAAGCACGGCAGCCCGAGCCGTGACTGGCTGAACTCCAACCTGGGTTATGTGACCACCTCGCGGGCCCGGGCCAAGATCGTCCACTGGTTCAAGCTGCAGGCCCGCGACCAGAACGTGGCCGCCGGCAAGACCCTGATCGAGCGCGAACTGAGCCGCCTGGGCCTGCCCCAGGTGGACTTCGAACGCCTGGCGGAAAAGGCCAACGTCAAGACCGCCGAGGACATGTTCGCTGCCCTTGGCGCCGGCGACCTGCGCCTGGCGCACATGGTCAACGCCGCCCAGCAGCTGCTCGAGCCTGAGCGTCTGGAACCGGTCGAACTGATCCCGCGCCAGGCCCGTGGCATCCGTGCGGGCAAGCGCAGCGATATCCAGATCCAGGGGGTCGGCAACCTGCTTACGCAGATGGCCGGGTGCTGCCAGCCGCTGCCGGGCGATGCCATCGTCGGCTACATCACCCAGGGCCGTGGCGTGAGCATTCACCGCCAGGATTGCGCCTCGGTGCTGCAACTGGCGGGCAAGGAGCCGGAGCGCATGATCCAGGTCAGCTGGGGACCGATCCCGGTGCAGACCTACCCGGTCGACATCATCATCCGTGCCTACGACCGCCCGGGGCTGCTGCGCGACGTGTCGCAGGTGCTGCTCAACGAGAAGATCAACGTGCTGGCGGTCAACACTCGCTCGAACAAGGAAGACAACACCGCGCTGATGTCGCTGACCATCGAGATCCCCGGCCTGGACGCCCTCGGGCGTCTGTTGGGGCGGATCTCGCAGTTGCCCAACATCATCGAGACGCGGCGTAATCGCACCCCTTGATACCGCCATCGCGGGGCGAGCCCGTTCCCGCCGTGGGAGCGGGCTTGCCCCGCGATGGGGCCGGTAAGGACAACCCATGACCTACACCCTTGAAGACCTGCTGCACCTCATGGCCCGCCTGCGCGACCCGCAATATGGCTGCCCCTGGGACCTCAAGCAGGACTACGCCAGCATCGTCCCGCACACCCTCGAGGAAGCCTACGAGGTCGCCGACGCCATCGAGCGCGGCGATTTCGAGCACCTGCAGGGCGAGCTGGGCGACCTGTTGTTCCAGGTGGTCTACTACAGCCAGCTGGCCCGTGAAGAAGGGCGCTTCGAGTTCCATGGCGTGGTCGATTCGATCACCCGCAAGCTGATCCGCCGTCACCCCCATGTGTTCCCCACCGGCGAGCTGTATGCGCCACTGGACACCCCGGCGCTGAACGAGGCCCAGGTCAAGTCGCGCTGGGAGGAGATCAAGGCCGAGGAGCGCGCTGAAAAGAGCGAGCCCGAGCAGTTATCGCTGCTCGACGACATACCCGCGGCCTTGCCCGCGCTGTCCCGCGCCGCCAAACTGCAGAAGCGCGCCGCCACGGTCGGCTTCGACTGGCCCGAGGCGTTGCCGGTGCTGGACAAGGTCCGCGAGGAGCTCGACGAAGTGCTGCAGGCCATGGCCGACGGCGACAGCGACGCGCTGGAGGACGAGCTGGGCGACCTGCTGTTCGCCACCGTCAACCTGGCCCGGCACCTCAGGCACGACCCGGAAAACGCCTTGCGCCGCGCCAATCGTAAATTCGAGCGCCGTTTCCGTTTTATCGAACAGGCATTGCGCGAGCAGGGCCTGTCCATCCAAGATCGTACCCTCGACGAGCTGGACGCCCTGTGGGGCGAGGCCAAGCGTCAGGAAAAGAACCTGCCCAGCTGCGGCTGAGCCGATGCATAAGTGAGTGAACACCCATGAGCCTTTCCCTTCGCGACCAATTGCTCAAAGCCGGTCTGGTCAACCAGAAACAGGTTTCTCAGACCAACAAGGCCGAGAAGAAACAGAAACGCCTGGAACACAAGGGCCAGGTCGAGGTGGACGACAGCCAGCAGCGCCTGGCCAAGGAAGCCCAGGCCGAGAAAGCCAGAAAGGACCAGGAGCTGAATCGCCAGGTCCAGGAAAAGGCCGAGCAGAAGGCCCGCGCCGCGCAGGTCAAGCAACTGATCGAAGCGACCCGGCTGCCCAGGCTGACCACCGAGGATTACTACAACTTCGTCGATGACAAGAAGGTCAAGCGCATCGCCGTCAACGCCCTGATGCGCAGCAAGCTGAGCAATGGCGCGCTGGCCATCGTCGCCCATGGCGGCGGCTACGAAGTGATCCCGCGCGAGGCGGCGGTGAAGATCCAGGAGCGCGACCCCAACCGTATCCTGCTGCTCAACACCCATGTCGAGGAGGCGGACGAGGACGATCCGTACGCAGCCTACAAGATCCCGGACGATCTGATGTGGTAAGTACGAAAAACCCCGCCTTGGCGGGGTTTTTTGTTGCAAGGCCGGGTCACTGCGCCGGACGTTGGCGCTCGAGGTATTCCAGCTCCATGCGGTACTGGTGAGCCTGTTGCTCGTCGTGGAACATGCCGACCAGTTGGCCTTGCTGATGCACGTCCCAGATCCGCAGGCCAGCGGCCTGGCCTTCGTGGGACATTTTCGATTCGTCGCGTTCGGTTACTTGGACTGTCATCGTCAAACTCCACTGCTTGGTTGGCTGCGGCACTGTGTCGCAGGCCTCCTTTATAGAATTTGTTAGCAGGCTAAGTAAATAAAACAGCGATGAAACAAGTTTCATGAAGGGGCCGATCGAGGGGTATTCACCCAAAAAGAAGCCCCGCGCAAGGCGGGGCTTCGGGCATTGCAGGCCTGACGATCAGTTACCCTTGACTGCCTTGCCATCGACCGTGCCATCCTGCAGCACGATCACGTACTCCTTGCCATCGGTCTCGACCTGGCGCAGCTGGACCAGCAGGTAGTCCCAGTCCTTGGCGAACCACAGCTCGGTGATGCGCTTGCTCTGGCTCGGGTCGCGCACGCGCTCGACCTTGATCGCGTCGACCTGGCCGGTCTTGGTGGTTACTTTTTCGGTGCCCAGCACGCGGAAGTCGTAGGTGTCGATCTCGTCACCGTCAACCACCTGGTAGGTCATGCTCTTCTTGCCGGCTGCCACGTCATGCTGCAGGGCCAGTTGATAGGACGACTTGTCCAGCACGCCGCGATTGAGCGGCAGGTTGATGGCATCGCCACGGTCGCTGCCGGTGATCTTCTTGCCGGCCCAGTCGAAGTTCAGGTCGACTTTCTTCGCCTTGCCCAGGCCGCCACGTTCGAAATGATACTGCTGTGGCAGCAGGGTGTCGTTCTCGAACTTGAGGGTGCTTTGCTCGGTCAGGCTGGCGATCATCATCGAAGCCTTGAAGTTCAGGCTCCAGGTGCCGTTGGCGTTTTTTTCCAGGCTGCGCGCGGCGGTGCCGCTCATTGGCAGCTGTTTCCAGTCGGCGGTGTAGCTGGCCGCGAAAGGCTTCAGGTCAGCTGCCTGGAGGGGCAGGGCGAGCACGGCGAGAGCCAAGAGCAGGGCGCGACGCATAAGTTCTCCTAGGATCGAATCAAGTGACCGCTGGCCGCCAGCGGCTGGCCATCCAGTAATGCACCCTGTTCGCCCAGACGCAAGCGTCCTTCGGCGAACCAGCGCACCGCCAGCGGGTAGATCTGGTGTTCCTGCAGGTGCACGCGCTGGGCGAGCGTCTGCGCGGTGTCATCCGTTGCCACGGGTACCACAGCCTGTACGACCAGAGGCCCGCCATCGAGTTCCTCGGTGACGAAGTGCACGCTGCAGCCATGCTCGGCGTCGCCTGCTTCCAGCGCGCGTTGGTGCGTGTGCAGGCCTTTGTACTTGGGCAACAGTGACGGATGGATATTCAGCAGGCGGCCCTGGTAGTGGCGTACGAAATCGCCACTGAGGATGCGCATGAAACCGGCCAGCACCACCAGGTCGGGCTGGAAACCGTCGATCAGCGCCATCAGCGCCGCGTCGAAGGCTTCGCGACCGTCGAAACCGGTGTGCTCGAGCAGCGCGGTATCGATGCCGGCGCCCTTGGCACGCTCGAGGCCATAGGCATCGGCACGGTTCGAGATGACCGCGCGGATGCGTGCCGGGCTGTCGCTGGCGCTGTTGCGGTCGATCAGTGCCTGCAGGTTGCTGCCGGAGCCCGACAGCAACACGACTACATTGCAGGGCATCAGTGTGCCTTGAGGTTCTGCAGCTCGACCTGGGCGGCGCCTTCGGCGGCCACGTCGATACGGCCGATCACCCAAGGCTGCTCGCCTTCGGCGCGCAGCACCTTCAGGGCGTTGTCGACCTGGTCCTGGGCCACGCAGATGACCATGCCCACGCCGCAGTTCAGCACGCGGTGCATTTCATGCTCGTCGACGTTGCCTTTTTCCTGCAGGAAGTCGAACACCGCCGGGCGCTGCCAGCTGGCCACGTCGACCACGGCCTGGGCGCCTTTTGGCAGCACGCGCGGGATGTTGTCCAGCAGGCCGCCGCCGGTGATGTGGGCCATGGCCTTGACCGCGCCGGTCTGCTTGATCAACTGCAGCAGCGGCTTGACGTAGATGCGGGTCGGCGCCATCAGCAGGTCGGCCAGCGGCTTGCCGTCGAGCTGGGTGTTGTCGATGTCGGTGCCGGAGACTTCGAGGATCTTGCGGATCAGCGAGTAGCCGTTGGAGTGCGGGCCGGAGGATGGCAGGGCGATCAGGGCGTCGCCGGTGACCACTTTCGAGCCGTCGATGATCTCGGCCTTTTCCACCACGCCGACGCAGAAGCCGGCCAGGTCGTAGTCTTCACCTTCGTACATGCCTGGCATCTCGGCGGTTTCACCACCGACCAGCGAGCAGCCGGCCAGTTCGCAACCGGCGCCGATGCCGGTGACCACGGTGGCGGCCACGTCGACGTTGAGCTTGCCGGTGGCGTAGTAGTCGAGGAAGAACAGCGGCTCGGCGCCGCACACCACCAGGTCGTTGACGCACATGGCGACCAGGTCCTGGCCGATGCTGTCATGCTTGTTCAGGTTCAGCGCCAGGCGCAGCTTGGTGCCGACGCCGTCGGTGCCGGAGACCAGCACCGGCTGCTTGTAGCCGGCCGGGATCTCGCAGAGGGCGCCGAAGCCGCCCAGGCCACCCATGACTTCAGGACGTGCGGTGCGCTTGGCGACGCCCTTGATGCGTTCGACCAGTGCTTCGCCGGCGTCGATGTCTACACCGGCGTCTTTGTAGCTCAGGGAGGGTTGCTTGCTCATTGATCCAGGCCTTTAGGAGGGAGGGATTCAGAAAAACGACCGGGACGGCCAAGGCCGGTTTCAGAAACGGCGGCTGCCTGTACGTCACTGGTCTGCGAAGGCGCGCGATTTTATCAGGGTTGCCCCGAGGCGGCCATCCTCAGGCCGACGGGCAGGCGGGAAATCTGGGCAAAAAACCGTGTTTCACCCTGTGCGGCTGGTTGCCGCGCCGGTGCCTGTATAAGGTATAGGCATGGCGCCCAACGCAAAGGGCCGGCAAGGCGGAGCATTTCCCGTGCTTGCGCGGTCACAGCCGACAGGCAAGGGCGTGTCGCCCCAAGGTCATCTGGACAGGAATCCTCAATGCGTCTTCTCAATTTCCTCGCTGGTGCCTGCCTGGCTGTGGCCGGCAGCGTCGCCCAGGCCGAAACCGTCTCCGGTTTGTACCAGGTGCGTGAGCCCGTCGAAGGGCAGGGCAGCGAAGCCCGCGCCCAGGCCACCGGCAAAGCCCTGGATACCCTGGTGCTGCGCCTGACCGGCGACCCCAAGGCTGCGCAGAACCCGGCACTGGCCGCGCTGCGCAAGGACCCGCAGCAGATCATCAACCAGGTCGGCACCGAGGCCGGGCCGCCGGAGTCGGTGCTGGTCGAGTTCGACCCCGGCAGCACCGAGCGCGCCCTGCGCCAGGCAGGGCTGGCGTTGTGGGGCAGCAACCGGCCGTCGATCCTCGGCTGGTGGCTGAACGACAGCGTCGAGGGCAGCAACCTGGTCGGTGATGGCCAGGCCGTCGCCGAGCCCCTGCGCCGAGCCGCCCAGCACCGCGGCCTGCCACTGCGCCTGCCGTTGGCCGATCTGCAGGAGCAACTGGTGGCCAATGCCAAGTTGCTCGAAGGCAACGACCCGGCGCCGCTGCGCGAGGCCTCCGAGCGCTATGGCGCCGATGCGCTGCTGGCGGTGCACGCCCACGAGGCCGATGGCAAGTGGCAGGGCAAGTGGCAGTTGTGGCTGGGCGACCAGCGTGAGCAGGGTAGCGCCGAGGGCGCCGATCAGGCGGCCCTGGCCGATGCCGTGCTGCTGGCGGTGAGCAATCGCCTGGCGCCGCGTTACGTCACCCGTCCCGGCGCCAGCAGCGACCTGCAGGTGCAGGTCCAGGGCATGAACCTGCAACGCTACGCCGAGCTGAGCCGGGTGCTCGAGCCTTATGGTGCGCGTCTGCAGATGGCCGATGGCGGCACCCTGACCTACCGCGTCAGCGGCAATCGCGAACAGCTGCGCGCGCAGTTGAGCCTGGCCAAGCTCCAGGAACTGCCTGCCGAGCCTGTAGCCACCACGCCTGCGCCGAGCACGCAGGACCCGGCCGGCGCGACACCGCCGGCCACCGCCGCCAAGCCGTTCGACGGCCTGCGTTTTCGCTGGTAAGGAATACTTGAATGATTGATATGCGTCGCTGGATCTGGCTGGGCGCGGCTTTTGTGGTCGCCCTGCTGCTGTACCTCCTGCACAACATCCTCTCGCCGTTCCTGGTGGGCATCCTGCTGGCCTACCTGGCAGACCCGCTGGTGGACCGCCTGGAGCGGCTCGGCCTTTCACGTACCTGGGGCGTGGTGGTGGTGTTCAGCCTGTTCACCCTGATCTTCCTGGCCTTGCTGCTGGTGCTGGTGCCGATGCTGGCCAAGCAGCTGCTGCGTCTGTACGAGCTGGCGCCGCAGATGCTCGACTGGTTGCAGCATGTGGCATTGCCCTGGGTGCAGAGCCGCCTGGGCCTGGCCGATGGCTTCTGGAAGTTCGACAAGATCAAGGCCGCCATCGGCGAGCACATGGGCCAGACCACCGACATCGTCGGCGTGCTGCTGTCCCAGGCCACCGCTTCGAGCCTGGCGCTGATCGGCTGGCTGGCCAACCTGGTGCTGATCCCGGTGGTGGGCTTCTACCTGCTGCGCGACTGGGACCTGATGATGGCCAAGCTGCGCAGTCTGCTGCCGCGCCAGCGCGAGCCGCAGGTGGTGGGGTTGGCCGGCGAGTGCCACGAGGTGCTGGGGGCGTTCGTGCGCGGACAACTGCTCGTGATGCTGGCGCTGGGCGTCATCTATTCCAGCGGCCTGATGCTGGTGGGCCTGGAGCTGGGCCTGCTGATCGGCATGCTGGCGGGGCTGGCGGCGATCGTGCCGTACATGGGCTTCATCATCGGCATCGGCGCGGCGCTGGTCGCCGGGTTGTTCCAGTTCGGCGGTGAGCTGTACCCGATGCTGGGCATCGTCGCGGTGTTCATGGTCGGGCAGGCGCTCGAAGGCATGGTGCTGACACCGCTGCTGGTGGGCGACCGCATCGGCCTGCACCCGGTGGCGGTGATCTTCGCGATCCTGGCCGGTGGCGAGCTGTTCGGCTTTACCGGCGTGCTACTGGCGTTGCCGGTGGCGGCAGTGATCATGGTGCTGCTGCGGCATGTGCATGACCTGTACAAGGAATCGGACATGTATGCCGGGGAGATCGACCCCGACCTATGATCAATCGCGGGGCAAGCCCGCTACCACGCCGGCGTCATCGACAGTGGCAGCGTGGGAGCGGGCTTGCCCCGCGATGCTTGTGAAATGGTGCAACTGATTGATTTTACTTGTGCTATTCCCCTCGCTGATTGTGCCGTCCGCGCTGCGGGTATAGACTTTGCACACTGTTCATCAAAGGCCCCCTGTGGTCCCCGCGACCGCCCGCGAGCATGAAACCGATCCAGTTGCCCCTGGGTGTGCGTCTGCGCGACGACGCCACCTTCATCAACTACTACCCCGGCGCCAATGCCGCGGCACTGGGCTATGTCGAGCGGCTGTGCGAAGCCGACGCCGGCTGGACCGAAAGCCTCATCTACCTATGGGGCAAGCAGGGCGTGGGCCGCACCCACCTGTTGCAGGCCGCCACCCACCGTTTCCAGCAGTTGGGTCAACCGGCTGTCTACCTGCCCCTGGCGCAACTGCTCGATCGTGGCGTCGAACTGCTCGACCACCTCGAACAGTACGAGCTGGTGTGCATCGACGACCTGCATGTGATCGCCGGCAAGGCAGACTGGGAAGAGGCGATGTTCCACCTGTTCAACCGCCTGCGTGACAGCGGCCGACGGCTGCTGCTGGCGGCGGCCAGCTCGCCGCGGGAGCTGCCGATCAAGCTGGCCGACCTGAAATCACGGCTGACCCTGGCGCTGATCTTCCAGATGCGCGGCATGTCCGACGAGGACAAGCTGCGCGCCTTGCAACTGCGTGCCTCGCGCCGCGGCCTGCACCTGACCGATGAGGTCGGCCACTTCATCCTTACCCGCGGCACGCGCAGCATGAGCGCGCTGTTCGACCTCCTCGAGCGCCTCGACCAGGCCTCCCTGCAGGCCCAGCGCAAGCTGACCATCCCGTTCCTCAAGGAAACCCTCGGCTGGTGACCCTGAGAACACGGTGCCAGAGCGTCAAAACGGAAAAGTCACATCTTTTTCGATAAAATTTGCAAATGGGTCCGATAGAAGGCATAGTTTCCCCCTTCTAAAGGACTACAGACACGGTCGTGCCCATGCTGAAGCGCTTCGCACCCCTCGTGCCACTTGCACTTGTCACCCTTCTTTACGGCTGCGCCTCCACCGGCCCGGTCGCACCCTCGCAGGATCACCGCGTGGCCGCCGAGCAATCGGTCAAGGCCAAGGCTTCCGCGTCTTCCGTATTCACCGAGGAAGAACTGGCCAGCGAAGACGACCTCGAGGCCTTCTCCAGCAACAGCAAGCCGTACCAGCTGCCTGTGCTGGCCGACAGCATTCTCGAACGCGGCATGGCCCTGATCGGTACCCGCTACCGCTTCGGCGGCACCTCCGAGAAGTCCGGCTTCGACTGCAGCGGTTTCATCGGCTACCTGTTCCGCGAAGAGGCGGGCATGAACCTGCCGCGCTCGACCCGCGAGATGATCAATGTTGACGCGCCCAAGGTGGCCCGCAACAAGCTCAAGCCCGGCGACCTGCTGTTCTTCAGCACCAACGGCCGTGGCCGCGTCAGCCATGCCGGCATCTACCTGGGTGACAACCAGTTCATCCACTCCAGCAGCCGCCGCAGCGGTGGCGTGCGTATCGACAGTCTGGGCGATCGCTACTGGAGCAAGACCTTCATCGAGGCAAAACGCGCGCTCGCCATGGCGCCGACCACGATCTCGCGCAATTGATTTGATATCAAAATGCTGTAACCTCGCACGGCGGCGTAGCTGAAAAGCTTGCCGCCGTGCGCATTTACAGAAAGCGTCTAATCTAAATTCTCAACTCTTTTTACCTTCGGCCGTGGCCGTCGGATTCTCGACAGGACGTTCGCATCATGGCGATGTTGGCGCGCTTCGCACTCCTTTCCCTGGTGGCCCTGCTTGCGGCCTGCTCCAGCCGTGCGCCCACGCCGGCGCCGGTACCCAAGACGCCGATGGTGTTCAATCAGGCATCTTCCTCGCCAGCAGCGGACGACGTGCTGTTCCGCGCCATCGGCCTGGTGGGCACGCCGTATCGCTGGGGGGGCAACACACCGGATGCCGGGTTCGATTGCAGCGGCCTGATCGGCTACGTCTACCGTGACGCCGCGGGCATCAGCCTGCCGCGCTCGACCCGCGAGATGATCGTCATGCACGCGCCGAACGTGGATATCAATGCGCTGCAGTCGGGTGACCTGGTGTTCTTCGCCACCAGCGGTGGGTCGCAGGTCAGCCATGCCGGGATCTACGTGGGTGAAGGGCGCTTCGTCCATGCGCCTTCCAGCGGCGGCACCGTGCGCCTGGACTACCTGTCGAACAGCTACTGGGCCAAGGCCTACCTGCAGGCCAAGCGCGTACTGCCGCCTGGGCACCTGGCGCAGAATCCCTGAGTCACGCCTTGCGGGCCGTTGAGCCGTCCGCGCAAGTATCTACCGCTCCCCACCGGCCGCCAGTGGCCAGGATGCTCGTCCGATAACGACATTCCGGGAGTGGGGCATGAGCACGATCAAGGAGCGCGTGGAGCGCAGTCTCGGTGCATTGGACGCAGGGCGGCCGCTGGCCGGCCTGGTTGATGAGATCATCGGCGCGTACCCAGACCCTTACGAGCTGGCGCGCCAGCATGCGCAGCGCATCCTGTCCAAGCACACGGGCAGGGCGATGGACCCGAGGTTCGTCTGGTGGCACCAGTTCGACAGGGCCAGCACCAGCAGTCGGAGTTTCACCGGGTGGTGGCACAGCGGCCCGCCCAGCAAGTCGATGCATCTTGCCGAACTGGTGGTCCAGCGTTTCGACGCCCGCTTCCAGCAGGCGCCCGATGAGCTGGACCTGTATGGCGGATTCTATCGCCAGGGGGACCATGCCAGCGCGTTCGATGAGCGCAATGAAGTGCCGATGCTGGGTAGGGTGGTGCAGCAGGATCTGTGGGCGCTGGACTTTGCCGTCGCCTATCGTGCCGAGCTCGCGAGCTTCTGGTCCACCTACGGTGACAAGTTTCGTGTGCTGGCCAAGATCAATCTGCTGGGCCAGGTGCACGCCGCCAAGCGCGACGGGCGTATTACCGTCGATGACTGGACCCGACTGCGTGCCATGGTCAGCCATGAGCTGAGCGTCACCGGTGTGCCGACGCTGGACATGCTGCAGCGCGACAGCACCGCGAACCCGCTGGTCGCAAGCCGCTATGCGATCGACCGGGTCGACCGAGGCTGCCTTTACAGTTTCGCGGCGCAGGACGGTCGGGTGGTGCTCTACCGCCCATGGGCGACTGAAGCGTTGAAGGGGTTCGAATCCGAGCTGGCCATGGCCCGCTGGTTGCGCGAACAGCTGCAGGACGCCGACACGCTGAATGCATTCATCCACGCCGCACACATCGACGCCCGCGATAGCGTACGTACCCACGAGGTCAAGGCCACCCTGCAGAGCATCGCCAACAGCCGGTCCGAGCAGGCGGCCACGATGGTCCTGGCCTACCTCAGACAGCCGATCAGCGGTGTGCTGTTCACCTACCTTGGCAATCGGGCCAATGAGGAAATGCGCCAGAGCGCCTCGACCATGCTCGACAACGCCGACCTGCGCACGGCGATGTGGAGCGGTTACCTGGCCGCGTTCCTCAGGGTATTTGGCGGTTTTGCACCGTTGGGCTGGCCGATGACACTGACGCTGCTCGGTGCCAGTGTCGCCAAGGTGGCGCTCGACGTGGACGCGGCAGCCAACGCCGTCGACGATCATGCCCGCAGGGCCGCGCTGCGCGACGCCATCTTCGACAGTTTGTTCGCGGCGTTGAACATGGCCGATCTGGGGTTTCAGTCCAGCCTGGTATCCCTGACCTACGAGGCCCCGTTCAATGAGCGCAACACCTCGTTGGCGAATTGGGCGCCTGTGCAGTCTGCCGCGCCGTCGTTGCAAGACCTGGAAGCCAACCAGGTGCTTGCCGGTGAGGTCGAGCTGGCAGGGCGTCTGCGGGGGATGCGGCTCGACGAGAGCGGTGGCTGCTGGATCGTTCTGGATGGCCTGAGCTACCGGGTGCGTTACAGCCATGAGCTGGCCGTGTGGCTGATCGTGCCGCCCGACGATCCCTTTGCTTTCGCCCCCCTGCATCCGGTGCGCCTGGATGAGAACGGGGTGTGGCTGCTGCTGGAGCCCCCGCGGCTGGCCGGTGGAAGCCCGCCGGCGGTGGAGGGGATGGCCAGTGTCACATCGCGTTTCTGGACCAGCCATGTGACGTTGGACGAAGTGTCCAGTCGAGTGCTTTCCGCCAACGCCTTGCACCGGCAGAAGACCCTCCTCAGGCAGTGGCCGGTCGCGGAGCTGGCGCCGGGTACGGCGCCTGCGCTGGATGGCCATGGGCTGGATTGCGTGCTGACGGCGGGGACCCCCCACTATTCCTATCGCCATGGCCGTGATTACTTCAATTCGCTGATCGAGTACTACACCAGCGATGAGTCTCGTGTGAACGACGTGTTTCGCTCCGGTACCTATCGTTATGGCGATGAGGACGACTACATCAAGGACCTTGCCGACAGCCTCGAGCAGTTGCCCCGGAGTAACCAGGTCAGCCTGTATCGAGGCGGGCACAGCTCGCGCGGTACCGGGGGAGAACGCTATCGACAGGGGCAGCTGAATGTCGGGGACGTGCTGGTCAATACCGATATCGCGTCCTTCACCGAGAACCCCTACAAGGTAGTTGAGTTTGCCTCTGCCCACCGGGCGCAGGCCCCGCAGGGCCTGGTCGGAGTATTTGACGACAGTTCGATCATCTACGAGCTGCCAGCTGGCTGCTATCAGGATGGAACGCCGATCAGCCCGTTCTCCCTGTACTGGGACGAGGGCGAGACGGTGTTCCTGCCGGGCCGGTACTTCCGAGTTGACAAGCTGGAGCAGGTCTATGGCGAGCACTTTCGCTTCATCCACGTCACGCTTGGCCAGGTGGTTGGCCCTGTGTCGGGGCCGGTCTACGATCTGCGTACCGGCCAGGTATTCGACCGGGCGAGCTTCGTCGCGCGGATCAAGACGCCAACCCTGGCGCAGCGCTTCTTCCCGAGCCCTGCCGAGCCGCCTTCAAGCTTGCTTGAGCAGTAAGGCCACGCCTGGGAAATACTGCCCCAGCTCGTTGTGCAGCTTGCGATAGGCGTAGGGGAAGTACCAGGCGATCGCGCACGTCGAGTGCTTCTGCAGGTCATCCACCAGGTCCTGCAGTTCTTCTGGGCTGGCGTGCTGGCCCGCCTTCCACGGTGTGACGAACAGGGCGCCGGCACGCAGCTGGCTGGCATAGGTGATGTGCCTGGCAAGCGCGCTGGTCTCCTGCAGGGCCGTCGCCAGGTCGAGGCGCCCCAGGCGTGGCCAGCGCTGGCTGGCGCGCAGGTGCAGGGTTGACTCGGTGCTGCTGATCGAAAGGTCGCAGCGTCCCTCGCGCTCGCCTTCGTCGCGTTGCTTCTTGCTCGTGTATTGCTGCAGTGCCACCAGTTCGCCCTGCCAGGCGGCGGCCGCGAGCAGCCCGACATTGGCGGCGCTACCGTGCCAGTAGGGCGCCTCGTTGTCGCCCTGCAACTGGTTGAAGCGGTCGATGCAGTCGATCCAGCGTTCGAGAGCCGGGCGCAGGAACTCCAGGTGCGGGTTGTTGATGATCAGGCCTTGCATGCTGCGCTCTCCTTGTCATTGTGATCGAGGTCAGCCGAGAAAAATGGTGGCTATGTGATATCACTGCTTTGAGTGTGGCACAAGCTGGCGGATCGGCCATTGATCCAGGCCAGATCGGCCCTCGTTCGATTGACGCTCCCGGTGCAACCCTCTAACCTTCGCGGCGTGTTTCAGGTGCCCTGCGAGCCGCGGTTCGGCAGGGTGAAACTGGGAAGCCGGTGGGCGCCAGCAGGCGCGAGTCCGGCGCTGCCCCCGCAACGGTAGATGAGTCGACGGCTACGCAAGGCCACTGGATTTTCATGTCCGGGAAGGCGCGTGGCCAGGGCCTGCGCCCGCTCATGAGCCCGGAGACCGGCCTGTCACTGCCAAACGGCATCACGGAGGGTGATGCGCGGTGCGATGTGGCCGTTGCCACGCCCCCTGCGCGCTCCTCGTCTGCCTGCCCTTTACCTGTCGCCGCCGGCGCGACAGTCTGCGGAGACCCCTGATGAGCGAATCCATCGAACGCGACGAACGTCACCTGGCGCGCATGCAGCGCAAGAAGGCGATCATCGACGAGCGCATCGCCAATTCCCCCAACGAATGCGGCCTGTTGCTGGTGCTGACCGGCAACGGCAAGGGCAAGAGCAGCTCGGCCTTCGGCATGCTCGCCCGCGCCCTGGGTCATGGCATGCAGTGCGGCGTGGTGCAGTTCATCAAGGGCCGCAATAGCACCGGCGAGGAACTGTTCTTCCGTCGTTTCCCCGAGCAGGTGCGCTACCACGTGATGGGCGAGGGTTTTACCTGGGAAACCCAGGACCGTCAGCGCGACATCGCCGCCGCCGAGGCCGCCTGGGCCGTTTCCCGCCAGCTGCTGCAGGACCCGTCGATCCAGTTCGTCGTGCTCGATGAATTGAACATCGCCCTCAAGCACGGCTACCTGGATCTCGACCAGGTGCTTTCGGATATCCAGGCGCGTCCGCCGATGCAGCATGTGATCGTCACCGGCCGAGCCGCGAAGCCTGAAATGATCGAGCTGGCCGACACCGTCACCGAGATGGGCATGCTCAAGCACGCCTTCCAGGCCGGTATCCGCGCGCAGAAGGGCGTCGAACTGTGAGTGATTTGCGCCAGTGTCCCGCCGTGCTGATCGCGGCCCCGGCCTCGGGCCAGGGCAAGACCACGGTCACCGCCGCCCTGGCCCGCCTGCACCGCAACCTCGGGCGCAGGGTGCGGGTGTTCAAGTGCGGGCCTGACTTTCTCGACCCGATGATCCTCGAGCGTGCCAGTGGCGCGCCAGTCTACCAGCTCGACCTGTGGATGATCGGTGCCGAGGAGAGCCGGCGCCTGTTGTGGGAGGCGGCGGGCGAGGCCGACCTGATCCTGATCGAGGGCGTAATGGGCCTGTTCGACGGCACGCCATCGAGCGCCGACCTGGCGCGCCATTTCGGCGTGCCGGTGCTGGCAGTGATCGACGGCACGGCCATGGCCCAGACCTTCGGTGCCCTGGCCCTGGGCCTGGCGCGTTACCAGCCCGACCTGCCGTTCGCCGGGGTGCTGGCCAACCGGGTCGGCAGCCTGCGCCATGCGCAACTGCTCGAAGGCAGCTTGACCGAAGGCCTGCGCTGGTACGGCGGGCTGTCCCGCGAGCGCGGCATCGAGCTGCCCAGCCGTCACCTTGGCTTGGTCCAGGCCAGCGAACTGAACGACCTGGATGCACGCCTGGACGCCGCCGCCGAAGCGCTCGGTGCCAGCTGCGATGCCGCGTTGCCGCCACCGGTCAGTTTTGCCGGGCCTGAGCCTGCGAGCGTAACCACGTTGCTGGCCGGGGTACGCATCGGCGTGGCCCGCGACGAAGCCTTTGCGTTCACCTACGGTGCCAACCTCGACCTGCTGCGCGGCCTTGGCGCGCACCTGGAGTTCTTCTCGCCGGTGCATGACCGCGAGCTACCCGTGGTGGACAGCCTTTATCTGCCCGGCGGCTACCCCGAGCTGCATCACCAGGCCCTGGCCGCCAACGCGCCGATGCTGGAGGCGATCCGCGCCCATCATGCCGCCGGCAAGCCATTGTTGGCCGAGTGCGGCGGCATGCTCTACCTGCTCGACGCACTGACCGACGTGGCGGGCGAGCGCGCCGCGCTGCTGGGCCTGCTGCCGGGCGAGGCGACCATGCAGAAGCGCCTGGCGGCCCTGGCCCTGCAGGCGGTCGAACTGCCCGAAGGCACCTTGCGTGGCCACACTTACCACCACTCGCTGACCAGCACCGAGCTGGCGCCGATCGCCCGTGGCCTGAGCCCCAACGGTGGGCGGGGCAACGAGGCGGTCTATCGCCTGGGGCGCCTGACTGCCTCCTACGTGCACTTCTATTTCCCCTCCAACCCCGACGCGGCGGCGGCGCTGCTGCGACCATGAGCCGACACGCCTACAGCGAAGCCGAGCGCCAGGCCATCTACCGGGCCATCGGCGAACGCCGCGACATGCGCCATTTCGCCGGGGGTGAGGTGGCCCCCGAGTTGCTGGGGCGCCTGCTCGCCGCCGCCCACCAAGCGCCCAGCGTGGGCCTGATGCAGCCGTGGCGCTTCATCCGTATCAGTCAGCGTGCATTGCGCGGGCAAATTCAGGCGCTGGTGGAGCAGGAGCGGGTGCGCACCGCCGAGGCCCTGGGCGAGCGCTCCGATGAATTCATGAAGCTTAAGGTCGAAGGCATCAACGACTGCGCCGAAGTGCTGGTGGCGGCGTTGATGGACAAGCGCGAGGCGCACGTCTTCGGCCGTCGCACCCTGCCCGAGATGGACCTGGCCTCGCTGGCCTGCGCCATCCAGAACCTGTGGCTGGCGGCGCGTGCCGAAGGGCTGGGCATGGGCTGGGTGTCGCTGTTCGACCCCCAGGCCCTGGCCGAGCTGCTGGGCATGCCCGCCGGCGCCAAGCCCATGGCGGTGCTGTGCCTGGGGCCGGTGACCGAATTCTATCCGGCGCCAATGCTGGTGCTGGAGGACTGGGCCGAGCAACGACCGTTGAGCGAGATGCTGTACGAAAACCATTGGGGAGAGCGTCCATGAGCGTGGCCTTGCTGACCGTGGCGGGCGTGGCCCTGGATGCGCTGCTGGGCGAGCCGCGTCGGCGTCATCCGCTGGTGGGCTTCGGCAATTTCGCCTCACGCCTGGAACAACGCTTCAACGCTGGCGGGCGCGGCTGGCGCAGCCATGGCGTTACCGCGTGGTTCCTGGCGGTGGTGCCGCTGACCCTGCTGGCGCTGATCCTGTCCTGGCTGCCGTACATCGGCTGGCTGGTGGACGTGCTGGCGCTTTACTGCGCCCTGGGCCTGCGCAGCCTGGGCGAGCATGTGCTGCCGGTGGCCCAGGCATTGCGCCAGGGCGACCTGGCCGAGGCGCGGCGGCGCGTCGGTTACCTGGTCAGCCGCGAGACCCGCGAGCTGGACGAGCCCGCCGTGGCCCGGGCGGCCACCGAGTCGGTGCTGGAAAACGGCAGCGACGCGGTGTTCGCCGCGCTGTTCTGGTTCGTCGTGGCCGGTGCGCCAGGGGTGGTGCTGTATCGCCTGAGCAATACCCTGGACGCCATGTGGGGCTATCGCAACGAGCGCTTCGAGCGCTTCGGCTGGTGCGCGGCGCGCATCGACGATGGCCTGAACTATATTCCCGCCAGGCTGGTGGCGCTGACCTATGCGCTGTTGGGCAAGACCCGCCTGGCCCTGGCCTGCTGGCGCAATCAGGCGCCGTTGTGGGACAGCCCCAACGCCGGCCCGGTGATGGCCGCTGGTGCCGGCGCGCTGGGCGTGGAGCTGGGTGGCCCTGCGGTGTATCACGGCGAGTTGCACGAGCGGCCGCGCCTGGGAGAAGGGCCGATGGCTGACGCCGATGCCATCGAACATGGCTGGAGCCTGGTGCAGCGCGGCGTGTGGCTGTGGGTGCTGTTGATCTGTGTGGGAGCCTATCTGAATGCTTGAACACGGTGGCCGCCTGCTGCGGGCGGTGAAACAGTACGCCATCCCTCGGGAGCAGTGGCTCGACCTGTCCAGCGGCATTGCGCCCTGGCCCTACCCGATCCCGCCGATTCCGCTGGAAGCCTGGGCCCGGCTGCCGGAGACCGAGGACGGCCTGGAGGCGGCGGCGCGGCAGTACTATGGCGCGCAGCCTTTGCTGGCGGTGGCCGGCTCCCAGGCGGCGATCCAGGCCTTGCCGTTCTTGCGCCCGGTAGGGCGGGTCGGGGTCCTGTCGCCGTGCTATGCGGAGCATCCACATGCCTGGGCGCAAGCGGGGCACGCGGTGGTCGAACTGGAGGAGGCCGAGGTCGAAGACGTGCTCGACAGCCTCGATGTTCTGCTGCTGGTCAATCCCAACAACCCCACCGGCCACCGAGTAGCCCGCGAACGCCTGCTGGCCTGGCATGCGCGCCTGGCTGAACGCGGTGGCTGGCTGCTGGTGGACGAAGCCTTCATGGACAACACGCCTGATCACAGCGTGGTCGAACAGGCCGGGCAACCGGGTTTGATCGTGTTGCGCTCGTTCGGCAAGTTCTTCGGCCTGGCCGGCGTGCGGCTGGGCTTTGTGGTCGCCCAGGTGGATGTGCTGCGACGGCTGGCCGAGGCACTCGGACCTTGGACCGTCAGCGGCCCGACCCGTGTGCTTGGGCAGGCGTGTTTTGCCGACGAGGCGGCGCACCAGGCGCAGATTGCCCGTTGCGCCCAGGCCAGCCAGCGTCTGGCCACCTTGCTTGATGGGGCAGGCCTGCCACCCAGCGGTGGCTGCGACCTGTTCCAGTACGTGCGTGATGAGCGTGCCGCGCACCTGCATGAATTTCTCGCCCGCCGCGGCATCCTGGTGCGCCTGTTCGAGCAACCACCTGCGCTGCGCTTCGGCCTGCCCGCCACGGCGACGGACGAACAACGCCTGGCCCAGGCCCTGGCGGACTACCAGAAGGAATCGGCATGACCACCCTCATGGTGCAAGGCACCACCTCCGATGCCGGCAAGAGTACGCTGGTCACCGCCCTGTGCCGCTGGCTGCTGCGCCAGGGCGTCGCCGTGGTGCCGTTCAAACCGCAGAACATGGCCCTCAACAGCGCCGTGACCGCTGACGGCGGCGAGATCGGCCGCGCCCAGGCGGTGCAGGCCCAGGCCTGCCGGCTGGCGCCGCACACCGACATGAACCCGGTGCTGCTCAAGCCCAACAGCGACACCGGCGCCCAGGTGATCGTCCATGGCCGGGCGGTGACCAGCATGAACGCCGTGGCCTATCACGACTACAAGACCATCGCCATGCAGGCGGTGCTGGCGTCCCACGAGCGCCTGAGCGAAGCCTATCCGGTGGTGATGGTCGAAGGCGCCGGCTCCCCTGCGGAGATCAACCTGCGCGCCGGTGACATCGCCAACATGGGCTTTGCCGAGGAGGTCGACTGTCCGGTGATCCTGGTGGCCGATATCAACCGGGGCGGCGTGTTCGCCCACCTGGTCGGCACCCTTGAGCTGCTGTCGGCAAGCGAGCAGGCGCGGGTCAAGGGCTTCGTCATCAACCGTTTCCGTGGCGACATCGCCTTGCTGCAACCGGGCCTGGACTGGCTGGAGCAGCGTACCGGCAAGCCGGTGCTGGGTGTGCTGCCCTATGTCACCGACCTGCACCTGGAGGCCGAGGACGGTATCGATACCCGCCAGGGGACGAAAGGCGAGCGCGTGCTCAAGGTGATCGTCCCGGTGCTGCCGCGTATCAGCAACCACACCGACTTCGACCCGCTGCGCCTGCATCCGCAGGTGGACCTGCAGTTCATCGGCCCGGGCCAGCCGATTCCCGCTGCCGACCTGATCATCCTGCCCGGCTCCAAGAGCGTGCGCGGCGACCTGGCGCAACTGCGCGAGCGTGGCTGGGACACCGCCATCGCCCGGCACCTGCGCTACGGCGGCAAGCTCATCGGCATCTGCGGCGGCCTGCAGATGCTCGGTGAGCAGGTGCATGATCCACTGGGCCTGGAAGGGCCCGCCGGCTCCAGCGCTGGCCTCGGCCTGCTGGCCTATAGCACTGTGCTGGAGGCCGAGAAGCAGTTGCGCAATGTCACAGGCACGCTGTACCTCGAACAGAGCCCGGTGTCGGGTTACGAGATCCATGCCGGTGTCACCCAGGGGCCGGCGCTGGAGTGTCCGGCGGTGCATCTGGCCGATGGCCGTGCCGACGGCGCCATCAGCGCCGACGGACAGATCCTCGCCACCTACCTGCATGGCCTGTTCGAAGGCAGCCAGTCGTGCGCTGCACTGCTGCGCTGGGCAGGTCTGGCCGATGTGCAGACCATCGACTACGAGGCCCTGCGCGAACGCGATATCGAGCGCCTGGCCGACCTGGTCGAGCAGCACCTGGACACCGCGCACCTGCGCCAACTGTGTGGAGTCGCCTGACATGCGCAACCTGATCCTTGGCGGCGCCCGTTCGGGCAAGAGCCGCCTGGCCGAGCAACTGGCCGAGGCCAGTGGCCTGCCGGTGACCTACATCGCCACCAGCCAGCCGCTGGATGGCGAGATGAATGAGCGCGTGCGCCTGCACCGCGAGCGGCGTCCGGCCCATTGGGGGCTGGTGGAGGAACCCGTGGCGCTGGCTGATGTGCTGCGCGCGCAAGCCGCGCAAGGGCGCTGCCTGCTGGTGGACTGCCTGACCCTGTGGCTGACCAACCTGCTGATGCTCGAGGATGACCAGCGCCTGGCGCAGGAGCGCGACGCACTGCTCGAGTGCCTGGCGCAGTTGCCGGGCACCGTCATCCTGGTCAGCAACGAAACCGGCCTGGGCGTGGTGCCCATGGGCGAACTGACCCGTCGCTACGTCGACCTGGCGGGCACGCTGCACCAGGCTGTGGCCGAACGCTGCCAGCGCGTGGTGCTGACCGTGGCCGGCCTCCCTCTCATGCTCAAAGGACCTGCCCTATGACCCAGATCTGGTGGCGTGACGCCTGCCAACCCCTCGACACCGCCGCCATGGATCAGGCCCGCGCCCGTCAGCAGCAACTGACCAAACCGGCCGGCTCCCTCGGCCAGCTCGAAGACCTGGCGATTCGCCTGGCCGGCTTGCAAGGGCGCGAGCGTCCCAGCCTGGAACGCATCGCCATCACGGTCTTTGCCGGTGACCATGGCGTGGTGGAAGAGGGCATCTCGGCCTACCCGCAGGCGGTGACCGGGCAGATGCTGCGCAATTTCGTCGGCGGTGGCGCGGCGATCAGCGTGCTGGCGCGTCAACTGGATGCTCAACTGGAGGTGGTCGACCTCGGTACCATCGACCCGACGCTGCAACTGCCCGGTGTCCATCACCTGAACCTCGGGCCCGGCACCGCCAACTTTGCCCGTCAGCCGGCGATGACCGACGCGCAATTGGCCGCGGCGTTGCAGGCGGGGCGCGACAGTGCCCTGCGCGCACTCGACAATGGCACCCAGTTGTTCATCGGCGGCGAAATGGGCATCGGCAACACCACCGCCGCAGCGGCACTGGCCAGTACGTTGCTGGGCTGCCCGGCGTGTGAGCTGAGCGGGCCGGGCACCGGCCTGGACAGCGCCGGCGTGCGGCACAAGGCCGAAGTGATCGAACGTGCCCTGGTGCTGCACGGCCTGCGCGCCGACCAGCCGCTGCAGGCGCTGGCCTGTGTCGGGGGCTTCGAGATCGCCGCCCTGGCCGGTGCCTACCTGGCGTGTGCCCAGCACGGCGTGGCGGTGTTGGTCGATGGCTTTATCTGCAGTGTCGCCGCCTTGGTGGCGGTACGCCTCAATCCGCAGTGCCGCTCCTGGCTGCTGTTCGCCCACCAGGGCGCCGAGCCGGGGCACAAGGCCCTGCTGGCGGCCCTGGAGGCACAGCCGCTGCTGGCCCTGGGCCTGCGCCTGGGCGAGGGCAGCGGCGCGGCACTGGCGGTCCCGCTGATCCGCCTGGCCTGCGCCCTGCACGGGCAGATGGCGACCTTCGCCGAGGCGGCAGTGGCGGATCGCCCGGCATGATCCTCGAACTGCTGCGCCATGGCGAGACGCAATTGGGTGGCGGCCTGCGCGGTAGCCTCGACGACGCCCTGACCGAGACCGGATGGGCGCAGATGCGCCAGGCTGTCGCCGAGGCCGGCCCTTGGGATGTGCTGGTCAGTTCGCCGTTGCAGCGCTGTGCGGCGTTCGCCGATGAGCTGGGTGCACGCCTGGACCTGCCGGTGCTGCGCGAGGCCGGTGTGCGCGAGCTGCATTTTGGTGAGTGGGAAGGGCAGAGCGCCGCGCAGATCATGCAGGTCGATGCCGATGCCCTGGGACAGTTCTGGAATGACCCTTATGCCTTCACCCCGCCGGGCGGCGAGCGGGTGCTGGAGTTTGCCCAACGGGTGCTGGATGCGGTCGAGGGCTTGCGCCGCAGGTATGCGGGCCAGCGCGTGCTGCTGGTCACCCACGGCGGAGTGATGCGGCTGTTGCTGGCGCGGGCGCGTGGCTTGCCGCGTGAGCAATTGCTGCAGGTCGAGGTCGGGCATGGGGCGCTGGTGCGCCTGCTGCTGGATAACGACGGCCAGATGCGCGAGGTGGGTTGAGATGCTGCCGTTCTGGATCGCCCTGCAGTTCCTCAGCAGCCTGCCGGTGCGCTTGCCGGGCATGCCGGCGCCCCGGGAGATGGGGCGTTCGCTGCTGTGCTATCCGCTGGTGGGGCTGCTGTTCGGCCTGTTGTTGTGGCTGGCCAGCCATCTGCTGCAAGGCACCGCGGCACCGTTGCACGCGGCCTTGCTGCTGGCGCTGTGGGTGCTGCTCAGCGGCGCGCTGCACCTGGACGGCCTGGCCGACAGCGCCGATGCATGGCTGGGGGGCTTTGGCGATCGCGAACGCACCTTGCAGATCATGAAGGATCCGCGCAGCGGGCCGATTGCCGTGGTCACGCTGGTGCTGGTGCTGCTGCTGAAGTTCTGTGCGCTGTGGGTGCTGGTCGAACAGGGAGCGGGTGGCCTGCTGGTGCTGGCGCCGGTGGTGGGGCGGGCGGCGATGCTTGGGTTGTTCCTCGGCACGCCCTACGTGCGTGCGGGTGGGCTGGGTGCGGCCTTGGCCGAACACCTGCCCCGGCGCGGTGCGGGCTGGGTATTGCTGGGCTGTGCACTGGCCGGCTTGGCGCTGGGAGGCTGGGCGGTGCTGTGGCCACTGCTGGCGGCGTTGGTGGTATTCGTGTGGCTGCGTCGGCTGATGTGCCGTCGACTGGGGGGAACCACGGGGGACACGGCCGGGGCGTTGCTGGAACTGCTGGAGTTGACGGTGGTGGTCACCTTGGCTCTGCTCGTATAGCACCCACAGGGGCAGGATGTGTCCTGCATGGATCTCGGAAACCATCCCCACGTATTGCGCTTATCCTCGTTCGCTCCTCAAAACCACCAGGAACCTCGCCATGCACCACTGGATACTCGCCAGCCTGCTGGCCCTTGCCGCCATACCCGCCACCGCCGCCGACCTGATCGATTTCTGGAGCACTCCACGCCACGGCGGCAACAGTTTCAACCGCCTGCCCCCGGACCAGGCGTACTTCGATGCGCTGAAAGGCTACGGCGCCAGCTGGGTGCGGCTTTCGTACGATAAATGGCAGCCGGCCGAACGCGATTTCCTGCTGGGCAACGCCGACGATTACCAGGGGTTGGCCGATGCCGACCTGAAGCAGCTCATCGCGGTGCTTGACCGTGCCCACGCCGCCGGCCTCAAGGTGGTCATCACACCGCTGTCGCTCCCCGGCATGCGCTGGGCGCAGAACAACCAGAACCGCTTCGACGACCGGCTGTGGCAGGACAAGCGTTACTGGACCCAGTCCGCCCGTTTCTGGCGAGACGTTGCCCAGGCCCTCAAGGACCACCCGGCCGTTGCCGCCTACAACCTTGTCAACGAGCCTGCACCAGAGAAGCAGGGAAACCTGGCCGAGCACGCCGATCTCGATCTGATGAAGCAGTGGTACACCCGCGAGCAGGGCGGAGCGCGTGACCTGCCGGCGCTCTATCGGCAGTTGGTGGCAGCGATCCGTGAGGTCGACGGCAAGACGCCGATCATGGTCGATGCCGGCTGGTACGCCGCCGCCGATGCCTTCGGCTACTGGCCCAAGGCCCTGGAGGATGAGCGTGTGCTCTACAGCGTGCATATGTACGAGCCCTATGCCGCCACCAGCGCGCCCAATCTTGCACGCCAGCAACCTTTCGCCTATCCGGGGCCGGTCCCGTTTGCCGGGCAGACCCGGCAGTGGGATGCCGAGCAGGTTGCCCGCTACCTGCAGCAACCAGTGGATTGGGCCGATTCGATCAAGTTGCCGCGTTCACGGTTGGTGGTCGGCGAGTTCGGCTGCATGCGCCGGTTGCCCGGGTGCCGACCCTACCTGGAGGATGTGCTCACGGTCTTGGATCGCCAGCAACTGCATTGGGCCTTCTACAGCTTCCGCGAGGACAGTTGGGATGGCATGGATTACGAATTGGGTTCGGCCAAGGTGCCGTGGCGCTATTGGCAAGCTATCGAAAAGGCAGCGCCGGACCCCTTGCCGCGCAAGGCCACGCCCGAGTTCGAACCGATCCGTCGACGCCTGCAGCCTCAATCGACACCGTGAAATTTCTTGCAACATCCATAATGCGGGTATATACACATATCCATGCTGACCAGTGAATGCATCTGTACCCATCTGCGTCGTGCCGCCCGTGGGGTGAGCCGACATTACGACGAGGCCCTTGCCGGCTTCGGCATCAATGTCGCGCAGTTTTCCCTGCTGCGCCATGTACAGCGCCTCGACCGCCCCAGCATCACTTGCCTGGCCGAGGCCATGGGCCTGGAGCGCAGCACTTTGGGCCGCAACCTCAAGGTGCTCGAGGCCGATGGCCTGGTGCGTCTTGCCGACGGCGACGACCAGCGTAACCGCGTGGTGCTGCTGAGCGAAGCGGGCAGGGCGCGCCTGGACGCCGCCTACCCGGCTTGGCAGCAGGCCCAGGCACAGTTGGTGGAGCGGCTGGGCGAAAGCCAGCGTGACGAGTTGGTACGCTTGCTGGAGCAGCTTGCCTGAACGACCACGATAGAAAGCGGGTATATACCCGTATCAACCTTGCGATGGGCTGGAGACAACGACAATGACTTCCCTTTGGCGGAGCAGCGGTTGGGTACTTCTGGGGGCGGCGCTGATCCTCGCGCTGTCGCTGGGGGTGCGGCATGGTTTCGGCCTGTTCCTGGCGCCGATGAGCGCCGATTTCGGCTGGGGCCGTGAGGTATTCGCCTTCGCCATCGCCCTGCAGAACCTGATCTGGGGCCTGGCCCAGCCGTTCACGGGTGCCCTGGCCGACCGCCTGGGCGCGGCCAAGGTGGTGGTCATCGGCGGCATTCTCTACGCAGTCGGCCTGGCGATGATGGCCTTTGCCGATTCGCCCTGGTCGCTGTCGCTCAGCGCCGGCCTGCTGATCGGTATCGGCCTGTCCGGCACTTCGTTCTCGGTGATCCTCGGCGTGGTCGGTCGCGCCGTGCCGGCGGAGAAGCGCAGCATGGCCATGGGCATCGCCAGCGCCGCCGGCTCCTTCGGCCAGTTCGCCATGCTCCCTGGCACCCTGGGGCTGATCCAGTGGCTGGGCTGGTCGACAGCCTTGCTGGTGCTGGGCCTGCTGGTGGCGTTGATCGTGCCGTTCGTGGGCATGCTGCGTGATCGCCCGCTACCCAGCCATGGCGCCGAGCAGACCCTCGGCCAGGCATTGCGTGAGGCGTGCTCGCATTCCGGCTTCTGGTTGCTGGCGCTGGGCTTCTTCGTCTGCGGCTTCCAGGTGGTGTTCATTGGTGTGCACCTGCCGGCCTACCTGGTCGACCAGCACTTGCCGGCGACTACCGGCACCACCGTGCTGGCGCTGGTCGGCCTGTTCAATATCGTCGGCACCTACACCGCCGGCTGGCTCGGCGGGCGCATGTCCAAGCCGCGCCTGCTGACCGGCCTGTACCTGCTGCGCGCGGTGGTCATCGTGCTGTTCCTCTGGGCGCCGGTGACTCAGTTCAGCGCCTACCTGTTCGGTATCGCCATGGGCCTGCTGTGGCTGTCCACGGTACCGCTGACCAATGGCACCGTGGCCACGCTGTTCGGCGTGCGCAACCTGTCGATGCTCGGCGGCATCGTGTTCCTGTTCCACCAGTTGGGCGCGTTCCTGGGTGGCTGGCTGGGCGGGGTGGTGTATGACCAGACCGGCAGCTACGACCTGGTGTGGCAGATCTCGATCCTGCTCAGCCTGCTCGCCGCAGCGCTCAACTGGCCGGTGCGCGAGCGTCCGGTCGCCCGCCTGCAGGCCCAGGCCGCATGAACGGCCTGCTGAGGCGTGGCCTGCTGCTGGTCGCCGCAGTGCTGGTGCTGGCACTGGTGTGGTGGGGCTGGCACAAGGGCGGGCTGGCGTTGATGCAGTTGGGCATGAGCCTGTGTTAAGCGCTACCCTGCACATTCAAGGAATCATGTGCAGGAGACCGATATCATGCATGCGCGTTGGCTGACCCTCCCCCTGCTGGCCCTGGCCGCCGCCACTTCGAGCTGGGCGGCCGATTGCCCGGCGCTGCTCCAGGGCAGCCTGCCGGAGCTGCGCGGCAAGGAGCAGATCGACCTGTGCCAGCGCTTTGCCGGCAAGCCGCTGGTGGTGATCAACACCGCCAGCTACTGTGGCTTCGCCCCGCAGTTCGAAGGGCTCGAAGCGACCTACAAGAACTACCGCGAACAGGGCCTGGAAATGCTCGGCGTGCCGTCCAACGACTTCAAGCAGGAAGACGCCGACAGCGACAAGACCGCCAAGGTCTGCTACGCCAACTACGGCGTGACCTTCACCATGACCAAGGCCCAGCCGGTGCGCGGCAAGGACGCGATCCCGCTGTTCGTCGAGCTGGCCCGGCAGAGCAGCGCGCCGAAGTGGAATTTCTACAAGTACGTGGTGGATCGCAAGGGTAAGGTGATCGGCAACTTCTCCAGCCTGACCAAGCCGGACGATCCGGCGTTCAGGGCGGCGATCGACAAGGCGATTGCTTCGCAGCCTTGAGCCAATAGGTCCAGAGTGGGGGTCGGTCGGCTGATCTGATACTTTTACCCCGCCCTATGGCGAATCATCGATCGCTCCTGGGTCAAGGCTGGCCTATTGTGGCGAGCCGCGGGAGGGGTTAACGGGTAATTGTCATTTGGGTAATGGGCACCGTACCTACAATCCTTGTATTGCTCGTTTTCATTCGCCGGATAGGCACGTGTGTCGACTACTCCGGGTGCACCGTCAGCGCCACCAATCGAATGACGACTGGTCGCACCATCAGTACACAGAAAAACGCCACGGGCATCGCCAGCTGGTACGCCTTGAGTACGTTGTGCAGGTAGTCGGCAGCGACCCCGCCATTGGCGGCGGTAATCACGAAGCACATCAACAATGCCATGATCGCTGACATGTAGAACGCGAACACATAGGGCGTGGCGCCTGCGCGTAATTTGCGACGATTACGGATCGAGGACAATTCGGTCATGGGGGCCTCTGTTCGAATGAATGGGCGTGCAGGTTAACAAGGGCTGTACGCAACGCTGTAGACCCTCTTCACTGAGTTCTTTATAAAGAGAAACTTACGAATCAGACAGGCACTCCATGGATCTGCTCAACGCCATCCGCAGTTTCATCAAGGTCGTCGAAGCCGGCAGCATTGCCGGCGGTGCCCGCAACCTGGGTCTCAGCCCGGCAGCCGTTAGCCAGAACTTGGCACGGCTGGAGACGCATCTGCAGGTGCGCCTGCTGACCCGCACCACTCGCAGCATGGCCCTGACGCCGCCTGGCAGCCTGTACTACGAGCGCGTACGGCATATCGAGCGTGATCTTGCCCAGGCGGAGCTGGCGGTCACCACGCCGGACAGCGAGCCCCAGGGGCGCTTGTGCATTGCCTCGACCTCGGCGTTCGGACGGCACGTGCTGGCGCCGTTGATCCCGGCGTTCAGCGCACGCTACCCGCTGCTTTCGATAGAGTTGGTGATGGCTGATCGAAAGGTCAATCATGCCCGCGAAGACGTGGATGTGAGCCTGCGCATCACCCCTCAGTTGGAAGATCATCTGCTGGCCCGGCATATCGCCCGCATTCCCTTCATCTGCTGTGCCTCGCCCGGCTACTTGGCGAGTGCGGGTTGGCCAACCACGCCGCAAGCTTTGCACGATCATAGTTGCCTGGTGTTCCGCTACCCGGTGGATGGGCGCTTCCTGCCTTGGGGATTCATGCGCGATGGGCTGCGTTTCGAGGCCCGTTTCGGGCGGGTGCTGATCAGCGACGATATCGATGCGCTGACCCAGATGGCGCTGAATGACGGTGGTATCACCCGTCTGGCTGAGTTCGTAGTGCGCCCGCATCTAGATGCCGGCCGGCTGGTGCCCCTGTTTGAATTCAGCGACAGTGGGCAGGCCTATGCCCAGACCGAACCGATGGATGTCTACCTGTGCCTGGCCGATCGCTTTGCTCTGACGACCAAGGTGCAGGTGTTCATGGAATACCTGCAGCAGTGCCTGGGAGAGCAGTGGCGGGTGCAGGCATGAAAAAACCGCCACGGGGGCGGTTTTTTCATACAGCAGGTGTCACTCAGAAGCGGTAGGTCAGCGAAGCACCAACGCCGTGGGCGCTGTTTTCGTACTTGGCCTGGTAGCTGCCTTTGAGGCCTGCCTCGGCCAAGCTGTGCGGCTGGTTGTTGACCTTGGTGTCTTCTTCCCACAGGTAGGAGTAGGCCACGTCGATGGTCATGTCGTCGGTCGGGCTCCAGCCGGCACCGATGCTGAAGATCTTGCGATCGCCAGTAGGGATGCGTGGGGAGCGGTTGGTGTTGTTGGTCGGCGACTGGTCAACCGAGAAGCCGGTGCGCAGGGTCCACTCCTTGTTCACCTTGTAGGAGGCGCCAATGGCGTGAGCCCAGGTGTCGTGCCAGTTCTGTTCCTCGGTGATGGTCTTGAACTGCCCGGCAGCGCCTGCCGGCACCTCGTTGTTGACCGTGATGTTTTCCAGGCGGCTCCAGCGGGTCCAGGTGCTGCCTGCGTACAGGGTCCACTTGTCGTCCAGCTCGTGGGTCACCGAGAAGTCCACCGACTCGGGGGTCTTGATCTTCAGGGTGGCATCGTACTTGTTGCCGTTCAGGCCAAGCAGCGGGTAGCTGACCTTGGTCTTGCCTTCGAGCTTGTAGTCGACCATCGAATGGTAGGTCAGGCCGACGCGGGTGCGGTCGGTGGCTTGCACCAGGATACCGATGTTGTAGCCGACGGCGGTGTCGTCGCCCTTGATCTTCACCTCGCCATCAGCGGGACTGCGCGGCGAGATACTGGCCAGGTTCGAACCCAGCTCGCCCTTGATACGGTTGATGGTCGGGCCGAAACCGATCGAGACCTTGTCGTTGAACGCATAGCTCACGGTCGGCTGGAAGGTCACGACCTCGACATGGCTCTTCTTGCCCCAGTAGCGCGCGGCATCGTCACTACCGTAGTCGGTGACCAGGCCGAACGGCACGTAGACGCCGAAACCGACGCTCCAGTGATCATCGATGGACTTGACGTAGTAACCCATCGGCACGCCGACCACGGGCACCATGTCACCGTCCATTTCCCCCCCTTTGTTACTGCCGCGTCCGGAAATATCGGACTTGGCGATGACCGCGGCACCACCGACGGTCATCTGGTCGCGCTTAAGGCGGGACATGCCCGCCGGGTTGCCATACACGGTGCTGGCATCTTCGGCAGAAGAAGAACGACCCGCGAAACCTGTCCCCATGCCGCTGACACTCTGTTCGTTCAGGGCAAAGCCGCTGGCGAGCAATTGGCTGGATGCGAGGGCAACGGCAATGCCGAGAGAGGTTTTGAGCATAACTTTTTTCATTATTAGAAAACTCCTTGGGATCTCCGGGGCGAAAAGCTACCAACAAATGCCGCGCTGCGCCATAGGCTGAAACACAGGAGATAGAGCGGTTTTGTAGGACAATCCGACCAAAATTCCGTTTATTCCGGTTGTAGGGCGCGGCGGCTCAGGAGGCTTGGGTCAGCACTGGCTCGATGCAGTGCTGCCAGGCCTGGGTGAAATCCCGCAGGCGGCCCTGGGGGTGGAAGGTCTGCCGCCAGATCCGCGCCAGGCCCAGGAGGTCGTCGGCCGCGGGCAAGGGCATGGCCTGCTCTTCGATCAGCATCCAGGCGATGGCGGTCGCGTAGCGCAGGTTGACGGTCAGTTCGAGGTGCGGGCCGCCGAGGAAGGCGTGCTGGCTGGCCAGGCCACGCACCAGGCTGGCCAGTTCGGGGTCGCGGGCCAGGTATTCGTCCCACAGGCAACGGTGACGATTCCCGCCGATCCGGTAAAGCCCGTGGCCACGTCGGTCATGCAGGGCGGCCCCCAGTGCAGACTGACTTGCGGCAACGCCCAGTAACAAAGCTTCGGCGCTTTCGCAGTGGCGACCCAGGTAGATCAGGGTCGGCCGGATCACATACTGACTCAACTCGCTCGCAGCGATGCCCATGATGCCCTCTGCTGAAAAGGGCCGACGGGCGCTGGAGCTTGGCAGCTGGTGAGTGGTCAGGCCCGCCGGAAGCGGCAGGTGCCGCTCGAGTTGAAGTGTAGTGTGATAACTGTGGTGTAAAGGGCTGTTTTTAAATCGATTGCAGCCTGAAGGCGCGGGGCATATGCCCGCTGGCGATTAGGCCAATTACCTTCAGGCTGGGTTTTGCATGGCGTATTCATGGCGTGAATCTCCCGCCATTCGTTCATGCGGTCAGCGACTGGCGGGTACGCTCGATCACCGCTTGCAGCGGTTCGGCCCGGTTGTACTGCTCCGGGTAGAGGCGCTCGCTGTGGCAGGCGATGCCATGCTCGTCGACCAGGGTGAAGCTGAAGCTGCCCTTGCGTGGGGCAACGATAAGGCACTTCAGTGGGGCGAAGGCCTGGGAAAGGGTGCCGAAGGCAGCCTGGATCTGTTGATGGTTACTCATATTGTTGGATGTTCCTGCGTAAGACACGGTGTTTGATCCGTGCACAATAGAAACGTTCCAGTGACGTCTTTATTAAGGAGACGCAGAACCTGACTGGAACAGGGCAGCCAGAGAGGCGCATGCAATTAGGTGGGCGCTGGGCTGACTGGTAGGTACGACAGAAGGCAGGCAGCACACCGACACCAGGGTTCTGGGCATCGGGGAAGATCCTGATCAATCTGAAACGTGATTCGTGCTGGGCAAGGCTTGCCGAGTGAATCATCGAATGGGCCGGTCCCGATGGGGCAGTGCCTGCTCGTTGTCGAGCGGAAAGCTGCGGGGGACTGAGTGGCCAGAATGACTTCAGCTGGGTACTAACAGGGCGCAACCCTACACGAACTTATCGGGGTTGGCAAGCTTTTGGCTTTTCTGGCGGGAAGCCGATCATTATGTCGTCAATCGCGCCTGCTGTGAAGAGGGGAAAATGCCCCGTCAATCGCCCGTCTGTACCGTTTTCGTGCACGGAGATGCCTTTTGTTGGAGCACTTGTACACACTCGGCTGAACAGTTGTAACCCTCCTGCAACATCCTGTGGACGGCTCGCCAATGACTTGACTGAGGGCTTAAGTCAATGAAAAAAAACACTTAATTTTGCTGGTGAAAAAATCGACAGTTTGACTGAAAGCCCCATTTCACAGGGGTTTGCGGGCTACCTCAAGGGGTTGTCCACCGAGTTATCCACAGGTTCTGTGGATTGTCCCGGGCGCTTGCTCTAGGACGGGCGTGCCAGCTGTTTCTTCGATTGTCCGACAATCGGTGGGTGGGGGTGGCATGGACATTTTCCCTGGGAAAACGTCAAGAAAAAATCATGGAAAAAAATGTCGATCAGCCGAAAGTCGCCCAGGCCAGTCCACAAAAAATGGAGTAGAGTGGCGCGCCTCTGGAGTCATCCTTGCTGTTGGTCATGAAGCTTCGCGGTAAACACCTCGCCAGTCCTGATGCCTCGCCATCGCTGCCTTCCCCCAAGCGGTTTTCCCTGAAAGTGGCCCTGTGGCTGCTCGACAGCCCGCGCCTGGGCGACAAGCCCAGTGTCAAGCACCTGGCCGGGCGCATGCTCAAGCAGCCGGCGCGCCAGGGCGTGGTGGTGGCTCAGAGCCGCCTGGGGCAGATGCTTTGCCGCGACTGCGGCAATGCCCGCGACCGGCGCATCGGCCATGAACTGCTGCGCCAGGCGGCCCGCGCCGGCGATCGCCGGGCCCAGCTGGAGTATGGCCGGTTGTGCCAGGCCCAGGAGCCGGAGCAGTCTCGCTATTGGCTGGAACTGGCGGCGGGACAGGGTTCGCAGGAGGCGCGTCGATTGTTGCGCCAGTGGTTCGGTGGTTAACCGGAGCAGCTGTGTAAAAACAATTGTGAGGATTGCGCTTGCCCCTGTGGGAGCGGCCTTGCGTCGCGAAAGGGCCGCTCCCACAGAGAATGCGCATGGCTTGAGGTGCTCTCTCGCTTGGCACCGACCAGGCAACCCTGCCACCAGGCTGATAAGCTGCGCAGCATTCGTCAATGTTCGATCGGGGTAAGCATGACAGTGGATCTGACCAGCATTCTGCTGGGCTTGGTGGCGGGCGCCGTGCCCTGCCTGGGCTGGGTCATGCAGGTACAGCGCGGCCAGGGTGCGCGCAAGGCCGAACAGGCCTTGCTCGAAGAACGCCTGAACGCCGCCCAGCTGACCCAGGCCGGCTTGCAGGCCCAGCTGGAGGCCAGCCGCGACGAGATCAGCGACCTGAGCGAGGCCAACACCGTCAAGCAGACCCAGCTGGCCGCCCAGGGCCGTGAACTTGAACTGCTGCAGATCGACCGCGACAACGCCCGTGACGCCGCCCATGCCTGGCACCTCGAACGCGCCAACCGCGAGGCCGAACTGCGCCGTCTCGAGGCCCAGACCGCGCGCCTGGAGGCCGAGCTGCGCGAGCAGCAGGAGAGCCACCAGCAACGCCTCGAGGACCTGCAGGAAGCCCGCGACACCTTGCGCGCGCAGTTCGCTGACCTGGCCACCAAGATCTTTGACGAGCGCGAACAACGCTTCGCCCAGACCAGCCAGCAGCACCTGGGCCAATTGCTCGACCCGCTCAAGGAGCGTATCCAGGCGTTCGAAAAACGCGTCGAGGAAAGCTACCAGCAGGAGGCCCGCGAGCGCTTCTCCCTGGGCAAGGAGCTCGAGCGCCTGCAGCAGCTCAACCTGCGCCTGTCCGACGAGGCCACCAACCTCACCCAGGCACTCAAGGGCCAGAAGACCCAGGGCAACTGGGGCGAGCTGATCCTGGAGCGGGTGCTGGAGCACGCGGGCCTGGAGAAGGGCCGCGAATACCAGACCCAGGTCAGCCTGCGCAGCGCCGACGGAGAGCGCTTCCAGCCCGATGTGCTGATCATGTTGCCGGGCGACAAGCAGGTGGTGGTGGACGCCAAGGTCAGCCTGACGGCCTACCAGCAGTTCGTCGGCAATAACGACGAAGCCGCGCTCAAGCAGCACGTGCAGTCGCTGCGCAACCACGTCAAGGGCTTGTCGAGCAAGGACTACAACCGCCTGGAAGGCCTGCACAGCCTCGATTTCGTGCTGCTGTTCGTGCCCATCGAGGCGGCCTTCTCGGCAGCCTTGCAGGCCGAGCCCAACCTGTTCCAGGAAGCCTTCGACCGGCAGATCGTGATCGTCAGCCCGACCACTTTGCTCGCCACCCTGCGGGTGATCGACAGCCTATGGAAGCAGGAACGCCAGGGGCAGAACGCCCGGGAGATCGCCGAGCGTGCCGGCTGGCTGTACGACAAGTTCGTGCTGTTCATCCAGGACCTGGATGAGCTCGGCGCACGCCTGGCCCAGGTGGACAAGGCCTACGCCGCGGCGCGCAACAAGCTGTGCGAGGGGCGCGGCAACCTGGTCAGCCGCAGCGAGCAGCTCAAGCTGCTCGGTGCCCGGGCCAGCAAGAGCCTGCCCGCCGAGCTGATCGAGCGTGCCCTGGCCGACGAAGCGCTTACTGAACCAGGCTCAGATGCCGATTGAGCAGGGCGCGCAGGGCCGCCGGCTTGACCGGCTTGGCCAGGTAGTCCAGGCCTGCGGCATGCACCAGGGCGATGGTCTCGTTGCGCCCGTCGGCGCTGATCACCACCCCGGGCACCGGCTCGCCCAGGCGCGCCCGTAGCCAGCCCATCAACCCGGTGCCGGTCTCGCCGTCATCCAGGTGGTAGTCCACCAGTGCCAGGTGCGGACGCAGGCCCTTGCCGAGCAAGGCCTCGCATTCGGCCTGGTTGCGCGCGGTCCATACCTGGCAGCCCCAGCGGCTGAGCAGGCTGTTCATGCCGATCAGGATGCTGTCCTCGTTGTCCACGCACAGCACCTGCAGCCCGGCCAGCGGTTGTCCGGCCTGCTCCACGGGAGCGGGCGTTGCGGGCGCGGGGCTGCGGACGATGGGCACGCTGACGCGGAACACGCTGCCCTTGCCCGGCCAGGAACGCACCTCCAGCGGATGCCCGAGCACCCGGCACAGGCCGTCGGCGATCGCCAGCCCCAGGCCCAGGCCTTTCTCGGCGCGGGTCTGGTGGCTGTCCAGGCGCTTGAACTCCTGGAAGATCACCTGCAACTTGTCGTCGGCGATGCCCGGGCCGCGGTCCCACACCTCCAGCCACAGGCGTTCGCCCTGGCGCCGCGCGCCCAGCAGCAGCGGGCTCTTGCCGTAGCGCAGGGCGTTGGTGAGGAAGTTCTGCAGCACCCGGCGCAGCAGTTTCATGTCGCTGTCCACCCGCAGGCGGCTGCCGCGCAGGCGGAACTCCAGGCCTTTCTCGGCGGCCAGCACCTTGAACTCGGCGCCGAGGGTGTCGAACAGCTCGTTGAGGGCGAAGGGTTTGATGTCGGGGGTGACCTTGCCGTTCTCCAGGCGCGAGATGTCGAGCAGGTCGCTGATCAGCTCCTCGGCCGAGCGCAGCGAGCTGTCCATATGCTGCACCAGTTGCCGGGCCTCGTCGTTCATGGCCTCGGCCTGTTGCGACAAGGCGGCGGAGAACAGCCTGGCGGCGTTGAGCGGTTGCATCAGGTCGTGGCTGACGGCGGCGAGGAAGCGGGTCTTGGACTGGCTGACCGCCTCGGCGCGGCTCTTGGCCTCGGTCAGCGCCTGGTTGAGCTGTGACAGCTCGTGGGTGCGCTCGGCGACGCGCTGCTCCAGGCCTTCGTTGGAATCACGCAGGGCCTGCTCGGCTTCGCGGAACGGGGTGATGTCGGTGAAACTCATGACGAAGCCGCCGCCGGGCATCGGGTTGCCGATCAGCTCGATCACCCGGCCATTGGGGAACAGCCGTTCGGAGGAGTGGGCCCGGCCCTGGCGCATCCAGTGCAGGCGCCGCGCCACATGCACCTGGGCCTCGCCCGGGCCGCACAGGCCACGCTCGGCGTTGTAGCGGATGATGTCGGCGATCGGCCGGCCGACGCTGATCAGCCCGTCGGGGTAGTTGAACAGCTCCAGGTAGCGGCGGTTCCAGGCCACCAGGCGCAGGTTCTGATCGACCACGCTGATGCCCTGGTTGATGTTTTCGATGGCGCCCTGCAGCAGCGCGCGGTTGAACTGCAGCACCTCGCTGGCTTCGTCGGCGATGCGCACCACATCCTCAAGCTGCATGTCGCGGCCTTCGATGGCGGCCTTGACCACGGCGCGGGTCGAGGAGGTGCCGAGCACGCCGGCCAGCAGCCGTTCGGTGTGCTCGATCCAGTCGCCGTCGGCGTTCTGGTTGGGGTTGAAGCCCTTGCCTTGGCGGTAGGCGAAGCGGATGAAGCTTTGCCGGGCGCGCTCCTCGCCGACGAAGCGCGCGGCCAGCTTGAGCAGGTCGTCGATCTGTACCGCCAGCAGGGGTTTGCTGGAGGGGCGGGCGCTGGTCTGCTGGCCGATGAAACGCCCGGCCTGCCAGTGCTCGGAAACCCGGGTACGGGACAGGATCGAGACCCAGGCGAACAGGGTGAAGTTGCCCGCCAGCGACAGCACCACGCCCTGGGTGAGCGGGGTGATCGGCAGGTTGAGCGGGTTGCCGTGCAGCCAGGCCAGGCCCGGGAACAGCTGCAGCGACCAGCCCAGGCTGTGGGCGGCGATCGGCAGCACCAGGGTGTAGAACCACAGGAAGATGCCGGCGGCCAGGCCCGCGAACACACCGCGGCGGTTGGCCTGCTTCCAGTACAGCGCGCCGAGCATCGCCGGGGTCAGCTGGGTCACCGCGGCGAAGGCGATCTGGCCGATGGTCGCCAGGCTCGCGGTGGAACCGAGCAGGCGGTAGCTGACGTAGGCCAGCAGCAGGATGACGACGATGGTCACCCGGCGCACCGAGAGCATCCAGTGGCGGAACACCTCGAACGGCCGCTCGGCGTTGTTGCGCCGCAGCAGCCAGGGCAGCAGCATGTCGTTGGAGACCATGGTCGACAGTGCCACGGCCTCGACGATGACCATGCCGGTGGCCGCCGAGGCGCCGCCGATGAACGCCAGCAGGGCCAGGCTGGGGTGGGCCTCGGCCAGCGGCAGGCTGATCACGAACGAGTCGGAGATCACCGTGCCCGGCAGCAGCATCTGCCCGGCCAGGGCGATGGGCACCACGAACAGCGCGGCCAGGGCCAGGTACAGCGGGAACACCCAGCGCGCCAGGCGCATGTCCTGGGGCTCGATGTTCTCCACCACGGTGACGTGAAACTGCCGCGGCAGGCAAATGATCGCCATCATCGCCACGGCGGTCTGCACCACCATCGACGGCCAGTTGATGGTTTCTTCCCAGTAGTCGTTCAGGTGCACCGATTGCCGGGCCTGGGTGAACAGGTCATCGAAGCCGTCGTACAGGTTGAACACCACGAAGGCGCCCACGGCGAGGAAGGCCAGCAGCTTGACCAGCGATTCGAAGGCGATCGCCAGGACCATGCCGCGGTGGTGCTCGGTGACGTCCAGGCTGCGGGTGCCGAAGACGATGGCGAACAGCGCCAGCACCAGCGACACCACCAGCGCGGTGTCCTGCACCCGGCTGCCGGTTGCATCGGCGTTGGCACCGATCAACAGGTTCACCCCCAGCACGATGCCCTTGAGCTGCAGGGCGATGTACGGCAGCACGCCGACCAGGCAGATCAGCGCCACCACCACCGCCAGGGTCTGCGACTTGCCGTAGCGGGCGGCGATGAAGTCGGCGATCGAGGTGATGTTCTGCTGCTTGCTGATCAGCACCATCTTCTGCAGCACCCAGGGCGCGAAGATCAGCAGCAGCACTGGCCCCAGGTAGATGGGCAGGAACGCCCAGAGCTGCTCGGCGGCCTGGCCGACCGCGCCGAAGAAGGTCCAGCTGGTGCAGTACACCGCCAGCGACAGGCTGTACACCCAGGCGCGCAGGCGCGGCGGCAACGGCGTGCTGCGGCGGTCGCCATAGAAGGCGATGGCGAACATGATGGCCATGTAGGCCAGGGCGACCACGGCGATCAGCCCGCTGGACAACGACATGCAAACTCCGGAGCAAAAAATGAAACGCGGTCACGATCAATCAGTCTGGCACGCAGCGGCGGGTTCGTCAGCGCCGACGTTGGTCGCAGTGGCAGGACGTCGCAGGGCCCGCGATGGACCGGTATTGCCAACTAAGCCAGCCGGGCCGTGCGTGTCCCCAGCCAGTAGAACACCGCCGCCAGCATCACCGACCCGATCAACAGATAGAACACCGTCACCGGCACCACATGCCCCAGCGCCAGACCTACCAGGATCGGCCCGAGCCCAGCGCCCAGGTTGGAGAGGTTCTGCGCGCCATAATAAACCCCGCGCAGATGCTCCGGCGCAATCAGGTCGATGAACATGAACTCGGCCGGAATCACGATGATCTCGCCCAGGGTGAACACCAGCATGGCCAGGCACCACGCCGGCGCCGAAGCAGCCACGGAGAACCCCAGCAACCCGGCAGCGAACATGGCCATGCCAGCCATCAGCCAGGGCATCAGGTGCTGACGGGTGATGCGCCGGCCGATCAGGTATTGCAGGCCGATCACTGCCAGGGCATTGGTGGTTACCAGGTAGCCGGCCAGGCGCGCCACCTCGGCGGGATCGTTCAGGGTCACCACCAGGTACTGCGAAAGGTAGGCGGTGAACTGGCCGAACACCACGGCACTGAGCACGCCGCCCAGGGTGAAGCACACCAGGCGCCGGTCGCGCAGCATGCCCAGGGCGACCTGGGCGAAGCCCGCTGCCGGCCGGTCCTCGCGCAGGCTCAGCAAGCTGCGTTCGCCAAGGCGGTAATAGACCAGGCTCAGGCCGAGGCCGATCAGGGCCGAAACCACGAACGGCAGGTGGTCGTCCGCCTCGATCAGCAGCACCCCAAGCATCGGCCCCGCGGCCCAGGCGATGTTGTTGAAGGTGTACTTGATGGCGAACACTTCGCCGCGTCGGTTCTCTGCCAGCAAGGCGCAGAACCCGGCCTTGGCGGCAATGTCGACCACGGTCTGGGCCAGGTAGGCCACCACCAGGAAGCAGAAGAACAACGCAGCCGAAGTGCTGGCCACGATGCCGACGAAGGCCAGGGCGAACACCGAGGTGCAGGCGACGATCAGCGTATGACTGCGCAGGGTGTCGACCAGGTGTCCGCCATAGAGGCTGAGCATGGATGCCAGGAGCATCGCGCCGCCGACCAGCAGGCCGGTCTGGCCGACCGACAGGCCCAGGTGCGTTGACAGGTACACCACCAGATAGGGCAGGGTGATCGCCCGGGCCATGGTCAAGGTGAAGGTGGTGAACAACAGCAGGCGAACCGCAGCGGGGTAGCCTTTAAGGGCGCGGAGCATCGACCGATCCTTGTCATTGTCAGCGGTCAAGCATATGCCAGGTGCCGGCCTGGCTGCTATATCTTTAAAATCGATAACAGATAGAGAAATTACCCGTTATATAGATATTCTTTGCAGGCATAAGATATCTCTACCTTACACAAGGCCAGGAGACACCTTATGCCATGCACCCAGACCCGCGCGCCTTCCTGGCGCCCGTTCAGCCAATTGGCCCACCCCCGCGAAGTGATCCGCCAGTTCACCCCCAACTGGTTCGCCGCGACCATGGGTACCGGCGTGCTGGCCCTGGCCTTTCATCAAGTCCAGGTGCCGGGGTTGGACAGCGTGGCCGAGGGCCTGTGGTGGCTGACCATCGGCCTGTTTACCCTGTTCTGCGTCCTGTACGGCGCCCGTTGGGTAATGTTCTTCGATGAGGCGCGGCGGATTTTCGCGCACTCCACCGTGTCGATGTTCTTCGGCACCATCCCCATGGGGCTGGCCACCATCCTCAACGGCGCCCTGGTGTTCGGCATGGCGCGCTGGGGTGAGGCCGTGGTGCCGTGGGTTGAAATGCTTTGGTGGCTGGACGTGGGCCTGGCGCTGCTGTGCGGCGTGGCCATTCCCTACCTGATGTTCACCCGCCAGGAGCACAGCATCGACCAGATGACCGCAGTCTGGCTGCTGCCGGTGGTGGCGGCGGAGGTCGCGGCGGCCAGTGGTGGTCTGCTGGCTCCGCACCTGGCCGACGCCCACCAGCAGTTCCTGGTGGTCATCACCAGCTATGTGATGTGGGCGGTGTCGCTGCCGGTGGCCTTCAGCATCCTCACCATCCTCATGTTGCGCATGGCCCTGCACAAACTGCCGCCTGCCAACATGGCAGCCTCCAGCTGGCTGGCCCTGGGCCCGATCGGCACCGGTGCGCTGGGCATGCTGGTGCTCGGTGGCGACGCGCCGGCGGTGTTCGCCGCCAATGGCCTGGGCAGCCTGGGTGAGGTCGCCCGTGGCCTGGGCCTGGTGGCCGGTATTGTGCTGTGGGGCGCGGGGTTGTGGTGGTTGCTGACGGCGGTGTTGATCACCCTGCGCTACATGCGCCAGGGCATGCCGTTCAACCTGGGCTGGTGGGGCTTCACCTTCCCGCTGGGGGTGTACTGCCTGGCCACTCTGAAACTGGCGGCCTGGCTGCAGCTCGGCTTCTTCAGCGTGTTCGGCCAGGTGCTGGTGGTGGCGCTGGCCATGCTCTGGGCGCTGGTGGCCAGCCGCACCTTGCGCGGGGCGTGGCGCGGCGAGCTGTTCGTGTCGCCGTGCATTGCCCAGCACTGATCGGCCTTACAGGTTGGGTGTGTAGTCGAAGGCGCTGGCGGCTTGGATATCGGTGAACGGGATGACGGTCGCATGCTTGTTCATCACGCTGTTGACCAAGGAGCCTGGGAACATCTGGATGCCGTTGTTGAAGCGTTCCACTTCGCCGTTGAAAATCACGATGGCCGCGCCGACGTTCTGTTGCTGCTCGGCGATTTCACGCATGAGGTTGTTCATCAGCTCCGAGGCCTTGAGCTCGGGGTAAGCCTCGAAGGCCACGCGCAGCCCGCCGAGCAGCGAACGGGTGGCGTCCTCGGCCTTGGCCAGGGTCTTGCCGTCCGCCTCGACAGGCAGCTCGGCAATGGCGCTGCGCAGGCGGGTGATCCCGGCCAGCACGCCTTGTTCATGGTCGCGGTACAGGCCGGCCTGCTCTTGCAGCGCGTCGAGCACCTTGGTTTTCTGCCGCTCATAGGTCAGCACATCGGCCCAGGCGCGTTTGACCCGGTTATGGTTGCCGACGATGCCGTTGTACAGGCTGATGACGATCAGTGGTACGCCGATCAGCACGGCTAGCAGGATAAGGGCGAAAAGGTCCATGTCAGTGCTCCGTTTGTAGCTGTGCCGGGGTAGGCACGGTGAAATTGTCGTCGTGCTGCTCGGCCAGGGTGTGCACGGCGTCGAGCAGAGCGCTGAGCTGTGGCAGGTGCACGCCGTGGTCGATCAGCAAGCGGAAATCGCTCGCGCGGGCCAGCTCGCAAGTCAGCTTGAAAACGAGCGGGTTGTCGTTGCTGCTCAGGCACAGTTGCCCGTGCTGCGAGAACTCCAGGTTGGGCGTATCAAGCTGGCGATGCAGGTCGATCAGGTGCAGCACCGTCACCGGCTTGGCGAAGCGGGCGCAGGCCATGGCCGAGCTGCCAGTGAGGCTGAAGGCGCGGTCGAAGTCGCTTGATGCGGTCTTGAAGTGGTGCTCCAGGTCGACCATGGATGAGCGGCCGCCGCTACCGCCACCCAGGGCGATGCCCTTCACCCAAGGGAAGTCGATCACCAGGCTGTAGCGATCGTATTCCTGGTAGGAGGTCACGGTTTTCGAGGTTGTGCCGCCCTTGCCATCGGACTCGGTTTCCTGGTGGGTCTGTTTGTCCACGTAATGCAGGTGGTACCAGCGGTAGTTGAAGCTGTGCAGCCGGCCCTGATAGTGGCCCTGCACGGCGCGGCGCAGGAAACGCTTGTGGTTGCCGCGCACATAGTCGCGAAACTCGATTTGCAGGCCCTTGAGCAACTGGCTGTCGGTCACCGGGATTTCCTGCAGGCCGGCGGTGATCAGGCTGGAGCGCTCGGCCAGGTCGTAGGCAAGGTTGGGGATGAGCTTCCTGCGCTGGTAAAGGACGATCAGGCTGAACGCAGCGGCGCCGAGCAGGCCGAGCGTGAGGTTGGACGCGAGCTGCGCCAGGCTCTGGCCCAGCAGCTTGGCCAGCGGCGCCAGTAGCGGCTCGTACGCCTGCAAGTAGCCTGCGATGCTGGCAATGGCCAGGGGCCCACAGAGCAGGGCAATCAGCCAGGGCAAGCGGTTGTCGAACTGCATGTTGCCGTAAAAGGCGGCCATGGCGTCCACGGCGGCCAGCAGTTGCTGCTTGGTCGTCGCCGTGCGTGCGGTGTGGCTGGCCGCCCGCAGTGTGCGTTTGAGCCGGGCGTTGTGGGTATTCAATTGAATCAATGGCTGGCCTTCATCCCTGTTCAGTTCGGCCCCAAGGGGCGCACCTTCCGTGTTGGTGAGGGGCGGCAGTCTGCCAGCTTCGCGGTTGCCGTTCCATCGCGTCGAGCCACAGGCGGTGAACTGACAGCCGCTGCTTCTGCCACAGGCGTGGCGCAGCCGAAACCTTTGGACGAAGCAACGGGCTTGCCTTCATCGTCCATTCCCGTGCAGATTTGTGGCTTTATGCGCTGAACGTGCCTCCAATGACAAAGCCCAACCAGGTACAAGGACGATGAGTCACCCCTCGCAATTCACCCTGCTCGGCAAGCGGCGCTTTTTGCCGTTCTTCATCACCCAGTCGCTGGGTGCCTTCAACGACAACCTGTTCAAGCAGTCGCTGATCCTGGCGATCCTCTACAAGCTGAGCCTGGAAGGCGACCGCTCGATCTGGGTCAACCTCTGCGCCTTGCTGTTCATCCTGCCGTTCTTCCTGTTCTCTGCGCTGGCCGGGCAGTTCGGCGAGAAGTTCGCCAAGGACCGCCTGATTCGTGCGATCAAGCTGGCCGAGATCGTCATCATGGCCATCGGCGCAACCGGTTTCGTCACCCATCATCTGGAACTGATGCTGGTGGCGCTGTTTGCCATGGGCACCCACTCGGCGCTGTTCGGCCCGGTGAAGTACTCGATCCTGCCCCAGGCCCTGCGTGAGGAGGAACTGGTGGGCGGCAATGGCCTGGTGGAGATGGGCACCTTCCTGGCGATCCTGGCCGGCACTATCGGCGCCGGTATGCTGATGTCCTCCAGCCAGTACGCGGTACTGGCCGCCGCCGGGGTGGTGGGCACCGCGGTGCTGGGCTACCTGGCCAGCCGCTGGATCCCCCGCGCCGCCGCCGCCGCGCCGCAGATGAAACTGGACTGGAACATCTTCAAGCAGTCCTGGCTGACCCTGCGCCTGGGCCTGGGCCAGACCCCGGCGGTGTCGCGCTCGATCGTCGGCAACTCGTGGTTCTGGTTCGTCGGCGCCATCTACCTCACGCAGATCCCGGCCTACGCCAAGGACTGGCTGCACGGCGACGAGACCGTGGTCACCCTGGTGCTGACCCTGTTCTCGGTGGGCATCGCGGTCGGTTCGCTGCTGTGCGAGCGCCTGAGCGGGCGCAAGGTGGAGATCGGCCTGGTGCCGTTCGGCTCGTTCGGCCTGACTCTGTTCGGCCTGCTCTGGTGGTGGCATTCGGGGGATGTCCCGGTGGGAGCCGTGCCCCATGACTGGCTGACCTTGCTGGGCATGAGCCAGGCCTGGTGGATCATGCTGTCAATCGTCGGCCTGGGCATTTTCGGTGGCTTCTACATCGTACCGCTGTACGCGCTGATCCAGGCGCGCACCCCGGAAGATCAGCGGGCCCGGGTGATTGCCGCCAACAACATCCTCAACGCGCTGTTCATGGTGGTCTCGGCGATCATCAGCATTGTCCTGCTGAGCCTGGCCAAGCTGAGCATCCCGCAGCTGTTCCTGGTGGTGTCGCTGCTCAACATCGCGGTCAACGCCTACATCTTCCGCATCGTGCCGGAATTCACCATGCGCTTCCTGATCTGGCTGCTCAGCCACTCGATGTACCGCGTCGAGCACCGCGAGCTGCAGCGCATTCCCGACGAGGGCGCGGCGCTGCTGGTGTGCAACCATGTGTCGTTCGTCGATGCGCTGCTGATCGGTGGGGCGATCCGTCGGCCGATCCGTTTCGTCATGTACTACAAGATCTACAACCTGCCGGTGCTCAACTTCGTGTTCCGCACCGCCGGCGCCATTCCCATCGCCGGGCGTGGCGAGGACGAGGCCACCTACGAGCGCGCCTTTGCCCGTATCGCCCAGTACCTGGACGACGGCGAACTGGTGTGTATCTTCCCGGAAGGCAAGTTGAGCTCGGATGGCGAGATCGATGTGTTCAAGGGCGGGGTGAACCGCATCCTGCAGGAGACGCCGGTGCCGGTGATTCCGCTGGCGTTGCAGGGGCTGTGGGGCAGCTTCTTCAGTCGCGACCCGAACAAGGGCTTCTTCAAGCGCCTGTGGTCGCGGGTGACCCTGGTGGCCGGCGCCGCCATCCCGGTGGAGGCGGCGCAGCCCGCAGTGCTGCGCGAGCAGGTGAGCCTGCTGCGCGGCGACGTTCGCTAAGGAAAACGGAGGGAGGTCAGCTGGCGCTGACCTTCAGGCCGACCAGGCCGGTGATGATCAGGGCGACACTGGCCAGGCGGATCAGCGCCATGGATTCGCCGAACAGGATGATCCCGGCGATCACCGTGCCGACCGCGCCGACGCCGGTCCAGATGGCATAGGCGGTGCCAAGCGGCAGCTCCTTCATGGCCAGGCCCAGCAGGCCAAGGCTGATGACCATGGCGCCGACGGTGAGGATGGTGGGCAGGGGGCGGGTGAAACCGTCGGTGTACTTGAGGCCGACAGCCCAGCCGACTTCGAACAGGCCGGCGAACAACAGGATGATCCAGGACATGGTGAGTCTCCATCGATTCAATGATGGGGCCGTCCCCGGTATGTTCACGCACAGCGTCGTGAGGCCGTCCTCACAGTGCGCACTATACTGCACATTTGTGGCGGGCGAGGCAAGCGTTACGGATCAATGGTGCGTGTACCGGCCACACGCTATGGCTGGCCGGTATATCCGCACACCCAGGTCAAGACCAGCTCAGAATCGGCCAGCCATTGGTCTGCGCATGCTCGCGCAGCACCGGGTCCGGGTTCACCACGTGCGGGTGATCGACCTTCAGCAGCAGTGGCAGGTCATTGCGTGAGTCGGAATAGAAACTCGCCCCCTCCAGGTTTTCCTGCTCCTGGTCCAGCCACTCCAGCAGGCGGGAGATCTTGCCCTCGCGGTAGGTGAGCACGCCGTGGGTCTTGCCGGTGTAGACGCCGTTGACCGCCTCCAGTTCGATGGCCAGGTATTCGTCCACCCCCAGCCTGGCCGCGATCGGCCCGACCAGGTGGGTGCCGCTGGCCGAGATGATCAGGATCCGGTCGCCGCGCTTGCGGTGTTCGGCGATGCAGCGGCAGGCGTCGCCGAAGATGATCGGCTCGATCACATCCTCCACCCAGGGCTCGACCAGGTGCTCCACCTCTTCCAGGGTGCGCCCGGCGATGGGCTCCAGGCTGAAGGCCATGTAGTCCTCCATCGCCAGGTGGCCCTTGCCGTAGGCTTCCATCAGCTCATGATCGCGCTTGAGGAAGGCTTTGCCGTCTACCCACCCCAGCCGCGCCATCTGCTCGCTCCACAGTGACGCGCAGTCGCCGTGGATGAGGGTTTCGTCCAGATCGAAGATTGCCAGTGCCATGCGTTGATGCTCCTTAGGCCACTTCCCGTAGCGCCGTGGGGTCGATCGACAAGGATACCCGTTGCCCGTCCGCGTGCAGGTCGGCCGCGCAGCGATTGAGCACATCCACCACCAGTTCCACGCCGCGCACTTGCACCCGGTAGCGGATGACGTTGCCCAGCAGGCTGTGGCTGCGGATCTCGCCGTCGAGCTCACCGTTCAGGCCCAGGGTGATCGACTCCGGGCGGATTGCCAGGCGTCCGCTGACCGGGCGTTGCAGCAAGCGGCCGGCGCTGTCGGCGTCGAGCAGGTTGTAGTTGCCGATGAAGCCCGCGGCGAACAGGTCCACGGGCGCGGTATAGAGGGTTTCGGCATCGCCGCTCTGGACGATGCGCCCCTGGTTCATCAGGACGATGCGGTCCGACATGGTCAGCGCCTCTTCCTGGTCGTGGGTGACGAAGATGGTGGTCAGCCCCAGTTCGCGCTGGATGGCGCGGATCTGTTCGCGCAGGTGCTTGCGGATGCGCGCATCCAGCGCCGAAAGCGGTTCGTCGAGCAGCAGCAGGCGCGGGCGGGTGACCAGCGAGCGGGCCAGGGCCACGCGTTGGCACTGGCCGCCGGACAGCTGGTGCGGGTAGCGCCCGGCGAAGCTGCCCAGCTCGACCAGGTCGAGTACTTGGCGCACCCGCGCCTGGCTCTCGTCGGCCTTGACCTTCTGCATGCGCAGGCCGAAGGCGACGTTCTGTTCCACGGTCATGTTGGGGAACAGCGCGTAGCTCTGGAACACCATGCCGATGCCACGCTTCTGCGGGCTTACCGGCACGATGTCCTGGCCGTCGAGCAGGATCCGCCCGCTGTCCACCGGGGTCAGCCCGGCGATGCAGCGCAGCAGGGTGGACTTGCCGCAGCCGGAGGGGCCGAGCAGGGTGACGAATTCGCCGCGCTCGATCTGGCAGTCGATGTTCTCGAACACCGGGTTGCCGGCGTAGCTCTTTTGCAGTTTCTGTACGCTGACGAAGCTCATGTCAGGTCTTGTCCTTGTTCAGGCGATTGGCGACCCAGGTCAGCACCAGCACGAAGGCGAAGTAGGAGATGACCAGCGCGCTGTTGAAGTGGCCGCTGCTGTTGCGCATGTTGTTCAGGTACACCTGCAGGGTCTCGTAGCGGGTGCCCACCAGCAGGTTGGCGAACACGAACTCGCCGAACAGGAACGAGAACGACAGCAGCAGCGCCACCATCAGGCCCTTGCGCAGGTTGGGCAGTACCACCAGGAACGCCGCCTGCCAGGTGCTGGCGCCGAGCAGCTGGGCGGCGTCCATCAGGTCGCGCAGGTTGATGGCCTGCAGGTTGTTGGTGATGGCCCGGTACATGAACGGCAGGGCGATGGTGAAGTAGCAGCCGATCAGGATCCACGGCGTGCCGACCATGGCCATCGGCCCGCTGCCGTACAACTGCAGCAGGCCCACCGCCGACACCACCGGCGGCACCGCGAAGGGCAGCAGGATCAGCACGTTCATCAGCGCGTCGAGTTTCGGGAAGTGGTAGTGCACCACGAACAGGAGCGGCAGGATCAGCAGCACCGACAGCACCAGCGCACCCACGCACACCAGCAACGATTGGCCGAAGGCGGCAAGAAAGCGCGGCTCGCTCCACAGCGCCACATACCACTTGAACGTCAGGCCGCTGGGCAGCAGGGTCGCCGACCAGCTGGTGGCCAGCGAGTAGAGCAGGGTGCCGGCCAGCGGCAGCAGCAGGATCAGGAACAGCAGGTACACCACCACCCGGTGGTAGAGCCCGCCCGCCGTGTTTTCAGCGCGCATGGTAGCTCCTCTTGAGCAGCCATTGATGGACCACCGTGACCACGGTCATCAGGCCCACCAGCACCATGGCCAGGGCGCTGGCCAGGTTCGGATCGAGGCTGATGTCGCCGGCCACCAGGCCCGCGATGCGGATCGGCAGCACGTTGAAGTTGCCGGTGGTCAGGGCGTAGACGGTGGCGTAGGCGCCCAGGGCGTTGGCCAGCAGGATGACGAAGGTGCCGAGCAGCGCCGGGGTGAGCACCGGCAGGCCGATATGCCGCCAGAACTGCCAGTGACTGGCGCCGAGCAGTGCGGCGGATTCGCGCCAGTCCTCGCGCAGTGCGTCGAAGGCCGGGTAGAGCAGCAGCACGCCCAGGGGGATCTGGAAGTAGGTGTACACCAGGATCAGCCCGGTCTTGGAGTAGATGCTGAAGTCGCCGAGCAGGCCCATCTGCTTGAGCAGCAGCGTCAGTGCACCGTTGAAGCCGAGCAGGATGATGAAGGCGAACGCCAGGGGCACGCCGGCGAAGTTGCTGGTCATATTGGCGAAGGCGCTGACGAAATCGCGCAGTTTCGAGTCGACCCGGCGCAGCGAGTAGGCGCCCAAGGTGGCGATGACGATGCCGAACAGACTCGACCAGAAGCTGATCTCCAGGCTGCGTTGCAGCGCCTGCAGGTAGAACTTCGAGGCGAAGATCTTGCTGAAGTTGGCCAGGCCCCAGCCGCTCTCGCTCTGCAGGCTGTTGAGGGCGACCCAGGCCAGCGGCGCGACCTGGAAGATGATGAAGAACACGGCGAACGGCAGCAGGCAGAGCAGGGCCAGGTAGCGGCCGCGATGGCTTGCATTCACTTGAGCAGCTCCCGGCAGACCGGTTTGTCGTGGGCGGCGCCAAGCAGTTCGCAGATCGTGCCGCACAGCTCGGTCTGCAACGGTTTGGCCGCAGGATCGAGGTTGAACGCTTCGCCGAACACGAACAGCGGCACTTCGCGTTCCTCGGCCAGCAGGCCGTTATGTGAGCGGTCGTTGTTCATGCCATGGTCGGCGGTGACCAGCACCTGGTAGCCCTCCTCGAGCCAGCGCGGCAGGTAGTCGGCCAGCAGGATGTCGGCGCTGCGCGCAGCATTGCGGTACTGGCTGCTGTCCAGGCCATGGCGGTGGCCGGCGTCGTCGATGTTCATCGGGTGCACCAGCAGGAAGTTCGGCGCATGGCGGCGGCGCAGGTATTCGGCGTCGGCCAGCAGGTGCGAGTCGGGGTAGTGGTCGGCGTAGTAGAACAGGCCGTGCTGGATCGGCAGCTTCGGTGCGTGGGTATGGCGGTCGCGCAGCGGGTCGAACGGCGAGCGGTTGTACAGCTCGCTCATCCAGTGATAGGCCGCCGCCGCCGTGCCCAGGCCGGCCTCGCGGGCGTAGTGGAACACGCTGCGCTGGTTGGACAGGCGGTTGACGTTGTTATGGACGATGCCGCTGTCGATTGGCGGCACGCCGGTGAGGATGCATTCGTACAGCGGTCGCGACAGCGACGGCAGCTCGCATTCCACGCGGTAGAGTGCGGCGCGGTCGGCTTCGACGTAGGCGTGCAGGTGGCCCATGGCATGGTGCGCGACCTGGTAATTGAGGCCGTCGAGCAGGACCAGGATGACGTTGTGGTTCATTTATGACTCCGAAAAAGCGGGGAGGGCTTTGCCCTCCTTTCGCGACGCAAGGCCGCTCCCACAGAGGTAGTGCAAACCTCTGGGGCGACGTTGGCCCTGTGGGAGCGGCCTTGCGTCGCGATGGGCTGCACAGCAGCCCCAGGTTGGCCCAGCCTTATTCCATCTCGATGATCACCTGCTCCTGCCACTTCTGTGGCAAGGCCTTGGCGGTCGCTTCCCAGGCTTGGGCGTTCTTGATCGGCTGGGCGGCCTTGTACTGCTCGTTGGGGAGCAGCTTGGCCTGCACGTCCGCCGGCAGCTTCAGGTGCTCGGCGCGGATCGGCCGGGCATGGCCGATGGCCAGGTTGGTCTGCCCGGCGTCGCTGAAGATGTACTCACGGGCAAGCTTGGCCGCGTTCGGGTGCTTGGCATACTTGTTGATGATGGTGGTGTAGCCGGAGGTGACCGAACCATCCGACGGAATCAGCACCTCGAAGCGTTTCGGGTCGATCTGGTCGCGGTAGCTCAGGCCGTTGAAGTCCCACACCACACCGACCTCCACCTCGCCCTTCTCGAGGGTCTGGATGGTCGGGTTGGCCAGCGACAGGCGCTTCTGCTGGGCCAGCTTGGTGAACAGCTGCAGGCCCGGCTCGATGTTGCTTTCGTCGCCCTTGTAGGCAATGGCGGCGGCGAGCACGCCGTTGGCGGCCTGGGCGGCGGTGCCGACGTCACCGATGGCGACCTTGTACTTGCCCTTTTCCAGGTCGTGCCAGGTGGTCGGGCGTTCGCCTTCCTTGACCAGGTCCTTGTTGATGATGAAGGCGATGGTGCCGGTGTAGGCCAGCGCCCAGTGGCCGTCCTGGTCCTTGGCCCACGCCGGCACCTGGTCCCAGGTGCTCGGCTTGTAGGCCTGGGTGACGCCCTTGGCGACCGCGATCGGGCCGAAGGCGGCGCCGACGTCGCCGATATCGGCGCTGGCGTTGTCCTTCTCGGCGTCGAACTTGGCGACCTCCTGGGCCGAGCTCATGTCGGTGTCGCTGTGCTTGAGGCCGTATTTTTTCGCCAGGTCTTCCCAGGTGCCTTTCCAGTTGGCCCAGGCATCGGGCATGCCCACGCTGTTGACGGTGCCTTCCTTGCGGGCGGCGTCTTCAAGGGCCTTGAGGTCCTGGGCCATGGCCGAGGTGCAAAAAGCGATGGCCGAACCGAGCAGTGACGCCATGAACAACTTTTTCATCCGAAGCTCCTTTGGTGGGTGCCTTGCATTCGTTGTTATGAACAGAAGCGGTGCTTGCGAACCCCTGGTCTAGGTCAGCAAACCTTGAGCCAAGGTAGGCCTGTTGCGTGACAGTTTGATGTAAGAAGAAGGTGTGGGTGGCAGGCCGATGGCTCTGGGGATACAGCGTAGACCACATCGAAAGCCTTGAAGCGCGTGGCCTGGCCCGGTTCTGGCAGGTCTCTTGGCGTGCCTTTGTCACAGGATGTTCATCAGCCTTGCCTAGGCTTGTAGCCATCGCCACATGCCCTGTTATGGGGCTGGACTAGTCCAGATAGGTAACCATTGATGCAAGCGACGCCACCGCGCGCGGTAACAGCCATCTGCCATGCCCTGCAGGAGCAGATCGAACACGGCCTGCTGGCCCCCGGCGGCAAGCTGCCGGCCGAGCGCAGGCTCAGCGAAGTGTTCGACACCACGCGCATCACCCTGCGCGAGGCGCTGGTGCAACTGGAGGCCCAGGGGCTGATCTACCGCGAGGAGCGCCGTGGCTGGTTCGTCGCGCCCGAGCGGCTGACCTACGACCTGATCGAGCGCAGCCATTTCCATGCGATGGTGCGCGACCAGGGGCGGATGCCGAGCACCGAATTGCTGTCGGCGCGCCTGCAACCGGCCTCGGCGGCGATCTGCGCGCGCCTGCGCCTGCCGGCGTTGTCCAGCGTGGTGCGGATCTGCCGTTTGCGCCGCATCGACGGGCGGGCGGTGCTGTATGCCGAGCACTATCTCAACCCGCGCTACTTCCCGGGGATTCTTGAACTGGACCTGGCCCGGTCGCTGACCGAGATCTATGCGCGGGAATACGCCATTCACTATGGGCAGGTGTGCTTCGAGATCCTGCCGACCGCGTTGCCGGCGGCTGCGGCGGGGGCGCTGAAGGTCTCGGCGGGCAGTCCGGGCTTGCATATCACCCGGGTCAACAGCGACCAGCATGGGCATCTGATCGACTGTGACCTGGAATATTGGCGGCACGATGCTATCCGCATTCGTGCCCAGGCGGGATAAGGTGTTGGATTCTTCGCGGGTAAACCCGCTCCCACAGGGACCCCACAATTTTCGAATGTGTGGCAATCCTGTGGGAGCGGGTTTACCCGCGAAAGGGCCCTAACTGGAGGACCCGGTTTCCGCCATCTGGCCCCCTCCGGCCGTCACCACCTGCACCGACAACCGTGGCGTCGCCAGATCCAGCCCCGCCTCGTCCAGCTGCCTTTTCAACGCCAGGTTGAACGCCCGCGACACCTCCCACTGCTTGATCGGCGCGGTCTTGAACCGCGCCCGCAGGATCGCCGAGCCCGACTCGAAGCTCTCCACTCCCTGAAGCTCCAGCGGCGACCAGATGTTGCGGCGCATCAGCGGGTCGTTGCGCAGCTTCTGGCCCACTTCGCGGATCAGCGTGATGGCCTGGTCGATGTTCATGCTGTGCGGGATGGCCACGCGGAAGATCGCATAGCCGAATTCGCGCGAGTAGTTCTTGATGCTCTTGATCTCGCTGAACGGGATGGTGTGCACGATGCCGTCGATGTCCCGTAGGCGCACGGTACGGATGGTCAGGCCTTCGACCGTGCCCAGGTGGCCGCCGACGTCCACGTAGTCGTCGATGGCCAGCGAGTCCTCGATGATGATGAACAATCCGGTGATCAGGTCGGCCACCAGCGACTGGGCACCGAAACCGATGGCCAGGCCGATGACGCCGGCACCGGCCAGCAATGGGGTGACGTTCATGCCCATGTTGGCCAGGGCGACGATCACCGCGATGATGAAGATCACCACGAACATCACGTTGCGGATCAGCGGCATCATGGTCTGCGCCCGGGCGTTGGCCATGCCCCGGCGCGAGCGCACCAGGGCATGGTGCACGGCGGTGTCGGCGAGGATCCACACCAGCCAGGCGACGATCAGCGTACCGGCCAGGCCCAGCAGGCGCAGGCTGACTTCATGGCCGTCGCCCTCGGCGAAGCTGATCATCGAGCGACCCCAAACACGCAGGCCCAGCTCGATGAACACCAGCCAGATGAACAGGTGCACCAGCACGTAGCCGAAATTGCGCAGGCGTTCGGTGTAGACCGCCTGGCGCTTGTTGGCGCGCCTGGGCTTGGCGGCGTGGCGCCGCACCAGGCCGTTGAGCACCATGCACACCACCACCAGCACCGTGCACATCAGCGACTGACGCAGGGCGGTGCTGGTGTCGCCGGCGGAGACGAAGGTGGCGAACAGCGAGATCGCCACCAGGATCAGTGCCGGGACGTACCAGAAACTGCCGAGCAGCTCGATGGTGTCGCTCAGGGTGCGCCGGGTCAGGCGCCGTGACAGGGGCTGGTTGCGGATCAGGTGGGCGATCGGCCGGCGAAAGCGCAGGATGAACAGCCCCGTGCACAGCGCGGCGACGACATTGGCCAGGGTGGCCAGGGCGTGGGCCAGGTGGCTGCCCAGCGCGGTGGTCAGGCGCGGGTCGCTCATCGCCTCGCCGAACGCGGCGAAGCTGCCGATCAGCCACAACGGGCGAAATGCCTGGTGGCGCAGGATATGCAGGGCGCGGTGGCGATGCGGGCCGTCGAGCAGCGAGAAGGCGATCACGCAGATCGCCGAGAACAGCGTGCCGACCACCAGCGCATAGGCCAGCACCATGGCCATCGACTTGCCCAGCGAGGAGGGCAGGGCGAAGCTCAGGTACACGGTGAACACCAGCGCCACCAGCCACGGCCCCAGCTTGCGCAGGGCGAAGCGCACCAGGTCCCAGGTGCGCGGGTGCTGGGGCAGTTCCTCGGTCAGGCCGAAGCGCAGGCGCACGCGGTGGCCGATCCAGTTGAAGGTGTAGGCCAACAGGCTCCAGACCAGGATCACCCCGGCAAAGCCGAACAGGATCGCTGGCCACTGGTGCACCGGCACCACCAGCGCGGCCAGCTCGTCCTGCGCCTGGTCGATTTCCAGCGACCAGCGCTTGAACGGGCTGGCATCGCCGCTGAACTGCTGCTCGAAATCGTGCAGGGCACCGCCGATCAGGCCGAGCACGCCCTGCTCGACAGTGGGTTGAGATTGTTTGGTGGCGTCGCGCAGCTTCTTCAGGTCGGCCAGCAGCTTGGCCCGTTGCTGGTCGTTCTCCAGGTTCTTGATCACCTCGTCCAGCGACTTGCCCAGTGGTTCGCTGGCTTCGGGCTGGGCGGGTGTGCTGGAACCGAGCAGGCCCGGCAGGCCGGCGGCGTGCACCGGGGTGACGAACAGCAGGAACAGCAGCGTGATGCAACGCAGGAGGGCTGGCACCGGAAACTCTACCTCAGGTCAAACGTTTGCCCGAGTGTAGTGGTTTACGACGGCAGTTTCTCGAGGATCTTCCAGCAGGTGAGGCCGAAAATGCCGAGGGTGCCGATCCACATCATCAGCACGCCGACATTGCGCTCGCGCAGGCTGAAGCCGATGGTCAGCAACATCAGGAACAGGAACACCGGCACGAACAGGGACAGGAACGGCGATGACATGGACAGCATCCTTCTGTTTTGGGGCCATGTATCAAGCATAGCGCTTTGCAAGCGCGGCGGATTGATCGGGGGCAGGTGACTACCGAATCGCCGGGCACGCCCGCTCCCACAGGTCCGTTTGGGAGCGGGCTGGCCGTCAGGGCAGTTCGCGGCTGCGGTAGAAGGCGGTGAGCACTTTTACCAGGTGCGCCAGGTCATGGCTGCCGCACAGTTCGCGAATCGAGTGCATGGCGAAGGTCGGCAGGCCGATGTCGACCGTGCGCACACCCAGGTGGCTGGCGGTGATCGGGCCGATGGTCGAGCCGCAGCCCATGTCGCTGCGCACCACGAAGCTCTGCACCGGTACTTCCTCGGCCATGCACAGGTGGCGGAAGAAACCGGCGGTTTCGCTGTTGGTGGCGTAGCGCTGGTTGTTGTTGACCTTGATCACGGGGCCGGCGTTGAGCTTGGGGCCGTGGTTGCCGTCGTGCTTGTCGGCGTAGTTGGGGTGCACGCCGTGGGCGTTGTCGGCCGAGACCATCAGCGAGCGCTGGATGGTGCGCACGTATTCGTCACCTTCTGGCAGCAGGCGCTGCAGGGTCTGCTCGAGCATCGGGCCGTCGGCGCCGCAGGCCGAGCAGGAGCCGACTTCCTCGTGGTCGTTGCACACCAGCACGCAGGTCTCGTCGCTGTCGGCACCCAGCAAGGCCTGCAGGCCGGCATAGCATGACAGCAGGTTGTCCAGGCGGGCGGCGGCGATGAAGTCGCCGTTCAGGCCAATCAGCGCGGCGTCCTGGGTGTCGTAGAAGCTGAGCTCGTAGTCCAGCACCACGTCGGCGTTGAGGTCGTGCTCGCGGGCCAGTTGCTCGGTGAGCAGGGCGCGGAAGTCAACGCGCTCGTCGCCGGCCACCTGGGCCAGGATCGGTGGCAGCTCGGTCTGCGGGTTGATCTGCCAGCCTTCGTTGGCGGTGCGGTTGAGGTGGATCGCCAGGTTCGGGATCACCGCGATCGGCAGCTTGAAGTCGATCAGCTGGCTCTCGACCTTGCCGTCACGGCGGAAGGTGACCCGCCCGGCCAGTGACAGGTCACGGTCGAACCAGGGGGCGAGCAGGGCGCCGCCGTACACTTCCACGCCCAGTTGCAGGAAGCCCTGGCGTTGCAGCTCGGGCTGCGGCTTGACCCGCAGGCACGGGCTGTCGGTGTGGGCGCCGACCATGCGGATGCCGCCCAGCAGCGGCGAGAGCTTGCCGAGCTTGATGGCGATGATCGAGGAATCGTTGCGGGTCACGTAGTAGCGACCACCGGGCACGGTGGCCCAGCTGTCGCGCTCGTCCAGGCGCTGGTAGCCGGCGGCCTCGAGGCGCTGCGCGAGGCTGGCGGTGGCATGGAAGGGCGTCGGGGAGGCCTTGAGGAATTCGATCAGGCCGGCGTTCAGGGCATCGCGCATAAGTCACTCCAGACAGCAGTGGCGCGAGTTTAGCGTAAATGCTCGAAAATTTGTGCCGGCCCTGTTGCCGGCACTACAGGCCTTGAGTAATCAGAACGGCGCCGGACACTCGAACTTCAGGCGTTCGCCAGATACCGGATGGGTGAAGCTCAGCATCGACGCATGCAGGCACAGCCGCTCATGGGCCGCCAGCGCCTCGGGGTTGGCGTACAACCGGTCGCCCAGCAGCGGGTGGCCGATCGACAGCATGTGCACGCGCAACTGGTGCGAGCGCCCGGTGATCGGTGTCAGCTCGACCCGGCAGTGATCGCCGCAGCGCTCGACGATGCGCCAGAAGGTCAGGGCGTGCTTGCCCTGTTCATGGTCGACCACATGACGCGGCTTGGTCGGCGGGTCGTAGCGCAGCGGCAGGTCGATGCTGCCGCTGTCCAGGGTCGGTTGGCCCCAGCACAGCGCGGTGTAGGCCTTTTCGGTCTCGCGGTCGTGGAACTGGCGCGACAGCTCGCGGTGGCTGTCGGCGTCGCGGGCGAGCAGGATGATCCCCGAGGTTTCCCAGTCCAGGCGGTGGACGATCAGGGCGTCCGGGTAGCCGTTCTCCTGCAGGCGGGTGATCAGGCAGTCCTTGTTGTCCTCGGCGCGGCCCGGCACCGACAGCAGCAGGGTCGGCTTGTTGATCACCAGGATGGCGGCGTCTTCGTGAAGGATCTGGATGTTCGACAGCGGCATTGCAGGTTCTCTATAGACAATCGGGGCCGCTTTGCGGCCCTTTCGCGGCACAAGGCCGCTCCTACAGGGGCGCGCAGGGCCTGTGTAGGAGCGGCCTTGTGCCGCGAAAGGGCTGCAAGGCAGCCCCAGGATCAGTCGGAAGTGCTTGAATCAGCGATCAGGCAGGGTGATGTTCAGTTCCAGAATCGAGCAACTGCCCTGGTTTTCCAGCTCGATCTGCACGTCATCGTTGCCGATATTGACGTATTTGCGAATCACCTCGACCAGTTCCTTCTGCAAGGCAGGCAGGTAATCCGGGGTACTGCGCTGGCCACGCTCGTGCGCCACGATGATCTGTAGACGCTCTTTCGCTACCGACGCGCTGCTCTGTTTCTGTCTGCCACGAAAGAAGTCAAAAAGGTTCATGGTTTATTTGCCTCCAAACAGGCGCGCGAAGAAGCCTTGCTTCGGCACTTCGATGAACCGTAGTGGTTTTGGTTTGCCCAGCAGGCGGTCGACGGTGTCGCTGTAGGCCTGGCCAGCATCGCTCTGGTCGTCGAGGATGACCGGGATACCCTGGTTGGATGCCTTGAGCACCGCTTGGGATTCGGGAATCACACCCAGCAGTTCGACCGAGAGGATTTCCTTGACGTCCTCGACGCCAAGCATTTCGCCTTTTTCGACGCGCTCCGGATGGTAGCGGGTGATCAGCAGGTGTTCCTTGATCGGGTCTTCGCCCTGCTCTGCGCGACGCGACTTGCTGGACAGCAGGCCGATCATGCGGTCGGAGTCACGTACCGAAGAGACTTCCGGGTTGGTCACGACAATGGCTTCGTCGGCGAAGTACATCGCCAGGTGAGCACCTTTTTCGATACCGGCAGGCGAGTCGCAGACCACGAAGTCGAACTGCTCCTTGAGCTCCATCAGGACCTTCTCGACGCCTTCCTTGGTCAGCGCGTCCTTGTCGCGGGTCTGGCTGGCGGCCAGCACGAACAGGTTTTCCAGGCGCTTGTCCTTGATCAGGGCCTGTTGCAGGTTGGCTTCGCCGTTGACCACGTTGACGAAGTCGTACACCACGCGGCGTTCGCAGCCCATGATCAGGTCGAGGTTACGCAGGCCGACGTCGAAGTCGACGATGACAGTCTTGTGCCCGCGCAGCGCGAGGCCGGTACCGATAGCGGCGCTGGTGGTGGTCTTGCCCACACCCCCCTTGCCGGAAGTAACCACGAGAATCTTGGCCAAGGTGTTTCACCCCTAAATAATCGGGACAGGCGTCCCTGCAAATACAAAAAACGGCAACTGGAAAAAAGTTGCGCTAAAAATGCCGGCAAGTATCCGTTAAAGACGGGTGATGTTCAACACTTCACCGGACAGGCTGACCTGTACGCCCGAGCCCCACAGCGGGTCGCGGCGCAGGTCTTCGCACACTTTGTACTGGCCGGCGATGGAGACCATTTCCGCGGTCATCTGCAGGCAGAAGATGCGCGCCTTGGTATTGCCCTTGATACCGGCCAGGGCTCGGCCACGCATGGCGCCGTACACATGGATGTTGCCATCGGCGAGAAGTTCCGCGCCTGGGCTGACGGAGCCTGTCACCACCAGGTCGCCGCCCTGGGCATAGATCTGCTGGCCACCGCGTACGGTCGAGGTGATGATGCGCGTCGCGCGTACTTCCGGCTCTGCGGGTGCAGGCGGTGGAACGGGCGCAGGTTCCGGCTTCTTCACTTCCGGTTCAGGCTCGAGCGGGCGTTCGCGGGCGCCGGACGGCGGCAGCACCGGCAGGTCGATGGCGATCGCCGCGGCGATGTCCTCGATGCGGCTGGCGCGGATCGCCAGGGTGCGCAGGCCATGGTGACGGCAGATGCGCATCAGCCCGGGCAGGTCGATGGCGCCTGAGTCATGGGGCAGCTTGTCCAGGGCCAGCACCAGCGGGGTGTTGCTGAAGAAATTCGGCGCCTGCGCCACCTTCGCCGCCAGCTGGCGGTCGAGGGATTCGAGGTCGTTGCGCGCCAGTTCCAGCACGGTGATGGCAAGCATGCTGCCCTTGAGCTGGAACACGGGGGCGTTGTCGGGTGTCTGGTTGGGGCTCATGGTCTGCATAGACGGCTTGTTGCGAAAAAAGTGCCCTGACTTATAGCGATAAGACCGATTGCCCGCAACCGATGTAGAATGCCGGGCTCATGTCTTGCCGGAAGCTTCAATGGAACGCCCGCGTTTTCGATCCTCTTTCCTCCACCCGCGATTCTGGGGCCTGTGGCTGGGGCTGGGCCTGCTGTGGCTGGTCGCCCAGCTGCCGTACCGCGCCCTGCTGGGCCTGGGCCGGACCCTGGGCGCGGTGATGTACCGGGTGGCCGGTGAGCGCCGGCGCATCGCTGCGCGCAACCTTGAACTGTGTTTCCCCGACCTGTCCGGCGACGAACGGCAGCGCCTGCTCAAGGAAAACTTCGCCTCCACCGGTATCGCCTTCTTCGAGATGGCCATGAGCTGGTGGTGGCCAAAAGCCCGACTTGCACGCCTGGCCCACATCGAGGGCATCGAGCATCTGCAGGCCGCCCAGCGCGAAGGCGAGGGCGCCATTCTCATGGCCGTGCATTTCACCACCCTGGAGATCGGCGCCGCGCTGCTGGGCCAGGCCCACACCATCGACGGCATGTACCGCGAGCACGGCAACCCGGTGTTCGACTTCATCCAGCGCCGCGGCCGCGAGCGTCACAACCTCGATTCGCTGGCCGTGGAGCGCGACGACGTGCGCGGCATGCTCAAGCTGCTGCGCAAGGGCCGGGCGATCTGGTACGCACCGGACCAGGACTACGGCATCAAACAGAGTATCTTTGTGCCATTGTTCGGCATCCCGGCGGCCACCGTCACCGCCACCACCAAGTTCGCCCGGCTGGGCAAGGCCCGGGTGATTCCGTTCACCCAGCGGCGCCTGGAGGACGGCAGCGGCTACCGTCTGGTGGTGCACCCGCCACTCGAGGACTTCCCCGGCGAAACCGAGGAGGCCGATTGCCTGCGCATCAACCAGTGGGTCGAGGGCGTGCTGCGCGAGTGCCCCGAGCAGTACCTGTGGGCGCACCGGCGCTTCAAGTCGCGGCCCGAGGGCGAGCCACGGCTGTATGACAAGAAAGCGCGCTAGCGCTGGCTCTTTGCCTATGCTGCGTGGGAGCGGGCTTGCCCCGCGATAGGGCCGGTACTGGCAATCACTGACTCCAGGAAGGATGCATGACCTCAACCACCGGCCTGATCCTCTCGGGCGGCGGCGCCCGCGCCGCCTACCAGGTCGGCGTGCTGGCCGGCATCGCCGAGCTGCTGCCCCCTGGCGCCGCCAATCCCTTCCCGGTGATCGTCGGCACCTCAGCCGGCGCCATCAATGCCGTCAAGCTGGCCAGTGGGGCCACCCGCTTCGCCGAATCGGTGCAGCACCTGACCGCCTTCTGGCAGAACTTTCGCAGCCACCTGGTACTGCGCAGCGACTGGCCCGGGGTGATCCGCCAGGCCAGCCGTTTCGTCGGTCACAGCCTGCTGGGGCTCGGCGGCCAGGTGCCGGTGGCGCTGCTCGACAGCCGCCCGCTGCGCCGCCTGCTGCATGAACACCTGGACCTGGACGGTATCGCCCACTCCCTGGCGGCCAACCAACTGCGCGCCATCGCGGTGACCGCCTTCGGCTACGAGTCCGGCCAGGCGGTGACCTTCTACCAGGGCCGCAACACCATCGAACCCTGGTTGCGCCACCGGCGCATCGGCATGCCCACGCCGCTGACCATCGACCACCTGTTGGCCAGTTCGGCGATCCCGCTGCTGTTCGCGCCAGTACGCCTGGGCGATGAATTCTTCGGCGACGGCGCGGTGCGCCAGTCGGCACCGATCAGCCCGGCGCTGCACCTGGGCGCTAGCCGCGTGCTGGTGGTAGGCGTCAGTGGCAACCCCCAGCGGCCGGCGCCGCCCTTGCCGACCCAGCGCGTGTTCAGCGGTCAGCAGCCAAGCCTGGCGCAGATCGGCGGGCACATGCTCAACAGCACCTTCATCGACAGCCTCGAGGACGACATCGAGCTGCTGCAACGGCTCAATCACCTCAGCCACCTGATGCCGGCGCACCTGGACGCCCGGCGCCTGGGGCTGGCGCCAATTGAGGTGCTGGTGGTAGCGCCCAGCCAGCCGCTGGACGAAATCGCTGCCCGTCATCGGCGCGAGTTGCCGGCGGCGCTGAGGCTGTTCCTGCGTGGGCCTGGCGCTACCAAGACCAGCGGCGCGGGGGTGCTGAGCTACCTGCTGTTCGAAGCGAGCTATTGCAGCGAGCTGATCGAGCTGGGGCGCAAGGATGCGTTGGCCAAGAAGCGGGAGCTGTGCCAGTTCCTGGGATTGCCCGGTTGATCACTCCTGTGGGAGCGGCCTTGCGTCGCGATAGGGCTGCGAAGCAGCCCCAGGATGTGTGCCCAGTTCAAGATTGCCGGGGCCGCTTTGCGGCCCTTTCCGACCGGTCCGACGCCTCGGCAAGGCCGCTCCCACAGCGCTTATTCGGCGATCTGCAGCTTGCGCGCCTGGGTATATACATACCGCAACTTCTCGTACTCGAACGGCGAGTTGGTCTGCCCGTAGCGGAAGTTGGTGGTGTAGCGCTTGTCCACCGCCTGCAGCACGGTGAGCTCCGGGTGGTCGCTGGCAGTGTCGGGTACGTTCAGGTAGTTGATTTCCTTCTCCCCCACATAGTCGACCACCAGCCCGGTGGTGTCGCGCAGGTTCGACGGCCCGAGGATCGGTAGCATCAGGTACGGCCCGTCCGGCACCCCGTAGAAGCCCAAGGTCTGGCCGAAGTCCTCGCTCTGTCGGGGCAGGCCCATCTCGGTCGCCGGATCCCACAGGCCGCCGACACCGATGATGGTGTTGAACATCAGCCGCGCGGTAATTTGTGCCGAGCGCTTGGGCTTGAGCTGCAGCACGCTGTTGAACAGGTTGGGCACGTCGCCCAGGTTGTTGAAGAAGTTGCTCACCCCGGTGCGCACGAAACCGGGGGTGACGTAGCGGTAGCCATCGACCACCGGCAGGAACACCCACTGGTCGAAGCGGTAGTTGAAGTGGTAGATGCGCCGGTTCAGCGATTCCAGCGGGTCGTAGATGTTCAGCGCGGCCAGGGTCGAGCGTTCGAACTCGCGCTGGTCCAGGCCTGGATTGAACTTGAGCTCGCGCAGCGGATCGACGAAACCGTCGGCCTCCACGGTGAGGGTTTCGGTCTTGTCGGCCTCGACCACGCTGGCACGCGGCGCGACTTCCTCGGCCAGGGCGCAGCCGCTGGCGAGCAGGGCGGTGACGAGCAGCAGTCGATTAACCACGGAAGAACTCCAGCATGGCGTCGCTGTTGACGCGGTAGTTGAGGTTGCCGCAATGGCCGCCATGGGGGTAGAGGGTCAGGCGTTCGCCGAACACCCGGCGCAGGAAACCGATGTCGCCGGGGCCGAGGATCACATCGTCGGCGTTGTGCATCACGGCGATCTTGGGGCTGCTGCGCAGGTAGTCCTCCAGCGCGTACAGGCTCACCTGGTCGACCAGTTGCAGCAGGCTGTTGCCGTCGGTGCGCGCTCGCCACATGGGAATCACCTGCTCGGTCAGGTAGCAGTCGAAGTCGCATTGCAGGGCCCGTTTGAAGAAGGGTTCCAGGCTGCTGCCCTCGGTGATCGGGAATTTCGGCGGAATGATCAGGCCGCGACGGTTGATCAGGTCGGAAGTGAAGGCGATGTCGGCGGCCGAGAAGCGGAACGAAGTACCGATGAGCATGGCCATCTGTTCGTTGGACAGGTGCTGGCGCGACTTCTGGAAGTCATACAGCAGCGCTTCGTTGAGATCGATGTAGCCCTTGTCCTGGAAGTAGCGGGTGAGCTTTTCCAGCATCAGCTCATAGAAGGTGGTGCTGCGGTCGATGCCCTTGACCCGGGTCTGCACCAGCTTGTCCAGGTTGGTGATCGAGGTGTACAGGTTGACCGGCGGGTTGAGCAGCAACACACGCTTGAAGTTGAAGCTCTGGCGGGTTTCGTCGAGCTTGCTGACGAATGCCGCGTCCAGCGCTCCCAAGCTGTAGCCGGTGAGGTAGTACTCGCTGACCGGCAGGCGTGCCTGCTGGGCGCGCACCGCCTGCATGACCCGGTACAGGTCCTTGGCGTCCTCGCTTGACACGCCGGGGGTGGCGAAGCGCGAGGCGGCGCTCATGAAATCCCAGCTGGTCGGCGACGACAGCTGCACCACGTGGTAGCCGGCCTGGTAGAACAGCTTCTTCAGGTACTCGTTGATGCTGCTGGAGTAGGGCGCGCCAGTGCCGGCGATCAGGAAGATCAACGGCGCTTCGTGGTCCTGTTTGGCCAGGCGGTAGCGCAGCTTCTTCACCGACCAGAAGTTGTCGGGCAGGGTGAACTCGCGCTCGGGGCGCAGGGTGAGGCTGTAGTCGGCCTGGTCGATGTCGTCGTCGCTGGGCAGCGTCGGGCGCTGTTCCGGCGGCGTGGTGGCGATGGTCGCCTCGAACGGGTTGGTCAACGGATAGCCGTAGCTCGCCGCGTCAATATCCCGCGCCGAAGCGGCCGCAGCCATGAGCAGGCCACCCAACAGGGCGGCGAGGCGCAAAGATCGAAGCATGTAGTCCCCCAGGGAAAGCGCAAGGTCGTGCAGGACACTAGGACCACGGCAAGTCGGACAAAGTTGCCCGTCGCCCTGTCGTTCGTCGCACCAGATGTTGCCGCGCCGGACAACGTTTGTCTTGTGCAACATAGCTGCAGGGCCATGATTTTGCCTTGTCGCGGCTCCTGGGCGATCATGCGGCGTTTCGATTACCGCTATTGGAGATCCGCATGACGCGTTGGTGGCCGGTCGTTGCCCTGTTGCTGTTCCTGCCCCTGTGGCTGGCGGCCAGCTATGGCGTGCGTTATGGGCTGATGGAGGATGCCCGGTGGGTCGGGCTGTGCAGCGTGCCGGGGGAAATCTGGCAATGCCAGGCACGTTCGCTGCTGGGCCTGGGGATACATTTCCAGGTCATAGCCTGGGGGGCATTGGGGTTGGCGTTGCTCTGCCAACTGGTGCCTGGCCGAGGCGGCTGGTGGCTGGCGGCACTGGGGCTGGTGTTCGGGATTCCGGCATTGGTGCTGTATACCGCCAGCATCGCGGTGTTTGCGGTGGTGCTGGCGGGGTTGCGGCTGGTGCGCCGATCACTGGTTGCCTGACAGGGCCTATTCGCGGGTAAACCCGCTCCCACAGGGTAGCGGAGTACCCTCTGTGGGAGCGGGTTTACCCGCGAAGAAAGCAACGCATTATTCAGGCCTTGCGCAAACGCAGGCTGCGCCACAAGGCGGTGGTCATCAACACGCTGACCACCGCCCAACCCCAGGCCTGTCGATTCGCCAACCCTTCCTGGAACAACTGCGGCGCCACTCCAGCGCCCACGATAAAGGCCAGCAACGCCACCTCCGCCCGCCGCGCCGGCACCGGCCGCAGCAGATAGACCACTGCCGGCAGCAGCAGCGCCGCGCTGGGGAAGCTGCGGTAACGCGGGTCGAAGACCATCGCCAGCATGCTCACCGCCGCGGCGAATCCGGCCGCCAGCAACCATGTACCCGCGTGCGCCTCGAGCCAGGCGAACAGCCGCTGGCGCCAGCCATCTCTGCGAGCCAGGCCCAGCGCGCCATGGGCCAGTACCAACAGGTTCAAGCCAGCCAGGGCCACCGCCCACAGCCATTCCCCGGCAAAGCGGGCATTGGTGCGCATCAGTTCTCCCCACAGTCCGAGGCTGCCGGCGCCCAGGGCCGCCAGCAACGGCAGCAGCAGGGCGGCACGGCGGCTTGCCGGGCGTCCGGCCAGGGCCAGTGTCGCCAGCATCAGCAACACACTGGCCAATAACCACTGTGGCCACCACGCCAGGTTGCTCACCGGCCCTTCAAGCACGCCCTTGTCCTGGCGGTCGGCATCGTACAGCCCCCAGTAGCCGCCCACGGCGCCTTCGCTGGCACGTTTCCAGGGCTGGTCGAATGCCTCGATCAGGTTGTAGCGCCAGCCGTTGGCCTCGGCCAGGGCGACGAAGCCGCGGATGAAACGCGCCTCGTTGACCCGGCTCGGCTCTGCGGTTTCGCGCTGGCGTCCTTCACTGGGCCAGCCGGTTTCGCCGATCAGGATGTCCTTGGGCGCGAAGCGGTTGCCGAATACCTGGCGCACCTCGGCCACATGGGCCAGCGCCGCATCGATGCCACGCGGGTCGTCTTCCCAGTACGGCAACAGGTGGATGGTGAGGAAGTCCACCGCCGGTGCGATCTGCGGATGTTGCAGCCAGAACTCCCAGACATCGGCGTAGGTCACCGGTACCTTCACCTGGCTTTTCACTTTTCCGATCAGCCCGGCCAGGCGCTCGCCGGTGACTTCTTTGCGCAGCAGCGCCTCGTTGCCGACGATCACCGCGATGACCACATCGGGGTTGGCGTTGGCCGCGGCGATCAGCAGTTCGACTTCCTTGTCGGTGTCCACCGCGCTTGCGTTGACCCAGGCGCCGAGCATCACCTTCAAGCCATGCTTGCGGGCCAGCGCCGGGATCGCCTCAAGGCCCGTCATCGAATAGGTGCGGATGCACTGGAATCGCTCGCTCAGCAACGCCAGGTCGGCGTCCATGCGCGCCGGACGCAGGCGAAACGGCTGGTCGAACGGCGACTGATCCTTGTCGAACGGAGTGTAGGACGCGCACTGCAACTTGTGCGTCGGGCTCGCCGCATCGGGCAGGTGCACCGGCTTGCCGAGGCCGTACCAGAGCGCCCACAGTCCGGTCAGGGCGAGCAGGCAGGCGAGCAGATACGCAGGCAGGAGCAATCGGGTGTTACTGGGCATCGGGCGGTCCGTCGTCAAGCACAAAGGGCTAGATGATAGCCGCAAATGACCGGCGCCAAGCCTTTGGCATGCAAGGATCGCGCAGACCGTCGCGGCCCGATGGCGCTAATGGCACAGTGCTGTCGCTGATCGTTCGCTGGAGGTCGCTGACAGAGCAGGTCACACAGGAGGGCAGGTCGATGATGCTATCTCCAAGACCTGACGAGGGGATGCTTTGATGGCGACTTTTACAAGAGTACGACGTTTCCTGAGTGTGGGCGCCGCCCTGGTATTGACCATGAGCACTGCGCAGGCCATGGCCAAGGAAGTGAGCATCGGTTACGTGGACGGCTGGTCTGACAGCGTGGCCACCACCAACGTGGCCGCCGAGGTGATCAAGCAGAAACTCGGCTACGACGTGAAGCTGCAGGCGGTGGCCACCGGGATCATGTGGCAGGGCGTGGCCACCGGCAAGCTCGACGCCATGCTCTCGGCCTGGCTGCCGGTTACCCACGGTGAGTACTGGGCCAAGAACAAGGACAACGTGGTCGACTACGGCCCCAACTTCAAGGATGCCAAGATTGGCCTGATCGTCCCCGAGTACGTCAAGGCCAACAGCATCGCCGACCTCAAGACGGATGCCAGCTTCAAGAACAAGATCGTCGGCATCGATGCCGGCTCCGGGGTCATGCTCAAGACCGAGCAGGCCATCAAGGACTACGACCTGACCGGCTACAAGCTGACTGCCAGCTCCGGCGCGGCGATGACCGCCGAGCTGGGCCGCTCCTACAAGAAGAACGAGTCCATTGCCGTGACCGGCTGGGTACCGCACTGGATGTTCGCCAAATGGAAGCTCAAGTTCCTCGAGGATCCGAAAGGCGTGTACGGCGCCGCCGAGACCGTCAACAGCATCGGCAGCAAGGAACTGGCGACCAAGGCCCCGGAAGTGGCCGAATTCCTCAAGAAGTTCCAGTGGCAGTCCAAGGATGAGATCGGCGAGGTGATGCTGGCGATCCAGGAAGGCGCCAAGCCCGAGGCCGCTGCCAAGGACTGGGTGGCCAAGCATCCGGAGCGGGTCAAGGAGTGGACCGGCAAGTAACCTCGCCGTAGAGGCCAGTGCGACCATTTCGCGGGTAAACCCGCTCCCACAGGATCACCACAAACTTGAACATTGTGGCTTACCTGTGGGAGCGGGTTTACCCGCGAATGCCCCTACTCGGGTTTTGGTTGTTGCGAAATCTGTAAAACACCGTTGCATCTAAGACTAAGGTCGTCTGGTTGGCGTCCAGCGGCAGCATAAAGTTGGAGTCGGGTTATCCCTACTCTGTGCTGCTAGGACAAAAACAATGAACGACAGCATTTACCAATCGATACAGAACAGTCCGCGCTTCAAGGAACTGGTCACCAAGCGCGAGCGCTTCGCCTGGATTCTCTCGGCGATCATGCTCGGCCTCTACTGCGCCTTCATCCTCCTCATCGCCTATGGCCCGCACGTGCTGGGGGCCAAGCTCAGCCCCGAGTCGTCAATCACCTGGGGCATTCCCCTGGGCGTCGGCCTGATCCTCTCGGCCTTCGTGCTCACCGCCCTCTACGTGCGTCGCGCCAACGGCGAGTTCGATGAACTGAACAAGGCCATTCTCGAGGAGGCCAAGCAATGATCCGTCACGCCAAAACCCTGGCCGTCCTGGCCTGCGGTGCCTTCGCACCCGCCGTGTGGGCCGCCGATGCCCTGACCGGCGAGGTGCAGAAGCAGCCGCTGAACGTTTCGGCGATCGCCATGTTCGTGGCCTTCGTCGCCTTCACCCTGGGCATTACCTACTGGGCCTCCAAACGCAACAAGTCGGCGGCCGACTACTACGCCGCTGGTGGCAAGATCACCGGCTTCCAGAACGGCCTGGCGATCGCCGGTGACTACATGTCGGCGGCCTCGTTCCTGGGCATTTCCGCGCTGGTGTTCACCTCGGGCTACGACGGCCTGATCTACTCCATCGGCTTCCTGGTCGGCTGGCCGATCATCCTGTTCCTGATCGCCGAGCGTCTGCGCAACCTGGGCAAGTACACCTTTGCCGACGTGGCCTCGTATCGCCTCGGGCAGAAGGAAATCCGCACTCTGTCGGCTTCGGGCTCGCTGGTGGTGGTGGCGTTCTACCTGATCGCGCAGATGGTCGGTGCCGGCAAGCTCATCGAGCTGCTGTTCGGCCTGGACTACCATGTGGCGGTGATCCTGGTGGGTATCCTGATGTGCCTGTACGTGCTGTTCGGCGGCATGCTGGCCACCACCTGGGTGCAGATCATCAAGGCGGTGCTGCTGTTGTCCGGTGCCAGCTTCATGGCATTGATGGTCATGAAGCACGTGGGCTTCGATTTCAACACCCTGTTCTCCGAGGCGATCAAGGTGCACGCCAAGGGCGAGGCGATCATGAGCCCGGGCGGCCTGGTCAAGGACCCGATCTCGGCGTTCTCCCTGGGGCTGGCGCTGATGTTCGGTACCGCGGGCCTGCCGCACATCCTGATGCGCTTCTTCACCGTCAGTGACGCCAAGGAAGCGCGCAAGAGCGTGCTGTACGCCACCGGTTTCATCGGTTACTTCTACATCCTGACCTTCATCATCGGCTTTGGCGCGATCCTGCTGGTCAGCACCAACCCCGACTTCAAGGACGCCGCCGGCGCCCTGATCGGCGGCAACAACATGGCGGCGGTGCATCTGGCCGATGCCGTGGGCGGCAGCGTGTTCCTCGGCTTCATCTCGGCGGTGGCTTTCGCCACCATCCTGGCGGTGGTCGCCGGGCTGACCCTGGCCGGTGCCTCGGCGGTGTCCCACGACCTGTATGCCAGCGTCTGGCGCAAGGGCAAGGCCAACGACAAGGACGAGATCCGTGTGTCGAAGATCACCACCATCGCCCTGGGCGTGCTGGCGATCGGCCTGGGCATCCTGTTCGAGAAGCAGAACATCGCCTTCATGGTCGGCCTGGCCTTCTCCATCGCCGCCAGCTGCAACTTCCCGGTGCTGCTGCTCTCGATGTACTGGAAGAAACTGACCACCCGCGGCGCCATGATCGGCGGCTGGATGGGCCTGGTCAGCGCGGTGGGCCTGATGATCCTCGGCCCGACCATCTGGGTGCAGATCCTCGGTCACGAGAAAGCCATCTACCCGTACGAGTACCCGGCGCTGTTCTCGATGATCATCGCCTTCGCCGGCATCTGGTTCTTCTCGGTCACCGACAAGTCCAAGGCTGCCGAGAACGAGCGCGCGCTGTTCTTCCCGCAGTTCGTGCGTTCGCAGACCGGCCTCGGCGCCAGCGGCGCGGTCTCTCACTAAGCGCTTGAAGGAAAGTACCAACGCCCCGGCTTGCCGGGGCGTTGGTGCTTCTGACAGTTCATTACTGCAAGTCCCTGGGAAATTTCTCACGTCCTCTGGGAACGGTCTTACTCAGCCCAACGGCCATGCTCACTAATAATTCTCCTTGCCAACTGCACTAACGCCGTAAGGCACGAAACCTTCAAGGAGATTTACTTGTGAAACGTCTTTTCATGGCCCTTCCCCTGGCATTGATGACCGCCGCCGTGGCCCATGCCGCTGATCCCATCGAAAAGCAGGTTCAGGTGACCGCCACGGTGCCGACCGATGCCTTCTACGTGGAACCGGTGGGCGGCAACTGGATGAATGATCCGCAGGAGCTGAGCTGGAACTCGTTCCGCGGCGAATTGCAGGCGGTCGCCCGCCAGCTGCAGGTCAAGTCCACCGTCGGCCCGATCTCGGCGTACCTGCTGTCGCCTGCCGCCATCACCAGCGGCACCAACAGTATCGGCCTCGATGTCAAGGTGGCCGATACGGTGCTGACCACCACCTCGGCCGAGGTGATCTCCCAGGCCCAGGCCGCGCCGGGTGCCGTTGTCGGCTTCGAGATCGCCGCTCAGGCCGCCCCTTCGTCCGGTTATGTGCCGGGTAACTACCAGGGCCTGGTCAGCATGATGTTCGAGACCGCCGCGCCAACGCCGTAAGGCTCGCTCCCTCCTAGTCATCCGTTGTCGCCTGTCCTTCACCCCGGGGTTAGCCCTGGGGTGAAGGAAACCTACCTGCGTAAGAAAATGATCAAGCATACTTTCATCGCTACGCTACGCGGCCTGCTCGGTGTGGGCGTCTTGTTCGTGCCTTTGCCGGCCTGGGCGGATACCGACCGGGGCATGCTGCCGGGACTGGGGCACGCTCAGGGGTTGCCACGGGAATTCGAAGCGCATTTCTTCGACGTGCCCTTGGCTGTGCGTGTCGACCTTGATGGCCGCTACCTGGGCGATGCGATGGTGGTGCTGTCGCGTGACCAGCGTGTGCAGCTGCTCGAATTCACCGAAACCCTCGAAAGCCAGGAGCCGGAGAGCGTACGTCGGCGCTGGCAGGAGCGTCTGGCCGATGGTCGGGCATTGGGTGACTGCCGCAGCCAGTGTCCCGATGGTTTGCTCGCTGTGCATTACAGCCTGGTCAACTCGCAGCTTTCGCTGCTGACCAGTCAGGCCGAGGCCAGCGAGGGCGAACATCGCTACCACCGCCTGCCCGAGCAGGGCAGCCATGGGCTGTTGCTGCGCAACCAGCTCAACCTGGTGGGTGACGGGCGCCAGACCAGCGGTCGCTATGCCCTGCAGGGACAGACCAGCCTGGGCAGCTGGACCGGCTTTGCCGATGCCCAGATGGATCGTGGCAGCGACAGCCAGCAGGGTACCCGTTATCGCCTTGACCAGCTCTATGGCGAGCGCTTGCACGAGGACCTCTTTTTTCGCCTGGGCTATTTCACGCCGGGCGCGCAAGGGCTGGTGCGCCAGCCGCGGCTGTTCGGCAGCAGCCCGGACACGACCCTGGGCTTGATGCTCGGCAGCAGTGACAGCCTGGCGATAGACAGCGCGGCGCCCAGCGCCACCCCGATCTATGTGACCCCCGATCGCCCCGGCGTGGTGGAGATCTATCGCAACGGTGTGCTGATCAACAGCCAGCCCGTGCAACCCGGCCTGCAGACCCTCGATACCCGGGTGCTGCCAGGCGGTATCTATGAAGTCGAAGTGCGCCTGGTGGAAGACGGCCAGGTCACTTCGCGCACCCAGGAATTCATCTACAAGCCCAGCAACTGGGGCTCTTACGATTCACGCTGGCGCTACAACCTTTATGTGGGCCGTCAGGACAGCCTGCTGAACAACTGGCAGGAAGAGCATGAGGACAGCCTCAGCGCCGGGGTCATGGCCAACTACCTGCTGCACCCACGCGCCGTGCTTGGCCTGTCGAGCCAGCGCATTGACGAGCGCATGCAGTACAGCACCTCGCTGGACTGGACCGTGCGCGAGCGCGCCAACCTTTACCTGAATCTGTTCCAGACCCAGGGCTACGGTACTGGCTATGACGTGCAGGGCGTGTACAGCTATGACCTCGGCTCGCTGGTCTTCAGCCACAACCGCTCCTGGATCGAGTCCGCTCGTGGATTCGATGATGGCCCGGTACGCCAGCAAAACAGCCAGACCTCCCTGTCGCTCAATCATCGCCTCGACCAGCGCAACACGGCGACGGTGCGGGTCACTCGCAGTAGCGGCGAGGCCAGTGGCATGGCCTACGACCTGGGATGGTCCTACTTCGGCAAGCTGGGCGGCTCCGACGCCACCTGGCGCCTGTCGCTGTTCGACCGCCCGGGCACCCGCGCCACCGACGATGCGCGCAGCCGCGGCGTCAACCTGAGCTTGAGCATGAGCCTGGGCGCGCCTGGCAAGCGCCTTTCGGCCAGCCTCGGCAGCCGAACCTCGCGCGACGGCGGACGTGACCGCAACGCCTCGGTTTCCTACCAGCAGGACGTCGACCTGGGCGCCGTGCGCACTCTCACCGGCACCGCCACCGTGGACCGCTATGGAGCGGGCTTCACCGGGCATGGCAACTTCGAGAATCGCTGGCTGCATGGCGATGGTTATGTCCAGCAGTCTTCCTACAACGGTGAGGTCAGTGGTGGCCTGAACCTGGAAAGCATGGTGGCCATAGGCGGGGGGAAAATGGCCATGAGCGGTCAGTACCTGCCGCACCAGGCGGGCCTGATCATCGATGTCGACACCGATCTCGACGGGCTGCGTCTGCGCGCCGACGACCATCATGGCGGCAGCGCGCTGCTGCGTCCCGGGCGCAACATCGTGCCGGTCAGCGCGTTCAAGTCCGGTCATGTGCAGTTCGACTTCGAGGATGGTGGCAGCGCCGCCGCGGTGATCCAGCCGTCGAGCGTCGACTATCACCTCAATCGCGGTGGCGTCGAGTACCGGCAGCTGCATGTGCTGCGCACGGTTACGGTGCTGGGGCGTCTGCTCGATGCCCAGGGGCAGCCGATGCGCGGGGCGATGGTGATCAATCACGCCAGCCGTGGGGTCAGCGAAGCCGATGGGCATTTCGCGGTGGAGATGAGCGAGTCGACGCCGACGCTGGAAATCCGCAGTGCCGGAGCGGTCGCCTGTCTGTTGACGCTCGACCCTGCGCGGCTGCCCAGAGAGGCTGATGTGCTGCTGGCCGGTGACATGCGTTGTCTGCCTCAGGGGCTGGCAGGGGCGGATGGTACGAGTCAGGGGAGGGAAAGCTGATGTCGCATCTGCCCGTGACACAACCACTACCAGTGTCGGCGCCGCGGCGCCTGTCAGTTGAACAGGAGAGGGATACACCCATGTTGGCTGTAGGTGCGCGAATCGCAAAGCGACCATGCTTGTTCGCAGGAGCATTGCTGGGGCTGGTGGCGCTATCGAGCGTTCAGGCGGCCGACGTCAAGTTCACCGCGCAGTATCGCGGCGAGGCCAATGGCCGTTTCGAGAACACCACGTCTCAGGCTGGATTCTGCGGGCGTTGGCCGAGTCATTGCGCTGGCGGGGTGCAGACGGTGGGGCTTGTGTTGCATTACATGAAGCGCTCCGAGGCCTATGCCAGCGACCCGCGTGACGAGCACTTCGTCAAACTGCCGGGGCGTCGCACGATTTACGTGAGTGGACCGACCTCGGGTGAAAGTTATCCGATGATCTTCGAGTTTACCGGTATAAGCCAGCGCGTGCATGAGCGAAGCTTCAGCAACCCTGTGTTCACGCGTTACCCCAGGGGAGGGTGTACGTACGCGATCACTTATTCGGTCCTGGATCAGTGGACCATGTACCTGTGGAATGTGACGAACCCACAGCAGCCTCAGCCGTGTTATTCCCGTGGCGAGGAAGCCATGCCTGGGGATGTGTTCAATACCTATGTGGAAAATACGGCCGTGTCCTATCGACTGAGCATGCCTTCGCCATTGGCCATGAAGCCGGGTATCTACACCGGCAGCGAAACCTACTCGGTGGGGGCCGGCATGGACTTCGACTTCGGCAATGGCGTGACCTCGCTCAACACCAGCAGCTTGACCCTGAACTTCGAGCTGGATGTCCAGCATGCCTTCGTCATCGACTTCCCACCGGGTTCCGAGCGTGCCGTGCTCGAGCCACCAGGAGGCTGGATGGGCTGGCTGTCCCGCGGGCAACCGCCGCAGCGCTTGTATCGCGATCTGTTGTTCCGCATCTGGTCCAGCGGGCCATTCACGGCCTACAAGCTGTGCCAGTACCCCGTAGGCAACCGTTGTGGCATTCGCAATGCCGCCAATCATGAAGTGCCGGTGAAGGTCGGCGTCAGCCTGCCGGGTGGAATTCGCGCACAAGGAAACAAAGAAGTGAACCAGTTGGAACTGCCTAGCGGGAAGGAGGCGGCATTGCAGTTCGAGGCGATGAACACGGTCTTCAACCACAGCGGACAGCTGCATTTCGAAGTGCAGCGTGAGCATGCCAAGGAAATGCTCGAGCACCCTGGCAGTACCTACCGGGGCGATGTGACGGTGGTGTTCGATGCAGATATGTGACAAGGGAATAAAAAAATGGTGTTTCGGAAAAATCCCACAAGCTATTCAGCTGCTTCCTCGGGTGGCGTTGGCGGACAATATCATTTTGACGGCAACCCTCACTTCTCGCAGGAGGCTTGAAATGAACGTCCGATGGCTAATCACCCTGACGCTGCTGTTGACACCCCTGCCGTTGCTGGCGGCTCCCGAAATCAACGTGGGTGCCCTGTACGACTACCTGGAGGGCGGCAAGAGCACCTTGCTCAAACGGGTGCGCAACGGCGGCGACACGACGGCCTTCGTCAAGATCAGCCTGGCCGAGCTTGTCTATGACGGTGACGGCGCGCCGCGGGAAGTCGACCAAGACAGCCTGGTGCTGGCCGAGCGTGGCGTGGTGGCCAGCCCGGCACGTCTGATCGTGCCGGCCAAGGGCATGCAGGCGGTGCGCTTGCTGTATCGCGGGGAGCGCGAGCACGAGCGCTACTTCCGGGTGCGTTTCGTGCCGGTGCTGCCGGAAACCCAGGATGGGTTCGGCGTCAGCGCTGCCGAAGCCGAGGAGTACCGCGAAGGGCTCACGGCAGGCGTCAACCTGCTGGCCGGCTACGGCTCGCTGCTGTTCATCCGTCCACTCAAGCCGCGCTACGGCACCGCGATCGACGAGCAGCCCGGCGAGCTCAAGGTCAGTAATGGCGGCAATACGACAGTCATTCTCGATCGCTTCCGTCACTGCAGCAAGGATGGCCGGCAGTGCGAAACCATGACCAAGCATCACCTGTTGCCCGGCCACGCCAGGCGTTTCCCCCGGCAGGAGGGCTGGTCCTACCAGTTCGACCTGCTTGAAGGCGACAGTCGGCGCGAGCTGACGATAGGTGGTTGATCATGGCCGCTCCCATGCACAAGGCGCTGGTCGTCGACGACCACCCCTTCATTCGTGCCAGTGTCAGCATGCAATTGCGCATGGATCGTGTCGAGGTGATCGGCCAGGCCGACAATGGCATCGAGGCTATCCGGCTGGTGCGTGAGCGCAGCCCTGATGTGGTGATTCTCGATCTGCTGATTCCCGGGCTCGATGGGCTGGAGGTGATCAGCCGGATCAAGTCCATGGAGCGTCCGGCCAAGATCGTCGTGCTCACCTCGCAACTGGCGGAGAGCTTTTCGCTGCGTTGCATGAAGGCGGGCGCGGCGGGCTTTGTCTCCAAGACCGACGATCTGCAAGCCCTGAGCAAGGCGGTACTGGCCGTGCTGTCCGGCTATACCTACTTCCCCGATGTGGCCCTCAGTTCGGTGAATCGACGGGAGCTGGAGGGCAGTGAGGCGCAATGCCTCGCCAGCCTCAGTGATCGCGAACTGGTCATACTGCAACAGTTGGCTCGGGGTTTGAGCAACAAGGCGATCGGCGAGGCCATGCTGCTGAGCAACAAGACCATCAGCACCTACAAGGTCCGGTTGATCGAGAAACTCAAGGTCAGTTCGGTGATCGACATGGCGGACATGGCGCGCCGCAATGGGCTGATATAGCACCTTGCGCGGCATTGTTCTGTTGTGGGCCGTGTTCTGTTGCCTGCTGTTGCCGCCTGCGGTGATGGCCGTGGAGCAGTGCCTGGTGGAATTCGACAGGGGAGGGCCTGAAGCCGTGGGAAAGCCCACCGCCGTGCCGCCTGGGTTCCTTCGATCAGGTAGCACGGCCCGCAGCACCGAGACCGATTCTTGGCTTGGCCCGCCGCTGCTGGCCACGCCCTGGGGTTCGAAGTACTGGTTGCTGGTGTCGGGTGGCGCGTTGGCCTTGGCGCTGTTGGGCGCGGCAGGTTGGCATCGTCAGCAATCCCGGGCCAGTGCCAGGGAGCAAGCGTTGGTCGAGCAGCTCGAAGCGTTGCGGGCGTTGGTCGATGGCTTGCCCCATCCGGTGTATTTGTGTGACCGCCAGGGCCGTTTGATCGACTGCAACCGCAGTTTTCTGCAAACCGAGGCCATCAGCCGGGGGCCGGTCTCGGGTCGTCCCTTGGGCTTGGTCGCGGCCGCGGCCTGGCGTCAGGCGCGGGAGCAGTTGCTGGTCACTGGGCAGGGCTGGGCGCAGGAGTACGATACTGTACTCGCCGATGGTCGTGCCTGCAGGTTGTCGCATTGGATGCGGCTGGCGCCTTGCAGTAGGTGGATCGCCGCGGGCTGGATCGATGTTACCGAGCCGTATCGGCGTGGCCTGCGCGGCGCGCAGGCTGGCGAGCGCCTGCTCGACAATCTTTGCCAAGAGGCGCGCGGTTCGCTGGATAGCGTGCTGGGCATGCTCGAGCGAGCCATGCCACGGCTGGCCCCAGGCACTTTCGAACAGCAGTCGGTCGATCAGGCGTTGCGCGCGGCGCGCGAGCTTTCGACTCAGCTGGCCTGCGTTCACGATGCCCTGCTGCTGCAAACCGGCGAGCGTTCACTGTCCTTGCAGCCGATCGCGCTGCATGAGCACTTCTGCACGGTGGTCGAGGCCTGTGAGCAACGCTGGCGCAGCAAGGGCCGGCAGCTTTCGCTGGATTACCAAGGGCCTTCACGAGCGATTGCGCAGCTCGATCCGATGCGTGTGCAGCAACTGCTGTCCTGCGTGCTGGCGCATGTCTTCAGATGCACCCATCAGGGACGTGTGCGGTTGACGTTGAATGTGGTCGCGACCGGGGCCGCGATGCGAGTGAGGCTGCGCATCGAGTCGCCTGCCGCGGGCATGGGCGAGGATGACTTGGCCTTGTCCATCGGCCGTGCCCTGTGTCGCTCGATGGGCGGGCAACTGCGTGCCGGTCGGCGGCGTATCAATATCCGCCTGTGCCTGTCGGTAGTGCAGTCCGCTGTGGCGCACTCTCCCGAACGGGTCACGACCCCTAGGCTACGCGTGCTGGTGGTGGATGACCATCCGGCCAATCGCCTTTTGCTGTGCCTGCAGCTTCGGCGCCTGGGGCATGTGGTTGATGCGGTGGAGGATGGCGGTCAAGCGATACGTGCTCGGATAGGCAGCGCGTTCGATGTGGTGATCAGCGATTGCGGCATGCCGGTGATGGACGGTCATGCACTGGCCAGGGCGATTCGTCTCTACGAGTCGCGCCGGCAGCTGCGCCCCTGCCTGCTGATCGGTGTGACCGGGCGCTCTGCGGCATTCGATCTGGAGCGCTGTCTGGCGGCAGGCATGGACCAATGCCTGCTCAAGCCCATGAGCCTGGCGCAGCTGCGTGAAACATTGCTGTGGCACGAGCACGGTCCGGATACGCGCCATGGCGGCGCTTTCGATCTGGCCGAGCTGGAGCGGCTTACCGCAGGCAATGTGCAGGCCCTGGCCGGTTTGCTGCAGGACTTGCTGCAAGCCAATCGCGATGACCTGCGGCGCTTGGGTGAATACGCCAGGCGTCATGACGCTGGCTCGTTGGCCAACCTCGCGCACCGGATCAAGGGTGGGGTACGGATCATCAAGGCTTGGGACTTGGTCGAAGCCTGCGAGCGCCTGGAACACTGCTGCGCACAGGCCTCCACGGACAGGCGAGAAGTGGGCGCACGCCTACGGATACTGATCCGCGAAGTGCTGTGGCTGGAGGTTCGCTTGCGGCGTTACCAAGCCCATCGCCTACTGGGAAATTCTGTCTGAACAGGACTTGCCGGCGCGACGTCAATCGCTGCGTTTCGAACCGCAGTTCAGTAGCGACCAGGTCGGCAGCTCGCTGCGGTGCGAGTTGCAGATCACCCGTCTGCAATCGAGCGTGCGCCTGGCCCAGGGCGGCTACTTCTCCAGCCCGCTGGCAGGCGCGGTGCTGCTGCGGCCTTGCGCCACTAGCAGAGCGCGCCAGCCTGATCTTAGATCCGCCCGAGCAGCAGTAGAATCAACAGAACCACCAGCACCACACCGACGATGCCGGATGGGCCGTAGCCCCAGCTGCGCGAATGTGGGAAGACCGGCAGGCCACCGATCAGCAGCAGGATAAGGATGATGATGAGGATCGTGGTCATGGCGGAGTCCTTGCGTGATTGAAGGGCGAGGGGCTCTGAATGCTGGCCGCCTACTTCTCCGACTGTGGTCTTCGTGCAAAGATTCAATCGGCTTGCCGTGCGCAGGCTCCGATAACCCCTTATTCAGCATCCTGATGCCGCACCGCTCAGGCCAGTGTTCTGGCTAGACTCCTGCCCATTCCCACTGGTCAAGGCGTAGCAACATGCATAACCGAATGATGATCACCGGAGCTGGCTCCGGACTGGGGCGCGAGATTGCCCTGCGCTGGGCCCAGGATGGCTGGCGCCTGGCGCTGTCCGACGTCAACGAGTCCGGGTTGCGCGAGACCCTGGAGCAGGTGCGCGAGGTCGGCGGCGACGGATTCACCCAACGTTGCGATGTCCGCGACTACAGTCAGCTGACGGCGTTGGCGCAGGCCTGCGAGGAAAGGTTCGGCGGTGTGGACGTGATCGTCAACAACGCCGGTGTCGCTTCGGGCGGCTTCTTCGCCGACTTGTCGCTGGAGGACTGGGACTGGCAGATCGCCGTCAACCTGATGGGCGTGGTCAAGGGCTGCAAGGCCTTTCTGCCGCTGCTCGAGCGCAGCCGTGGGCGAATCATCAACATCGCTTCCATGGCCGCGTTGATGCAGGGGCCGGGCATGAGCAACTACAACGTGGCCAAGGCCGGAGTGCTGGCATTGTCCGAGAGCCTGCTGGTGGAGCTACGCCAGGTCGAGGTGGCGGTGCACGTTGTGTGCCCGTCATTCTTCCAGACCAACCTGCTCGACTCGTTCCGCGGGCCGGATCCGGCGATGAAGGCACAGGTGGGCAAACTGCTGGAAGGCTCGCCGATCAATGCCGCCGATATCGCCGAGCATATTCACCAGCGGGTCGCCGCTGGCGAGTTCCTGATCCTGCCCCATGAAGCCGGGCGCCAGGCCTGGCAGCTCAAGTGTCAGGCGCCTCAGCGGCTGTACGACGAGATGGCGGACATGGCGGTGAAAATGCGGGCCAAGGCACGCAAAACCGCACATTGAGGGATTTTTCTGTAGGTTTTTTTACCCTTGCCAGTAGGTCGCGTCTATTTATTCTTAGAAGGATTGAGTAGGCCAAAGCTGGCGGGGCAGTCTCCGATTTTCCCTTGAGCTGGAGGATCGGAACATGCTGGTAATTGGACGAGAAGTGGGAGAGGCCATCGTCATTTCCGAAAACATCAGGATCCAGGTGATGTCCGTGGAGAACGGCCAGGTCCGCTTCGGTATTCGCGCGCCGCGGGACGTGGAGGTGCACCGGGTCGAGGTGTACAAGCGCATCAAGGCACTTGAGCTCGAGAAGCAGCAGGCCTGAGGGCCCGCTACTCGAACAGCTCCCGCGGTACTTCGTGCCTGGCCAGCAACTGGCACTGCTGGCTGTCCATATCGAACAGGATGAAGGCCTGACCTTTGGCCAAGGCCTGGCGTACCCGCAACACGCGGGTTTCCAGCGGCGTGTCGTCGCCGTTGTCGGTGCCGTCGCGGGTGACGAAGTCCTCGATCAGGCGGGTCAGGGTTTCGGCTTCGAGTTGGTCGTAGGGGATCAGCATGGTCTGGGCGGTGATTGTGGGAATGGGGGCATGCTACGTGAATTTGCAGGCGCAGTGCGCCCCATTCCCCGGGTCGATCACCCTTTGTTGCCCACCAGGCTGTCCACCGCCGGCACCCGGGTGTCGCTTTCCATCTGCGCGTCGTGTTCCAGTTGGTGGCTGAAGCGCTCCAGTGAGGCATTGGCCGGCTGCGAGTCGCTGGCGAATACCGGCGGGCTGAGCAGGTAGGCGCCGAGCAGCCGGCTTAGCGCCGCCAGGCTGTCGATATGGGTGCGCTCATAGCCATGGGTGGCATCGCAGCCGAAGGCCACCAGGGCAGTGCGGATATCGTGCCCGGCGGTCACCGCCGAGTGGGCGTCGCTGAAGTAGTAGCGGAACAGGTCGCGGCGTACCGGCAAATCAGCATCGCCGGCCAGCTTCAGCAGGTGGCGCGACAAGTGATAGTCGTAGGGACCGGACGAATCCTGCATGGCCACGCTCACCGCATGCTCGCTGGAGGCCTGCCCCGGTGCCACCGGGGCAATGTCGATGCCGACGAACTCGCTGACATCCCAGGGCAGGGCAGCCGCGGCGCCCGAGCCGGTCTCCTCGGTGATGGTGAACAGCGGGTGGCAGTCGATCAGCGGCTGACGGCCGCTTTCCACTACGGCCTTGAGCGCCGCCAGCAAGGCCGCAACGCCGGCCTTGTCGTCCAGGTGGCGGGCGCTGATATGGCCGCTTTCGGTGAACTCCGGCAGCGGGTCGAAGGCAACGCAGTCACCGATGGCGATCCCCAGCGCCTCACAGTCGGCGCGAGTGGCGCAGTAGGCGTCCAGGCGCACTTCCACATGTTCCCAGCTGATCGGCATCTGGTCGATGGCGGTGTTGAAGGCGTGTCCGCTGGCCATCAGCGGCAGCACGCTGCCGCGGTAGACGCCGGTATCGGTGAACACACTGACCCGGCTGCCCTCGGCGAAGCGGCTCGACCAGCAACCCACCGGCGCCAGGGCCAGGCGACCGTTGTCCTGCAACTGGCGCACGCTGGCGCCGATGGTGTCCAGGTGCGCCGAGACGGCGCGGTCGGGCGAGTTCTGGCGGCCTTTCAGCGTGGCGCGGATGGTGCCGCGACGGGTCAGCTCAAAGGGGATGCCCAGTTCGTCCAGGCGCTCGGCGACATAGCGCACGATGGTGTCGGTGAAGCCGGTGGGGCTGGGGATGGCGAGCATCTCCAGCAGCACACGTTTGAGGTAGTCGAGATCGGGTTCGGGGAGTCGTTCGGACATGTCCAGGTCTCCGGTCGGGGTGAAATTTCCAAACTGCGGGCAAGGTCTTGTGGGAGCGGCCTTGTGTCGCGAAAGGGGTGCGAAGCGCCCCCGGGATCTCAGCTTCGCTGCATCTATTGCCGGGCCCGCTTTGCGGGCCTTTCGCGACACAAGGCCGCTCCCACAAAGATCCGAGGGGTCGTCAGGCCAAGGGGCGGCTGTGGGGAAACAGCAAGTCGACAAAACGCTCTGCCGTGGGCTGCGGTTCATGATTGGCCAGCCCCGCGCGCTCGTTGGCCTCGATGATCACGTAGTCCGGGTGTTCGGCATCACGGACCATGAAGTCCAGGCCCACCACCGGGATCTCCAGGGCGCGGGCGGCGCGTACGGCGGCATCGGCCAGTACCGGGTGCAGGCGCGCGGTGACATCCTCCAGGGTGCCGCCGGTGTGCAGGTTGGCGGTGCGGCGCACGGCCAGGCGTTGCCCGGCGGGCAAGATGTCGTCGTAATCCAGCCCCGCGTCCTTGAGCGTGCGCTCGGTCTCTTCGTCCAGTGGAATGCGGCTCTCGCCACCGGTGGCCACCTGACGACGCCGACTCTGGGCTTCGATCAGCGCGCTCAGGCTGTGCTTGCCGTCGCCGATCACCTGGGCCGGATGGCGGATTGCTGCTGCCACCACCTCGTAGCCGATCACCACGATGCGCAGGTCGGCGCCGGCATGGAAACTCTCCAGCAGCACACGGCTGTCGAAGGCGCGGGCCTGCTCCACGGCATGAGCGAGTGCCTCGAGAGTAGTGATATTGACTGCCACCCCCTGGCCCTGCTCGCCATCCACCGGCTTGACCACCACCGTTGCGTGTTCGTCGAGGAACGCCTGGTTGTCATCGACGCTGCCCGCCAGTTGCTGCGCCGGTACCTGCAGGCCTGCGTTATGCAAGGCCTGACGAGTCAGGCGCTTGTCCTGGCATAGGGTCATGGTCACGGCGCTGGTCAGGTCGCTCAACGATTCGCGACAGCGGATGCGCCGTCCGCCCAGGCTCAGGGTGAACAGCCCGGCATCGGCGTCATCCACCTGCACCTCGATGCCTCGGCGCAATGCCTCGTCGACGATGATCCGCGCATAGGGGTTGAGCCCTGCCTCGGGGCCAGGGCCGAGAAACAACGGCTGGTTGATGCCGTTCTTGCGCTTGATGGCGAAGGTCGGCAGGGTGCGGAACCCAAGCTTCTTGTACAGCCGCTTGGCCTGGCGGTTGTCGTGCAGCACCGACAGGTCGAGGCAGGCCAGGCCACGGCTCATGAAGTGTTCGATCAGGTGGCGCACCAGCACTTCGCCGACGCCCGGGCGGGTACAGTGCGTGTCCACCGCCAGGCACCACAGGCTGCAGCCGTGCTCGGGGTCGTCGAAGGCCTTGCTGTGGTCCAGGCCCATTACGCTGCCGATCACCGCGTGGCTGTCTTCGTCCTCGGCCAGCCAGTATACCGGCCCGCCGAGGTGGCGTGGGGTGAGCAGCTCGGGATCGATCGGCAGCATGCCGCGAGCCTGGTACAGGGCATTGATCGCCTGCCAGTCCGCCGGACCTTGCGCCCGCCGAATGCGAAAGCCGCGAAACACGCGCTGAGCTGGCCGGTAGTCGGTGAACCACAGGCGCAGGGTATCCGACGGGTCAAGGAACAGCTGTTGCGGCGCCTGGGCCAGCACCTGCTGTGGTGCGGCGACGTACAGGGCGATGTCGCGCTCGCCGGCCTGTTCTTGCAGCAGCGCTTGGGCCAGGCTGAGCGGGTCGGGGTAGGTATGCCCGATCAGCAGCCGCCCCCAGCCGCAATGCACGGCTCGCGGCTGGTCGTGGGGCTCGCTGCCGTCGCCGGCCAGGCGTGCCTGCAGACGCTCATAGGACGGCGCCTGGCCGCGCAACAGGCGCTGGCCGTAGGCGATCTCGTGGGCTTTCATCGGTCAGATTCCTTGTTCGCTGAGCCACAGGTTCAAGGCCGCCAGTTGCCACAGCTTGGAGCCGCGCAGCGGGGTGAGTTGGCCGTGGGGGTTGCTCAGCAGGCGGTCGAGCATGGCCGGGTCGAACAGCCCGCGGTCCTGGCTGGGGTCGGTCAACAGCTCGCGCACCCAGTCCAGGGTGGCGCCTTGCAGGTGCTTGAGGCCGGGCACCGGGAAGTAGCCCTTCTTGCGGTCGATCACCTCGTGGGGGATCACTCGGCGTGCCGCTTGCTTGAGCACCTGCTTGCCGCCGTCGGGCAGCTTGAAGCGTGCCGGGATGCGCGCCGACAGCTCCACCAGGCGGTAGTCGAGGAACGGTGTGCGCGCTTCCAGGCCCCAGGCCATGGTCATGTTGTCTACCCGCTTGACCGGGTCGTCCACCAGCATCACCGTGCTGTCCAGGCGCAGGGCCTTGTCCACCGCGTCCGGCGCGCCGGGGCGGGCGAAGTGCTCGCGGACGAAGTCGCCGGCCGCGTCGTTGTCCAGGCGCCATGGCGCCTGCACGGTATCGCGGTATTCGGCGTGGCTGCGGTCGAAGAACGCCTCGCGATAGGCGCCGAACGCATCCTCGGCACCGTCCACCTGCGGGTACCAGTGGTAGCCGGCGAACAGCTCGTCGGCGCCCTGGCCGCTCTGCACGCCCTTGCAGTGCCTGGCCACTTCGCGTGATAGCAGGTAGAAGGCAATGCAGTCATGGCTGACCATCGGTTCGCTCATGGCGCGGAAGGCTGCCGGCAGTTGCTCGATGATCTCGTGCTCGGCAATGCGCAGCTTGTGGTGGCGGGTGCCGTAGTGCCTGGCGATCAGGTCGGAATACTGGAACTCGTCGCCGCGCTCGCCGCCGGCGTCCTCGAAGCCGATGGAGAAGGTCGACAGGTCGTCCACGCCGGCCTCGCGCAGCAGGCCAACCAACAGGCTGGAGTCGACGCCGCCGGACAGCAGCACGCCGACGTCCACCGCGGCGCGCTGGCGGATTGCCACGGCGTCGCGGGTGGCGTCGAGCACGCGGCTGGTCCAGCCCTCCAGGTCGAGCTCGCGCTCGTCCGGGTTCGGGCCGTAGTGCAGATGCCACCAGGTCTGGCGTTCGACTTCGCCATGGTGGTCGATGCGCATCCAGGTGCCGGGCTCGAGCTTCTGCACATTGGCCAGCAGGGTGCGTGGCGCCGGTACCACGGCGTGGAAGTTCAGGTAGTGGTTCAGTGCCACCGGGTCGATCAGCGGGTCGATATCGCCGCCCTTGAGCAGCGCCGGCAAGGTCGATGCGAAGCGCAGGCGCTCACCGTTGCGCGACAGGTACAGGGGCTTGACCCCCAGGCGGTCGCGGGCCAGGAACAGGCGCTGGTTGTCGCGCTCCCAGATGGCCAGGGCGAACATGCCGTTGAGCTTGGGTAGCAGCGCCGCGCCCCAGGCGTGGTAGCCCTTGAGCAGCACTTCGGTATCGCCGTCGGACCAGAAGCTGTAGCCCAGGGCCTGCAGTTCCTCGCGCAGTTCGGGGAAGTTGTAGATGGCGCCGTTGAAGGCCAGGGCCAGGCCCAGGGTGCTGTCGACCATGGGCTGGGCCGAGCCGTCGGACAGGTCCATGATCTTCAGGCGTCGGTGGCCGAGGGCGATCGGGCCCTGGCTATGGAAGCCCCAGGCGTCGGGGCCGCGGGGCGCCAGGTGGTGGGTGATGCGCTCCACCGCGGCGAGGTCCGCCGGGCGTGGGGCTTGGTCGATGGGGGTGAAACGTAACTCTCCTGCTAATCCGCACATAAGTCCTTACCGGTTTTGCCGTTGGGGAGGGTGCCCAAAATGCGGGCACTTAGGTAGGGACCAGGGTGGGTTGTGAGAGTTTTAGATCAATCTGTTATATGCGGTTACCGGGGGGACTGGGACCGCTGTGCGGTCCTTTCGCGGCACAGCGCCCCCAGTAATCCCGCTACTTACCGCGAATCAACCGGCGCAACGCGAACCTGTTCGGGTGGCAGGCCTCGGCCACGGCTCGGGGCACCGGCAATGGTTCACCACTGACCCACGCCGCAATCAGCTCCCCTGACAGCGGTGCAGTGATCAACCCACGCGAGCCATGCCCGCTGTTCACATACAGGCCCTCAAGCCACGGGCAGGCGATATCCGGCACCTGCCGCGCGTCCCTGGCCAGCGCGGCATAGGCATCATTGAACGCCTCGGTGTCCGCCAGCGGCCCGACGTTGGGCAGGTAGTCCGGGCTGGTGCAGCGGAACGCGGCCCGGCCCTGCAGTTGCGTAGGGTCCAGCTCGGCGGTGCGCAGGCGGGCGGCCAGGTCCGTGGAAATATCATCCAGCAGCGCCAGGTTGCCCTGGTGCTCGGCCACGGTCGGCGCCAGGTCCTCGCTGCGGAAGTCGAAGCTGGCGCCCAGGGTGTGTTCGTCCCCGCGCGGTGGCGCCACATAGCCGTCGGCACAGACCACGGTGCGCAGCACGCGGCTGCTGGCGGTCGCCGGCAGGCGGGTGATCTGCCCGCGAATGCGCTTGAGCGGCAGCCCGGCGCAGGCCGGGAAGTGGCGGACATCGGCCGCCCCGGCCAACACCACCAGCGGCGCGCTGGCCAGTAGCCGCTCGCCGTCCCAGGCCTGCCACAGGCCGTCGGCCTTGCGCAGCTCGATGACGTTGGCATGGCCGAGCAGGCGGATGCGCGGATGCTCCAGCTGCGCCTGGCACAGCGCTGGTGGGTGCACCCAGCCCCCCTCGGGGTAGAACAGGCCGCCGCTGGCCAGCGCCACGCCCGCCGCGACTTCGGCTTGTTCGCGGTCGAGCTGGCGCAGCAGGCTGTTGTCGAAGGCGGTTGCCAGCTTGGCCTGGCGTTCGCCTTCCTTGTCGTCGAAGGCCAGTTGCAGCACGCCGCAGGCGTCCCAGTCCTGGCCGCGTTGCAGGTGTTCGAGCCAGCGACGGGTGTAGCCGAAGCCGGAAAGAATCATCTGCGACAGGGCGGTACCATGAGCGGACAGCTTGAGGTACAGCACACCCTGCGGGTTGCCCGAGGCCTCCTGGGCCGGCCCGTCGTGGCGCTCCAGCACGCTGACCTGCCAACCCCGGGTCGCCAGGCTGCGCGCCGTGGCGCTGCCTGCCAGGCCGGCACCGATCACCAGCGCCTCGCGTGGCCCCGGCAAAGGCGCCGGGCGGGCGTACCAGGGCGCCGCGGGGGCGGCTGGCGCGCCGCTGTAGACGCCATGCATCACCTCCCACTTCTTGCCGATACCGGGCACCTTCTTCATGGTGAACCCGGCCTCGATCAGCGAGCGGCGCACCCAGCCGGTGGTGGTGAAGGTGCCGAGGGTGGTGCCGGGGTACGACAGGCGCGCCAGCTGGGCGAACAGTTCCGGCGTCCACATGTCGGGGTTCTTCGCCGGGGCGAAGCCGTCGAGGAACCAGGCGTCGATGCGCGCGTCCAGTTGCGGCAGTTGCGCCAGCGCATCGCCGATCATCAGCGTGAGGGTGACACGGCCGCCATCGAGGCTCAGTTGCTGGAAACCCGGATGGATCGCCACGTACTGATCGAGCAAGGGCCGGGTGAAGGCTGCCAGCGTCGGCCATAGTTGCATGGCGCGCTCCAGGTCGTCGCGGCTCAGGGGGTACTTTTCCACGCTGACGAAGTGCAGGCGCGCTTCGGCGTGGGCCAGCTCGTCGAACAGCTGCCAGGCGCAGAAGAAGTTCATGCCGGTGCCAAAGCCCGTTTCCCCGATCACCAGGCAGTCCTGCGGCGCCAGTTCGGCGAAGCGCTGGCGCAGGTGGTTCTGCTCGATGAACACATGCAGTGTCTCGTCGATGCCTTCGTTGACGGCGAAATAGACATCGTCGTATTGCCGGGAGTGGGGGCGGCCCTGGTCGTCCCAGTCGATCTGGGCGTGCAGGGGGAGGGTGGTGTCGGACATGGTCGGCTCGGTTGCAGCGGATGGCGGATTTTAAGCGATCCGCGCGGCAAGTGTCGGCCTTATCGCGGGGCGCGACAGTATCGATACGGATGGCGCAAATCCGCTAATCTTGCTTATCCATTGAAGGAGCCCTCCATGTTCGAATCCGCCGAAATCGGTCACAGCATCGACAAGGACACCTACGAAGCAGAAGTCCCCGCCCTGCGCGAAGCGCTGCTCGAAGCCCAGTACGAACTCAAGCAGCAGGCGCGTTTCCCGGTGATCGTGCTGATCAACGGCATCGAGGGCGCCGGCAAGGGCGAGACGGTCAAGCTGCTCAACGAGTGGATGGACCCGCGGCTGATCGAAGTGCGCACCTTCGACCAGCAGACCGACGAGGAACTGGCCCGACCACCGGCCTGGCGTTACTGGCGGGCGCTGCCACCGAAGGGGCGCATGGGCGTGTTCTTCGGCAACTGGTACAGCCAGATGCTCGAAGGCCGTGTGCACGGCCAGTTCAAGGACGCCGTGCTCGACCAGGCCATCGCCGGCGCCGAACGCCTGGAGCAGATGCTCTGTGACGAAGGCGCGCTGATCATCAAGTTCTGGTTCCACCTGTCCAAGAAGCAGATGAAGGCGCGGCTCAAGGCGCTCAAGCAAGATCCGCTGCACAACTGGCGCATCAGCCCGCTGGACTGGCAGCAGTCGGAAACCTACGATCGTTTCGTGCGTTTCGGCGAGCGTGTGCTGCGCCGCACCAGCCGCGACTACGCGCCCTGGCATGTGATCGAGGGCGTCGACCCGCACTACCGCAGTCTGGCGGTCGGGCGGATCCTGCTGGAGGGCCTGCAGGCCGCCCTGGCCAACAATCCCAAGGGCAAGCATCAGGGCAACGTCACGCCGCTGGGGCGCAGCATCGACCAGAAGAGCCTGCTCGGTGCCCTGGACATGACCCTGCGCCTGGACAAGCACGACTATCAGGAGCAACTGGTTACCGAACAGGCGCGCCTGGCCGGCCTGCTGCGCGACAAGCGCATGCGCCGCCACGCCCTGGTGGCGGTGTTCGAAGGCAACGACGCGGCCGGCAAGGGCGGGGCGATCCGCCGCGTGGCGGCGGCGCTGGATCCGCGCCAGTACCGGATCGTGCCGATTGCCGCACCCACCGAGGAAGAGCGTGCCCAGCCTTACCTGTGGCGGTTCTGGCGACACATTCCGGCGCGGGGCAAGTTCACCATCTTCGATCGCTCCTGGTACGGCCGGGTGCTGGTGGAGCGGGTCGAGGGCTTCTGCAGCCCGGCGGACTGGATGCGTGCCTATGGCGAGATCAACGACTTCGAGGAGCAACTGAGCAACGCCGGGGTGGTGGTGGTCAAGTTCTGGCTGGCTATCGATCAGCAGACCCAGCTGGAGCGTTTTGAGGAGCGCGAACAGATCCCGTTCAAGCGCTACAAGATCACCGAGGAGGACTGGCGCAACCGCGACAAGTGGGATGTCTATTCCGAGGCGGTGGGCGACATGGTCGACCGCACCAGCACCGAGATCGCGCCGTGGACCCTGGTGGAGGCCAACGACAAGCGCTGGGCGCGGGTGAAGGTGTTGCGCACCATCAACCAGGCGTTGGAGGCGGCGTTCGCCAAGAGGTAGGAGCGGCCTTGTGCCGCGAAAGGGCCGCAAGGCGGCCCCAGGATCGGCGTTTACCCATGGATTGCCGGGGCCGCTACGCGCCCCATTCGCGGCACAAGGCCGCTCCTACAGTGACGGTGTCAGCCCGGCAGGGGTAATCAGACATGCATCCAGGGAATGACCTGATGAAATCTTTTCCCGCCACACGTCCCCCGCCAAGCCCGTAGACTGCACCTTCCCCCACCAAGGCCCGACTCGAGGACACCATGCACATTTCTTCCGGACGCTGGGTCCAGGGCCTTCTGCTGGCGCTGTTGACTGCCTTTCTCTGGGGCATCCTGCCGATCAAGCTCAAGCAGGTGCTGCAGGTGATGGACCCGGTGACCGTCACCTGGTACCGCCTGAGCGTGTCCGGTGGCCTGTTGTTCGCCTGGCTGGCGGCCAATCGGCGGCTGCCGTCGTTCAGCCGCCTCGGAATGAAGGGCAAGGGCCTGGTGGCCGTCGCGGTGGCCGGCCTGGTCGGCAACTATGTGCTGTACCTGGTCGGCCTGAACCTGCTCAGCCCCGGCACCGCGCAGCTGGTGGTGCAGCTGGGGCCGGTGCTGCTGCTGGTGGCCAGCGTGTTCGTGTTCAAGGAGCGTTTCAGCCTGGGGCAGGGTCTGGGCCTGCTGGTGCTGCTGGCGGGATTCGGGCTGTTCTTCAACCAGCGCCTGGAAGAGCTACTCACATCACTTGGCACCTACACCACCGGCGTGCTGACCATCATCCTGGCGACCAGCATCTGGGTGTTCTACGCCCTGAGCCAGAAGCAACTGTTGACGGTGTGGAACTCGCAGCAGGTGATGATGGTGATCTACCTGTGCTGTGCGCTGCTGCTCACGCCCTGGGTGCATCCGCTGGAGGCGTTGCAGCTCAGCCCGTTGCAGGGCTGGTTGCTGCTGGCCTGCTGCCTGAACACACTGGTGGCCTATGGCGCCTTCGCCGAGGCGCTGGCGCATTGGGAGGCCTCGCGGGTCAGCGCGACCCTGGCGTTGACGCCGCTGGTGACCTTTGTTGCGGTGGCGCTGGCGGCCTGGCTGTGGCCGGACTATGTGCATGCCGAGCAGATCAACGGCCTGGGGTATGTCGGGGCGGTGACGGTGGTGCTGGGGTCGGCGTTGGTGGCCTTGGGGCCATCGCTGATCGCTGGGTGGAGAGCGAAAAGCCAGGCTCAATAGCCCGCGCGGTACCTGTGGGAGCGGCCTTGTGTCGCGATAGGGCTGCGCAGCAGCCCCAGGATTCGGCATTTATACAGAGATCGCCGGGGCTGCTGCGCAGCCCTTTCGCGGCACAAGGCCGCTCCTACAAGAGCGAGGCCTAACCTTTCCCGCCGGGCGCCAGCATGTTCTCCGGCCTTACCCACTGGTCGAACTGTTCGTTGGTCAGGTACTTCAGCTCCAGCGCCGCTTCACGCAGGGTCTTGCCCTCGGCGTAGGCCTTCTTGGCGATTTCCGCCGCCTTGTCGTAGCCGATATGCGGGTTCAGCGCCGTCACCAGCATCAGCCCACGCTCCAGGTGCGCGGCCATCTGCCCGGCGTCCGGTTCGATACCGGCCACGCAGTGCTGCTGGAAGTTGCGACAGCCATCGGCCAGCAGCTCGATCGACTGCAGCAGGTTGTGGATGATCACCGGCTTGAACACGTTCAACTGCAGGTGGCCTTGGCTGGCGGCAAAGCCGATCGCCGTGTCGTTGCCCAGTACCTGGCAGGCCAGCATCGACAGCGCCTCGCACTGGGTCGGGTTGACCTTGCCGGGCATGATCGAGCTGCCCGGCTCGTTGGCCGGCAGGCGCACCTCGGCAAGCCCCGCGCGCGGGCCGGAGCCCAGCAGGCGCAGGTCGTTGGCGATCTTCATCAGGGCCACGGCCAGGGTCTTCAGCGCGCCGGCCAGGCTGGTCAGCGGTTCGTGGCCGGCGAGGGCGGCGAACTTGTTCGGCGCGGTGACGAACGGCAGGCCGGACAGCGCCGCCAGCTCCGCGGCGATGGCTTCGGCGAAACCGTGCGGGGCGTTGAGGCCGGTGCCCACGGCGGTGCCGCCCTGGGCCAGCTCGCAGACCGCCGGCAGCGTTGCGCGGATGGCGCGCTGGGCATAGTCGAGCTGGGCGACGAAGGCCGAGACCTCCTGGCCGAAAGTGATCGGCGTGGCGTCCATCATGTGTGTGCGTCCGGTCTTGACCAAGTGCGTGTGGCGCGCCGACAGTTCGGCCAGCCCCCCCGACAGCTCGGTGATCGCCGGCAGCAGTCGTTCATGCACGGCCTGGACGGCGGCGATGTGCATGGCGGTGGGGAAGCAGTCGTTGGAACTCTGCGAGCGGTTGACGTGATCGTTGGGGTGCACCGGCAGCTTGCCGCCGCGGCCCTTGCCGGCCAGTTCGTTGGCGCGCCCGGCGATCACCTCGTTGACGTTCATGTTGCTCTGGGTGCCGCTGCCGGTCTGCCACACCACCAGCGGGAACTGCTCGTCGTGGTCGCCGGCGAGCACTTCGTCGGCAGCCTGCTCGATCAGCCGGGCGATGTCGGCGGGCAAATCGCCGTTGCGATCATTGACCCGGGCAGCGGCTTTCTTGACCAGTGCCAGGGCGTGCAGCACCGCGAGCGGCATGCGCTCCTTGCCAATGGCGAAGTTGATCAGCGAACGCTGGGTCTGCGCACCCCAGTAGGCGTCCTCTGGAACTTCGACCGGGCCCAGGCTGTCTGTCTCGATACGGCTCATGCTGCGCTCACTCCTTTGTAGTCAGAAATCGCAGTTTAGGCCCTGATTCGACACAGCGGTTCAGTCGCTCGTCGTGCCACTTGAGCACTTCGCCATCACGGCGCAGAATGCTCTACCCTGAGGTACTCGCCTCCCTTTCTTGAAGGAAATGCAATGACCCGTCTTCGTGTCCTCTTTGCCGCCGTTGCCCTGGCCTGCGCCAGCGGCCAGGTACTCGCCGCCACCGCGAGCCACAATGCCGCCGCCGAGAAATTCCTGACCCTGGCCAATGCCGACAAGCTGGGCACCCCGGTGTACATGCAGGTCCAGCAGATGTTCGCCCAGCGTTTCGAACAGACCAAGGCGCCGGCTGCCAAGAAAACCGTGCTCGACAGCTACCAGGCCAAGGCCAACGCCGCCCTGGACAACGCCATCGGCTGGAAGAAGCTCAAGCCGAAGATGGTCGACCTGTACACCGCGACCTTCACAGAGGCCGAGCTGAACGACCTGGTCAAGTTCTACGAGTCGCCGCTGGGCAAGAAAGTCCTGCGCGAGATGCCCAAGGTCACCCAGCAGTCGGCCCAGCTGACCCAGCAGAGCCTGGAACCGGCGGTGCCGGTGGTCAACAAGCTGCTCGACGACATGACCAAGGAACTCGACCCGAGCGCCGGCAAGGCAGCCGCTCCGGCGAAGAAGTGAGCCTGACGCGATGAACATGCAGCAACGCATCGAACAGCAGCTGGCGCCGCTGGGCACCGACCACCTCGAAGTGTACAACGAAAGCCACATGCACAGCCGTGGCCAGGAAACGCACTACAAGGCGGTGCTGGTCAGCGAGCAGTTCGCCGGGCTGAACAGCGTCAAGCGCCACCAGAAGGTCTACGCCACCATGGGTGAGCTGATGGGCGAGATCCACGCCCTGGCGATCCACACCTACACGCCCGAGGAATGGGCGGCAGTCGGCGCGGCGCCAGCCTCGCCGGTATGCGCCGGCGGCGGGCACTGAATCCTTTCCGTCGTTCTGGTACAATCTCGCAAAATCCGGGGGCTGCTTTGCAGCCCTTTCGCGGCACAAGGCCGCTCCTACAGGAGTATGCAGTTCCCTGTAGGAGCGGCCTTGTGCCGCGAAAGGGGCGCAAAGCGCCCCCATGCTTTTTATGTCAAACCCGGTCCGCCCCTTACGAGGGCAACCACCAGGAGTTTCAGATTCATGACCCAACCGATCGTCGTGGCGGCGCTGTACAAGTTCGTCACCCTGGAAGACTACGTCGAACTGCGCGAGCCGCTGCTCAAGGCCATGGCCGACAACGGCGTCAAAGGCACCCTGCTGCTGGCTAACGAAGGCATCAACGGCACGGTCTCGGCCACCCGTGAAGGCATCGACGCGCTGCTGGCCTGGCTGCGTAGCGACCCACGCCTGGTGGATGTCGACCATAAAGAATCGTACTGCGACGAGCAGCCGTTCTACCGCACCAAGGTCAAGCTCAAGAAAGAGATCGTCACCCTCGGCGTGCCGGGCGTGGACCCGAACAAGGCGGTCGGTACCTACGTCGATCCGAAAGACTGGAACGCCTTGATCAGCGACCCGGAAGTGCTGCTGATCGACACCCGCAACGACTACGAAGTGGCCATCGGCACCTTCAAGGGCGCCATCGACCCGAAGACCGAGACCTTCCGCGAGTTTCCCGACTACATCAAGGCCAACTTCGACCCGAGCAAGCACAAGAAGGTCGCCATGTTCTGCACCGGTGGCATCCGCTGCGAGAAGGCCTCCAGCTACATGCTCGGTGAGGGCTATGAAGCCGTCTATCATCTTAAGGGCGGCATCCTGAAATACTTCGAGGAAGTAGCCCAGGAAGAAAGCCTCTGGGACGGCGACTGTTTCGTCTTCGACAACCGGGTCACCGTGCGTCACGACCTGAGCGAGGGCGAGTACGACCAGTGCCACGCCTGCCGCCACCCGATCGACGTGAAGGACCGGGAGTCGGAGCACTATTCGCCAGGCGTGAGCTGCCCGCATTGCTGGGACAGCCTGAGCGAGAAGACCCGGCGCAGCGCCATCGACCGCCAGAAGCAGATTGAACTGGCCAAGGCGCGCAACCAGCCACACCCGATCGGCTACAACTACAAAGCCGAGGCCTGATGCATGTCCGCACGCCTGCTCTATGTGATGGATCCGATGTGCTCCTGGTGCTGGGGCTTCGCTCCGGTGGCCGAGGCGCTGATTGCCCAGGCCCGTGAGGCGGGTGTCGTCACCCGCCTGGTGCCTGGCGGTCTGCGCAGCGGTGGCAGCGCCCTGGATGCCTCGACCCGCAAGTACATCCTCGAGCACTGGCAGGCGGTGCATGACGCCACCGGGCAGCCGTTTCGTTTTGACGGCGCGATGCCCGACGGCTTTGTCTACGACACCGAGCCTGCGTGCCGCGCATTGGTCGCGGCGCGTGAGCTGGACGACAAGCGGGCCTGGACGCTGCTCAAGCTGATCCAGCGCTCGTTCTACGAGCAGGGGCTGGATGTCACCCGCGCCCCGCAGCTGGTGGAGCTGGCCGAACAGGCCGGTTTCGACCGCGAGTCGTTCTCGCAGTGCTTCACCAATGCCGATACCCGCGCCGCCACCAGCGCCGACTTCGGCTGGGTACAGGACCTGGGCATTGCCGGTTTCCCCACGCTGCTGGCCGAGCGCAATGGTCAGCTGGCCCTGCTGACCAACGGCTACCAGTCGCTGGACAGCCTGCAGCCGCTGCTCGGCCGCTGGCTGCAGCAGGCCGCCTGTGCTTGACCTGCCAGGGTCGCCAGACCCTGTGCCAGGGAAGTCCCCCGCTGTGCCTGATCGCCTGAGCTGGGCGGAAATCCGCCGCCTGGCCCTGCACCACAAGAAGGCTTTGTGGACTGCCAACCTGGTAGCCGTGCTCGCCGCCCTGTGCAGTGTGCCGATCCCGTTGCTGCTGCCGCTGCTGGTGGACGAAGTGCTGCTGGGCCATGGTGACGCCGCGCTTAAGTGGATGAACAACTTCCTGCCCGCTGGCTGGCAGGTGGCCGCGGGCTATATCGGCCTGATGCTCTGCGCCACCTTGGGCCTGCGCCTGGCGGCGCTGGCGTTCAACGTGGTCCAGGCCAAGCTGTTCGCCGGCCTGGCCAAGGACATCGTCTACCGCCTGCGTATCCGCCTGATCGAGCGGCTCAAGCGCATTTCGCTCAAGGAATATGAAAGCCTGGGCAGCGGTACGGTGACCACCCACCTGGTCACCGACCTGGACACCCTCGACAAGTTCGTCGGCGAAACCCTCAGCCGCTTCCTGGTGGCGGTGCTGACGCTGACCGGCACCGCCGCCATCCTGATCTGGATGCACTGGCAGCTGGCGCTGCTGATCCTGCTGTTCAACCCGCTGGTGATCTTCTTCACCGTGCAGTTGGGCAAGCGCGTCAAGCACCTGAAGAAACTCGAGAACGACAGCACCGCGCGCTTCACCCAGGCGCTGACCGAGACCCTCGATGCGATCCAGGAAATCCGTGCCGGCAACCGCCAGGGCTATTTCCTCGGTCGCCTTGGCCTGCGTGCCCGCGAGGTGCGCGACTACGCGGTGGCCTCGCAGTGGAAGAGCGATGCCAGTGGTCGGGCCAGTGGCCTGTTGTTCCAGTTCGGCATCGATATCTTCCGCGCCGCGGCGATGCTCACCGTACTGTTCTCCGACCTGTCGATCGGCCAGATGCTGGCGGTATTCAGCTACCTGTGGTTCATGATCGGCCCGGTGGAGCAGTTGCTGAACCTGCAATATGCCTACTACGCCGCCGGCGGCGCGCTAAGCCGCTTGAACGAGCTGCTGGCGCGGGCCGACGAGGCGCAGTACCCCGCGGGCAGCGACCCGTTCGCCGGGCGCGACACGGTCGGTATCGAGGTGCGCGACCTGTGCTTCGCCTACGCCGACGAGCCGGTGCTGGATCAGCTGAACCTGGCCATCGCCCCGGGCGAGAAGGTTGCCATCGTCGGCGCCAGCGGCGGTGGCAAGAGTACCCTGGTGCAGTTGCTGCTGGGGTTGTACAGCGCCCAGGCCGGGACCATCCGCTTCGGCGGCGCGAGCCTGCAGGAGATCGGCCTGGAAACCCTGCGCGAGAACGTCGCGGTGGTGCTGCAGCACCCGTCGCTGTTCAACGACAGCGTGCGCGCCAACCTGACCATGGGGCGCGATTGCAGCGACGATGCCTGCTGGCACGCGTTGCGCATCGCCCAGCTGGACGCCACCATCGCCGCGCTGCCCCAGGGCCTGGACAGCATCGTCGGGCGTTCCGGCGTGCGCCTGTCCGGCGGCCAGCGCCAGCGCCTGGCGATCGCCCGCATGGTGCTGGCCGAGCCCAAGGTGGTCATCCTCGACGAGGCCACCTCGGCGCTGGACGCCGCCACCGAGTACAACCTGCACCAGGCCTTGGCGCGCTTCCTCAGTGGCCGCACCACACTGATCATCGCCCACCGCCTGTCGGCGGTGAAGCAGGCCGATCGGGTGCTGGTGTTCGACGGCGGTCATGTCGCCGAGGACGGCGGCCACCAGCAATTGATCGCCGAGGGCGGCCTGTACGCCAAGCTTTACGGTCACCTGCAGCAGACCTGAGCCACTTACGTCCGTGTAGGAGCGGCCTTGTGTCGCGTACGGGCTCTGGATCTCGAGTCTGGCTCAGGATTGCCGGGGGCCGCTCTGCGGCCCTTTCGCGACACAAGGCCGCTCCTACAGGCGCTGCGACCCTTTCCCCGTCATCAAAAACCACGCCACAGGCATGGCAAATGGCCTACGCTGTGCTTGTCTAGGTTGATTCGTGCCTTATCTGCCGCCATGACAGGGACTACATGAAGGGAAATCGGACTCTCGAAGCGCCAAGGCTGCTGGGTATTATCTGGCCCTTCGTCGCCGTTGTGGTTTTCCAGGTACTGCTGGGCAGTCTGAGCCTTTATGCATTGTCCGCCGTGCGCGCCTATGTGGCGGGCGAAAGCCTGTGGTCCAAGGCGCAGAAGGACGCCATCTACTACCTCAATCTCTACGCCGACGACCGCGATCCGCTGACCTATGCCCGCTACCGCCGGGCCATCCTGGTGCCCCAGGGCGACCACAACCTGCGCCTGGCCCTGGATCGTCCCGAACCGGACCTGGACGCAGCGCGCCAGGGTGTGCTGCAGGGCGGCAACCACCCCGAGGATGTGGCCCGGATCATCTGGTTCTACCGCAACTTCCGTCATGTCAGCTATATGCAAACCGCCATCGATTACTGGGACATCGGTGACGATTACCTGCGCCAGCTCGACGTGCTGGCCCAGCAGATGCGCGAAGGCTTCGCCGGGGGCGCGATCGACCCGCACCAGGTGGCCAACTGGAAGGCGCGCATCGTCGCCATCAATGACGGTGTGACCCCCGCCGCCAAGGCGTTCAGCGATGCCCTGGGCGAAGGCTCGCGGATGCTGCTCAAGGTGCTGATGCTCACCAACCTGGCCACCGCGCTGTTCCTGATCGCCATGGCCTGGCGGCGTTCGAGCAAGCTGCTGGCCCAGCGCCAGGCGTTCGCCAGCGCGCTGCAGGAGGAGAAGGAGCGGGCGCAGATCACCCTGGAATCCATCGGCGATGCGGTGATCACCGCCGATGTCGACGGTTGCATCAGCTATATGAACCCGGCCGCCGAGCAGTTGACCCACTGGCAAGCGGTGCAGGCCCAGGGCCTGCCGCTGGCGGCGTTGTTCAGCCTGCTCGACGAGAATGCCGAGGGCGACAGCCTGACGCTGGTCGAGCAGGTGCTCAGTGGCAGCCTCAAGGGCGGCGCCGAGCATGCCCGGCTGATCCAGCGCCTGGACGGCAGCACGGTGTCGGTCAACCTGGTGGGCTCGCCCATCCTCACCGAAGGACAGGTCAGTGGCATCGTCGTGGTGTTGCACGACATGACCCAGGAGCGCCAGTACATCGCCAACCTGTCCTGGCAGGCGACCCACGACGCCCTGACCGGGCTGGCCAACCGCCGCGAGTTCGAATATCGCCTGGAGCAGGCGCTCAACGGCCTGGCCCGCCAGGCCGGGCGCCATTCGCTGATGTTCCTCGACCTCGACCAGTTCAAGCTGGTCAACGACACCTGCGGCCATGCCGCCGGCGACGAACTGCTGCGGCATATCTGCGCGGTGCTGCAGTCGGGCCTGCGCGAGGGCGACACCCTGGCGCGCCTGGGTGGCGACGAGTTCGGCGTGCTTCTGGAAAACTGCCCGCCAGAGCAGGCCGAGCGCATTGCCGAGCAGTTGCGCCAGGCCGTGCAGAGCCTGCATTTCGTGTGGAAAGGGCGCCCCTTCGTGACCACGGTCAGCATCGGCCTGGTGCACATCGCCCAGGCGCCAAGCACCCTGGAGGCATCGTTGCGCGCGGCGGACATGGCCTGCTACATGGCCAAGGAAAAGGGCCGCAACCGGGTCCAGGTGTATCACGCCGACGACAGCGAGCTGTCCATGCGCTTTGGCGAGATGGCCTGGATCCAGCGGCTGCATGTGGCGCTGGAGGAAAACCGCTTCTGCCTCTACGCCCAGGAGATCGCGCCCCTTCACCCCCACGAGGGGCCCGGGCATATCGAGATCCTCCTGCGCCTGCACGACGAAAGCGGGCGCACCATCCTGCCCGACAGTTTCATCCCCGCAGCGGAGCGCTATGGCCTGATGACCGCGCTCGACCGCTGGGTGGTGCGCAGCGTGTTCCAGGTGATCCGCCAGTGCCTGGATGAAGGTCGGGAGGGCCCCCTGGCGATGTGTGCCATCAATTTATCGGGTTCGAGCATCGGCGACGACAAGTTCCTCGAGTACCTGCAGCGCCTGTTCGGCGAGTTCGACATCCCGCCACGGCTGATTTGTTTTGAAATCACCGAAACCAGCGCCATTGCCAACCTGGGCAGCGCGATCCGATTCATCAATGAATTGAAAGGACTGGGCTGCAAATTCTCCCTCGACGACTTCTGCGCCGGAATGTCGTCATTCGCCTATTTGAAGCATTTGCCTGTAGACTTCCTGAAGATCGACGGAAGTTTCGTCAAGGACATGCTCGATGACCCGATCAACCGGGCGATGGTCGAAGTGATCAATCACATCGGTCACGTCATGGGCAAGCGGACCATTGCCGAGTTCGTCGAGACGCCGCTGATCGAGCAGGCTTTGCAGGAGATCGGCGTGGACTACGCCCAGGGATACCTCATCGAACGCCCGCAGGTCTTCACCTGCGACAGCCTGCAGCGCCAACGGATTGCCGCGAGGCCCCTTCTGCACCGGGCGCCGGGGACCTTTCGCTGAACAACGCCCGGAAATCACAGGGAATCAAGGAGCTGACAGTGATCGACGCGTTCGTAAGGATCGGACCATTGATGGATCCGGCCAGTTATCCGCAGTGGGCCCAACAACTGATAGAGGATTGCCGCGAAAGCAAGCGCCGTGTGGTGGAGCATGAGTTCTACCAGCGACTGCGCGATGGCCAGCTCAAGCAGTCGACCATCCGCCAGTACCTGATCGGCGGCTGGCCGGTGGTCGAGCAGTTTTCTCTCTACATGGCCCACAACCTCACCAAGACCCGCTACGCCCGACATCCTGGCGAAGACATGGCGCGTCGCTGGCTGATGCGCAACATCCGGGTCGAGCTCAACCATGCCGACTACTGGGTGCACTGGTGCCAAGCCCATGGCATCCACCTGCATGAGCTGCAGTCCCAGGAGGTGCCGCCGGAGCTCAACGGCCTCAACGACTGGTGCTGGCGAGTGTGCGCCACCGAGTCGCTGGCCATCGCCATGGCGGCCACCAATTACGCCATCGAAGGTGCCACCGGCGAGTGGTCGGCAGTGGTCTGCGCCGAGGACACCTACGCCCAGGGCTTCCCCGAGGACACCCGCAAGCGTGCGATGAAGTGGCTGAAGATGCATGCGCAGTACGATGACGCACACCCGTGGGAGGCGCTGGAGATCATCTGCACCCTGGCGGGCGAGAGCCCGACGCTGGGGCTGCGCACCGAGCTGCGCCGGGCGATCTGCAAGAGCTACGACTGCATGTTCCTGTTCCTGGAACGTTGCATGCAGCTCGAAGGGCGCCAGCAGGGGCGTCTGCGCCCGGCGTTGGCGGCGGGCTGAAGCGATCGCGGGGCAAGTCGCATCGGCGCACCGATGCGGCTTGCCCCGCGATAAGCCTTACTGGGCGTTCAGTGCCTGCCCGTTCACATCCTTGCTGTCCGGCCCCATCAGGTACAGGTACACCGGCATGATGTCCTCGGGCAGCGGGTTGTTCTGTGGGTTCTCGCTCGGGTAGGCCTGGGCGCGCATCGCCGTGCGCGTGGCGCCCGGGTTGATGCTGTTCGAACGCACCGGCGCCACGCCTTCCAGCTCGTCGGCCAGGGTCTGCATCAGCCCCTCGGTGGCAAACTTCGACACGCCATAGGCGCCCCAGTAGGCCCGGCCTTTGCGCCCGACGCTGCTGGAGGTGAACACCACCGAGGCGTCCTCCGACAGTTTGAGCAGCGGCAGCAGGGTGCTGGTCAGCATGAAGGTGGCGTTGACGTTGATGTGCATCACGCGCATGAAGTTGTCGCCCGACAGCTGCTCCAGCGGCGTGCGCGGGCCGATGATCGAGGCGTTGTTGAGGAGGCCGTCGAGGCGCCCGAACTGCTCCTCGATCATCACCGCCAGTTCGTCGTACTGGTGGGGCAGGGCGGTTTCCAGGTTGAACGGGATCACCGCCGGCTGCGGGTGGCCGGCGGCCTCGATCTGGTCGTAGATCTCGTTGAGGTTGGCCTCGGTCTTGCCCAGCAGCAGCACGGTGGCGCCCAGGGCGGCGTAGGCCTTGGCGGCGGCGGCGCCGATGCCGCGGCCGGCGCCGGTGACCAGGATGATCCGGCCCTTGAGCAGGTCGGGGCGGGCGGTGTAGTCGAACATCGGTCTGTCCTTAAATCGGTTGCGATCAATGGGGGCTGCTACGCAGCCCATCGCGACACAAGGCCGCTCCCACAGGCGACGGGTGCTCCTTGTGGGAGCGGCCTTGTGTCGCGATGGAGGGCGCAGCCCTCCCTGGTGCGCGAAGTTTCAGCAGCCGCACAGTGCGCTGTCGATCACCTTGCGCAGTTCCAGCGGGTGGTCCACCACCACGTCGGCGCCCCAGTTGTTGGGGTTGTCCTCTGGATGAATATAGCCATAGCGCACCGCCGCGGTTCGGGTGCCGGCGTCGCGGCCGGACTCGATGTCGCGCAGGTCGTCGCCGACGAACAGCACGCTGGCCGGGTCCAGGTCCAGGGTCTTGCACGCCAGTATCAGCGGCTCGGGGTCGGGCTTGCTGTTCTTCACGTGGTCCGGGCAGATCAGCAGGGCCGAGCGCTCGGCCAGGCCCAGGCGCTGCATGATCGGCTCGGCGAAGCGCACCGGCTTGTTGGTGACCACGCCCCACAGCAGGTTGCCTTTCTCGATGTCGGCCAGCAGCTCCGGCATGCCGTCGAACAGCTTGCTGTGCACCGCGCAATCGCGCTGGTAGCGCTCGAGGAATTCCAGGCGCAGGGCCTCGAAACCGTCGGCCTCGGGGTCCATGGCGAAGGTGGCGGCGACCATGGCGCGGGCGCCGCCGGAGATCACCTCGCGGATGCGTGCGTCGTCGATGGCCGGCAGGCCGCGGTCGGCAAGCATCGCCTGGCAGATGGCGATGAAGTCCGGCGCTGTGTCCAGCAGGGTGCCGTCCATGTCGAAGAGTACTGCTCGCAGGCGCATGCTCATTCCTCGCGCAGGGTCTGGATCATGTAGTTGACGTCGACGTCGTTGTTCAGCTTGTAGTGCTTGGTCAGCGGGTTGTAGGTCAGGCCGATGATGTCCTTGACCTCCAGGCCCGCGGCGCGGCTCCAGGCACCCAGCTCGGAGGGGCGGATGAACTTCTTGAAGTCATGGGTGCCGCGCGGCAGCATCTTGAGAATGTACTCGGCGCCGATGATCGCCAGCAGGTAGGCCTTGGGGTTGCGGTTGATGGTCGAGAAGAACACCTGGCCGCCCGGCTTGACCATGCGGTAGCAGGCGCGGATCACCGACGAAGGGTCGGGCACGTGCTCGAGCATCTCCAGGCAAGTGACCACGTCGAACTGTTCGGGCATCTCCTCGGCCAGGGCCTCGGCGGTGATCTGCCGGTATTCCACCGCCACGCCGGACTCCAGCTGGTGCAGCTGGGCCACCGCCAGTGGCGCCTCGCCCATGTCGATGCCGGTCACGGTGGCGCCGCGCTGGGCCATTGCCTCGCTGAGGATGCCGCCGCCGCAGCCGACGTCCAGCACTTTCTTGCCGGCAAGGGCGACGCGTTCGTCGATCCAGTTAACCCGCAGCGGGTTGATGTCGTGCAGTGGCTTGAATTCGCTCTCGCGGTCCCACCAGCGGTGGGCCAGGGCTTCGAACTTGGCGATTTCGGCGTGGTCGACGTTGCTCATCTGAACAGTCCTCTGAAGCTTCTATGAAAGTGTCACGGGGCGCCAGCCGTGGCTGGCGCCCGGTTATTCGTTGCGCCCGCCGATGCGGGCTCCCCAGGCGCGGGCATTGGCGGCCAGGGCCTGCTCGTCCATCCGCGTCAGGCGGCGGTCCAGCACCAGTGCGTGGCCGGCGACCCAGACGTCCTTCACGCAATCGCGGCCGGTGGCGTAGATCAGTTGCGAGACCGGGTCGTGCACCGGCTGCTGCGCCAGCCCCGACAGGTCGAAGGCGACCAGGTCGGCGGCCTTGCCCGTCTCGAGCGAGCCGGTCGTCGCCTCCAGGCCGAGCGCCCGGGCGCCGTTGAGTGTGGCCATGCGCAGCGCCCGGTGGGCGTCCAGGGCGGTGGCCGAGCCGGCGACGGCCTTGGCCAGCAGCGCGGCGGTACGGGTTTCGCCGAGCAGGTCGAGGTCGTTGTTGCTGGCGGCGCCGTCGGTGCCCACCGCCACGTTCACCCCCGCCTGCCACAGGCGCTCCACCGGGCAGAAGCCGCTGGCCAGCTTGAGGTTGGACTCGGGGCAGTGGACCACGCTGGTGTTGCTTTCTACCAGCAGCGCCAGATCCTCGTCGCTGACCTGGGTCATGTGCACCGCCTGCAGGTTCGGCCCCAGCAGGCCCAGGCGGGCGAGGCGGGCCAGCGGGCGCTCGCCGTTGTCCTTGAGCGCCTGCTCGACTTCGCCGACGGTCTCGTGGATGTGCATGTGCAGCGGCGCGTCGAGCTGGTCGGCGATCACCCGGATCTTCTCCAGGTTCGCATCGCTGACCGTGTACGGCGCGTGCGGGCCGAGGGCGACGGTAATGCGTGGGTGGTGGCGCAGCTCGCCGAACAGCTCGATGGCCAGGTGCAGGCCTTCGTCCGGGGTGCGCGCGCCGGGGATCGGGAAGTCCAGCAAGGGCACGGCGATCTGTGCGCGGATGCCGCTCTGGTGCACGCGGTCGCAGGCCTCGCGGGGAAAGAAGTACATGTCGGCGAAGCAGGTGATGCCGCCCTTGAGCTGCTCGGCGATGGCAAGGTCCGTGCCGTCACGCACGAAGGCCTCGTCGACCCAGCGGCCCTCGGCCGGCCAGATGTGCTCCTGCAGCCAGGTCATCAGCGGCAGGTCGTCGGCCAGGCCGCGGAACAAGGCCATGGCAGCATGGCCATGGGCGTTGACCAGCCCGGGCGTCAGCACGCAGTCGGGCAGTTCGCGCACCTCCCGGGCCCGGGGGGCGCGCTCGCGGGGGCCGAGCCAGGCGATCCGGCCGTCCAGCACGCCCAGCGCATGGCCTTCGAGCACCACGCCGGCCGGCTCCACGGGGACCAGCCAGTCCGGCACAAGCAGCAGGTCGAGGAGGGGAGTGGCGGTGGGCATGCGCGGCATATACCTGGGTCGGTTCGGCTAAACGCGCAGTATACCCGAGCGTCCGCGGCTGAGGGTCGCTATAATCGCCGGCTTTTGATGCCAGGGCGACGGGGAGAGGCGATGCGCGAGCAACTGATGGCGGCGGAGACGGTGACGGGCATCGAGTGGCGCGACGGCGTGCTGTACCTGCTCGACCAGCGCCTGCTGCCGCTGGAACAGTGCTGGCTGGCGTGCACCGAGGCGGCCGAGGTGGCCGAGGCGATCAGCGACATGGCCGTGCGCGGCGCCCCGGCGATCGGTATCTGCGCCGCCTATGGCCTGGTGCTGGCGTTGCGTCGGCGCCTGGCCGAGGGCGACGGCTGGGAGGAATCCCTCGAGGAAGACTTCATGCTGCTGGGCGAGGCGCGTCCGACCCCGGCCAATCTGTTCTGGGCGCTCAACCGCATGCGTGAGCGCCTGCAGCGGCTGCGCCCCGGCGAGGATGTGCTGGCGGTGATGGAGGCCGAGGCGGTAGCCATTCACGAAAGCGATCGCGAGGCCAACCTGACCATGGCCCAGTTCGGCGTCGAGCAGATCCGCCGCCACCAGGGCAGCGAGCAAGCCCTGCTCACTCATGGCAACGCCGGCGCCCTGGCTACCGGCGGCTTCGGCACCGCCCTGGGGGTGATCCGCGCCGCCACCCTGGAAGGCATGGTCGAGCAGGTCTATGCCTGTGAGTCGCGGCCCTGGCTGCAGGGGTCACGCCTGACTGCCTGGGAGCTGGCCGCCGACGGCGTGCCGGTGACCGTGGTCGCCGACGCGGCCATGGGTCACCTGATGAAAACCAAGGGCATCACCTGGGTGGTAGTCGGTGCCGACTGCATCGCCGCCAATGGCGACGTGGCGGCGAAGATCGGCACCTATCAGATGGCGGTGACCGCCATGCATCACGGCCTGCGCTTCATGGTGGTGGCGCCGAGCACCAGCATCGACCTGAACCTGGCCACTGGCGAGGACATCCCGCTGGAGACCCGTGGTGAGGAAGAGTTGCTGGAAGTGGCGGGCATCCAGGTGACGGCCGACGTCGAGGCCTACAACCCGGTGGTGGATGTCACCCCGGCGGACCTGATCGATGTAATCGTTACCGAGAAGGGTGTGGTCGAGCGTCCGGACACGGCGAAAATCGCCCAGTTGATGTGCCGAAAACGCCTCCATTGAGGCGTTTTTTCACCCGTTTGGATGGCGCTGCAAGGCAACCTGCCATATCTCCCATGCGTCCCGTGTTTGTGATACCATCCGGCAGTTTCCAAGGCCGCTCTTTACGGCGGCCTTCATTGCGCAGATCCATGTCACAACTCATTGATTTGTCGTAAGTCGTCGCACCCTATATGCGCTGCGGCGGCGAGCTTCGTTCGTCCTTCGAGGGATCAGGCGAAGTTTCACCAGAAAAAGGAATCAGGCTTCTCATGGGCGAACTGGCCAAAGAAATCCTCCCGGTCAATATCGAAGACGAACTGAGACAGTCTTACCTCGACTACGCGATGAGCGTTATTGTCGGGCGAGCGCTGCCCGATGCGCGTGACGGCTTGAAGCCCGTGCATCGCCGCGTTCTGTATGCGATGAGCGAACTGGGCAACGACTGGAACAAGCCGTACAAGAAATCCGCCCGTGTGGTCGGTGACGTGATCGGTAAGTACCACCCGCACGGCGACACCGCCGTGTACGACACCATCGTGCGCATGGCCCAGCCCTTCTCGCTGCGCTACCTGCTGGTCGATGGTCAGGGCAACTTCGGTTCTGTGGACGGCGACAACGCCGCGGCCATGCGATACACCGAAGTGCGCATGGCCAAGCTGGCCCACGAGCTGCTGGCCGACCTGCACAAGGAAACCGTCGACTGGGTGCCCAACTACGACGGCACCGAGCAGATCCCTGCGGTCATGCCGACCAAGATCCCCAACCTGCTGGTCAACGGTTCCAGCGGTATCGCCGTGGGCATGGCCACCAACATCCCGCCGCACAACCTTGGCGAAGTGATCGATGGCTGCCTGGCGCTGATCGACAACTCCGACATCACGGTCGATGAGCTGATGCAGTTCATCCCGGGTCCGGACTTCCCGACCGCCGGCCAGATCAACGGTCGCCAGGGCATCATCGAGGCCTACCGCACCGGCCGTGGCCGCATCTATATGCGCGCCCGTTCCGAGATCGAGGATATCGACAAGGTCGGTGGCCGCCAGCAGATCGTCGTCACCGAGCTGCCGTACCAGCTGAACAAGGCGCGTCTGATCGAGAAGATCGCCGAGCTGGTCAAAGAGAAGAAGATCGAAGGCATCACCGAGCTGCGCGACGAGTCCGACAAGGACGGCATGCGCATCGTCATCGAGCTGCGTCGCGGCGAGGTGCCGGAGGTGGTGCTCAACAACCTCTACCAGCAGACCCAGCTGCAGAGCGTGTTCGGCATCAACATCGTCGCCCTGATCGACGGTCGTCCGCGCCTGCTGAACCTCAAGGACCTGCTCGAGGCGTTCGTTCGCCACCGTCGCGAAGTGGTCACCCGCCGCACCGTGTTCGAGCTGCGCAAGGCCCGCGAGCGTGGGCACATCCTTGAAGGCCAGGCGGTCGCGCTGTCCAACATCGATCCGGTCATCGCCTTGATCAAGGCTTCGCCGACGCCGTCCGAAGCCAAGGAAGCGCTGATCAGCACCGCTTGGGAATCCAGCGCCGTGCAAGTCATGGTCGAGCGCGCCGGTGCCGAGTCCTGCCGTCCGGAGGACCTGCCGGAGCAGTACGGCCTGCGCGAGGGCAAGTACTACCTGTCGCCGGAGCAGGCCCAGGCCATCCTGGAGTTGCGCCTGCACCGCCTGACCGGCCTGGAGCACGAGAAACTGCTGGCCGAGTACCAGGAGATCCTCGAACAGATCGGCGAACTGATCCGCATCCTCAGCAGCGCCGAGCGCCTGATGGAAGTGATCCGCGAGGAGCTCGAAGCGATTCGCGCCGAGTACGGCGATGCCCGCCGCACCGAGATCCTCAACGCCAGCCACGACCTCAACTACGGCGACATGATCCCGGAAGAGGAGCGCGTGGTGACCATCTCCCACGGTGGTTACGCCAAGACCCAGCCATTGTCCGCCTACCAGGCCCAGCGCCGCGGCGGCAAGGGCAAGTCGGCCACCGGCGTCAAGGACGAGGACTACATCGAGCACTTGCTGGTCGCCAACAGTCACGCCACCCTGCTGCTGTTCTCCAGCAAGGGCAAGGTGTACTGGAAGAAGACCTACGAAATCCCCGAGGCCTCCCGAGCCGCCCGCGGTCGTCCGCTGGTCAACCTGCTGCCGCTGGAGGAAGGTGAGCGCATCACCGCCATGCTGCAGATCGACCTGGAGGCGCTGCAGCAGCACGCAGATCCTGAGGAAGAGCTGGAAGACAGCGATGACAGCGTGATCGAAGGCGAGCTGGTGGAAGCCGAAGAGATCGATGAGGAAGACGGCGACACCCCAGAGTGGGTCGCCGAACCGACCGGCGCCTACATCTTCATGGCCACCGCCTCCGGCACTGTGAAGAAGACCCCGCTGGTGCAGTTCGCCCGTCCACGCTCCAACGGCCTGATCGCCTTGAAGCTCAAGGAAGGCGACACCCTGATCGCCGCGGCCATTACCGACGGTGCCAAGGAAGTCATGATGTTCTCCGACGCCGGCAAGGTGATCCGCTTCGCCGAGAGCGTGGTCCGCGAAATGGGCCGTAACGCCCGTGGCGTGCGCGGCATGAAGCTGGGCAAGGGCCAGCAGATCATCTCCATGCTGATCCCCGAGTCCGGCGCGCAGATTCTCACCGCTTCCGAGCGCGGCTTCGGCAAGCGCACCCCGCTGTCCAAGTTCCCGCGTCGCGGCCGTGGCGGCCAGGGTGTGATCGCCATGGGCACCAAGGGGCGCAACGGCTTGCTGATCGGCGCCATCCAGGTGCAGGAAGGCGAGGAAATCATGCTGATTTCCGACCAAGGCACACTGGTGCGCACGCGGGTCGGCGAAGTGTCCAGCCTGAGCCGTAACACCCAGGGTGTTACGCTGATCAAGCTGGCCACCGACGAAACGCTGGTAGGCCTGGAGCGTGTCCAGGAGCCATCCGAGGACGAACTTGACGATCTGGTCGAGACGGACGAGGAGGGCGCCTCGCTCGATGCGGTGGGCGAGGACAACGCAGGCGCCGAAGAGGCGCCTCAGGAATAACCGAAGCAACAACCCGAACGGGGCGACCAAGGTCGCCCCGTTTGACTGATAAGGGCCTGGCCCGATCCGCAGGTTGGTCGCATAACCTGTGGGAGCGGGTTTACCCGCGAAGAAGACACCGCGGTGCATGGCAAGGGCTTCGCCCTTGTTCGCGGGTAAACCCGCTCCCACAGGGTTTCCGCTGGCATCGAAGATTTACGATTTGTTCTATTTGGCAGAGCGAGAGTGGATGTGAGCAAACGAGCCTTTAACTTCTGCGCCGGCCCCGCCGCGCTTCCCGATGCTGTCCTGCAGCGTGCCCAGGCCGAGATGCTGGACTGGCGCGGCAAGGGCCTGTCGGTGATGGAAATGAGCCATCGCAGCGACGACTACGTGGCCATCGCCGAAAAGGCCGAGCAGGACCTGCGAGACCTGCTGTCCGTCCCCTCCAACTACAAGGTACTGTTCCTGCAGGGCGGCGCCAGCCAGCAGTTCGCCGAGATCCCGCTGAACCTGCTGCCGGAGAACGGCACCGCCGACTACGTCGAGACTGGCATCTGGTCGAAGAAGGCCATCGAGGAAGCGCGTCGCTTCGGTAACGTCAATGTCGCCGCCAGCGCCAAGCCCTACGACTACCTGGCCATTCCGGGCCAGAACGAGTGGAAGCTGACCACGAATGCGGCCTACGTTCACTATGCGTCCAACGAGACCATCGGCGGCCTGCAGTTCGACTGGGTGCCCGAGACCGGTGACGTTCCGCTGGTGGTCGACATGTCGTCCGACATCCTCTCGCGCCCGACCGATGTGTCGCAGTTCGGCATGATCTACGCCGGCGCGCAGAAGAACATCGGCCCCAGCGGCCTGGTGGTGGTGATCGTCCGTGAAGACCTGCTGGGGCATGCCCGCAGCAGTTGCCCGACCATGCTCGACTACAAGATCGCGGCTGACAACGGCTCGATGTACAACACTCCGGCCACTTATTCCTGGTACCTTTCGGGCCTGGTGTTCGAATGGCTCAAGGAGCAGGGTGGCGTCGAGGCCATGGAGCAGCGCAACCGCGCCAAGAAGGATCGCCTGTACGGCTTCATCGACAGCAGCGAGTTCTACACCAACCCTATCAGCCACAACGCCCGTTCGTGGATGAACGTTCCGTTCCGCCTGGCTGACGAGCGTCTGGACAAGGCCTTCCTGGCCGGCGCCGACGCCCGTGGCTTGCTGAACCTCAAGGGGCACCGTTCGGTCGGCGGCATGCGCGCGTCGATCTACAACGCCCTGGGCCTGGAGGCCGTCGAGGCGCTGGTGCAGTACATGGCTGAATTCGAGAAGGAGCACGGCTGATGTCCGACCAGGAACTCAAGGCCCTGCGTGTGCGCATCGACAGCCTCGACGAGAAGATCCTCGAGCTGATCAGCGAGCGCGCCCGTTGCGCCCAGGAAGTGGCCAAGGTCAAGACCGCGTCGCTGGCCGAAGGCGAGGCGCCGGTGTTCTATCGTCCCGAGCGTGAAGCCGCGGTGCTCAAGCGCGTCATGGAGCGCAACAAGGGGCCGCTGGACAACGAAGAGATGGCGCGGCTGTTCCGCGAGATCATGTCGTCCTGCCTGGCCCTCGAAGAGCCGCTCAAGGTTGCCTACCTCGGCCCGGAAGGCACCTTCACCCAGGCGGCGGCCATGAAACACTTCGGTCACGCCGTGGTCAGCCGCCCGATGGCGGCCATCGACGAGGTGTTCCGCGAAGTGGCGGCCGGTGCCGTCAACTTCGGCGTGGTGCCGGTGGAAAACTCCACCGAAGGCGCGGTCAGCCATACGCTGGACAGCTTCCTCGAGCACGACATGGTCATCTGCGGCGAGGTCGAGCTGCGTATCCACCACCACCTGCTGGTAGGCGAGAACACCAAGACCGACAGCATCTCCCGCATCTACTCCCATGCCCAGTCGCTGGCCCAGTGCCGCAAGTGGCTGGACGCCCACTACCCGAACGTCGAGCGCGTGGCTGTTTCCAGCAACGCCGAGGCGGCAAAGCGGGTCAAGGGCGAGTGGAACTCTGCGGCGATCGCCGGCGACATGGCGGCCAACCTGTATGGCCTGACCCGCCTGGCCGAGAAGATCGAGGACCGCCCGGACAACTCCACGCGCTTCCTGATGATCGGCAGCCAGGAAGTACCGCCGACCGGCGACGACAAGACCTCGATCATCGTCTCCATGAGCAACAAGCCGGGCGCGCTGCACGAGCTGCTGGTGCCGTTCCACGAGAACGGCATCGACCTGACGCGCATCGAGACCCGTCCTTCGCGAAGCGGCAAGTGGACCTACGTGTTCTTCATCGACTTCGTCGGCCATCACCGCGATCCGCTGATCAAGGCGGTGCTGGAGCAGATCAGCCAGGAGGCTGTGGCGCTGAAGGTGCTGGGTTCGTATCCGAAGGCGGTACTTTGATTTGAGATTGCCGGGGCCGCTTCGCGCCCCATCGCGACACAAGGCCGCTCCCACAGTTATTGTGCAGGCCTTGAAGCTGTACTGGGTCCTGTGGGAGCGGCCTTGTGTCGCGATGGGCTGCAAAGCAGTCCCAACGGGTCTCGCAGATTGCCTAGATTTCTGAACAGGGTTCGCACTCGTGGTTGATGCTGTAACAAACAAATCCGCACCGATTGTCAGCCGCCTGGTCGTGGTCGGCCTCGGCCTGATCGGCGGCTCCTTCGCCAAGGGCCTGCGTGAAAGCGGCCTGTGCCGCGAAGTGGTCGGCGTCGACCTGGATGCCGAGTCGCGCAAGCAGGCCGTGGCGCTGGGCGTGGTCGACCGTTGCGAGGCCGACCTGGCTGCCGCCTGTGTCGGCGCCGACGTCATCCAGCTGGCGGTGCCGATCCTGGCCATGGAGAAAGTCCTGGCCCGCTTGGCCCAGCTCGACCTGGGCGATGCGGTGATCACCGACGTGGGCAGTGCCAAGGGCAACGTGGTGCGTGCCGCCCGCGAGGCGTTCGCCGAGCGCCTACCGCGCTTCGTGCCGGGGCATCCGATCGCCGGTTCCGAGCAAAGCGGCGTGGAAGCCTCCAATGCCGCGTTGTTCCGTCGGCACAAGGTGATCCTCACGCCGCTGCCGGAAACCGACCCGCAAGCGCTGCTCCTGGTCGATCGCCTCTGGCGCGCGCTGGACGCCGATGTCGAGCACATGTCGGTGGAGCGCCATGACGAAGTCCTGGCCGCCACCAGCCACCTGCCGCACCTGCTGGCCTTCGGCCTGGTCGATTCGCTGGCCAAGCGCAATGAAAACCTGGAGATCTTCCGGTACGCTGCGGGGGGCTTTCGCGATTTCACGAGAATCGCCGGCAGCGACCCGATCATGTGGCATGACATCTTCCTCGCCAACCGCGAGGCGGTCCTGCGCACTCTCGATACATTTCGCAGCGACCTCGACGCCTTGCGCGACGCGGTCGATGCTGGGGACGGGCACCAACTGCTGGGTGTGTTCACCCGCGCCCGGGTTGCCCGCGAGCATTTCAGTAAAATCCTGGCCCGCCGGGCCTATGTGGACGCTATGAACGCCAACGATCTGATTTTCCTGGCCCAACCGGGTGGCCGCGTGTCCGGACGGATCCGCGTACCTGGCGACAAGTCGATTTCCCACCGCTCGATCATGCTCGGCTCGCTGGCCGAGGGCACCACCGAGGTGGAAGGTTTCCTCGAGGGCGAGGACGCCCTGGCCACCTTGCAGGCCTTCCGTGACATGGGCGTGGTCATCGAAGGCCCGCACCATGGCCGTGTGACCATTCATGGCGTGGGCCTGCATGGCCTCAAGCCGCCGCCCGGGCCGCTGTACGTCGGCAACTCCGGTACCTCGATGCGCCTGCTGTCCGGCCTGCTGGCGGCACAGTCGTTCGACACCACCATGACCGGCGACGCCTCGTTGTCCAAGCGGCCGATGAACCGCGTGGCCAATCCGCTGCGCGAAATGGGAGCGGTGGTCGAGACCGGCCCTGAAGGCCGTCCGCCGCTGACCATTCGTGGCGGGCACAAGCTCAAGGCGCTGAACTACACGCTGCCAATGGCCAGTGCCCAGGTCAAATCCTGCCTGCTGCTGGCCGGCCTGTACGCCGAAGGCACCACCACTGTCACCGAGCCTGCGCCTACTCGTGACCACACCGAGCGCATGCTGCGCGGCTTCGGCTACGCGGTCGAGTCGAACGGTCCGGTGGCCTCCCTGCAGTCCGGTGGCAAGCTCACGGCCACCCGCATCGAAGTGCCGGCGGATATTTCCTCCTCGGCGTTCTTCCTGGTGGCGGCGTCCATCGCCGAGGGTTCCGAGCTGGTCCTGGAGCATGTCGGCATCAACCCGACCCGCACCGGCGTGATCGACATCCTGCGCCTGATGGGCGGCGACATCACCCTGGAGAACCAGCGTGAAGTCGGCGGCGAGCCGGTAGCCGACCTGCGCGTGCGCGGCGCCAAGCTCAAGGGTATCGACATCCCCGAGCACCTGGTGCCCCTGGCCATCGACGAGTTCCCGGTGCTGTTCGTCGCCGCCGCCTGCGCCGAGGGGCGTACCGTGCTGCGTGGCGCCGAAGAGCTGCGGGTCAAGGAGTCGGACCGCATCCAGGTGATGGCCGACGGCCTGATCGCCCTGGGCGTGAAGTGCGAGCCGACCCCGGACGGCATCATCATCGACGGCGGCCAGATCGGCGGCGGCGAAGTGCACGGCCACGGCGACCACCGCATCGCCATGGCCTTCAGCATCGCCTCGTTGCGCGCCAGCGCGCCGATCGTGATCCATGACTGCGCCAACGTCGCCACGTCGTTCCCCAACTTCCTGGCGCTGTGCAAGGAAGTCGGCATTCGCGTCGCCGAAGAGGGCAAGTCGTGAATTCGCAAGCGCCGGTCATCACCATCGACGGGCCGAGCGGCTCGGGCAAGGGTACCGTGGCGGGCCTGCTGGCCCGCGAGCTGGGCTGGCGCCTGCTCGATTCCGGCGCCCTGTACCGCCTGCTGGCGTTCAACGCCAGCAACCATGGCGTCGACCTGACCAACGAAGAGCTGCTCAAGGCCCTGGCCGCCCATCTGGATGTGCAGTTCATCGCCGCCGAGCCGGGCAAGCTGCAGCAGATCATTCTCGAGGGCGAGGATGTCAGCCACGTCATCCGTACCGAAACCGTAGGTGCCGGCGCCTCGATGGTCGCCTCGCTGCCGGCCGTGCGCGAAGCGCTGCTGCAGCGCCAGCGTGCCTTCCGCGAGGCTCCGGGGTTGATCGCCGACGGTCGCGACATGGGCACCGTGGTGTTCCCTGACGCGCCGCTCAAGGTGTTCCTCACCGCCAGTGCCGAGGAACGTGCCCGTCGCCGTTACCTGCAGTTGAAGGGCAAGGGTGAAGATGTTAGTCTGTCAAGTCTGCTAGATGAGATCCGTGCGCGCGACGAGCGTGACACCCAGCGCGCAGTGGCCCCGCTCAAGCCGGCGGCCGATGCCATTCAGCTGGATTCCACGGAGTTGTCCATCGAGCAGGTGCTGCAACGCATCAGAAGCGAGCTCGCCCTGCGCGACCTGGCCTGATGGAGAGGAGAGCGGGCAGGGGCACCAGTCAACGTCCTGTCAGCGCTTCTTAACTTAACGAAACCCACATTGTCTGGAATGTGGCTATGGGCGTTTTTTTCGCCCGAATCTACAGGAATTAAAATGAGCGAAAGCTTTGCAGAACTCTTTGAAGAAAGCCTGAAAACCCTCAATCTTCAGCCGGGCGCAATCATCACCGGTATCGTTGTCGACATCGACGGCGACTGGGTTACCGTACACGCTGGCCTGAAGTCCGAGGGTGTCATCCCGCTCGAGCAGTTCTACAACGAAACTGGCGAACTGACCATCAAGGTCGGTGACGAAGTTCACGTTGCGCTGGACGCGGTCGAAGACGGCTTCGGCGAAACCAAGCTGTCCCGTGAGAAAGCCAAGCGCGCCGAGTGCTGGATTGTTCTGGAAGCTGCTTTCGCTGCTGAAGAAGTGGTCAAGGGCGTTATCAACGGTAAGGTTAAAGGCGGCTTCACTGTCGACGTTAACGGCATCCGTGCGTTCCTGCCGGGCTCCCTGGTTGATGTCCGCCCAGTGCGCGACACCACCCACCTCGAAGGCAAAGAGCTGGAATTCAAGGTCATCAAGCTGGACCAGAAGCGCAACAACGTTGTCGTTTCCCGTCGCAGCGTCCTGGAAGCCGAAAACAGCGCCGAGCGCGAAGCTCTGCTGGAATCGCTGCAGGAAGGCCAGCAGGTCAAGGGTATCGTCAAGAACCTCACCGACTACGGTGCGTTCGTTGACCTGGGCGGCGTCGATGGTCTGCTGCACATCACCGACATGGCCTGGAAGCGTATCAAGCACCCGTCGGAAATCGTCAACGTTGGTGACGAGATCGACGTCAAGGTCCTGAAGTACGATCGCGAGCGCAACCGCGTTTCGCTGGGTCTGAAGCAACTGGGCGAAGACCCATGGGTTGCTATCAAAGCCCGTTACCCAGAGAGCACTCGCGTGACTGCTCGCGTCACCAACCTGACCGACTACGGCTGCTTCGCTGAGCTGGAAGAAGGCGTTGAAGGTCTGGTGCACGTTTCCGAAATGGACTGGACTAACAAGAACATCCACCCGTCGAAAGTCGTTCAGGTTGGCGACGAAGTGGAAGTCATGGTTCTGGACATCGACGAAGAGCGTCGTCGTATCTCCCTGGGTATCAAGCAGTGCAAATCGAACCCATGGGAAGACTTCTCCGGCCAGTTCAACAAGGGTGACAAGATCACCGGTACCATCAAGTCGATCACCGACTTCGGTATCTTCATCGGCCTGGACGGCGGCATCGACGGTCTGGTTCACCTGTCCGACATTTCCTGGAACGAAGCCGGCGAAGAAGCCGTGCGTCGCTTCAAGAAGGGCGACGAGCTGGAAACCGTCATCCTGTCGGTTGACCCAGAGCGCGAGCGCATCTCCCTGGGTATCAAGCAGCTGGAAGACGATCCGTTCTCCAACTTCGTTGCTGTCAACGACAAGGGCGCTATCGTCAAGGGTATCGTCAAGGAAGTTGACGCCAAGGGCGCTATCGTGACCCTGGCCGACGACATCGAAGCTACTCTGAAGGCTTCCGAAATCAGCCGTGACCGCGTTGAAGACGCCCGTAACGTGCTGAAGGAAGGCGAAGAGATCGAAGCCAAGATCATCAGCGTCGACCGCAAGTCCCGCGTTATCAGCCTGTCCATCAAGTCGAAGGACGATGCTGAAGAGCGCGAAGCCATCCAGAGCCTGAAAAACGCTCCGGAAGCGGCTGCCGACACCACCATGGCTGCGCTGCTGCGCGAAGCAATGGCTAAGCAGAACTGAGTTCTGTTTGATCGGTAAAAAGGGCGACCCTCGGGTCGCCCTTTTTTGTGTCTGCGATTTACGGGTTGATTCCCACAAGGTTTGTAGATGTTTCTGGGGTCGTGCGCGGTGTGCGGGCGATAGGCTATCCCGATTGGCATGCATGTTATGCCGCAGTGCGGCTGCGTTGGTGTCGATGGGCTTTGCCTTCGCCGGCGTCTATCTTGAATTTTTTAGTTTAGTCAAGAACCACCCTGTTCAAATCCACCGGGGCGTGCTACAAACTGATTAAGCAATGATCTAGCTGCTTGATAACGAAGGGAAAAATATGACGAAGTCGGAGCTGATCGAACGTATTGTCACCCATCAGGGGCTGCTCTCGTCCAAGGACGTCGAGTTGGCCATCAAGACCATGCTTGAGCAGATGTCGCAGTGCCTGGCGACCGGGGATCGCATCGAGATCCGTGGCTTTGGCAGCTTTTCCCTGCACTACCGCGCACCAAGGGTAGGGCGCAATCCCAAGACCGGCCAGTCGGTCAGCCTCGAAGGCAAGTACGTGCCGCACTTCAAACCCGGCAAGGAGCTGCGTGATCGGGTCAATGAAGACGAGCACGTGCCCCATTGAGTGAAGGAGCAGTCTGATGCGTAACCTCAAGCGCGCCCTGGTGGCGCTGTTCGTGCTGCTGCTGGCGGCTTTGGTGTTGTTCTTCGTGCTGGAGAACCAGCAGACCGTTTCCCTCGTGATGTTTGGCTGGACGGCTCCGGCAGTGCCGGTGGCTGTTTTGGTTGTCGCGGCGCTGGTGCTTGGCCTGGCAGTTGGTCCGCTGCTGGGGGTTTACGGTCTGATGCGCGCCAAGCGCAAGATTCGGGCGAGTGCCCGCCAGGATGCCTTGGTCGGGCGTTAAGGACGCTTCTTACAGGAAGCGGCGCGTTCGGGTGCTGTGTCGGTGATGAAGGGCGTGACCTAATGGTGCGTCTCTTCCTCTGATTCGAGGCCCTGGCGCAATGACCTATCCATTCCTTTCCCATCACGGTGGTACGCGCGGTGTCACCGGTTCTTGCCATCAACTCCATCTTGGTCCTGCCACCAGTCTCTTGATCGATTGCGGTCTGGAGCAGGGTGTGGATGCTGGGGCTGGGTCGGCATTCGGTTCGATCGATTTTGACGTCGCCGGGGTTCAGGCGTTGGTCATCACGCATGTCCACATCGATCATGTCGGGCGAATCCCAGCCCTGTTCGCGGCGGGCTTTCGTGGGTTGATCTATTGCAGCGAGCCCTCTGCGCAATTGTTGCCGCTGGTGCTCGAGGATGCTTACCGGCTGACGGTCAGTAGCGAGCCCGCCCAGGTCGCTCGCTATCTGGCGTTCGTGCGGCAGCATATCGCTCCCTTGCCATTCGAGCGCTGGCATGTCGCCCTCGAGAGTCCGGCGCTGCATTGTGCGATTCGTTTGCAGCGAGCTGGGCACTTGCTGGGTTCTGCGTATGTCGAATGCGAGGTGACCTGCCCTGGCAGCAGTGTGCGCGTGGTGTTTTCCGGCGATCTTGGGGCGCCTGATAATCCGTTGCTGCGGCCGGTGGTGGTGCCGGAGCGGGCCGACCTGATGGTGCTTGAAAGTACCTATGGTGATCGTCTGCATCATGGCCGGGGCGAGCGTCGCCAGCGGCTTGAGCGGGCCATTGATCGAGCTTTGGTCGATGATGGCACGATCCTCATTCCGGCGTTCAGCCTGGGGCGAACACAGGAAATACTGTGCGAAATAGAGGAGGTCCTGCATCGCAAGGCCTTGCTGAACAAGCCTTCGGTGGGAGGGCGGGGTGATTTCCCCGAGTGGTCGCAGTTACCGGTCATCCTCGACTCCCCGTTGGCCCGGCGTATTACCGATGTCTACCGGGATCTGCATCAGTTCTGGCGTCACGAGGTCAGGGATCGGCTGGTTCAGGGGCGCGATCCGTTGGGGTTTCGCCAGCTGATCGTCGTCGATACCCACGCGCGCCATCAGCAGGTAGTGAATTACCTGAAGAGCACCGGTCGTCCGGCTATCGTGATTGCCGGCAATGGCATGTGTTCGGGTGGGCGAATTGTCAACTACCTCAAGGCAATGCTCGGCGATACCCGGCATGAGGTGCTGTTCGTGGGCTATCAGGCCAAAGGGACGCCCGGTGCGGTGATCCAGGCCAGCGAAGGCGCAGAGGGGTTCGTGCAGATCGATCTGGATGGGCGGATGTATGAGATCAGGGCGAAGGTGACCACGCTTGCGGGGTACTCGGGGCATGCGGACCAGGATGAACTGGTTCGCTTTGCCCTGTGTCGCGAGCGGCCGGCCAGGCAGGTGGTGCTGGTGCATGGCGAGCAAGGGGCCAAGCAGGCCTTGGCAAAAGCGTTGGAGCAGCATGCGCAAGGTTCTGGGATGGTGGTGTCGATTGCTTAGCTGATCGAATCTATAAGGTTTGAGATGCTGCTCTGGCGCGCCGTTTCATGTGCATGAGCAAGCACAGCAAGGCCTAGTTGTGCTTAAATAGCGCCTTTTCGGATGAGGCATTCCACGCCTCTGGCAGAACCTTGAGGCCAGGCGCAGAGTGGAAGGCTGGCTCCTTATGATTGAATCGCCTCGGTACGGATCAAGCTTGGTCGGTGGTCACTTGGATGAGCCCACCGTTTCGCCTTGGGTGTGCTGCGGAGAAACTTCACAGTAATAGGCTGCCCATGAAATTAACCCAGTTGTCCATTCCCGATGTCGTACTGATCGAGCCTACGGTGTTTGCCGATGATCGAGGATGGTTCATGGAGTCGTTCAATGAGCCGCGCTTTCATGCCGAGCTTGGCAAGTTAGGGTTACCTGCGCCGCGAGCGTTTGTCCAGGGCAACCATTCGGTCTCGAAAAAGGGCGTTCTTCGAGGGTTGCACTTTCAGCATGCCCCCCATGCACAGGGCAAGCTGGTGAGGGTCACCCAAGGGGCGGCGTTCGACGTCGCCGTTGATATCCGTCCCGGTTCGGCAACCGCGGGGCAGTGGGTCGGTGTGGAACTGAGTGCCCGAAACAACCACATGTTGTGGATTCCGGAAGGGTTTGCACACGGTTTCGTGGCGCTGGAGGACAACACGCATTTCCTCTACCAGACCACCGATGTCTATCACAAGGAGTGCGAGGGCAGTATTCGCTGGGATGATGCGGATCTTGCCATTGAATGGCCGATGCAGGATGGCGTGATCATCAGTGAAAAAGACCGCGAGGCGCAAAGCTATGCGCAGTTAATGGTGGAGGGGCTCGCACGTCAGCTGCCGGCGCCTTCAGCGCTGATACAGCTCGAGGTCAAGGGAGATGATCGAGGTGCGCTTGTGGCCCTGCAGGCCAACGACAATGTACCGTTTGCCATCCAGCGCGCTTATTACCTGACTGGCACAAAGTCGGGCGTGTCTCGTGGTTTTCATGCTCATCGACAGTTGATACAGCTGGCAGTGTGCGTTTCAGGGCGTTGCAGGATGCTAATGGACGATGGTACGACGCGTATCGAGCACTGGCTCGATGCATCTGACAAGGGGATACTTATTCCACCCATGGTCTGGCATGAGATGCATGATTTTAGCGATGACTGTGTTCTGCTGGTGCTTGCAGATGCTCACTACGATGAGTCGGATTATATCCGTGATTATAAGCAATTTATAGAAATGGTGCGACATGCCTAATTTTCACGATCTGTCGGATGTTCAAAGTAAAGAGATTGGTGCAGGTACTCGCGTTTGGCAGTATGTCGTTATTTTGACAGGTGCGCGTATCGCTCGTGATTGTAATATTTGCGCGCATTCACTGATCGAGGGGGATGTTGTTATTGGTGATCGTGTGACCGTCAAATCGGGTGTGTATATCTGGGATGGCACGCGAATTGAAGATGATGTATTCATTGGTCCGAACGCGACGTTTACGAATGATCCTATGCCACGTTCCAAAGTTTACCCTGAAGCATTTAAAGGGGTGACCTTGAAGCGGGGAGCGAGTATTGGTGCCAATGCGACTTTGCTACCAGGTGTCGTGGTTGGTGAGCATGCAATGGTAGGTGCCGGTGCAGTAGTCACCCGGGATGTTCCGGCTTATGCCGTAGTCGTAGGCAATCCCGCGCGCGTTATCAGGACAATTGAACAGTGATCAAATTTCTCGATCTCCAAGCGGTCAACGCTCAGTACCGAGAGGCTTTGATCAAGGCCTGTACCGATGTCATCGACTCCGGTTGGTACATCATGGGTGAACAGCTGGCGCAATTCGAGTCGGCATTCGCCCAGCACTGTGGCACCGCTCACTGCATCGGCGTGGCCAACGGCCTGGATGCCCTGACCCTCACCCTGCGAGCCTGGAAGTTGCTGGGCAAGCTGTCGGCGGGCGATGAAGTGCTGGTACCGGCCAACACCTATATCGCCAGTATTCTGGCAATTACCGAGAATGATCTGGTTCCGGTGCTGGTTGAGCCTGATGAGCACAGTTTCAACATTGACGTCGATGGGTTGCGCAAGGCTGTCACGCCGCGAACCCGTGTGATCCTGCCGGTTCACCTCTATGGTCGCCTGGTTGATATGGCGCCTATCATGCAGTTCGCCCAGGAGCATAACCTGCTGGTACTGGAGGACTCCGCCCAATCCCATGGTGCCCAGTTGCAGGGTCGGCGTTCGGGGTCCTGGGGTGATGCTTCCGGGTTCAGCTTCTATCCGGGCAAGAATTTCGGCGCCTTGGGTGATGCTGGCGCGGTGACCACCAACGACGACGCGCTCGCCACTACCTTGCGGGCGTTGCGCAACTATGGTTCGCACGCCAAGTATCAGAATATCCATCAAGGCGTGAACAGTCGCCTGGATGAAATGCAGGCTGCGATGTTGCGGGTCAAACTGCCTTACCTGGACAAGGAGACCGAGCAACGGCAAGCGGTTGCCCAGCGCTATCTGTCGGGTATTGAAAACCCACACATCGTGCTGCCGGACGCTGGTCAGCCCGGACAGCACGTCTGGCATCTTTTTGTGGTACGCACTTCGCAGCGCGCAGCGCTGCAAGAGTACCTGGCGAGCCAGGGGATCCAGACCCTGATCCACTACCCGATTCCGCCGCATCGGCAAGCGGCCTATCCGCAATTCAACGCCCTGTCGTTCGAGCTCACCGAGCGATTGCATGATGAGGTGTTGAGTCTCCCAATGGGGCCGACGCTTACCGAACAGGAGGTTGACCGTGTCATTGCGGTCTGCAATGCGTTTGAGCCGGTGGTAGCTGGCTGATGTCGCTGGTCAGGACCAGTCTGCTGAACGGCATCGCCGTGTTGGTGAAGACGCTCAGCATGTTCGTCTTGAACAAAGTACTGGCTGTTTACGTGGGGCCGTCCGGCTACGCCGCGATCGGCCAGTTGCAGAATGCGCTGACGATGATCACCACGCTGTCGAGCGGGGCGGTCAACACCGGTGTCACCAAATACACGGCGGAGTACGCCGACGACCTGCAACGGCAGTCGAAAGTCTGGCAGTCGGCCACGGCATTGGCTGCGGCAGGCTCTTTGCTTACCGCGTTGCTGGTTGGTGTATTCAGTCGGCAATTGGCGGCGTATTTCCTGCACGATGAGGGCTTCTACGGCGTGTTCATCGCCGTGGCCTGTTCGCTGCTGTTCTTCACCCTCAACGCGCTTTTGCTGGCTATTCTCAATGGCCGCAAGGATGTGGGGCGTTATGTCATTGCCAATATCGCCGGCAGTCTGGTTTCGCTGCTGTTGACCAGTTGGCTGGCCTTTCAGTTCGGCCTGTATGGTGCGCTGTTGTCCATCGGTATCGGTCAGGCGGTGATCTTCTTCGCCACTGTCGTTGTCTGCAGACGAGCGTCCTGGTTCAAGATGCACCTGCTGTTCGGTCGGTGGCAGCCGGCAATCCTGCTCGACTTGTCCAAGTTCGCGGCCATGGCCGTGACCACGGCAATCTGCCTTCCAGTTGCCCAGGTGTTGATTCGAAACCACCTGACCCACCGTTTTGGCATCGATGCGGCCGGTTACTGGGAGGCCATGTGGCGCTTGAGCAGTGCCTACCTGATGATCGTCACCATGACCCTGAGCGTCTATTACTTGCCGCGCTTGTCGGAGTTGAAGGGCGCGCGGGCGATCTTCGGTGAGATCCGCAGCGGTTATGCGCTGATCCTGCCAGTGGCGGCAGTGTGCTCCCTGGTTGTCTATTTGCTGCGCGATTTCATTATCCACCTGCTGTTCACGCCGGACTTCCTGCCGATGCGTGAGTTGTTCGCCTGGCAGTTGCTGGGCGATGTACTGAAAATCGGCAGCTGGCTTTTCGCTTTCGTCATGCTGGGCAAGGCGATGTTCAAGCTTTATATCGTCAGCGAAATTGTTTTCGCTGCGCTTTTTTACGGACTGACCGTCTGGTTTACGGGAAGTGATGGCTTGCAGGGGGTAGTCAAGGCTTATGCATTGAACTACCTGGTCTACTGGGTCTTCATGGTGGTGAGCGTTGCATTCGTGCTCAGGACATCGCACCGAACGAAACCTGTCAACGGTCAGGCCTGAGTATTGGAACGCATCATGAAAGTAGCGATACCTGTATTGGGATTTTCGGCCGCTGGTGGTATGCGGGTATTGTCCCGCTTGGCCGATGATTTTCTTGCGCAAGGGCATGAGGTGGTGTTTTTCGCCTCGCAGGCCATCAACGAGCCTTATTACCCGACCCGGGCGAAGATCGAGACGTACCGCAGTCCTTGCCCCAACGTGCCGGTGATCCGCGGGCTGTTCAATCTGCTGGGCATGTTGTATTTCGTGCTGCGCAACCGTCGACGCTTCGACGTGTTCCTTGCCAACTTCTGCCTGACAGCCTTTCCCGTCTGGTTGGGAGCCCTGGGCACCGGCAAAGCCTGGTATTACATCCAAGCCTACGAGCCGGAGTTTTTCCCAGGGCGCACGCCTGGGGCGTTGATTTCGCGGGCGCTTGCCGGGTTCAGTTATTTCCTGCCTGTGCACAAGGTGGTCAACGGTGCGATCTACCGCAACTACAAGTTGCTCAAGGCCGAGCGCGTCGTTGAGCCTGGTATCGATCTGGGGGTGTATGTGCATCAGCCACATCAAGCTGCCGAGGATGAGATCGTGGTTGGCTGCATTGGCCGCACGCTCGCCTGGAAGGGCACCCGGGAAATCATCGACGCGGTGCAGCGCGTACGGCAGGCGACGGGTCGCAATCTGGTACTGAATATCGCGTTCGAACTGCCCGAAGGAGTCGATCTTGCGCAGTATGGGTTCGTGCGGCTTTCCCAGCCTCATGGCGACCGGGCATTGGCGTCGTTCTATCGGCAGGCCGATGTCTTTGTGGCCACAGGGCTGTTGCAGGATGGTGGCTTTCACTACCCATGCCTCGAGGCCATGGCCAGCGGTTGTGTGGTGATTTCCAATTACGGCCCGGCGCGTGAAGGTGCCGCGATCTGCGTACAGCAGGTGAGTGCCGATGTCATCGCCGCGGCCCTCGAGCAATATCTCGATATGCTGCCATCCCAGTGCCAGGCGATGAGGGCGCGGGCCGCAGAGGTAGTGGTCGAGTACGACTGGGCCCGGATCTCGCGAAAAATGCTCGCTTATTTTGCTGAGGCGGCCTGACATGAGCATGGTGCAACTACTCAGTGAGCCGCGTGACCAAGCCGCCGTCCGAGGTGTTGGCGCTATCGTGGTGCTTTATCGACCTGATCATGGCCTGTTGGAACGGCTTGTCACGAGTGTGGTGGGGCAAGTCGAAGTGGTGTATGTCATCGACAACACCCCAGGTGGGCGGCGCGACGATTACGGAACGCTCCTGGGCGCCCCGAACGTTATCTACCACCCGTTGAACGACAACCTCGGGATCGCCACTGCGCATAACCGGGGCATCGAGCTTGCCAGGCACGACGGATTGAGTCACGTGTTGCTGATGGATCAGGACAGCGAACTCGAGCCTGAAACCGTGTCGCGGCTTTTGCAGCATGAGGCGCTCCTGCTTGAGGCTGGTAGCGCGGTTGCCGCAGTCGGGCCGGTGTTTGTCGATGGCAAGACGGGTGAGCCGGCCCCGGCAATCGTACCTGGGTTGTTTGGCCCTCGGAAGGCGCCAATCGACCTTGCGGGGGAGGAGCCGGTACGCTCGACCTATATCATTGCGTCGGGTTCGCTGATCCGCTTGTCCGTGCTTGAACGCATTGGCGGTATGCAGGACAACCTGTTCATCGACTTTGTCGATATCGAATGGGGCGAGCGGGCCGCGCTGACGGGGTATGGGTGCTACCTTGTCCCGTCGGTGACGATGAAGCACAGTATCGGTGATGAATTCGTCATCCTGATGGGGCGACGTGTGTTGCTGCACTCGGACTTCAGGAACTACTTCATCGTGCGCAACGCAGTCTTCCTGGCATTGTGGAGCTCGCTCTCGGTGAGGACGCGATTGCAGTTGTTGTTCAAGGTACCTTACTACCTGTGCTGCTACTCGTGGTATTCCGCCAAGCGCGCATCGGCAGTGCGTCTATTGCTTGGTGCGGTGGGAGATGGGGTGCGCAAGCGCATGGGTAAAGGGCGCTTCCAGTGACACCCAGTGCTGTCGCTGGCTGTTAATGCCTGGCATACCTATTGAATCAAGAAAATCTATTTGTTGCGGATACGTTATTTTGAACCGACTGCCAGAGGGGGCTCCTTTACGGGGGCGTGAATTAATGACGCCGAGATGTCTCGTCCTGCTCGCCGCCTATAACGGTCGCGCTTTCATCGAAGAGCAGGTTCGCTCCATCCTCGATCAGCGTGATGTGTCAGTGAGCCTGCTGATTAGTGTTGATCGCTCCAACGACGGTACCGAAGCCTGGGTCGATGAACTCGCCCGGGTCGAACCACGTGTGCAGGCGCTGCCTCATGGCCTGCGTTTCGGAGGGGCGGCCCCGAATTTCTTCAGGTTGATCGAGGCCGTATCGGTCAATGACTATGATTTCTTCGCGTTGGCCGATCAGGATGATATTTGGCTCGAGGGCAAGCTGGCGCGTGGTTGTGAAGTTTTGCAGCAGAAAGCTGTCCAAGGGTTTTCATCGGATGTTTTGGCCTTCTGGCCGGATGGCAGCGAGCGGCTTGTCAGGAAGTCACAGCCACAAGTCGCCCACGATCATCTATTTGAGGCAGCGGGGCCCGGTTGTACCTACATCCTCGATCACACGCTGATGACGGCCTTGCAGGCAAGCGTGCAAGGGCACGGAGAAGAACTCCGTAGTATCACCCTGCACGACTGGTATATTTACGCTTTCGCCCGTGCCAATGGCTTCAGTTGGCATATCGATGACCAAGCACTCATGCGCTACCGTCAGCACGATAGCAACCAGGTCGGTGTCAACAGGGGGCTCGATGCCTATAAGGCGCGCCTGGGCAAGGTCCTCGATGGCTGGTGGCTCGGGCAGTCAACGCTGATTGCCCGCCTGATTGGCTTGGTCGACGATCCTTTTGTCAAGCAATGGCAGAGTTTGAATCGTGCCGCGCTGCTTAACTTGGCCTGCAAGGGGCGTCAGTGCAGGCGACGACTCAGGGATCAGCTGTCTTTCTCTATTTTTTGCTTGGCGCTGGCCATTGTAGGGGGCGGTAGGTGAGCGGGGGTGTCCTGGTCACTGGGGCCACCGGCTTTGTCGGTAGCGCACTCACGCGCCGACTGGAGCTCGAAGGCAAGACCCCCTTACGGGCGCTGGTGCGACGCGTGCCTGCAGGTGATCATCTACGCACCGAGTATTGCCTGATAGATGACTTGGGCGCACTGGCGCCGGAGCAGGCGTTGTTCGCGGGTGTCGATACGGTCATCCATCTTGCTTCGCGTGTGCATGTGATGAATGAAACCTCTCAGGATCCACTGGCGGCGTTCCGCAAGGTCAACGTCGACGGCACCCTCAACCTTGCTCGGGCGGCGGCGCGGAACGGAGTAAGGCGGTTCATCTTCGTCAGTTCCATCAAGGTCAATGGCGAGACCACCGATGGCCGTCGGCCGTTCACCGCTGACGAACAACCCGCTCCGCAGGACCCTTACGGTATCTCCAAGCGTGAAGCCGAAGATGCCCTGCGCCAGTTGGCCATCGACACCTCACTGGAAGTGGTAATCGTGCGCCCGCCGCTGGTGTATGGACCTGGCGTGAAAGCCAATTTCCGCAGCATGCTCGGTTGGCTCGGCAAAGGTATACCCTTGCCTTTTGGCGCGATCGAGAATGCACGCAGCCTGGTAGCCCTGGATAATCTTGTCGACCTGCTGGTGACCTGTATTCATCATCCCGCTGCCGCCAACCAGACCTTCCTGGTCAGTGATGGGCAAGACCTTTCCACAACCCAGTTGCTGGCGGGCCTTGGTGTGGCGCTGGGCAGGCCCGCGCGGCTGCTGCCGATTCCCGCAGGCTGGCTACGTGGTGCCGGTACCTTGGTCGGTAAGGGAGCGTTGGCCCAGCGCCTGTGTGGCTCACTGCAGGTGGACATCGGCAAGACCCGGGAATTGCTGGGTTGGGCGCCACCGGTCAGCATCGACCAGGCATTCAAAGCGACTGCCGACAATTTCTTGAAAGAGCGTGAACAATGACAGGATGGTGGTTGATTCCCCTGGCACTCGGGGTGTCCCTGCTGCTGACAGCGGCCCTGCGTCGCTATGCCTTGAGCCGGCAGATCATCGACGTACCCAACGCCCGCAGTTCACACAGCGTCCCCACGCCCCGCGGTGGCGGCGTGGCCATAGTGGTAACTTTCCTGGCCTCCCTGCCGGTGCTAGGCTACTTCGGCTGGGCAGACACTGAGGCACTGATCGGTATTGGCGGTGCTGGCGCGCTGGTGGCGGTGATCGGTTTCATGGACGATCATGGACATATCGCTGCGCGTTGGCGCCTGCTTGGCCATTTTGCGGCCTCAGCCTGGATGCTGTTCTGGGTCGACGGCCTGGCTCCCCTGGAGTTTGCCGGCCTGCACCTTGACCTGCAGTGGTTCGGCTACCTCCTGGCGGCGCTTTACAGCGTGTGGATGCTCAACCTCTACAATTTCATGGATGGCATCGACGGTATCGCCAGCCTGGAGGCCATCGGCGTCGGTATTGGCATGGCGTTGATCGCCGCCGTGCTCGGGGCGCCCGAATTGATGACCTTGCCCTTATTGCTGGCTGCTGCCACGGCAGGCTTCCTGTTCTGGAATTTTCCGCCGGCGAAGATTTTCATGGGTGATGCCGGTAGCGGCTTTCTCGGTATCGTGCTGGCGGGGCTGTCGCTACAGGCTGCCTGGCACTCGCCACAGTTGTTCTGGTGCTGGCTGATTCTACTGGGCGTGTTCGTTGTCGACGCCACGTTCACATTGTTCCGTCGCCTGTTGCGCGGTGACAAGGTCTATGAAGCGCACCGTAGCCACGCCTACCAGTTCGCTTCACGCCACTATGGTCGGCACTTGCCCGTGACGCTGGCGGTGACGGCGATCAATGTGGGCTGGCTGCTGCCAGTGGCATTGTGCGTGGCACTGCTGAGCCTCGATGGCGTGCTGGGTGTGGTGATTGCCTACCTGCCGCTGGTGTTCCTGGCGGTGCGCTGGCGTGCCGGTGCGCTTGAGCATCCGGTGAAGTGAGATGAATAGGGAAGGTTTTAGTGTCAGACAACGCTTGCAGGGGTTTTATGGATAGGCTGCGCGCTCGACTGTTGGGATTGTCCCGCCGACACAAGCGCCTGCTGCAGGTTGCGGCGGATGTCGTGCTCGTGTGGGTCGCATTGTGGCTGGCCTTCCTGGTGCGGTTGGGTATCGATGATGTGATCGACCCGCTGCGCGATCACGCCTGGCTATTCATCTGCGCGCCTTTGGTGGCTATCCCAGTGTTCATCCGGGTCGGCATGTATCGGGCTGTGCTGCGCTACTTTGGCAATGACGCGTTGATCACAATCATCAAGGCGGTCACATTGTCCGCCCTCGTACTCGGGTTGATCATCTATTGGGTGGGTAACAGCGGGAATGTGGTGCCGCGTTCGATCACCTTCAATTATTGGTGGCTGAGCATGATCATGCTTGGCGGTCTGCGCTTGTTGATGCGTCAGTACTTCCTCGGTGACTGGTTCAACACTGCAGGTACGCAGGGCTCAGGTACCAGTCAGAACGAGGCGTCCACGCGGGTGGCCATCTATGGCGCCGGCGCTGCGGGTAACCAGCTGATGGCAGCCCTGCGGATGGGCAAGGCCATGCGTCCCGTGGCATTCATCGATGACGATGCCAGCCTTACCAACCGGATGATTGCCGGCTTGCAGGTCTACGCGCCCAAGAACCTGCAGCGCATGATCGATGCCACTGGCGCCGAGGAAATCCTGCTGGCACTGCCGTCTGTGAGCCGCAGTCGGCGCCGTGAAATTCTCAACCTGCTCGAAGGTTACCCGCTGCATGTGCGTAGCGTGCCCGGATTCATGGACCTGGCCAGTGGCCGGGTCAAGGTCGACGATATCCAGGAAGTGGATATTGCCGATTTGCTGGGGCGCGATGCCGTACCGGCTCAGCAGGATCTACTCGCGCGCTGTATTACCGGGCAAACCGTGATGGTCACGGGGGCCGGTGGTTCTATCGGCTCGGAGCTGTGCCGGCAGATCGTCGGCCAGCGCCCCCGCACGCTGCTGTTGTACGAACACAGCGAGTTCAACCTGTACAGCATCGCCAAGGAGCTGGAGGAACGCATCGGTCAGGATCAGCTTGGCGTGCAACTGATACCGATCCTGGGGTCGGTGCGAGATCAGCGAAAGCTGCTGGACATCATGCAGGCGTGGAAGGTGGACACTGTCTATCATGCCGCCGCCTACAAGCATGTGCCGATGGTCGAGCACAACATTGCCGAAGGTGTGCAGAACAACGTCATCGGTACGCTCTACACCGCTCAGGCAGCACTGCAGGCCCAGGTCGCCAATTTCGTGTTGATTTCGACCGACAAGGCCGTGCGTCCGACCAACGTCATGGGTAGCACCAAGCGTCTGGCCGAGATGGTGCTGCAGGCCTTGAGCAATGAGCGTGCGCCGAGACTCATGGGCGATGTCGGCAATGTGGCCCAAGTCAACAAGACCCGTTTCACCATGGTGCGATTCGGCAATGTACTCGGCTCTTCCGGTTCGGTTATTCCGTTGTTCCATGCGCAGATCAAGGCCGGTGGTCCGTTGACCGTGACCCATCCAAAGATCACGCGTTACTTCATGACCATTCCCGAGGCGGCTCAACTGGTGATCCAGGCAGGCTCCATGGGGCAGGGGGGGGATGTGTTCGTGCTGGACATGGGCGAGCCGGTGAAGATTGTGGAGTTGGCGGAAAAAATGATTCATCTTTCCGGCTTGAGCGTACGTTCCGAGCGTAACCCGCATGGTGACATCGCCATCGAGTTCAGCGGTTTGCGACCTGGCGAAAAGCTATATGAAGAGCTGCTGATCGGGGACAATGTATTGGGCACTCGGCATCCGATGATCATGAGTGCCAATGAGGATTGCCTGCCCTGGGAGGTGCTCAAACGCCGCCTCGAAGCATTGCTTGCTGCTATCGCCATCGATGAGTATCCCACAGTCCGGCAGCTACTCAGGGATACCGTCAGCGGTTATACCCCAAGTGAAGAGATTGTTGACTGGTTGTATCAGCGTCGACGCCAAGAGTTGTAGCGCTTGGCACTGGGTGCTTTTGGTGCGCTGCTCCCACCGACTATGTCTTTCCTGGCAGCGGAGGCACAAGACGTGCCGGTTGCACCATTGAATGTCTATGGGCAAAGCAAGTTGGCAGGTGAGCAGGCAATTCAGGCCAGCGGCTGTGCGCACCTGATCTTGCGCATCAGCTGGGTCTATGCCGCTCGCGGTAGTAACTTTGCCCAGACCATGCTCCGTCTGGTTGCCGAGCGTGGCACCCTCGCGGTTGATTGACGATCAGGTTGGTGTGCAGGTCAGTCAGCTCATTGCCACCCTCGAGCATCGCCAAGGACTCAAGGTAGCTTGTCCTGAAGAGGTGGCTTATAGATTGCAATGGATTGGGTCAGAGCAGTTGGAAAGACTGGCGGCGACCTTGTCATTGATGGCAGTGCCCGAGACGCATGATACGATGTTAGCCGATTAATACTGAGGGGCTGGTGGTGGAAGTAACAGCTAAAACTATACGATTGCGGCTCATAGAAGAGAGCGATGCTCCATTTGTCGTAGGGCTTCGCACGGATGAGAAGTATAACAGGTACTTGTCTGCGGTAGGCAGTGATGTTGAAGCTCAGCGTCAATGGATACGAAATTACAAATCGGACGAGAAATCCGGTAGGCAATATTATTTTATTATTGAACTTTTGGATGGTTCTCCGTGTGGGACTGTACGGCTTTATGATTTTCAAGTGCATTCATTTTCATGGGGTAGCTGGATTCTTAATGACAATAAAACTAAGTATGCGGCCGTTGAGAGCGCATTTTTAGTCTATGAATTTGGTTTTCGGCATCTTCAGTTCTCTGCTTCTCATTTCGAGGTGATGAAGGGGAATGATAAGGTCACTTCTTTTCACGAGAAAATGGGTGCAGTCCGAGTGGGTGAAGATGAGGAATTTCTTTACTTTGAGATTCGAAAGGAAGCCGTTGAGATTGCGAAGGACCGATTTTCGAGATTTTTGCGAGGTTGAGCTGGCGCATGAAGTTCTGCAGCGGTAAGCGCGCACCGCTTTTAACTCAAGCACTTCGCTCCTCGTTTGTGGGATGCTGATTCGATTGGGATGTTGGGCATCACCTCACCCTGAATTAAACCTTCCGGTTCTAGTTGCGGCTCGACGACTATTCGTAAAGACCTTAGCCAACCTCATCGCCGGTCACTGGTATATAGGCTTTGTATGAAAAGCGCCTGCGTGACGATCATGTCGCGTTGAAAACAGGTATCGGGATGCTCATTCACCGCCTATAAAGCCGAGCGCGACTCCTGTTATTCCTCGCCTGATCGCTGCTCGGCTACTTTTCGTACTAAACGTGAGGCTATATAAGTGTGCGGTATCAGCTGCAAGGAACCGGCATTCAAAGCTTACCTGGGCCTCTCGATTTCTTTCTGAAGTCTGCTTAGCTGGACGCGACTCGACCGGCCTGCTTGGGCGGAGCATATGCCTCTGGGGCCAAGGTGCTGGGGTTGGTATCTCAAAGGCATCACGTCAGGGAAACGCTGAGAAAGCGTGGCTTTTGGCAGGCGCAGGTTAGTCTTTGTATGAAAAGCCTTAATGCATTGGTGAGGCTGAGTCGAAAATAGCCCCATCTTGGTCCTAGGCTCTGTACGGAAAGCCTTGATACTTGTTCATGCTGCGTTGAAAACAGCCTCGGAATGCTCATGTACTCCAGTACACTGCGCTTCCTCGGCTGTTTTCGCCTTGCCTGACCTGCGTCTCAAGACTTTTCGTACAGAGCCTAAGGATTTTCATACAGAGCCCGAGCGCGACGTCTAGTACGATCGTTTGGCTGGCGCCCCGCGCACTCCCGAGGCTGTGTGCAGAAAATCCAGATGGGGATAGGGAGTGGTTGCTCGACCCTGGTCACAGACTATGAACCTCCCTGGCGAATCTCTGATATTCTGTGACGTCAATGCTATTGCTACCTGCTCAGGGATGGCAAAGAGATATCAGCTACATGGCATTGAATTAGGTTTCCCGTCACGCATGGCGGGCTGAATTGTAGTAGCCACGACCTGAATGTGATGAGCATCGGGTGGTCGTTAAGGATCCAACTATGGAATTGATCCCGGTAATACTCTCCGGTGGCGTGGGAAGCCGCTTGTGGCCAGTTTCGCGTGAGGCCCATCCAAAGCCGTTCATGGCATTGCCGGATGGGCAGAATCTTATACAGAAAACCTTCCTCCGAGCCGCGAAGCTGGAGGGGGTGGTTGAGATTCTGACAGTGACCAATCGTGAGTTACTTTTCAAGACCGAAGACGAGTATCGCGCGATCAATGTCCATGACCATGCGCAGGGCTACATCCTTGAACCGTTTGGGCGCAATACCGCAGCCGCGGTTGCCGCTGCCGCACTGCGTTTGGTCGACGCCCACGGGCCGGATGCGCGCATGCTGGTGCTGGCAGCGGATCACCTTATTCAGGATGAGATAGCCTTCGGTGCCGCAGTGAACAAAGCTGTTAAGCTGGCTGGCCAAGGTTGGTTGGTCACATTTGGCATCAAACCCCAATACCCAGAAACTGGGTTTGGCTATATTGAGGCCTCCCAAGTGGGTGAGCTAGAAGGGGGGCTGAAGGTAGAGCGTTTCGTCGAGAAGCCCGACCAGAAAACGGCAGAAGGGTATGTATCTGCCGGCAATTACTTCTGGAATGCCGGTATGTTCTGTTTCCGCGTCGGCACCGTGCTTGAAGAGTTTGAAGCGCATGCCCCGGATGTCCTGAGTGCTGTCGCTCAAACGCTAGTAGCTTCGCGCGCGTCGTCGTCCTCAGGCTATAGTTGTCTAGCGCTGGACCCTGAGTCTTTTGCCAAGGTGCCCGATATCTCCATTGACTATGCACTGATGGAACGTTCCCGTAAGGTTGTAACGGTTCCCTGTGACATTGGCTGGAGCGACATCGGTTCGTGGAACGCGGTCAGTGAGCTGACCGCGGCCGATGAGCAGGGCAACCGCTTTGAAGGTGAAGTCCTGGCGTATGAGTCGTCTAATAACTATGTCAATAGTGAAGCACGTTTGACTGCCTTGGTCGGCGTTAACGATCTTTTGGTGGTGGATACGCCCGACGCGACGCTGATCGCCCATAAAGATCATGCCCAAGATGTCAAACATATTGTCAAACGCCTGAAAAGTGACGGGCATGCTGCGCATTTGCTCCATCAGACTGTACACAGGCCTTGGGGTACCTACACCACGCTGGAGAATGGTGAGCGTTTCAAGATCAAACGCATCGTGGTCAAACCCAAGGCATCGCTTTCGTTACAGATGCACCATCACCGGAGTGAGCACTGGATTGTAGTCAGTGGCATGGCTGTGGTTATCAATGATAATCAGGAACTGATGCTCAATACTAACGAGTCCACCTTCATTCGGGCGGGGCATAAGCATCGTTTGCAGAATCCAGGCGTCATCGACTTGGTCCTAATAGAAGTGCAGAGCGGTGATTACCTCGGCGAAGACGATATCGTTCGTTTTGAGGATAACTACGGTCGTTGTGAGAGCTGACGGAAGGTCTTTTTTCCGATGCTTTGTTAGTTCCTGAAAACGGGTTCTGTTCGGTGTCGTGGCGAGCACCTTGCTCAATATGCAGTGCTCGCTTTAGGCAATCCTGTATCAAGAGAGACATATGTTCGCACCTATTGAGATCCGTTGTTTCAAAGCTTATGATATCCGAGGTGAAGTACCGGGCGACCTGAACGATGATATTGCATACCGTGTTGGTCGTGCATTAGTCGCTCAGCTGGGTGGAGGGGCTTATGTGGTTGGCCGGGATATGCGCCTTGAAAGTCCAGGCTTATCCCTCTCGTTGATTCAAGGTTTGACAGACGGCGGCGCTGATGTGATTAACATCGGACTGTGCGGCACTGAAGAGGTTTATTTCGCCACCAGCCACTTCCAGGCTGCAGGCGGTATCATGGTTACGGCTAGTCATAATCCCAAAGGCTATAACGGGATGAAGCTGGTCCGCGAGCAGTCGCGCCCGATCAGTGGTGATACTGGTCTTAATGATATCCGCAAGCGCGTTGAGACCGGTGCGCTTGGTTCCCGTGCTACCACGCCAGGCAGTGTCCGTGAGGTTTTCGATAAGACCTTCTATATTGATCATCTGCTGACCTACGTCGACCTGACCACGCTCAAGCCTCTTAAAATACTAGCCGATCCGGGGAACGGTGCTGCCGGCCCAGTGTTGGAGCTGCTCAAGACACGCCTGCCGCTTGACATCACGATTATTAACGGCGAACCGGATGGTAACTTCCCCAATGGGATTCCCAACCCGCTGTTGCCGGAAAACCGTGCCCTTACCCGCCAAGCCGTGCTCGATATCGGCGCTGACATGGGCATCGCCTTCGATGGCGACTTTGACCGTTGTTTCTTCTTTGACAACCAGGGACGCTTCATTGAGGGTTATTACGTGGTTGGCCTGCTCGCAGAGATGCTTTTGGCCAAGCATCCAGGCGGTAAAATCATCCATGATCCGCGCCTTACTTGGAATACCATCGAGCAGGTCAGTGCGGCTGGCGGTCAGGCTATCCAGAGCAAGACCGGCCACGCTTTCATCAAAGAGCGCATGCGGGCCGAAGACGCCATTTATGGCGGTGAAATGAGTGCCCACCACTATTTCCGCGACTTCGCCTACTGCGACAGCGGCAACATTCCATGGCTACTGGTTGCTGCGCTGATGAGCCTGACCGGCAAGAGCCTGGCTCAGTTGGTGGACGAACGCATTATGGCGTTCCCGTGTAGTGGCGAGATCAATTATGAAGTGGCCGATGTGAAAGGCACTATCGAAAAGATCCTGGCCTACTACCGGCCGCAGGCGTTGGGCATTGATTGCACCGATGGGATTAGTGTCGAGTTCGCCGACTGGCGTTTCAGCCTGCGTGGGTCGAACACCGAACCGCTGCTGCGGTTGAACGTCGAAAGTCGCGCTGATGAAAGGCTGGTGGCGCTGCGTGTTGCTGAAATTGGCCGTTTGATTCAAGGCTGAATCGTTCAGTCTGTGAGAGGTGGCAACTGAATCAATGCCCCCGCCCATTGCGGGCGGGGGCTAAGCTTTAGCCGTTTAACCCGTCAGCCCCTGCGACGCGTTGAACAGCTGCTGTGCGCTTTCATCCCAAGTCAACCAAGGCATTCCAGCTGATTTGGGGTGGGCTTCTTTCGCATGAAGATCAAGCCAAGCCACAAGGTGAGAGGAAAGATCTGTAGCGTGGTCGGCATTGAAGTAATATGCGTGGGCACCTGCTACTTCGCGGAAGACAGGAATGTCACGCACGATCAGCGGCAATCTGTATTGAGCTGCTTCGATAAGAGGTAAGCCAAAACCTTCTCCAAGTGATGCCGCAATCAGCGCATCAGAATGCTCGTAGAGGGCGCATAGGTACTCATCATCGATGCCCTCGAACCAGAATAGTCGTTTGCCTTTTTCCGGGTGATTGTTGAGGCGTTCTACAAGGGCTTCGACCATCCAGCCTTGCTTGCCAACAATCAAAAGATTCACGTTTTGTCGATTTGCCCAGAGTACTTCGAAGGCATCCAGCACTTGAGCGTGCGCTTTCCGGGGCTCAATCGTGCCTACCATTAGGAACGAGGTGCGGCTGCCTAAGTGCGACAGCGCGGGCTTCGAGGCAGAGATTCTCGCGTTGGCATCTCTTGCTTCATTAATGTCGGCACCGAGATGGAACCATGACAGCGTGTACGGTCGTTTTGACGGCTTGCGGTGCGTGGAGAGCCATTCCGCCATCTCGTCTGCAACTGCCTTGGATATACAGATCGCGCCGTCTGCCTGGGAAACAGTCTCCAACCATCGATCGACGACATCGGATGCGCCATCAGGGAAGCAATGAGAAAGTTTCTTTAGCAGAAGATCATAGACTACGAACTGCACTTTTACACCACGGCGGCGCATGTGTGCGAGTGCTGACTGTTGTCGGGGAACTATGACGGGCTGTAAGTCGAGCCCGATAAAATGGTCGCCGTTGTGGTAAACCACAGGCTCGTCGAGAAGAATGTCGCGAGGGCAGCCGATGAACCCCAGCGTGAAGTGGCGGGCGTAACGGTAGCCCTCCTCGTTTTCAGTTGCGTAGACAGGCTCAACACGGTAGTTGCCAGGTGGGTTTTTCAACCAAATCTGCAAAATATTCCGGACGACGCGCTGAATGCCACTTTTTGCATCGCGATTGACCAACTCGGAAATATCCACCAGTAACTGGGGTTTTGAGAGGCTTGGCTTCAGATTCTGATCGATCGATGTGGCAACCGATATGGAGTCTTCAAGCGTAAAGGTTGTTTTTTCCAGGGATGCGATTGAGGAGACGACTTCGCCCATGGAGTGGAATGAGTCTTTGTGAAAATTCTCGATCGCTTGTTGATAGCGTGCAGCACAGGCGCGGGGTGAGTGCAGCGTGTGTATCAGCTCTTGCCCGACTCCACCAATACGCTGACGAGCGACTGGGTCGTTACGCAGTAACGTCAATGCCTGGCTCAGCTCTGCGTTGGTGAATGTATCTGGTAGTTTTATCAGGCTGGAATCGGGGATGTCCGACATACTGCCGTTGGCATTGACGATAGTGGCGATGCCATAATTGAGGCAGTCCAGAACGGCAGCAGAAGTCTCCCCTCGGGACAATGTACGTAGCTGCACTGCGGCATCGGCAGCTTCAAGATAGGATTTAAACGTATCCGTATCTGCCCAACCAGTAATTTTGATGCGCTCGCGACAGGCACTTGTGTTGATGCGTTTCAGTAAACTTTCACCAAAAGCGCCTTCGCTATTTTGCCCGACATATATCAGATGGCAATTACTATCATCCGAAAGCTCGGAGTCGAACCATGCTTCCAAAAGTCGGTCGTTCAGCTTGGATGGGCCTAACAAGCCATAACTGCACACGACAAAATCTTTTTCCGAAAAGCCGAGTTTGCTTCTGGCTTCCGCACGTTTACGAGCGTCTGGATAGCGTGGGGTGCGGAGGAGCGGGATTTCTGCCCACTTCAGTCCGGAGTTCTCGCCATACCATTGTTGAGCCAGCCGTATTGAGTAGTGCGAATGTACAATTATCCCCTCCGCCTGCTGAAGGACTCTCAGATTGCAAGAGTACTTCCAGACTGCGTCGGCGGTGTCGTTGCCATTGATACGTTCAGCAACAGCCTGATAGCCATGCCCGTGGTAGAGCGCTTGGGTCCAGAAACCTGCTCGTCCTTGATGGACTTCCATATTGGCCACTACTCCCGACAGGAAGAAGTCATGCAGGACCACGGTGCCAGGAATCTTCTCGATCAAGTGGAACATGTGATCGTGGAAGGTCGAGTTACCAAAGTGATAGATCACGCGATCGAACAGATGCGCATTGGCTTCGAACCAAGCGACCGAGCGCAACGTGTAATTGATGCCGGCATCGAGCGGTGACACCGAGTCTTGTGCAACAATTACATCAATTTGATAATGAGCAGCAAGCTCCGGGAGTAGCTCGGCGCTGTAATCGCTGATGCCGCTTCGAGCGGGTGGGAGCGGTGAAACATAGGCGAGTCGTAGTTGCCGGGGCGGTGGGGCGACGAAGGTGGTCGCCCGCTGCTGCAAAATTACCTTGTGCACTGCGGCTACTGCGATGATTGCAGTCTGATCCCAGCTGAATGTGGCTGCTTGAGCAATCGCCGATTCGGCCAGGCGGGTTCGTAAGTCCTTATTGGTCAGTACGGCTTCAAGCTTCGTTGTGATTGAGTGGGTATCAAAAGGATCGAACAGCGCTTCTGGGTTGCCTAGTACTTCAGGCAAGCTCGAGGTGTTCGATGCGATAACCGGTTTGCCACAGGACATCGCCTCCAGCGCGGGGAGGCCAAACCCTTCGTGCAGGGACGGGAAAATGAAGAGTTTGCACGCGTTGTAGAGCGTGAGGAGGTCTGCATCGCTGACATAGCCAGTGAAGCATACATCGGATTTTTTGAGGCTGTTGGCTTTCGCCAGGCTCTCGAGGCGGACGCGTTCCTCTGGCTGGACCTTGCAGACAATCACAAGTTGGTGCTGCTCGCGAACAGGCGCTGGCAGATTTGAGTAAGCAATGATCAACCCATCAATATTTTTTCGAGGGTCGATTCCGCCAGTGTACATTACAAATTCGCGATTGATCCCTAGCCGGCACAGAAGGTCTGTAGCCTGCTGCTCATTGAATACCGGCCGGTAATGCTCAGTATCGATTGCCGTGGAGACGTTGATGACTTCGTCGGCACTGAACCCCAGATGGCGAATGACCTCTGACCGAGACGAATTCGAGATGGCCAGCACCAGATCCGCGCGGCGTAGATGCTTGAGTTTGCTTTCATACCATTGGCGCACCGGCGGAGCAGCGAGGTAGGCCTCTGGGTTGATGAGAGGAATCAGGTCATAAACGATCGCAGCGGTAGGGATTGTGGAGGTCAAGCGCTTGATGCTTGTTACAGCATCGTCCACCAATCCTTCGAACACACTTGTAATCAGGACCAGATCTGGATCCAGGCTAGCAATGAATGCTTCCCTGACAAGTTCAGATGCTTGGCGGGCCCAAAGATGTTCGTGCTTCAGTGCGGCTACGTTCGCATTGGGCGTCCATATGTGGATATGGCTGTCTGGAAGCAAACCAAAGAGGGCTTCACGAACTTCATCAATGGAATCACCAAATGCTCCATTGAGTACAACAAAAACTTCGATCTCGCGACGGTGTTTGATAAAAGCTTTGGTGAACGATAACGCGTAGCGCCCAATGCCCCGTGTTCTGTTTTCCGCCTGAGCACCTTGAAGGTCAATGACGACGCGCATCAGTTCTGATCCTTTCGAGAAGTATTTATGTTTAGGCGGTAGTAAATGGCCTTTGCATTTTCGGTAAGATGATCTGGTGCAGCAGGGACGCCCGCCGGCTGCGGGGCTGAATCCGGATTCGTATGGCTAAATTGAACAGCGTGCGAGGTATAAGCCGCTTCTGCGTTCAAACGAGCCGCAACTTTTCTTGCAAAGGCATTCAGTGCCGGGGCCTGATTCAGTATTTTTTTTGCAAGTTTGACCAGTGAGGGCTGCTTGAGCAATATCTTGAGGCTGGCTTTTACTATGTGCTTGAGTGTGCGTGTGGGAGAGGAGAGTATTGATCTCGCCAGGCGCATAGGGGCCGTGATTCTCCAGGATGTGCTGGATTTAAATTCCTGTACATGTTTGGCCAAAATGCCATGAGCCTGCTCATGGTAACTGGCAGACGCTTTGAGTTGCAGGAAGTTCTGCTTTTGCAGATTGGCTTCATTTTGCCAGTGCTGAATATTTGTGAGCGCCTCTTCTAGCGAACGCTGTAATTCGGTGTTTTCTTGCTCTAACTTCGCAAGCGACGATGTGGTGGCACTGCTGTCCGCGTTCAATATCTGATTGGTGAGCTCGAGTTGATGCATTTCCAATGCATTGACGCGGTCTGCCAGTGCTACATATAACGCCTTCACTGCTCTAGTACCATTACTCAAGTCATAACGCCGTGCAAGCTCTTCCATGCTTAAACCATAAACCTCTGAAAAGGGTCCCTCAAAAGGTGTGCTATCAAAATCTCCCAGGTCCACCTGCGCGATGATGGCATAATCCGGGCTCGTTCCGCCGATCACATCCATTAGCGAGATAGACTCGGTAGTGGACAGGGCTGGGTTTTCTTGAAGCCGGAGAATCTTTGAGCGCTGAAACCCGCTGAACCTCACTAGAAAGTCAAGGAGCAAATGTGGAATTGGACGCTCATGTGTCGGATCAAGGTAGAAATTTTGCGTCGCGACGATAAGGTTTTCCGAATTGGGCGTTTCTAGAATCAACAGCCCGCCCGGTTTTAGTACGCGGTGCGCCTGCGCAACCAACGCTTTCAGGTCGTCAAAACGAAGATGTTCGGCGATATGAAAGCCTGTCAAAACGCAATAAGAGTCACTTGGTATCGTCTGGAGAAAGGAGAGGGCGTCGGCTTTTTCGGCGGGCAGGTTGCGAGCCCTGCAGGCTTCCAACATGCCATCGTCCATGTCGACGCCAGTCGCTTTGAAACCGTTTTCTACCAGCGTTTCCAGCCATTCTCCACGGCCACACCCTACATCAAGCGCGCGAGCATCAGGATAAAGGTCGAGCAGCGGCCGGATGAAGGGGAGGTAGATTTGCAAACGCTGCTTTATCGCCTCGCGAGAGCCGCGGTGCTCATCTTCAAATGCACGATAGAACTGAGTCATTGTTTGCACTCTACAGTGGGCTGAATCCAGGCTGACCCGACAAATGGAACTTTTTCCGTGTTGATGACATTGAACACCAATGCCAGGTCTCGCCACTCATAATTCGCGTTCAGGTGAGTGTCGGCAGTATGGAGTGCAACGGCAATCGAATATGATCCTACGCCGATATTGGTATCAAAAGTAAACGCGTACTCAAGCTGTGTGCCCGCGTGCAAGTCCGTTAGTATTCTATCCAGATGATGGGTATTGGTTCCGTAGATGGCTTGGCCCAACCGATCCTTGATCATGTAGCCCACCACCAGCTCGGGTATCGTCTGGTTGACATCGATGTTGATCTTCAGACGTACCGTTTGGCCAACGGTAACGAACTCGATGGGTTCGTCTGCCTCATTATAAAGTGCAAGGCTGTGTACAGTAGCCTCGCCAGAACCAGACTTCGTTTGCGTGCTCCCATCCGCCAGCTTGTGTACAACAACGGTAGCGTTTTCTTTTTCCGAGATGATCGCGTTGTAAAAATCCATCACCTCTTCAGGTGCACCGTCCTTTATCACCGTACCGCCCTCGATCAGAAGAACACGGTCGCAAAGCGCCTGAATCGAGCTGCGATCGTGAGAAACAATCAGCAAGGTAGTGCCCTGCGCCTGAAACTCGCGAATCCGGTCGAAGCTCTTGTGTTGGAAGTAGCTATCCCCCACGGAAAGCGCCTCATCGACAATGAGAATCTCGGGGCGTTTGGCTGTTGCTACCGCAAATGCCACCCTCATCTGCATGCCGCTGGAGTAGGTGCGCACGGCTTGGTCGAAGTATTCGCCGACTTCAGCGAATTTTTCGATATCAGGCATAAACTGCTCTATCTCGTCAGCGCTGAACCCCATCAAGCCAGCGGCATGGTGAACATTCTGGCGGCCTGTCAGCTCCGGATTGAAGCCCATGCCTAGCTCAAGGATTGCCGCGATCCGGCCGTTGACACGCACTTCTCCCGTGGACGGTTGCAGCGTACCGGTCAACATCTTCAGCAGCGTGGACTTGCCGGCACCATTTTGGCCAACAATGCCGATGGCTTCGCCTGCATTGATTTCAAAGTTGATATGTTTGAGCACCCAGTGCTCTTCACGGGGCTTGCTTGGCAAGCCCAGCCAACGACCAATGCGTTGCCATTCGCTCTTGTAACTGCGGTAAGCCTTGCCCAAATTCTTGGCGCTGAGAAGAGTCATAGTGCATCCACCATTTCTGGGGCTGCACGACGGAACAGAAAGAGGCTGAACGCGAGCAGCAGAAGTGTAGCGCCTAAGGTTATTGCAAGTTGCGAAATATCGGGTACGACATTATAGACAAAAACATCGTGGTAAGCGCTGACAATAGGGTACATGGGGTTGAAGGCGATGAGGGATTTAAGTTCATCAGGGATTATGGTGATCGGGTAGACGATGGGGGTGAACCAAAACAGTATCTGGAGGATAATGGGTACCACTTGACCGATGTCCCGGACAAACACGTTTAACACGCCCAATATCAGCCCAAGGCCAACAGCTAATGCGGCAACGCTAAGAATCAAGGGGATGGCCCACAACATTTGCCAGGTAGGCCAATGCCCCAGGCAGATGAAAACACCCAGTACTGAAAGTAATAGCAAGATATTGTTAAGCAGGGCAGAGCCGAGCACGATAAAAGGTAAGGTTATCCGCGGGAACCTCATTTTTTTCATGAGGTTGCCATTCTCTATGAAAAGTGTAAGGCAGCGGTTGATGATTTCTGCAAAGAGGCTCCATGCCAGTGTGCCTGCCATCAGGTACAAGGCGTAGGCATATTTATTGTCAATGCCGGGCAGCTTTGCTGCCAATACATTGGAAAGAATGAGGGCGTAGATGAGCACGTTCGCGAGTGGATTTATGATCATCCACAGCCCGCCTAGGCTACTCCGCGAGAATCGTGATACAAACTCATTGCGGATCGAGGTGGCGATGAAGCTTCTATAGCTGTATAGCCCTCTCAATAGTCCAAACATGTAGTCTCCTTGATTCTGTGATTTCTAATAGAGCGGGCGTACTGGGAGTTACTTGTCAGACAGGCTGCAGCTGTCGGTGTTGCTCCAGTAAAGGGTTCGCATAATAATCTAAAAACCATAGTGGCATTTTGGAGTCATTTACGGCCTCCCGTTTCGCTGAGCGCATTTCAAGCGTTGGGTGAACGGTAGGCTGTTTAGCTAGAGATGACGAGCCTTGAGGATATCAGTGAACAGCCATGCACGGCGAGCACGCTGGTAGCGTTGGTGCGGGCATTGCTCAGCTTGCGCCCGCACCACGCCTTGTTGGTAGGCTATTGCTCGAAACGCATCGATACGAAGCCGATACCAAGCATCCGATCATCCGTACCGCCCATGACTTGACGGGGGGAGATTGGAGTGGGAGGGATGAACGTAATGCGATTGGCGCTTGAGCCCTGGAGATCGACCTCTAGTCGCACCTCTGAAACGTCACCCGTCAATTGAACTGTGTATTCTTTATCGGCGATCTGGATGCGAGTGGGGTGTTGTGCGTTGGATGCGAATGCATGAGCTTTTAACACCAAGGTGAATTTCTGCGGCAATGGTTCGGCAAAGTCGAAGGTAACTTCCGGCTTGTCTGACCATCTGCCCCAGGGTTCAAGGGGCCAGAGGCCTTTCGCATTGGCAATGAACTCTGGCCAGCCCGCCTTGGTAAAGTCAATGCCGTTTTCCAGGGTGGACGGATAGCGAATGCCGATATGGTCGGCATAGTATCCTGCCAGCTTCATGATCTGGGGTGTACTAAGGTGTTCCAGTGCCGGATGCTTGCTCCCGGAGACCTTGAAGAAAACCTGATCACCGCTGCTGCTGACCAGCAATGGGGGGCTTTGGAGAAGCTCGCTCAGCTCATTGATCAGGGCATCACCATTGTCGGCATAGCCTCGGCGATCGATATATATGCCGTCGAAGCCGAGTCGGCGGATCACATTCAGCTGTTTGTTCGTTGGTTCCTTGACGAGGGCGCGATAGAACGCATCACCATCCCGCCCCCTCATTCCGCCGAAGCTCCAATGCAGTCCCTTTGAGTGGATAACGCCAGCCATCGACTGATAGCTCATCATACGATTCATGGGCGGCTCTTCGGGAAAAGCGAAGTATGGTAGTTGATAAACAGCGGCTCCAGGAGGCAAGGCGCTTTCGATGGCCTGGACAAAATGCTTGTCGTTTTCGAACTCGGCCTTGCGTTGAACGTAGCAGCTTTTGCAGGCAGAAGTGGTCTGGTCAAGCAGACCGAACAGCAGCGCGACTGCGGCAATAGCTGTGGCGTGGCGAGCGAAGCGTGGAGCCTTTTCCTTCAACAGGATCTGCAAAGCAATAAAAGTGAACAATACGGTGCTGAACGCAATGAATACGCTGATTCTGTTCCAACCCCTAATAGAGGGAGATATGAACCAGGCAAATACCGTACCAAGCCCACCTATAGTGCCAAACATGAAAAGCACGAAGGTAATTGCAGCCAGCAGGCGTAGACGTTCATCATTGGCAGCGCCCGAGGGCCTGAATACCAAGAATAGAAACACGAGGCCCAGCCCTGCGGAACCGATCATGCCGAGTGTTGCCGTGGCATTCTCGTTGATCAACGGCGAACCGTTATTGTATGCCTGCGTCAGGTTAGCCAGTGCTGAAGACCTGTGATCCAGACGTGGTAGGAACAACTGCATCAACTTGAAGCCGAGATGTTCCGACTGGCCTGGCGAGCGGTGAGCCGCTTCTTCGTTTACACCATTAGTGAAGGTGTTTAGCACATTGGGCGCGATATTAAGGGCAACCCCTGTTCCAATGGCGCAGCTCAATAGAATGGACTTTTTCAGGCCTTGAAGATGTTTCGAACTTGCCCAGCTCAACAGGCCGGCAAAGCCAATGACGATGACCCCGAATACAGCGTAATAAACACCAAATGAGGCAAGTATGAATAGTCCCAGTGTTGCCGGAATGCCCATGGCAATTCGGCGACGCAGGCTGCTAGCGGTTGGTTCTTGACCGGTGCGATAGACACTGAGTGCCAAGTAGAAAAATACAGGTGCTACAAAATACCATGTATAAAAAAGATGTTGGTATACCAAACGCAGGAAATGGAAAGGTGTAAAGCTATAGAGCAAGGCGACTGCTACGGAGAAGCTGCGATTCAGTCCGAATGCGCGAGCTGTAATATAGCTGGCTACAAAGCAAATCGGAAATCCGATCAAGAAATACAGGTTGAGTCCCCCGACCCAACCCCCGGTCAAACTAGAGAGCAGTTTGATGACAAAGTGGTTGCCGGCATCGGCACCCGGGTAATCCAGAAAATTTGAGCCGAAAGGATACCCGCTTCTGTCGTTGTTGAAAATCCAGCCCTCATCGACACGGTTGGCCATCCAGGCGTGAAAGATGGAGTCGCCGTTATAGCCGTATGGCACTGATAAGTCTGGAATAAAACCGGCGGGTACGCCAGTAGTTATTAAACTTGCAAGGAAGAAAGACGCAATTGCGCCGATAAGCATTAGCCGCCAGTCTTCACTGACAATTCTCCGCCAGCCGAGGTGAGTGGAGGGCTGCTGGTTTCCTGCTCTGGCATGAAGGTTATGTGAGTTCAAAATACTTTTCCCTAAGCTCAGTCAAAATTCACACGTTCTGCTTCAACCACCAGCGGCATGTTGCGCATCTGCGTGTGCACCGACCCCAGGTACTCGCCGAGCATGCCGAGGAACAGGATTTGCACCGAGCTGAAGAAAAACAGTGAAATCAGCAGGGGTGCGATACCCATCTGGAACGAATTCCAGAAAATAAGCTTCGCGATCAGGAATGCAAAAGCGGCCAGCAGGCTCAAGCCCGCGAGCAGGCCGCCGCCCATCACCATCAGGCGCAATGGCACCTTCGAGTGATTGGTGATGCCCAGCATGGCGATGTCGTACAGGGTGTAGAAGTTGTTCTTGGTGATGCCGCGCTGGCGGCGTGGCTGCTTGAACGGCACGGTGGCGATCGGGAAGCCGATTTCGCACAGCAGGCCGCGGAAGTACGGGTACGGGTCGTCGATCTTCTTCAGTATGTCCAGCACCGCACGGTCGAACAGGCCGGCACCGGTGGCGTTCTGCACCAGCGGCACTTCCGAGATGCGCGTGACGAAGCGGTAGTAAGCGCGGCGTATCAGGAACATCATGCGCGACTCTTCGCTCTCCGGCTTCACCGCCATTACGGTCTTGAAGCCTTCTTCCCACTTCTTGACGAACTCTTCGATCATCTCGGGCGGGTCTTGCAGGTCCGAGGCGATCAGCACGGCGGCGTCACCATTGACCTGCAGCAGGGCATGGTAAGGCGAGCGGATATGGCCGAAGTTGCGGGCGTTGAAGATCAGCTTGACGCGCTTGTCCTGCTCGGCCAGGGCGCGCAGCTTGGCGTGGCTGCCATCGGTAGAGCAGTTGTCGATGAACACATGTTCGTAATCGTAATCAAGGCGTGACATAACCTCGACGATGCGCTGGTACAGCTCATCGATGTTGGCTTCTTCGTTGTAGCAGGGAGTCACTATGCTGATCAGCTTACGCATAATTGAAAACGAACCTGTTGTTGATGACAAAGGAGAGCAGGGCCATGGGCACGATCAGTGCCATGCCGGCCAGGTAAGGGTCGACACCCAGCAGCTTGAGTGCTGCGATGCCGGCCACGTTGGTGCCATAGACCACGCCATACCCGGCCACGAATCTGAAGATCAGCTTGTTGTTCTTCGAGCCGAACACCAGGGCCCCGGTGCTTTTGAAGTTGAAGGCAACGCCCAGGATGGTGGCCAGTAGCAAGGCCGCGCTGTAGTGCAGGCCCAGGTACAGGAACCCGGCAAAGCAGCCGTAGCCGAACGCCGCGTTGAGCACGCCCACCAGCAGGAAGCGGAACAGCTTGACCTGCAGCAGCTTGTGCAGCCAGGAGGACGCCGGTTTAGTCTCTTGCATCGAGCTGCTGCCTGATCTCGCGCATCACGCCGCTGAGCGACGAGTCGCCGGGCACGTAGCCGAACAGCTGTTCGGCTCGGCGGTTGTGCGAATAGTAATGGGCCTTGGGACCGGTGGCATTGACCCGCGCCTGGTCGCCGGCAATGCTGTGCTGCAGGCCGAAGGCTTCGCCAAGTGCCGCCAGCAGTTCGAATTTGCCGACCGGCGCCTGGCTGTAGCAGTCGATGGCGGCATTGCAGGGCGGCGCCTGCAGGATGCGTTCGATCAGTTGGAGGAAATCGGCAGGCGTCAGGTAATCCCTGAGCATGTCGTCTGCTGCCACTTCCAGCACGCTGCCGTTGTGCAGTGCACGCAGGATATCGCTGAGGAAGAAGCGTGCCTGCGGGGCCTGGCGATGGCTGAAGTAGCTGAACACCCGTACATCGACGATCGCCGCCTCGGGCAGCGAACGGTGGCGGCATTCGGCCTGGAACTTGGCCGCGCCATACCAGTCCTGCGGGCGCAGACCATTGATCGGGAACACCGCGTGCGAGGCCTCGGTCACCGGCGCTGCGAAGTTGCTGCCGTAGGCCGCGCCGCTGCTGAGGTAGATATAGCGGCACGCCGGGTGGCTGCGCAGGTACTCCAGCGCCAGGTTGTCGTACTGCTCGGTGACCGTGAAGATTTCCTTGCCCATCTGCACGGCGCGCGCCGGGTCGCCGACGCCGACGAAGTTGATGATCGCGTCGAACGTGCAGCTGGCGTCGAAACCGGCATAGTCGCTGACCGCATAGCCCTTGCGCGCGGCGATGGCCTGCAGTTCGGCGTCCAGCGCGGCGGGCGCGCGGACGAACAGAGTGCAGGCGTAGGCGGTATGTGCGGCGATGCTGGCGACCAGGTCCTTGGCAATGTGGCTGCTGGCCCCGAGGATCGCCAGCCTCATCGGCCCAGTTCCATCAGTGGCGACTGCTCGTCGATCGGCCGGCCGAACTCAAGGCGTGGGCGGCATTCTCGGGCATCGGGCATCAGCACTTCGATCAGCATCGGCTTGCCATTGGTCAGGAACTCGGCCACTGCTGCATTGAAGGCCTGCATGTCGACCACGCTGTGCGACGGTATGCCGTACGCTTCGCCCAAGGCCTTGAACTGCGAGGTGTAGCCGTTCCAGTAGGTCGAGGAGTTGCGCCCTTCGAAGTACATCTCCTGGAAGCCACGCACCATGCCCAGCGAGTGGTTGTTCATGACGATGGTCAGGATCGGCAGCTGGTCGCGGGCGATGATGTCCAGTTCCTGGATGTTGAGCTGCGCGCCGCCGTCGCCGGTGATGACGATGACCGGTTTGTCACCGGCGATGCTCGCGCCTACCGCGGCTGGGATGGCGAAGCCCATGGTGCCCAGGCCACCGGAGTGGTGCATGGCCTGGTTGGCGCCCAGGCGCAGGGTGTGCGCGGCCCACATCTGGTTGTTGCCGACGTCGGCCACGTAATCCAGCGCACGGTCGGCGGTCAGCGTGTTGAGGCTGCTCAGCAGCTCGAACGGGCTGATGCTCCAGGCCGCGTACTCATCGACGAACGACTGCTCGAATATCTTGGCCAGGTGCGTGCGCCAGGCAGCCGGTGCCGGTTGCAGGGTGGCGGCGTGGGCGATGAAGTCGGCGAACACGCCATCGAGTTCGGCGTGGATCGATTGCTGGGCCTTGACCCGGTTGTCCAGCTGCGCCGCATCGAGGTCGAACTGGATGACCTGTGCATTGGCGGCGAAGGTTTCGGTCTTGGCGCCGGTCTGGCGCACGTCCATGCGGCTGCCGAAGACGACCAGCAGGTCGCAGTTCTGCACGGCATGGTTGGCGGCGCGGGTGCCATAGGCCCCGAGCATGCCCAGGTAGTGCTCGCTGGCGGTGAGCTTTTCGGCGCCCTTGAGGCTGGCGACGTGGGGAATGCCCAGCTTGCCCACCTGGCTCAGCCAGCGGTTGAAGTTGGGGCAGTTGACGGCGCCGCCACCGATCAGGAACAGCGGCTTCTGCGCCTTGGCCAGCGTGGCCCAGACCTCGGCATGCGAGCCCTGAGGTTCGGCCACTGGGGCCGCCAGGCTGGCCTTGAGCAATTGGTTCAGCACCGCCTCGTCGATTTCGGCGCGCTGGATGTCCATGGGGATGTCCAGCAGGACCGGCCCTGGACGGCCTTCGCGGGCGATACGCAGCGCTTTGAGAAGGCTTGGAATGAGTTCGTCGACGTGGGTGACCTGGTGCGCATACTTGGTGATGCTGCTCACCAGGGCCACACTGTCGAGTTCCTGGAAGCCCTGCTGGCGGATGGGGCGGTCGCCCTTGAGCTCGTGGGTATTCACCTGCCCGGTGAGAAACACGCACGGATGGCTGTCCAGCCAGCAGTCGGCAATCCCAGTAATCAGGTTGGTGGCGCCTGGGCCGCTGGTGCCCAGTGCCACGCCCATGATTGAGTGATGGGTCGCACGTGCGACCGCAGATGCAGCGAAGGCCGCGCCCTGCTCATGGTGCATGGATACCAACTTGGTCTTGCCGAGCAAGTTAATACTGTCCACCAGATGGGCGATCATTCCACCGATGAGCTCAAAACCATAGAGGACGTTATGGTCCGCCAGAACTTTTGCCACTGCATCTGAAGCTTTCATAAGTTAGAAACCGATCCCGAAGAATTCTTCCAGTTTTTCACCGACGAAGTCGAAGTGCTCCTGGCCCAGCGAAGGCTGCACACCCAGCCAGAAGGTCTGGTTCATGGTCCGGTCGGTGTTGGTCAGTTCGCCGACCACGCGGTATTCCACGTTGTGGAAGTACGGCTGGCGGATCAGGTTGCCAGCGAACAGTAGGCGGGTACCGATCTTGTGCTGATCGAGGAACTTCAGCAGGTCGACACGTTTGACCCCGGCGCTTTCCTTCAGGGTGACCGGGAAGCCGAACCAGGACGGCTCGCTGTTCGGGGTCGGCTCGGCGATTTCCAGGAAGTCGCTCAGGCTCGACAGGCGCTCCTTTAGCAGCGTGAAGTTGCGCTTGCGGGTTTCGATGAACTCCGGTGCTCGGTCCAGTTGGGCCAGGCCGCAGGCCGCCTGCATGTCGGTGATTTTCAGGTTGTAGCCCAGGTGGGCGTACACGTACTTGTGGTCGTAGCCTTGCGGCAGGCTGCCGAACTGCTGGCCGAAGCGGTTTCCGCAGGTGTCATCGCAGCCTGGCGCGCAGTAGCAGTCGCGGCCCCAGTCACGGAACGATTCGGCGATCAGCTTGAGCTGGGCGTTGTTGGTGAACACAGCGCCGCCTTCACCCATGGTGATGTGGTGGGCCGGGTAGAAGCTCAGGGTGGCGATGTCGCCGAAGGTCCCGACCAGCTTGCCGTCAAATTTGGCGCCCAGGGCGTCGCAGCAGTCTTCGACCAGCCACAGGTTGTACTTCTCGCAGATCGCCTTGACCTTGGCCAGGTTGAACGGGTTGCCCAGGGTGTGGGCAAGCATGATGGCCTTGGTCTTCGGGGTGATGGCAGCCTCGATCAGGTCGGCATCGATGTTGTGGGTAGCCATGTCGACGTCGACGAACACCGGGATGGCGCCGAACTGCACGATCGGATTGACGGTGGTCGGGAAGCCGGCGGCCACGCCGATCACTTCGTCGCCTTTCTTGATGGCGCGCTCGCCCAGCTTGGGCGAGGTCAGGGTGCTGAAGGCCACCAGGTTGGCCGACGAACCAGAGTTTACGGTGATCAGGTACTTGACGCCGAGGAACTCGGCCAGCTTCTTCTCGAACTCGGCGTTGAAACGGCCAGTGGTCAGCCAGCCGTCCAGCGAGGCTTCGACCATCAGTTGCAACTCACGGGCTCCGATTACCTTGCCCGAAGGAGGGATGACTGTTTCGCCCCCAACAAAAGGTTTGGCAGCCATGGCGGTCTGAGCGTAGCGCTCGACGAGCTGGCTGATTTCCTGACGGAGCATATCGGGGGTCATAAGTAGTTCCTGCTCAAGCTAATAGTGATTTAGGCGCCAGAGGCCATGGCTGCCATGTAGCTGTCGATTTCGTTTGCACATTGGGTATGCATGTCATCGCCCTGCAGCCAGGCGCGGTGCCAGTTGACAATGCGGGTCAAGGTGGTCTCGAGGTTCCAGGTCGGCTCCCACTTCAGGTGGGTGCGAGCCTTGGAAATATCCAGTTTCAGGTAGCGGGCCTCATGCGGCTGTGGGTCGTTGTCCAGTTGCCAGCCGGCGCCATCGCCCCACGCCTGGGTCATGTGGTCGAGGATCCATTCGACGGGGCGTGCATCTTCGTCCCGTGGCCCGAAGTTCCACCCTTGCGCAACGGATTGGCCATGCTCCCATAGCTGCTGGGCCAGTACAAGGTAACCGCTGAGCGGCTCCAAAACGTGCTGCCAGGGACGGGTGGCCTTGGGGTTGCGTACCACCACCGGCTGGCCCTGCGCAACGGCGCGAAGGATATCGGGGATTAGCCGGTCGTCGGCCCAGTCACCGCCGCCGATGACATTGCCGGCACGTGCCGAGGCCAGGGCCGCAGCATGTTCGGTGTTGAAGAACGAGTTTCGGTAGGCGCTGGTTATCAGCTCGACGCAGCCCTTGCTGTTGCTGTAGGGATCGTGGCCGCCCATGGGCTCGTTTTCACGGTAGCCCCATTCCCACTCCTGGTTTTCGTAGCATTTGTCGGTGGTGACATTGACGATGGCGCGTAGATTCGCACACCGGCGCGCGGCCTCCAGCACGTGTACTGTGCCCATCACGTTGGTGGCGTAGGTTTCCACCGGTTCGCGGTACGAAAGGCGCACCAGCGGCTGAGCCGCCATGTGGATCAGGATGTCCGGGTCAAATGCCGTCATGCTTTCGGTGATGGCTGCGAGGTCGCGAATGTCGCCAATCTGCGAAGAGTGCATGCCTCGCTCGACTTGCGCTTGTTCGAACAGTGACGGTGTAGTCGGCGGCGCCAGGGCAAAGCCTTTAACCTGTGCGCCCATGCCCTGCAGCCAAAGGGCCAGCCAACTGCCCTTGAAACCGGTATGGCCAGTGAGGAAAACCTTCTTGCCTTGCCAGAAGGCGGCCGAGACGGAAGCTTTCATGTTCACATTATTCCCAGGATTTCCACGGCGCGGTGCCAGTTTGCCACAGCCTTTCCAGCAGGTTCTTGTCGTGCAGGGTGTCCATCGGTTGCCAGAAGCCGGCATGCTCGTAGGCCATCAGTTGGCCGTCGTCGGCCAAGCCCATCAGCGGCGCTTGTTCCCAGACGGTGCTGTCGTCGCTTAAACGATCGAGCACCTTCGGCGAAAGTACGAAGAAACCGCCGTTGATCATGGCACCGTCGCCCTTGGGCTTCTCCTTGAAGTTCAGGACCTGGCCATTGCTGATGTCCAGTGCACCGAAACGGCCTGGCGGATAGGTGGCGGTCAGCGTTGCGTCCTTGCCGTGGCGTTTGTGGAAGGCAATGGTGGCACTGATGTCCATGTCGCCGACGCCATCACCGTAGGTGAAGCAGAAGGCTTCCTCGTGGCGTACGTAATCAGCCACACGACGCAGGCGGCCGCCGGTCATCGAGGTTTCGCCAGTGTCGACCAACGTCACGTTCCAATCTTCGGCACGCTTGTCATGCACTTCCATGCTGTTGTCGCGCATGTTGAAGGTGACATCAGAAGTGTGCAGGAAGTAGTTGGCGAAGTACTCCTTGATCATGTAGCCCTTGTAGCCGCAGCAGATGATGAAGTCATTGATGCCGTGCGAGGAGTACATTTTCATGATATGCCAAAGGATCGGCTTGCCGCCGATCTCGACCATGGGCTTGGGACGAGTACCGGTCTCCTCGCTCAAGCGTGTCCCCAGCCCACCTGCCAAAATGACTGCTTTCATGACTGCTCCTTGTTAGTTTGAGCTTACAAATGCATCGGAGTAAAAGTGTTTGGCCGGTAGTCCGGCCGCGGTCAGCGCCTCACGGGCGGAGTGGATCATGTCTTCCGAACCGCAGGCATAGATGACCGCATCAGTAAGCTCGATGCCATCATCGAGCAGTGCCTTTTGCACGTAGCCGGTGCGCCCGTGCCAGTCACCGTTGGCTCGGGATAGTACCGGAATGAATTCGGCGTTGAGGCCTTCGAGTTGGGGCGTCCAGTAGATATCGCCGGGGGTGCGTCCGCCCCAGTAGATGTAGATTTTCTTGCTCGCTGCCAACTCGGGGTTGTCCAGCAATTGTTCGAGCATGGCTTTCACTGGCGCGATGCCTGTGCCAGTGGCGAGAAACACGATGGTGGAGGCTTCTTTGTCGCGTAGGCAAAAGGTGCCCAGCGGTCCTTCCAATCGCAGCAGGTCGTTGTGCTTGGCACTGCCGAACCAGTATTGCGACATGAGGCCTTGTGCGACTTCGCGTATTTGCAGCTCGAGCTTGCCGTCCTCGCGCTGGGCGTTGGCTATGGAGTAACTGCGGCGCAGGCCACCTTCACCGATCACGTCCAGGTATTGACCCGGCAGGTAGGTGAGCTTGCCAGTGGGCGGGACCCGCAGTACGACCTCGATCACATTGTCGGTCAGGCGAGTAAGGCGGTCGATGCGGCATGGTACGGTCTTGACCACGATGTCGCCTAGGGCGCCGAGGTCTTCGGCATCGATTTCGACGTCGCTTACGGCATGGCGGCAGCAGGTGAGGATCATCCCGGCGGCGCGTTCTTCTGTGTTCAGCGATGTCTCTTCACGCAAGGCTTCAGTTTCGCCACGCACCACCCTTGTTTTGCAGACGCCACAGCGGCCCGTACGACAGCTGTATTCCAGGGTGATGCCTGCGGCTCTGGCGCTGTCGAGTAGCGAGGTGCCGGATTCGGAACTGAAAACCTTCCCGTTTTGTAGTTTCACTGAAGCCATGATATTACCGGTTGCGGAGGATGGACGCTGCAGGAGGGGGCTCAATCTGTCCCTGGTGAGAGATCCCATGCCCTGGCAAGTGAATGAGGCCCGACTTTGAAGTGATTTCAAGTGGCGGCGTTGAATTGACTACTTGCCGCTGGTGCAGATCGAGCGGCCTGGAAGGGAGTCTACCACCGGGGCGGCAACTTCCGTGCTGGAATTTCCAGGCGGCGAGGGATAGAGAATTTTCCGACGCCCAGCGGCAGATCCTGGGAAGCACGGGGATGTAGGCGCGTGGGAAAAGATGCGCTCGTCAGCTGCTCGGTGCGGTTCCGAGCGCGCTCGGGAGATCCATTAAACACGTTATTAATGCTTTCCATGCAATATGTGGAGCCGCGCTGTGGGGCGTCGTCAATGGGTGCATGATAACGAAGGTATGGGCAGTGTGCATTAGTAGATTTTAGGGCGACGGCGGTAATCCAGAAGCGCAGGATGTGCCCTTCGGATCAAGCAGGCGCTTCAGCGATGTTGTGGTCGGCAGCTTTGCTCGGTCGCTACCAATGCGTCGCGCGATTTTCCGGACGGGTGATTGGTGTGGAGTCACTGGAGGCAAAATGATGGCTCTGTGAGGTTGCTGTTTGGCTGTTTACTCACCAGCACCTGTCGGTTTTCTGGGTCGAGCCTGCAAGGTAACGGATGTATACTCTCCCACTGAATCTGCATGCGTGTGGCTGGAATCGCGCGCTGGATCGTAACAATCACACATGCCCGCACGGCACTATTGGAGTTGGTTAAGTCGCATGAAAGCAATCGTTACAGGGATCACTGGTCAAGACGGCGCCTATCTGGCGGAACTGCTGCTGGAAAAAGGCTATACGGTCTATGGGACCTACCGTCGCACCAGCTCGGTTAATTTCTGGCGCATCGAGGAATTGGGGATTCACACCAATCCGAACCTGCATTTGGTCGAGTACGACCTCACCGACCTCTCTGCTAGCATTCGCCTGCTCCAGACTACCGAGGCTACCGAGGTCTATAACCTTGCAGCACAAAGCTTCGTTGGCGTTTCGTTCGAGCAACCTTTGACGACCGCTGAAATAACCGGTCTGGGCGCTGTGAACCTGCTCGAAGCCATTCGTATCGTCAATCCAAAGGTCCGCTTCTACCAAGCTTCCACCTCGGAGATGTTCGGCAAGGTACAAGAGATACCCCAGGTCGAAACCACGCCATTCTACCCACGCAGCCCTTATGGTGTGGCCAAGCTGTATGCTCACTGGATGACCATCAACTACCGAGAGTCCTACGGTATCTTTGCTACCAGCGGTATCCTTTTCAATCATGAATCGCCGCTGCGTGGTCGTGAGTTTGTTACGCGAAAGATCACCGACGCGGTTGCCAAGATCAAGCTCGGCCTGCTCGACAAGCTTGAACTGGGTAACCTCGACGCCAAGCGTGACTGGGGTTTCGCCAAAGAATACGTCGAGGGTATGTGGCGCATGCTGCAGGCTGATGAGCCAGATACTTTCGTGCTTGCCACCAATCGCACCGAGACCGTACGTGATTTCGTCTCCATGGCCTTCAAGGCGGTGGGTATCCAGATCAACTGGAGTGGCAAGGAGGAGGCAGAGCAGGGCGCATGTGCTGCGAGTGGCAAAGTGTTGGTCGTCATCAATCCGAAGTTCTACCGTCCCGCAGAAGTGGAGTTGCTGATCGGTAACCCAGCCAAGGCCAAGCAAATACTGGGCTGGGAACCCAAGACCACTCTGGAGGAACTATGCCGCATGATGGTCGAAGCCGACCTGCGTCGTAACGAAAAAGGGATCTCGTTCTGATGCCAAAGGCCTGCAAGCGCGCGTTGATCACGGGTATTCACGGTTTTACCGGACGCTACATGGCGGCCGAACTGAAAGCCAGTGGCTATGAGGTAATCGGTACGGGTAGTCAGCCACTGTCCGTGCCTGATTACCACCAGGTCGATCTTCTCGATGGAATGGGATTGCGTGCGTTGCTGGCCGAACTGCAGCCGGATGTCGTTGTGCATCTGGCTGCTCTTGCATTCGTGGGGCATGGCGCTGCCGACGCGTTCTATCAGGTTAACCTGATTGGCACCCGTAACTTGCTCGAAGCCGTCGCGGCTTGCGGCAAGGTGCCAGAGTGCGTATTGATAGCCAGCAGTGCAAATGTTTACGGCAACACCTCCGAAGGCATGCTGGATGAGCAGGCGCTGCCTGCGCCGGCCAACGATTACGCAGTCAGCAAGCTGGCAATGGAGTACATGACTCGCTTGTGGTTTGACCGCCTGCCGATCGTTATCACGCGTCCCTTCAACTATACAGGTGTTGGTCAGGCTGAGAATTTTCTCCTGCCCAAGATTGTTGCGCACTTCCAACATAAAGCAGCGACCATCGAGCTCGGTAATCTCGACGTATGGCGCGACTTCAGCGATGTCCGTGCAGTTGTTCAGGCTTACCGCGGGCTCATTGAGGCCAGGCCGGTGGGGCAAACGGTGAACGTTAGCTCCGGCCAAACACACTCCCTGCGTGAAGTGATTGCCAAATGTGAGGCTATTACGGGGCATCGGATTGGAGTGCAGGTCAATCAAGCGTTTGTTCGTGCTAATGAGGTAAAGACCTTGTGTGGCGACAACGCGCGCCTTCGTGGACTTGTGCCGGGTTGGCAAACTCCATCGCTGGACAATACCTTAGGTTGGATGCTTGCGAGTAAATGAAGCTAATACTCTCCGTCGAACCGGTTCGCTTTCCGCTTACCGGTATAGGTCGCTATACCTATGAGCTGGCTACCAGGTTGCAACAAAACAGGGAAATCACCGATATTCAGTTTTTCGCCGGAAGGCGATTCTTGGCTGGCATTCCAGCAGCGTCTGACCAATCCGACGCTGTTCATGGCCTGAAACGATTTGTTCAGAAGAATGGCTTGGCTGTCGAAGCCTACCGTAGGCTTATGCCATATCTGCGCAAACATGCATTACGAGGTCATGGGGACTATATCTACCACAGTCCCAATTACTATCTGCCACCGTTCGAGGGTCGAAGCGTGGCGACCTTTCACGATCTGTCGCCGTTTACGTGGGCACATTGCCACGCCCCTCAGATCGTGCGCTTCCTGCAGAAAGAACTCTCGCTTACGCTCAAGCGAGCAGATGCTTTAATCACCGACTCGGAGTACACCCGTCAGGAGTTGGCCGATTACTTCGCATGGCCCATTGAGCGTATCCATGCGGTACCACTGGCCAGTTCGCCAGAGTTTTATCCTCGAAGTCCGCACGTGCTGCACGACACACTCCTACGGTATGGACTGGAACCGGGAGCCTACAGTTTATTCGTGGGTACTATCGAACCACGTAAAAACATCGAGACCTTACTGGATGCGTATGGCAAGCTGCCATTGGCGCTGCGCCAACGCTGGCCCCTCGTGCTTAGTGGTTATCACGGTTGGCGCAGTGAAGCTATTCACGAGCGCATTGGCAAGGCTCAGCAGCAAGGGTGGGCGCGTTACTTAGGCTTTGTTGCCAGCGAAGATCTGCCGCTGCTGTATGCGGGAGCCAGGCTATTTGCCTTTCCTTCACATTACGAAGGATTTGGTTTACCAGTGCTCGAGGCCATGAGTTCTGGGGTTCCCGTGGTGTGCTCCAATAGTTCCTCGTTGCCGGAGGTGGCAGGAAAGGCAGCGCTGATGTGTGTGCCGGATGATGTGGATGGTCTAAGTGCCATACTGCGCCAGGGGCTGGAAGATGAAGCCTGGCGGAGGGGGGCTAAGGCCGATGGGTTGCAGCATGCAAGTGGTTTTTCGTGGGAGCGCTGTGCTCAAGCTACCGTCCAGGTCTATAAAAAAATCAGCGAGGGGCGATGATCAAGGTTCTGCATTTTTTCAAGACCTATTACCCTGAAACCATGGGGGGGATCGAGCAGGTCATCTATCAAATTGCTGAAGGCGGGGCACGGTACGGCCTTCAGTCAGAAGTCTTGTATCTGAGCGAGCGAGGGGCCGCTCGCAACGAAACGATTGGGCATCATCTTACGCATCGTTCGAAGCTGGACCTGCACTTGGCTTCTACCGGGTTCTCATTGTCTGCGTTCGCCGATTTTGTCCAACTGGCTGAACAGGCCGATATTGTGCACTACCATTTTCCCTGGCCCTACATGGATCTCGTGCATTTTGCCAGCCGTATTCAGAAGCCAACGGTGGTCAGCTATCACGCCGACATCGTTAAGCAGAAATGGTTGTTCAAGCTTTACCAGCCACTCATGCAAAGATTTCTGAATAGTGTCGATCGGGTTGTAGCCTCGTCACCTAATTATGCTGAAAGCAGCACTGTTCTTTGCCGTTACAAGAGTAAACTCAGTGTCATTCCTTATGGCCTAGACCGTGCCACTTATCCACAGCCTGCTGAGTCAACAATACGGCGTTGGCGTCACACTTTTGGTGAGCGCTGGTTCTTGTTTGTTGGTGCGCTTCGTTACTACAAAGGCTTGGATTACTTGCTGGAGGCCGCTGCGGCTACGGGGCTGCCGGTCGTAATTCTTGGCGGTGGATATCAAGAGCTGGAGCTCAAGGCGAAGGCTCAAGCGCTGGGCTTGCAGAACGTCCATTTCCTTGGAGGTCTACCTGATGAAGATAAGGTGGCTTTGCTGCAGCTTTGCTATGCCTTCGTTTTTCCCTCTCACCTGCGTTCCGAGTCTTTTGGTATTTCTCTGCTTGAGGCTGCCATGTTTGGTAAACCCATGATTTCCTGTGAAATGGGCTGTGGCACAACGTTCATCAATATTGCAGACAAGACCGGGCTTGTGGTGGAGCCGGCTGACGCTGCGGCGCTGGGTCGTGCCATGAGCGAGCTATGGAATGATCCTGCACGCGCTGCGGTCATGGGCGCCCAGGCCGCACTACGCTATGAACAGGTATTTACCGCCGATGCCATGGTCGCGTCGTATGCTGCCTTGTACCGTGAGTTGATGCAAAGCTAGTTGTGTTTTCGTGGCTCCGTATTTAGCGCTTTCGGTAATAAAAATATCGGGGAGCTTTCTGTGCTTTGCATTGAATTAACAGCCACTTCTCTTGCAACTCATCGCGTTCGCATAAGCGAACGCTAGCGGGCAGGCGGCCAAAAGCCGAACGTTATCCCGACATCTGCCCCTTCCATGCAGTTGTTTTTTTTCCTTTCACTACCATTACCGTGTATGATGCGTCGCAGTTTCGAGTGCAGGCATTTCGCCATCACTATGGTGCTACTTGTTGCTGCTGATTCTCATTAGTATCTGTATTGTCAGAGCAGTGCTAACGCCTGTAGGGACGAAACGTTTCATTCAAATGGACACCGCGCAAACCAGTAGCGCAAAAATGGACGAGTGATTCAATGATGTCGAAGTGGCTGTTGAAGGCCCCCTACCTGAGGGTCTCCGTTGTATTCGTAGTGGCGTTGTACGTGCTATGCGCTGTTGATAACTACACCTGGGTCGAGTCCTCGGCCTTGAAATGGTGCGTCACCGAGCAAATTCTGAGCACCAACGAAGACTCCTTCCTCGAGGTACTGTCCGCGCTCCTTTGGGCCATGGCATTCGGTGTTTTCTGCAGCCTGTTCATGCGATCCCGCTCTGTCGTGGAGCGCTGCTGGCTGGCACTCTATGCCGCAGTGAGTCTGTTCGCGTTCGGTGAGGAAACCAGCTGGGGCTACCACTGGTTCAACTATGCCGATGCAGTGCCGCTCCTGACCTCGCACAATGCCCAGGGCGAGACGAACCTACATAACATCAACGTGGCGGAAATCCTGGGAGTCAGTAGTGAGGCGACCTACTACTACTATCTGGAAAATGTTTCGCACCTGCTCAACCCGCTGTTTTATCTGTTCCTGTCTGGTCTTTGGTTGGGGCTGCCGCTGGTGAAAATGTCGGGCGCGTTCAAGTCCATGAGTCTCCTGCGCGAGATGCCTGTCGCCAGCGTTGGTTTCCTCTCGTTCTTCCTCATTCATTCGGTACTCTTCATCGTTGTCGATGTGGCCCTGTTCAACGTGGGCTTTATCTACGAGATGTTCATCGCGCTGGCTGCGGTACTGGTTGGGCTCGACATCACTCGAACTCACGCAAGGCTCGATACTCTTGAGCTTCGGGACCCGGCCTTGACCGGTGCGGCTGTGCGATAAACCTGGTTACAAGTCGCTGAGGTTTCACCGTGCTCGCCAGCGGTCCTGCAAGCGCTTATAGCCTTTGCAGAGCCCTGTGGTCGTGGGAAAAGGGGCGTTGAAAGTTGGTGTGCTGGTAGTCAGTTGTTTCCCTGTAATGGGGAGGAAAGAAAAACTCAACTGTGTAGGAAGTGGCAGCTTCGGCAGTCGGTTCTTTGCTTTGATGCCCAACCAGCATGGGTTTGCCTGGTGAACCAAACCTTCAACAACGTCGGATTTTGCAATACTTGTCGCATCGCACGCGTAATCACCCCTTGCTAGCTTAATCACGCAGCTACGGAAACGCTGCCTACCCATTGAGCCAAAGGAGTGAACATGATGCGCAATATTGTCCTTTCCCACCTACTGCTTCCGCTATTTGCAAGCCTGGCTTTTTCCGCCACCGCTGCGCCTGCGGTAACGCCTGTCGACCCCACGCCGGTGGTGGCGACTGGTCTGGCCACCCCCACCCAATCCGCAAAGCTGAACCTCAACAACGCAGACGCCGCTACCCTGCAAAAAGCGCTCAACGGCATCGGCAAAACCAAGGCCGAGGCCATCGTGCAGTATCGCGAGACGCACGGACCATTTGCCAGCGTGGATGAATTACTGGAGATTCCCGGTATTGGCAACGCATTGCTGGAACGCAATCGTGAAAGATTGACGGTCGAGTAGCTTCAAGCAGATCAAGCCGGCCGATCTTGCATCGGCCGACCTCCAGGGGATTTCAGCGATCCTGCGCATCCTTGGCATCAGCCTCGGCATTGCGCTCATGCACTTTCTTCAACTGCTCCTCGGTCAACGGCAACTTCTTCGCCGTGTCCCGCAGCATCATCAACCCGCCGACAATCGACCCGAGAGCAACAAGCAGTATCAACCAGGCATACCAAGGCATCGAGATTCTCCTGAAAGCGTGTAGGGCACCGCTTACATGGCATTCGAGCCATTGCCGCAGCCGTTGGTTCAATTATAGGAGTCGCCCGCGGCCGGGCCAATTCTCATGACCCACGGCCCCCAAACCCCGCGCCACTTCGTTTACAATGCGCGCCGTTTACGACTTGCCAAGAGACCCTGCCCATGTCCGCCTGCCAGACGCCCCTGATCGTCGCCCTGGATTTCCCCACCCGTGACGCCGCCCTGAAGCTGGCCGACCAGCTCGATCCCGCCCTGTGCCGGGTCAAGGTGGGCAAGGAACTGTTCACCAGCAGCGCCTCAGGCATCGTCGAGACCCTGTGCAGCAAGGGTTTCGAAGTGTTCCTCGACCTCAAGTTCCACGATATCCCCAACACCACTGCCATGGCGGTCAAGGCCGCGGCCGAGATGGGCGTATGGATGGTCAACGTGCACTGCTCCGGTGGCCTGCGCATGATGTCGGCCTGCCGTGAAGAGCTGGCCAAGCGCAGTGGCCCGCAGCCGCTGCTGATCGGCGTGACCGTGCTGACCAGCATGGAGCGCGAGGACCTGGCCGGCATCGGCCTGGATGTCGACCCGCAGGAGCAGGTGCTGCGCCTGGCGGCGCTGGCGCAGAAGGCCGGCATGGACGGCCTGGTGTGCTCGGCACTGGAAGCGCCGGCACTGAAGGCGGCGCATCCGTCGTTGCAGCTGGTGACCCCGGGTATTCGCCCGGCGGGCAGTGCCCAGGATGATCAGCGCCGGATCCTGACCCCGCGTCAGGCGCTGGACGCCGGTTCTGATTACCTGGTGATCGGGCGTCCGATCAGCCAGGCGGCGGATCCGGCCAAGGCGCTGGCTGCTGTGGTGGCTGAAATTCGCGGCTGATCCGAGAGACTGTGGGAGCGGGCAAGCCCGCTCCCACACAATCTGTCTGCGCGCGAGCGCAGACCGCAATGATCAGACCTTCAGCACCAGCTTGCCGAAATTCTCCCCGCTGAACAGCTTGAGCAGCGTCTCGGGGAAGGTCTCCAGGCCCTCCACCACATCCTCCTTGCTCTTCACCTTGCCGCTGGCCAGCCAGCCGGCCATTTCCTGCGCGGCCTTGCCGTACTCCTTGACGTAGTCCATCACCACGAAACCTTCCATGCGCGCACGGTTGACCAGCAGCGACAGGTAGTTGGCCGGGCCCTTGACCGCTTCCTTGTTGTTGTACTGGCTGATGGCGCCGCAGATCACCACACGGGCCTTGAAGTTCAGGCGCGACAGCACGGCATCGAGGATATCGCCGCCGACGTTGTCGAAGTACACATCCACGCCATTGGGGCATTCACGCTTGAGACCGGCCAGCACATCCTCGGCCTTGTAGTCGATGACCCCGTCGAAGCCCAGTTCGTCCAGCAGGTACTTGCACTTCTGCGCGCCACCGGCGATGCCCACCACGCGGCAGCCCTTGAGCTTGGCGATCTGCCCGGCAATGCTGCCGACCGCGCCGGCGGCACCCGAGATCACCACGGTTTCGCCGGCCTTGGGTTGGCCGACATCGAGCAGGGCGAAGTAGGCGGTCATGCCGGTCATGCCCAGGGCGGACAGGTAGCGGGGCAGGGGCGCCAGGCGTGGATCGATCCGGTGCAGGCCCTGGGGTTCGCCGGTGAAGTAATCCTGCACGCCAAGGGCACCGCTGACATGGTCACCGGGCTTGTAGTCCGGGTGCTTGGAGCTGACCACCTCGCCGACGCCGAGGGCGCGCATGACCTGGCCCAGCCCCACGGGCGGGATGTACGACTTGCCTTCGTTCATCCAGCCGCGCATGGCCGGATCCAGCGACAGGTAGAGGTTCTTCACCAGTACCTGGCCTTCCCCCGGCTCGCTGGCGGGCACCTGCTCGTAGGTGAAGTCGTCACGACGCACGGCGCCGACCGGGCGCTTGGTCAGCAGGAAACGGCGGTTGGTGTGGGGCATGGCGGGTTCTCCTGAACGAGTGTGAGGGGCTGATGATCGGCGGGTTGAATGGGCCGCGTCACGCAAGATCACCGCGAACGATAGTAGTCCAACCGTGTCCTTGATGATGCTGCCCAGCCCGGCGGTGCCCTGACTAGACTCAGCCACGACTTCCCATCCTTTTGCAGGAGCCAGTGATGAGCATGACTTTCTCCGGCCAGGTTGCCCTGGTCACCGGTGGCGCGGCGGGTATCGGCCGGGCGACGGCACAGGCATTCGCCGCCGAAGGGCTCAAGGTGGTGGTGGCCGACCGTGACGCGAGCGGGGGCGAAGCCACCGTGGCGCTGATCCGCCAGGCTGGCGGCGAGGCGCTGTTCGTCGCCTGCGACGTCACCCGTGACAGTGACGTGCGCCAGCTGCACGAGCAGGTCATCAAGGCCTATGGCCGCCTCGACTACGCCTTCAACAACGCCGGTATCGAGATCGAGAAGGGGCGGCTGGCGGAGGGCAGCGAGGCGGAGTTCGATGCGATCATGGGGGTCAACGTCAAGGGTGTGTGGCTGTGCATGAAGTACCAACTGCCCCTGCTGCTGGCCCAGGGCGGCGGCGCCATCGTCAACACGGCCTCGGTGGCCGGCCTGTCGGCGGCACCGAAGATGAGCATCTATGCGGCATCCAAGCATGCGGTGATCGGCCTGACCAAGTCGGCGGCCATCGAGTATGCGAAGAAGGGCATCCGGGTCAACGCGGTGTGCCCGGCGGTGATCGACACCGACATGTTCCGCCGCGCCTACGAGGCCGATCCGCGCAAGGCCGAGTTCGCCGCGGCGATGCATCCGGTCGGGCGCATCGGCAAGGTCGAGGAGATCGCCAGCGCGGTGCTGTACCTGTGCAGCGATGGCGCGGCGTTCACGACGGGGCACAGCCTGACTGTCGATGGCGGCGCGTTGGCGATTTGACCGAGGTTATCCACAGGGTCAGTGCCACGGCTGCGCAGCCGAGCAGCAATACGCCGCCGAAGGCGATCAGCGCCAGTCGCGAGCCGAGCCGGTCACTGAGCAATCCGGTAACGATCACCGGCAGGCTGAATCCCAGGTAGGCGAGCAGGAAGAACCCGGCACTGGCCCGGGTCTTCTCGCTGCCGGCCAGCGCGTTCACCGCCGCCAGCCCGCCCAGGTAGATGAAGCCATAGCAGGCGCTGCTTGCGGCCACGGCGCCCAACAGCACACCCAGCAGATTGCCCCTGTCGGCCCCCCAGGCCAGTAGCGCGTAGCTGCACGGCAGGATCAGCAGCCCCAGCAAGGTCGCCTGTGCACTGGCCAGGCGCCGGGCCAGCGGCTGGAACAGCAAGCCGCAGCTGATCACGCAGAAGGTCGAGAACCCCGACCAGGCGCTCAGCCCGTGCTGGCGCAGGATCCCTGGCAGCAGGGCGATCACCAGCCCGACACAAGCCCAGGCCAGCAGGATCGCCAGGCCATAGGCCAGGCTGCCGGCGGGGTAGCAGGGCAGGCGCAGCATGGCGCTGTGCTGCGCCGGGCGAGGGTCGGGCAGGCGCCATACCAGCAGTAGCGCGACGGCGGCCAGCGCCAGCTGCAGGTGGAAACTGCCGGGGGTGAGGGTCGGCCCGCTCAGCAGGAACAGGCTGGTCAGTGCCGCGCCCAGGCCGAAACCGAGCGACGTGCTGGCGGTGACCCAGGTGGCGGCGCGGCCACTGGCATCCGGCGCCATCAGTTCGCTCATGTAGGCGGTGGCGGTGGCCGAGGCAAGGCCTGTGCCCAGCCCCAGGAACAGGCGCGCCAGGCCCAGCATCTGCAGGCTCGGCGCCAGCAGCATGAGCAGCGTGGCGACCATCGACAGGGCCAGCGCGACCAGGATCAGCGGGCGTCGGCCCAACCGGTCGGCCAGGCCGCCGAGGGCCAACAGCACCGGCAGCACGCCGAGCACATAGCCGGAGAAGGCCACGGCGGTCGCCGCCGCGCCTTGCCCGGACAGATCGGCGTAGGTGATATACAGCGGGGCCTGCAGGTTCACCGCCAGGGTGATCAGGCACAGGGCGAAAGCCAGCAGGGCTGGGGCTTGACGAGTGGGCATCGGGACGGATCCGCAAGACAGTGACAGTGGTGGCAGCATCGGCCTTCGAAGCTGTGCTCGCCAAGGCACACCCGCGGGGCATTTATGCTTAACTGTTTGCCTGAAAACAGCGAACACTTGCCATGCATTTTCATCTTGATCGTGACCTTTCCATCCCTTTGGTCCAGCAACTGACCGAGCACCTGCAGGCCTGGATCGAACAGCAGCGCCTGCGTCCCGGTGCACGCCTGCCGTCGATCCGCGCGCTGGCCAAGGCGCAGTCGGTAAGCGCCTCGTGCGTGATCGAGGCCTACGACCGCCTGGCGGCCAACGGCTGGCTGGAGGCGCGACATGGTGCGGGCTTCTTCGTCGCCGAGCGCAAGCCGGGCCTGCGGCCCGACCCCGGTGAGCCCTGGGGCGAGGCAATCGACGGCAGTTGGCGGCAGTTTCGCGAAGGGCATGAACAATTGCTCAAGCTCGGCTGCGGCTGGCTGCCGGTGGCTTGGCGCGCCGAAGCCGAACTGGCCCAGGCCATCCGCCAGGTCAGCCGCGGCGCGCCCGAGGCGCTGTTCGACTACTGCCCGCCCCAGGGCCTGGCCAGCCTGCGCCTGCAACTGCACAAGGGGCTGGCGCGCCTGGATATCGTCGCCGAGCCGGAGCGGATCGTCACCACCCAGGGCGCCAGCCATGCCCTCGACCTGCTGGTGCGAACCTTGTTGAAGCCGGGGGACACGGTGCTGGTGGAGCGCCCCGGCTACTACAACCTGTACAACTTGCTGCGCCTGCACGGTGTGCACATGCTCGAGGTGCCGCGCACCGCCACTGGCCCGGACCTGGTGGTGCTCGAGCAGTTGCTGGCCGAGCACCAGCCCCGTTGCCTGTTCATCAACAGCCTGTACCAGAACCCGACCGGCACCAGCCTGACACCCAAGGTCGCCTACCGCCTGCTGGAGCTGGCTCGTGAGCATGACCTGCGGATCGTCGAGGACGATCTGTACGCGGACTTCCAGGACGGCCCGGCCACGCGCCTGGCGACCCTCGACAGCGAACAGCGGGTGATCTACCTGGGCAGCTTCTCCAAGACCCTCAGCAGTTCGTTGCGGGTTGGCTACCTGGTGGCCGACCCACCTTTGATCGCGCGCCTGGCCGAACTGAAGATGGTTGCCGGCATTGGCACCTCACGCTTCGCCGAGCAGGTGGTCGGACAGATGCTCGCCAATGGTGGCTACCGCAAGAGTGTGCAGCGCCTGCGGTTGCGCTTGGGTCAGCACCGGGCGAGGACCCTGGGGCAGCTGGAGGCCTGCGGCTGGGAGGTGTTCTGCGAGCCGGTTGGTGGCATGTTCGTCTGGGCCCGGGTGCCCGGGCGCGACTTTGCCGAGCTGGAGCGGCTGGCGCTGGAGCATGCGGTGCTGCTCACCCCGGGCAGCGCCTTCGATCCGCAGGGGCGGGCCAGTGACTGGCTGCGCATCAATGTCGCCTATGGGCAGGATTCACGGGCCCAGGCGTTCTTCCGGCATGCGGGGCGACCTCCGGCGGTCTGAAAGCGACATGCTCATAGCTAAATGACACCATTCGCGCACGCGGCCCTTGTGACGAGGTCGGCGCCATTGCCACTCTTGCTGTTGGCAGAGGGCCAAAGGCGAGGAGGGTGGTGATGACAGCGACCAAGCACGGTGTATTGGCCAACCTGGGCATGGCGCGCAAGCTGGGCCTGGGTTTCGCCCTGGTGTTGCTGCTCACCCTGGTGGTGGCCGCCATCGGTGTGTACGCCCTGGCCAACGTCGGCCAGCGCTTCGACGGGCTGCGGCAGATGGCCCAGTTCAATACCGACCTGTTGAAGCTGCGCCAGCACGAACAGGCCTTCGCCCTGCGCTCGGACGTCAAGGAGGCCGATGCCCTGCGTACTGGCTTGCAGGGGCTAGTGGAGCGGGCCCGCGCGGTGCCAGCGCTGTCTTGGGCCGAGGCCGACCTTAACGCCTACGGGCAGGCCTTCGACCAGTTCGTCCAGGCTGTGCAGGCCAAGGAGCTGGCACTGGACATGGCCAGCTGGTCGGTGTCGAGCGTGGCCAATAACCTCGATGTGCTGCAGGCCGGCCTGGTCGATGACGGCACCTACACCCTCAAGCAGTCCCAGGGCCAGCAAGGCAGCGAGTTCCTCGAGCAGGCCGGGCAGGTGGCGCAGGTATCGCGGTTGATGTTGCAGGCCATGGACGAGGCCCGGGTGCGCCTGGAGCAGAGCCGCAAGGGCGGCGAGGCTGTTGCCGAGGGGCGCATCGCCCAGACGGTGGAGGCGGGCAGCCTGGTGGAGCAGCTCAGGTCGGCAGTCACCGACGCCGGCTACCAGAGCGTGCTGGGCGAAGTGGCCGGGCATATCGCCAGTTTCTCCGAGAAACTCAACGAGTACACCGACCTGCTGGGCCAGGAGCGGGGGATCAAGGATCAGTTGCAGGCCCGGGCCGAGCAGGTCACCACGCGGGTCGACCAGGCCTACCTCGCCCAGGAGCAGGCCATGCAGGCGGAGCTTGCGCGCAACACCGTGGCCATCGCCGCGGCCACGGCCCTGGCGCTGCTGGTGGGCGTGCTGGCGGCCTGGTTGATCACTCGTGCCGTGGTCGCGCCGCTCAAGCGTGTTATCAGCCGTGCCCGGCGGATTGCCGCGGGTGAGCTGGGTATCGAGGCCGAGTCGCCGCGTGCCGACGAAGTCGGTCAGCTGCTGCAGGCCATGCAGCAGATGGCCGAGGGGCTGTCTGGCATCGTCAGTGGCCTGCAGCAGGGCATCGATCAGCTGGCCGGCAGCGCCCAGGCCTTGTCGGCGGTCACCGAGCAGACCAACCGCGAAGTGGGCAGCCAGAAGGATGAGACCGAGCAGGTGGCCACTGCCATGCAGCAGATGACCGCGACTGTTCACGATGTGGCGCGCAACGCCGAGCAGGCGGCCCAGGCGGCCCAGGATGCCGACGACAAGGTCGAGTCGGGGCAGCAGGTGGTGCGCCAGAGCATGGAGCGCATCGAGCAGCTGGCGCTGGCGGCCGAGACCGCCAGCAGCGGCATCGACAGCCTCAGCGCCGAGATCCATACCATCGGTGATGTGCTGGAGGTGATCAAGAGCGTGGCCGAACAGACCAACCTGCTGGCGCTCAACGCGGCGATCGAGGCGGCCCGTGCCGGCGAGCAGGGCCGTGGCTTCGCCGTGGTGGCCGACGAGGTGCGCGCCCTGGCCCGGCGCACCCGGCAGTCCACCGAGGAGATCGAGCGGCTGGTCGCCAGCCTGCGTGGCAACGCCCAGCAGTCGGTGACGCAGATCCGTGGCAGCACCGAGCTGGTGCGCCTGGCGGTGGCCGACACGCTGCAGACCGAGAGCGCCCTGGGCAGCATCGCCGCGGCGGTGTCGTTGATCCAGCAGATGAACCAGCAGATCGCCGCGGCGGCCGAGCAGCAGAGCTCGGTGGCCGAGGAGATCAGCCGCAGCATTACGCAGATCCGTGGCAGTGCCGACCAGGCGGCGCTGGCGATGGAGGACAATGCCCGCTCAAGCGTCGAGCTGGCGCAGCTGGGCAGTGACCTGAAGGGGATGGTTGGTCACTTCAGGCTGTAATGGCCCCTGTAGAAGCGGCCTTGTGCCGCAAAAGGGCCGCAAAGCGGCCCCGACAATCTCTGCTCGACGTTCAGATCCTGGGGCTGCTGCGCAGCCCTTTCGCGACACAAGGCCGCTCCTACAGTGGATCTGGGTTGGGCTTCAGCCCCTGCGCGGACTGAGGATCAGCAAGGTCAGCACCCCCGCCACGATCCCCCAGAACGCCGAGCCGATCGAGAACAGGGTGAACCCCGACGCCGTGACCATGAAGGTGATCAGCGCCGCCTCGCGCTCGCGCGCTTCGCCCATGGCCACGCTCAGGCCGTTCATGATCGAGCCGAACAGCGCCAGGGCGGCGATCGACAGCACCAGTTCCTTGGGCAGGGCGCCGAACAGCGCCGCCAGGGTCGCGCCGAAGGTGCCGGCGATGCCGTAGAAGATCCCGCACCATACCGCAGCCGTGTAACGCTTGGCCGGGTCTTCATGGGCATGCGGCCCGGTGCAGATCGCCGCGCTGATTGCCGCCAGGTTGATCCCGTGGGAGCCGAACGGTGCCAGCAGCAGTGAGGCAAACCCCGTGGCCGAGATCAGCGGCGAGGCCGGCACCTGGTAGCCGTCGGCGCGCAGCACGGCGACGCCGGGCATGTTCTGCGAAGTCATGGCCACCACGAACAGCGGGATGCCGATGCTGATGGTCGCCGCCAGCGAAAAACTCGGCGTGGTCCACACCGGGGTGGCGATCTCCAGCTGGAAGCCGCTGAAGTCCAGCAGCCCCAAGGCGCCGGACAGCGCCGTGCCGACCAGCAGCGCGGCCAGCACGCAGTAGCGCGGCGACAGGCGCTTGACCAGCAGGTAGCTGAAGAACATCCCCAGAACCAGCACCGTGCGATGCTGGGCGGCGACGAAAATCTCGCTGCCGATCTTGAACAGGATGCCGGCCAGCAGGGCCGAGGCGAGCGAGGCGGGGATGCGCCGCACCAGACGCTCGAAACTGCCGGTCAGGCCGCATATCAGTACCAGCACGGCGCAGGTGATGTAGGCCCCGATGGCCTCGCCGTAACTGACGCCGCCGAGACTGGTAATCAGCAGCGCCGCGCCGGGTGTCGACCAGGCCACCGTGACCGGGGTACGGTAGCGCAGCGACAGGCCGATGCTGCACACCGCCATGCCGATCGACAGGGCCCAGATCCACGACGAGATCTGCGCGCTGGTCAGGCCGGCGGCCTGCCCAGCCTGGAACATCAGCACCAGCGAGCTGGTATAGCCGGTGAGCATGGCGATGAAGCCGGCGACAACCGCCGACGGGGAGCTGTCCGCCAGCGGCCGCAGGCGCGCGGAGGTGGCATCGGTCATGGGGAATTCCTTGTACAGGTGTAAGCAGTTTTTTCAGGCTACCGTGCAATGGCGTGATCCTTGCCATACAGCAGGCATTGCATTTAGCCGTACAGTCGCCAACTATGGGGTATTACTGCGCAACTGCGTGAAAGGGGAGGGGCGATGTACAAGGTGTATGGGGATTACCAGTCGGGCAACTGCTACAAGGTCAAGCTGATGCTGAGCCTGCTCGACCGTCCGTATGAGTGGCACCCGGTGGATATTCTCAAGGGCGAGACTGAAACGCCCGAGTTCCTGGCCATGAACCCCAACGGCAAGGTGCCGGTGCTCAAGCTCGAGGACGGCACCTGCCTGTGGGAGTCCAACGCGATTCTCAACTACCTGGCCGATGGCAGCGAGTTCCTGCCCAGTGAACCACGCCTGCGCACCCAGGTGCTGCAGTGGCAGTTCTTCGAGCAGTACAGCCACGAGCCGTACATTGCCGTGGCGCGCTTCATCCAGTTCTACCTGGGGTTGCCACAGGACCGGCTGGAGGAATACAAGGGGCTGCACAAGGGCGGCTACAAGGCGCTCAAGGTGATGAACAAGCAGCTGGAAATGACGCCCTACCTGGTCGGTGAGCAATATTCGATTGCCGATGTGGCGTTGTATGCCTATACCCATGTGGCGCACCAGGGCGGTTTCGACCTGGCGGGTTACCCGGCCGTGCAGGCCTGGCTGGCGCGGGTGGCCAGCCATCCACGGCATGTGCCGATGGTGGATTGAACCCGCTATCGCCCCGTGTAGGAGCGGCCTCGTGTCGCGAAAGGGCTGCAAAGCAGCCCCAGGATTTCAGCGTCGACGTATAAATCGCCGGGGCCGCTTTGCGGCCCTTTCGCGACACGAGGCCGCTCCTACAGGGGTTGTGTACGTGCTGTCAGACCGCCGCGAAGCGTTTGTCCAGATAGGCAATGATGTCCTTGGACTCATACATCCAGGTCACCTTGCCGTCCTCCTCGATCCGCAGGCACGGCACCTTCACCCGGCCGCCGCCTTCGAGCAGCGCCTGGCGATGCTGCGCGTCGTTCTTGGCATCGCGCAGCGCCACCGGCACGTTCAGGCGGTGCAGGGTGCGGCGGGTCTTCACGCAGAACGGGCAGGCGTGGAACTGATACAGCGCCAGGCCCTTGGCCTGCTGTTCGACTTGGGCCTGGGCCGCGGCATCGCGCTTCTTTTTAGCCGGGCGGCTGATCCAGTCGCCGAACACGATTAGCTGGCCGAGGCCAACCCGCAGGGCTTTGACGATCATGGGCAACTCCTGAAATGAAAAAGCCGACCCCATGGGGTCGGCTCGGGACACAGGCCGATCACTTGATCAGGCTGAGGAACTCGCTGCGGGTGGAGGCGTTGTCGCGGAACTCGCCGAGCATCACCGAGGTGAGCATGGTCGAGTTCTGCTTTTCGACACCGCGCATCATCATGCACATGTGCTTGGCCTCGATCACCACCGCCACACCCGCGGCGCCGGTCACCTGCTGCACGGCCTCGGCGATCTGGCGGCTGAGGTTTTCCTGGATCTGCAGACGGCGAGCGTACATGTCGACGATCCGCGCCACCTTGGACAGGCCCAGCACCTTGCCTTTGGGCAGGTAGGCCACGTGGGCCTTGCCGATGAACGGCAGCATGTGGTGTTCGCACATCGAGTACAGCTCGATATCCCGGACCAGCACCATTTCGCTGTTGTCGGAGGTGAACAACGCGCCGTTGGTCACTTCTTCCAGGGTTTGCTCATAACCGCGGCAAAGGTACTTCATGGCCTTTGCGGCCCGCTTGGGCGTGTCGAGCAGGCCCTCGCGGGAGACGTCCTCGCCGATCTGGCTGAGGATCGCGGTGTAGTTCTGTTCCAGGGACATGGATCTACCTGTGGAAAATTTCGCAAAGACGAAGGGTACGGTGGCGGCGGCGGCGCTGCAAGCGCGATGTCACTCGTCGCGGCCTTCGAGCATGGTTCGCTTGAGCATCACGTACACCGCGCCGGTGCCGCCGTGGCGGGCCTGGCACGAGGCAAAACCGAGCACCTGCGGGTGTTGGCGCAGCCAGGTGTTGACGTGGCTCTTGATCATCGGGCGCTTGCCGTCCAGGCGCGCGGCCTTGCCGTGGGTGACGCGCACGCAGCGCACTTCGAGCTTGGTCGCCTCGGCGATGAAGTCCCACAGCATCTCGCGGGCCTTCTCGACGCTCATGCCGTGCAGGTCGAGGCTGCCTTCGAAGGCGATCTGGCCGAGCTTGAGCTTGCGGATCTGGGTTTCCTGGACGCCGTCACGGCGCCACATCAGTTCGTCCTCGGCGCCGACGTCGATGACGAACTGGTCGGACAGGCCGTCGATCACCAGTGGCTGGTCGCTGCGGATGGTCGCTGCCTGGCGCAGGCCGGCCAACTGCTTGCGGTCGGCCTTGGGTTTGCCGACTTCGGCGCGGTCGTGCTTGATCGGCTTGACGCCCTGCACTTGGCTGCGGAAGAGGGAAAAGTCGTCGTCTTGCATGGTGCCTCCACGTGGGCGGCGTAGTTTACGCGACTGTGCGTCGGAGTGAAGCCCTGAGCTGCGCGCGGTTTGTGTAGGAGCGGCCTTGTGCCGCGAAAGGGCTGCGCAGCAGCCCCAGGATTCAGTGTTGATGCAAAGATTGCTGGGGCCGCTTTGCGGCCCTTTCGCGGCACATGGCCGCTCCTACACGGGGAGGTGTAAATCTGTCAGTCGTGCTTCTTCATCAGGTGCGGTGACAGGTTCAGTTCGCGGCCACGGCGCAGGCGGATGCGGCTGCGTCGCCAGACGCGCACGCCGATCCACAGCAGCAACAGCCCGACCACGACGAGAATCGCCGCCAGCGGGCGGTTGGCATTGAGCTCGGCGAGCGCTGCGTAATTGCCCAGCAGGCCGGCGAAACCAGCCATGGCGAGCAAAATGCCCAGGGTGGCCAGCAGCACCGATAAAGCGGCGGCAACCCGCGCGCCCCAGTTGCTCGGTTCGCGCTGGCGCAGGCGCTTGGCATCGAAACTGCCTTTGAGCTTCATTCGAATTCCTCAGGATCTGGTGGAGCTGATCCGGGTTTCGACCTGCCGGTCACCTTGGGGTTCCGCCCGTCCGCCGGGCGGTCGTGGCTCAGACCAGGCTGGCGGTGGGGGCGACGCAGGCGAAGTTGTCGGCCATCACGGCCATTTCGCACTGGTGGATCTGCGCGGCGGGGATCACGGTGTCCTTCAGGGCCAGGTCGCGGGTCGCCGAGGCGTCTTCCACCAGGGTGCAGCGATAACCATAGTCCTTGGCGCGGCGCACCGTAGTGCTGACGCTGGAGTGGCTCATGAAACCGCAGACGATCAGGTCGAGGTGACCGAGCTCCTGCAGCGTCTCGTGTAGCTTGGTGTTCTTGAAGGCGTTGGGCATGCGCTTTTCGATGACGATCTCGCCGGCGCGCGGCTCCAGGCCCGGGATGAACTCGCCCGCCGGCCCCTGGGGGTCGAAGCGACCGCCGACGGTGCCGAGGTGGCGCACATGGATGATCGGGCGGCCGGCCTTGCGGGCGGCATCGAGCAACCTGGCAATGTTCGCCACGGCCTCGTCCATGCCCGACAGCGCCAGCGGACCGCTCAGGTATTCCTTCTGCGCGTCGATGACGATCAGGCTGGCTTGGCCCAGCTTGGCCGGCGGATAGTCGCGGCCAGTGAGGCGGAACATCGTGGTTGGAACGGACATCAAGGGCTCCTTGGGTAGGGCTTTTGTGTACCTATTCTCCCTTGCCTTGACGCCAATGTGAATGGTTGACAGCGCAGACAGCGTGGTTGCTGGCTTGTGGCTATCTGTTTGGCTATCGGAGGAAACAAATGTGCGGTGTGGGCTGTTAGACTTTTGTCCTGTCTGAAAAGGAGTACCCCGTGATCACATCCCGCCTGCGCACCCTGCGCGACCATATCCGCTGGGCGGTCAGCCGCTTCCATGAACACGAGCTGTTCTTCGGCCACGGTGCCGACAACGCCTGGGACGAAGCCCGCCTGCTGGTACTCGGCGCGGTGCACCTGCCCTGGGAGGTGGCCGACAGCTACCTGGACTGCGCGCTGGAAGATGACGAAACGGTACGCCTGCAGCACCTGCTCAAGCGCCGTATCGAAGAACGCGTGCCCACCGCCTACCTGCTGGGCGAGGCCTGGTTCTGCGGCATGTCGTTCATCGTCGACGAGCGGGTGCTGGTGCCGCGCTCGCCGATCGGCGAGCTGATCGAGAAACGCTTCGAGCCGTGGCTGGCCACGGAGCCTGCGCGCATCCTCGACCTGTGCACCGGCTCCGGTTGCATCGGCATCGTTGCCGCCGAGGTATTCCAGGACGCCGAGGTGGTGCTGGCCGACCTGTCCTTCGACGCGCTGGAGGTGGCCAACCAGAACATCGAGCGCCATGGCCTCGATGAGCGGGTGTACACCGTGCAGGGCGATGGTTTCGCTGGCCTGCCGGGGCAGCGCTTCGACCTGATCCTGTCCAACCCGCCGTACGTCGATGCCGAGGACTTCGGCGACATGCCGGCCGAGTACCACCACGAGCCCGAGCTGGGCCTGGCCTGCGGCAACGACGGTCTGGACCTGGTGCGGCGCATGCTGGCCGAGGCGGCCGACCACTTGACCGACAAGGGCCTGATGATCGTCGAGGTGGGCAACAGCCAGGTGCACGTCGAGTCGCTCTATCCCGAGGTGGACTTCGCCTGGCTGGAGTTCGAGCGCGGTGGCCACGGGGTGTTCATGCTGACCGCCGAGCAGTGCCGGCAGCATCAGGAGCTGTTCAAGGCGCGGGTCTGAAGGATTAACACCGTCCCCTGTAGGAGCGGCCTTGTGTCGCGAAAGGGCCGCATCGCGGCCCCGGCGATCTGTGCTGCAGGCTGAAATTCTGGGGCTGCTACGCAGCCCTTTCCGACCGGTCCGACGCCTCGGCAAGGCCGCTCCTACACGGATCGCGTAGGGCAGGTCAGCGGGTGGCGATCCAGATCAGCAACCCGGCCTGGAACACCGCGAACGCCACCAGGCAGGTGATGGTGAAGCGCAGGCCGCTGTCCTCGCGGCGGTACTTGGCCACGCGCTCGTCACGCTCACGCAGCTGGGCTTCCTTCTCCATCAGGTTCTGCTCGGCCTGCTGCAGCATGCCGGCGGCCTCGAGGTTGTCCACGCGCTGCACCTTCTCGGTGTTCCAGCCGCCCTTGAGCTGGCCCACCGGCGTTTCCACCACGCGCCCCTTGAGCAACTGGCCGTCGGTGTACTCCACCGCCAGGCCGACGCTGCCCAGCACATGGTCGCGGCGCAGGCGGGTGTCTTCGTTCAGGGCGTCCTTGTTCGGCAGGCTCATGCCCTCGACCCGGTAGTGCGAGCAACGCTGCTGCAGCCACTGCACCGCCTGCGCCAGCAGGTAACGGCCAAGGCCACGGTTCAGCGGCTCCAGCTGCAGACCGGCCGGGTCGCCGATGCGCACCGTGCGCGCTTCGTGGTCGACGCGAATATCCAGCTGGTTCTGTTCCTTGCGCACCTTCTGCCCCGGCAGGCGGACTTCCATGCGCAGCAGGCTATGGGCCTTGTCGTGGCGCTCGGCGTAGCCGAACTGGACGAAACGTAGCGGGCGGGCGCCGCTGTTGCGGTCGGTCGGCAGCGGCGCCAGGCGCAGCAACTGGAAGTGCTCGGCGGCAAGGTCCGCCCAGGGCAGCGGGGCGCTTTCCGGGGCTTGTTCTTCGGTCGCCTCGGCGGCGGGGGCATCGGTCATCAGGGAATCCTCAGGTGCACGGCGGCCGGGTGCCGGTACCTGCAAGGACATCGCAGATGTGGGCTTGCCCCCGGATCACTGCCTTCTTAGCCGCGTTATCGGCAGGCGGGGCCAATACCTGAGGGCGCTTTCAGGCCTGCGGCAGCCCGTGGATGAACAGGACGATGCGTTCCCCCAGCTCACGGGCCAGCGGCAACTCGGGGTTGCGGTAGCTGTCACGCTGCTGGCCCATCTCCCGGGGGCTGATGCGCAGCATGTGGTTCATGCCGTCGATCAGCGCCAGCTGGGCGTCGGGTTTGGCGGCCTTGAGGCGTTCGGCGTCAGCCACCTCCACCTGGATGTCGTTGCGCCCCTGGACGATCAGCGCGGGCACCTTGAGCCGGGCGAACGCCGCCGCCGGGTCCTGGTGCAGCAGGGTGATCAGGTACGGCTGCACGCTGGGGCGGAACACCTGGCGCAGCGGGGCGGGCACGTCGAGGCTGGTCTGCCCGGCCTGCAACCGGTCGATCAGCGCCACGCCACCGGCCAGTTGCGCTGGCGGCAGGCGTTGGGCCAGCTGCTCGCGCAGCACGTCGGCTACCGGTCGGCCACTGCCGGCCAGGGTGATCACTGCGCTGGCACCGGCCTGTTCGGCGGCGAGGCTGGCAATCAGCGCACCTTCACTGTGGCCGACCAGGATCAGCGGGCCGAAGCGCGGGTCCTGGCGCAGCGCGCGCCCCCAGGCCACCACGTCGGCGACATAGCGCTCGACGCTGAGGTCGCGCTCGTCAGGGGTGGCCGGCTGGCTGGCGGCCACCCCTCGCTTGTCGAAGCGCACGCTGGCGATGTGCTCGCCGGCCAGCAGCAGGGCCAGGCGCTTGAGGTTGTCGATGCGCCCGGAGGCGGGGTTGTTGCCATCGCGGTCGGTAGGGCCGGAGCCGGCGATGATCAGCACCACCGGTGGCGGGGTGGTTTGCTGGGGTAGCAGCAGGCTGCCGTGCAGCACGCCCTGGCCGGTGTCCAGGTCGATGGGGCGTTGCAGTACGGTGGGGGCGGCCTGGGCGAGGCTGGCGCAGAACATCAGGAGCAGGGCGGCGAGGCGCGACTTCATGGAGGGGTACTACATGGCTAGGTGTCATTGAGACATTGCAGCGCGATGAAGGTTCGCATGGCTCGCTTGCCGTGCCGGCCTCTTCGCGGGTAAACCCGCTCCCACAGTGAGATGGGCCGGCCTGTGGGAGCAACTGTCTTGCTCAATTTTTAGAATCTGGCGCGATCCCTGTGGGAGCGGGTTTACCCGCGAAGAGGCCGGCATGGGCAACCCATCCTGTAGCGTTTTCCGTATACTGCCGCTTTCGATCACCTCAGGCAGATTCGCGGAGCGTCCATGTCCGGCAATACCTACGGCAAGCTGTTCACTGTCACCACCGCTGGCGAGAGCCATGGCCCGGCGTTGGTCGCCATTGTCGACGGCTGCCCGCCAGGCCTGGAAATCTCCCTCGCCGACCTGCAGCACGACCTCGATCGGCGCAAGCCCGGCACCAGCCGGCACACCACCCAGCGCCAGGAGCCGGATGAAGTGGAGATCCTCTCCGGCGTGTTCGAAGGGCGTACCACCGGCTGCTCGATCGGCCTGTTGATCCGCAACACCGACCAGAAGTCCAAGGACTACTCGGCGATCAAGGACCTGTTCCGCCCGGCCCACGCCGACTACACCTACCACCACAAGTACGGCATCCGCGACTACCGCGGCGGTGGCCGCAGCTCGGCGCGCGAGACCGCCATGCGCGTAGCGGCCGGCGCCATTGCCAAGAAGTACCTGGCCACCCAGGGCATCCGCGTGCGCGGCTACATGAGCCAGCTGGGTCCGATCGAGATCCCGTTCAAGACCTGGGAGTCGGTCGAGCAGAACGCCTTCTTCAGCCCCGACCCGGACAAGGTACCGGAGCTCGAGGCCTACATGGACCAGCTGCGCCGTGACCAGGACTCGGTGGGGGCGAAGATCACCGTGGTCGCCGAAGGCGTGATGCCGGGCCTGGGCGAGCCGATCTTCGACCGCCTCGACGCCGAGCTGGCCCACGCGCTGATGAGCATCAACGCAGTCAAGGGTGTGGAAATCGGCGCCGGCTTCGCCAGCGTCGCCCAGCGTGGCACCGAGCACCGAGACGAACTGACCCCTGAAGGCTTCCTCAGCAACAACGCCGGCGGCATCCTCGGCGGTATCTCTTCGGGCCAGCCGATCGTCGCCCACCTGGCGCTCAAGCCGACCTCGAGCATCACCACCCCGGGCCGTTCGATCGACGTCGACGGCAATCCGGTCGAGGTGATCACCAAGGGCCGTCACGACCCGTGCGTCGGCATTCGTGCCACGCCGATCGCCGAGGCGATGATGGCCATCGCCTTGATGGATCACTTGCTGCGCCACCGGGCGCAGAATGCCGACGTGAAAGTGGGCACCCCGGTACTGGGCCAGCTCTGACTTAGCCAGGGTCGGCCTCTTCGCGGGTAAACCCGCTCCCACAGGGATCTCCAATGCTGCGAGATCCCTGTGGGAGCGGGTTTACCCGCGAAGAGGCCGGTGCAGGCTCACACAAGGCCCATCCCATGCCCCCGATCCCCTACTGGCGCCTCTCCAGCTTCTACCTCTTCTATTTCGCCCTGCTCGGCTCCACCGCGCCGTTCCTGGCCCTGTACTTCGACCACCTGGGCTTCTCCCCGGCACGCATCGGCGAGCTGGTGGCCATCCCCATGCTGATGCGCTGCATCGCCCCCAACCTGTGGGGCTGGCTGGGCGACCGCAGCGGCCAGCGCCTGCTGATCGTGCGTTTCGGGGCGCTGTCGACCCTTGCGACCTTCTCGCTGATCTTCTTCGGCAAGAGCTATGCCTGGCTGGCGATGGTCATGGCCCTGCACGCGTTCTTCTGGCACGCGGTGCTTCCGCAGTTCGAGGTGATCACCCTGGCCCACCTGCATGGTCAGACCGCGCGCTACAGTCAGGTGCGGCTATGGGGCTCGATCGGCTTCATCCTCGCTGTGGTCGGCCTTGGGCGCCTGTTCGAATGGCTGAGCCTGGACATCTACCCGGTGGCGCTGGTGGCGATCATGGCCGGGATCGTTGCCGCCAGCCTCTGGGTCCCCAATGCGCAACCGGTGGAACAGGCCGAACGGCGCGGGGCGGGCGGCTTCCTCGCGCAAGTGCGGGCGCCCGGCGTATTGGCCTTCTATGTGTGCGTGGCCCTCATGCAGCTCAGCCATGGGCCGTACTACACCTTCCTGACCCTGCACCTGGAGCACCTGGGCTACAGCCGCAGCGCCATCGGCCTGCTGTGGGCGCTGGGGGTGGTGGCCGAGGTACTGGTGTTCATGGCCATGAGCCGGATCTTCGCCCGTTTTTCCGTGCGCAAGGTGCTGCTGACGAGCTTCCTGCTGGCCGCCTTGCGCTGGCTGTTGCTGGGCAACCTGGCCGATATCCCGGCGGTGCTGGTATTCGCCCAGGTGCTGCACGCGGCCACCTTCGGCTGTTTCCACGCCGCGGCCATCGCCTTCGTCCAGGTCAGTTTCGGCGCCCGTCAGCAGGGCCAGGGCCAGGCGCTGTACGCGGCGCTGTCGGGCACCGGCGGTGCGCTGGGCGCCCTGTACTCGGGCTACAGCTGGAAACTGCTGGGCCCGCACTTCACCTTTGGTATGGCCAGCGTCGCGGCGCTCGCGGCAGCCGTTATCATTGCCTTCCGACTCAAAGACAGCAGGAACCACCCCTGATGAGCATCCTCAGCGTATTCGACCCGTCCAGCCCGGAACTGCCGCACAAGGTGCTGACCCACCACGACGACATCGCCGCGACCCTGGCCGAGCAGGGCGTGCGCTTCGGCCGCTGGCAGTCCGGCGCGCGCCTGCGTCCGGGCAGCAGCCAGGATGAGGTGGTCGCCGCATGCCGTGGGCCGCTCGACCAGTTGATGACTGCCCATGGCAGTGTGGTGTTCGGCGTGCTCAGCCGCGATGGCGTCGACCCGAGCCAGGCCGACCTGCGCGACGAGCACGTACATGACGGCGAGGAAGTGTTCGCGTTGATCAGCGGGCGTGGCCAGGTCAGCCTGCGCCTGGGGGATGCGGTGTACGCCGTGTTGTGCGAGAAGGACGATGTGTTGCTGGTGCCCGCTGGTACACGCCGCTGGCTGGATCTGGGCGACACCCCGTTCTGCCTGGCCCTGCGCCTGTTCGCCAGCGAGCAGGCGGTGCAGCCGCGGTTCACCGGTGATGAAACAGCCCGACAATTTGCCGGGCTCGACGAACTCTGAGAGGGTTTGGTCGCGCGATCAGCGGTAGGTCGGCAGGGCAAAGCGTTGCTGGCTCTGCAGCATCGAGATCACCGGCAGCTCGCTCGGCTGCCCGGCCAGGTCGCGGCGGATTGCGCTGATCGCCCAGGACAGTTGCTCGGCGCTGTGCAGTTGCGCATAGGTCAGCACGCGCCGGGTCACCACGCCGTCGCTGGCGCGCAGGGTCAGCAGGACACCGCCGTCCGGACGCGGCTGGGTGGTGACCTGGTAGGCGGCGAAGACCGAGGCGAATTTTTCCTGGATGAGGTCCATATCAACTCCTGACTGTTGTACTGGCAGACTTGAGTTGATGATTGCAGCGACCGTGCCAGCCTTTGTTTCAGAAAAAATCGTTTAAAATCAATGTTTTAAACTCGACCCTATAAGGTCGCGCATTGCAATCTGCACGCCCGTGCATTTTGCACAGTGCATTTTGCACGGTCATAGCCTGGCTCTCTGCCGCCGATAGAATCTGAACCTTGGACCGCTCGCCGCTGCCTGATGGACACTGGGCCCATTGCCAGATGCCAGGAGGTTCCCGATGTCCGATCACCAGCCCGCCACCATGACCGCCGAAGAAACCGCGGCCTTCGCCGAGGAGGTCTTCGAGCGCGCCCGCCGCGGCGACGCGACCATGCTCGGTCGCCTGCTCGACGGTGGCCTGCCCGCCGACCTGCGCAACCACAAGGGCGACACCTTGCTGATGCTGGCCAGCTACCATGGCCACCACGACGCCGTGCGGGTGCTGCTGGCCCATGGCGCCGATCCGCTGATTGCCAATGACAACGGCCAGTTGCCCATGGCCGGCGCCGCCTTCAAGGGCGACCTGGCCATGATCCGCCTGCTGCTCGAGCACGGCGTGCCGGTGGATGCCGCCGCCGCGGACGGCCGCACCGCGCTGATGCTGGCGGCGATGTTCAACCGTTTGGAGATCATCGACTACCTGCTGGCCCAGGGCGCCGATCCGACACGGCGTGACGCGGCCGGCGCCACCGCGCTGACGGCTGCGCGCACCATGGGCGCGGTGGACGCCGCCGCACGCCTGGAGGCGAAGGCCGGCTAACCCTTCGGGGGCGTTTGCGGCTATCCTTGGCGCCTTTCACGCCAACCCGCAGGGCCCCCCATGAAAGACCAGTTGCTCGAATTCATCAGCCTCATCGGCGCCGGCTGCATGCGCGATGAGGATATCGAGCGCATCGCCGCCGAGGCCGCGCAGGCCTACGCCGACCCCGCCGCCTTCCTCGCCGCCAACCCGGACATCAACTACGACGACAGCTTCCCGTTCCCGCTGGGCGAGTGGGTGGTGGTCGGCAGTCTGCCCGATACCGTGCTGTTCCAGGCCGACAGCTACCAGGACCTGTTCCAGCAGATCAGCGACTCGTTCGACAAGAGCGTGCCGTTCACCCTCAAGCCCAAGCAACTGGCGCGTACCGAAGCGCTGACCGCGCTCAACCGCATCCAGGTGCAGATGGGCGCGCTGAACAAGGAAGCCGGTGGCTACGTGCTGCTGAACTTCAGCCAACTGCTCGATGACGAGCTGCAGGTGGTGATGGTGGGGCAGAACGACCTGGCCCGTGTGCTGGAGTTGGGCGAGGCCGTAGGCATCAAGGTGGAGCCGGCGCTGGAGGCTTTGAAGGTGGCCGTGCACGTCTGAGTAATGTTCCGGCCTCTTCGCGGGTAAACCCGCTCCCACAGGATCTCGCAACATTGGAGATCCTGTGGGAGCGGGTTTACCCGCGAAGAGGCCGGGGCAGATTGTCGACGGCCTCAACCCAACGCGGTATCAAGAAACATCATCACCGCGAACCCGCCCATCAGCCCCAGCGTCGCCGCGGTCTGGTGCCCATTGCGGTGGGTTTCCGGGATCACCTCGTGGGACACCACGAAGATCATCGCCCCCGCCGCCAGGCCCATGCTGACCGGGTAGGCCAGGGCAAAGCCGGTGGAGATGCCCAGGCCGATCACCGCGCCCAACGGCTCCATCAGGCCCGAGCCGATCGCCACCATCATCGCCTTGAAGTTCGAAAGCCCCGTGGCGCGCAGGGCCAGGGCCACGGCCAGGCCTTCGGGGATATCCTGGATCGCGATGGCGCTGGTCAGCGGCAGGCCGATGTTCATGTCGCCGTTGGCGAAGCTCACGCCGATGGCCATGCCCTCGGGCAGGTTGTGCAGGGTAATGGCCAGCACGAACAGCCACACCCGGTTGACCCGCTCGGCCTGCGGGCCGCAAGGGCCGGTGCTTTCATGCTCGTGCGGGGTGAAGCGGTCAAGGCCCAGCATCAGCAGTACCCCGAGGCCCATGCCCAGGACCACGGTGAAGGCCGCCGCCGGGCCGTTGCCGGTGATTTCGCGGGCGGCATCCAGGCCCGGCAGGATCAGCGAGAACGAACTGGCGGCAAGCATCATGCCGGCGGCAAAACCGAGCATCACGTCCTGGGTGCGGGCGTTGACGTCACGCAGGACCACCGCCAGCACCGCGCCCAGGGCGGTGGCGCCGAAGCCCGACAGCCCGCCGAGCAGGGCCAGGTGCAGGTTGTCGGCGTGGTCGCCGTTGACCGCGTTCCACAGGCTCGCCAGCAGCAGCGCCGCGACGGCCAGCAGGCTCAGGGCCAGGCCGGCGCTGAGCCAGGGCGTTTCCTGGGCCTGTTGTCGCCAGGCGCTGAGCATTGAGTCGGGAGCGGCACTTTCGATGTGGGCGGGGGGCATGGGAACCTCGGAGCAGTGGATGAAAGCAGTCTATCCACTGACCTGTACGTTCGGCCAAGGATTCCCTTCTATCGGGGCCATAGCCAGCTATGCTCTGGGGCACACACACCGTGCGGGAGCGGCGCCATGGGGTCCACCTTCAACAGCCTGGTCGGCCTGATCATCCTGGCCCTGGATATCTGGGCCATTCTCAATGTGCTCAAGAGCGGCGCGGAGGTCGGCATCAAGGTGCTGTGGATCCTGCTGATCCTGCTGCTGCCGGTGCTGGGGCTGATCATCTGGGCAATCGCCGGGCCGCGGGGCAATGTGCGGATCTGAGGCCTTTCAACCCAACTGTATAACTTTGTAAGGGCAGGCTGCTCTCGACAAAATTTTCACACTCGATTTTTGAAAATCCGCGCCGCACAATGCGGCCTTGGTCCCACCTCGCGTTCGAGGGGCCGACCACCAGGCTGTCGGCGATCTCGCCTTCCCGCAAACCGCAATCCTAGGACCTCTCCATTCATGGCTAACACGGACGCCTTGAAGCAACAGGGTGTGCGAGGCTCGTTCTCGCCGACCCTGAAATCCCACCTGGCCTACACATTGCTCAGTGGCCTGGTGATCATGCTGATGCTCAGCCTGGTGCGCCTGGCGCTGCTGGTCTACAACAGCGACATGATCGGCGACACGCCGTACTCGACCGTCGCCGAAGGCTTCTTCAACGGCCTGCGCTTCGACCTGCGGGTGGTGGTGTACATCAGCATCCCGTTGCTGCTGGCGCTGCTCAGCCCGTGGCTGATGGCTCGCCGTGGCTTCTTCCGCTTCTGGCTGACCATCGCCTCGAGCCTGGTGATGTTCCTCGGCCTGATGGAGATGGACTTCTACCGCGAGTTCCACCAGCGCCTGAACGGCCTGGTGTTCCAGTACATCAAGGAAGACCCCAAGACCGTCATGAGCATGCTCTGGTACGGTTTCCCGGTGGTCCGCTACCTGCTGGCCTGGCTGGTCGGCACCTGGCTGCTGAGCCTGTTGTTCAAGGGCATCGATCGACTGACCCGGGGCAATGGCAGCGTCCGGGCCGTGGGCAGCCGTACGCTGGCGCCCTGGTACGGCCGCCTGGCGCTGTTCATGGTGGTCCTGCTGGTGGCCGTGGTCGCCGCCCGCGGCACCCTGCGCCAGGGCCCACCGATGCGCTGGGGCGATGCCTTCACCACCGACTCGAACTTCGTCAACCAGCTGGGCCTGAACGGCACGCTGACCCTGATCGACGCCGCCAAGAGCCGCTTCGGCGAGGACCGCGCCAATATCTGGAAGCCGGTACTCGACCAGCCGCTGGCCACCCAGACCGTGCGCGAGCAACTGCTGACCGCCAACGATACCCTGGTCGATGCCGACGAGGCGCCGGTCCGCCGCGATTTCCTGCCGCCGGAGAAGAACACCCTGGCGGTCAAGAACGTAGTGGTCATCCTCATGGAAAGCTTCGCCGGTCACTCGGTGGGCGCCCTGGGCAGCCCGAACAACATCACCCCGTACTTCGACAAGCTGGCCAAGGAAGGCCTGCTGTTCGACCGCTTCTTCTCCAATGGCACCCATACCCACCAGGGCATGTTCGCCACCATGGCCTGCTTCCCCAACCTGCCGGGCTTCGAGTACCTGATGCAGACCCCGGAAGGCGGCCACAAGCTGTCCGGCCTGCCGGCGCTGCTCAGTGCCCGCGACTATGACGATGTCTACGTCTACAACGGCGACTTCGCCTGGGACAACCAGTCCGGGTTCTTCGGCAACCAGGGCATGACAACCTTCATCGGCCGCAACGACTTCGTCGATCCGGTGTTCTCCGACCCGACCTGGGGCGTGTCCGACCAGGACATGTTCAATCGCGGCAACGAAGAGCTGGCCAGGCACGATGGCAAGAAGCCGATCTACGCGCTGCTGCAGACCCTCTCCAACCACACGCCGTACGCCTTGCCCAAGGACCTGCCGGTGGAGAAGGTCACCGGGCAAGGGCGCCTGGACGAACACCTGACCGCCATGCGCTATTCCGACTGGGCGCTGGGCCAGTTCTTCGAGAAGGCCCGCAAGGAGCCGTACTTCAAGGACACCCTGTTTGTTATCGTCGGCGACCATGGCTTCGGCAACCACCAGCAGGTCACCGAGCTGGACCTGGGCCGCTTCAACGTGCCGTTGCTGCTGATCGCCCCGGGTATCCAGGAGAAGTTCGGCGCGGTCAATCACACCGTGGGTACCCAGGTCGACATCGTGCCGACCATCATGGGCCGTCTCGGTGGTCATGCCCGTCACCAGTGCTGGGGCCGCGACCTGCTCAACCTGCCTGAGGGCGACCAGGGCGTGGGCATGATCAAACCGTCGGGCAGCGAGCAGATCGTCGGCCTGGTGCAGGGCGACCGCATCCTCATCGAGTCCAAGGACATGACCCCGCGGATGTACCGCTACCAGCTGGGCCGCGAGTTCAAGGCCGAACTGATCGAAAGCCCCGACCAGCCGGAAATGCTCAAGAAGCTCGAGGCCTACATCCAGACTGCGACCAAGAGCCTGCTGGACAACACCGCCGGTGTCGTCCACGGCACGCCGAAGTAAGGCCGCCGCCTGCCTCATCAAGCCCGCCCTGAACCGGCGGGCTTTTTTCATGCGGTTTCATGTATGCGGCTGAACATTCATCCCTGCACCATGGTCAAGTGAGTACGCCGTTCCATTCACCGTTGTGCCAGCGAGGGCTGATCGATGAAAGCATGGGAAGTCAGCTTTGCAGACCAGAAAGGCGAGCCGCAGACGCTGTTGCTCAATGCCGAGCAGCGTCCCAGCGAGGAAGATGCCGCACGCGCCATCCGTTCGCGCCTGTTCCCGCTCATGGACGAACTGGACCTCAACGACTTCCAGGACCGCAGCTTTTCCCCCACGGCGCGCTGGCTCAAGGAACAGAGCGGCGTGACCATCACCACCATTCGCGAAGCGCCCTGAACCGGGGATATCTGGCGTAGCGCTGTCGCAGGCGCTACGCTCAAGTCAGGCGCCGGCCTTCTCTGCGGGCCGTTGCCGTTTTCATCGCGTCTTGCAATCCGCTCGTATTGTCAGGCATTCCTTGTGTGCCAGGCAGGTGCGTTGTGCACGGAAAGTCTATCCATTGCTTTGCAGGAGGACGTTTCATGAGCAGCCAGAACGACGACATCAGCAGCAGTGTCCTGCGCCAGATGAAAGCTGGCGGTTTCGATTTCACCCGCATCCACCCCATCGAGTTCTATGCCGTGTTTCCCAGCGAGTCCGGTGCGCGTCGGGCGGCGGGGCAGTTTCGCGGCGAATCGCTCAACGCCCAGGTGAGCGAGCGCGACGACGGCGCCTGGCACCTGGAGTTGAGCAAGGTGATGTATGCCACCCACGGCGGGATCGGCGCCTTTGAACAGGCTTTCGAGCAGGTCGTGTCGCCCTATGGCGGCGAAGTCGAAGGCTGGGGCGTCAAGCAGGAAAGGCCGATCGCCTAGGCTTCGCGACGGCGTCAGTGCACCTTGCGCCCTGCCATATGGTTCAGGTACGCCAGCAAGGCATCGAGCTCCGGTTCACCCAGCACCTGGGTGGAAAACCCGGGCATCTTCGCCTGCGGCCAGTGCCGCAGGCTCTGCGGGTCGCGAATGTACTGGCGCAGGAATGCCGGCTGGAAGTACTCGGTGGGGTTGTGCGGCAGGTTCAGGTCCGGGCCCAGGTGCGCGTCGCCGGCGCCATTGAGGCGATGACAGGCCAGGCAGTTCTGCTGGAACAGGGCAAAACCCTGGCGCACCGGGTCGTCCTTGGCCAGGTCCGGGTCGGGCAGCAGGGCGGGGAAGCGCGTTTCGACCGGTGGCAGGCAGCGGATGCTGGCGATCTGGAACGGCCATTGTTCCGGGCGGATGCCGCTGGCCTGCGGTTGGGTCCACACCAGGTAGAAGGGCCCGGCGCCTGGCTTGCCCAGGCCCAGCGCGGGCCAAGGGTGGGCGGGATCTTCGATGGCCAGCCAGGCCTGCGCCGGGCCCGCCTGCAACAGCGGGCCGGCGGGCATCTCGGCGGCGAAGCCATCGAGGGCCACGGCCTGCAGGTGATCGGTCGGACCCACGCCCTTCAGTAGCGCGGCCAGGGGCACGACGCGGTAATGCATGGTGCGCTTGTAGGCCACGTCCTGTTCGATGGTGATGTCCCGTGCCTGCGGATGGGCGAGCAGTCGTTCGCTTGTCCAGTGCCGGCTATCGTCACCCAGTTCGAGGTTCAGCTGCGCCGCCGACAATGTCGGGGCGAGCAGCAGGCAGAGCAGGGCAAGACACAGGCGCATGGGCGATCTCCAACCATCAAGGTCGGCAGATTACCCACGCGCGATCGGAAAAGGCCACCGCCGCGTTCAGCCGAACAACCGGGTGAGGTTCGGCAGGATCAGCAGCAGCGTCGTGGCGAAGAGTATGAGGCCGGCTTGGCGTACCTTGGATTGTCTGAACATGGCGGACCGCCTTCTTGTTGTTATTCCTGAATAGCCCTTGGCTTCCTTGTCTAGCGTCGGGTCGATCGCAGCGGCGTGATGGCACGCCGTTCCTGCTTGCCGCGTACATCTGGATATACAACCAACAGTAGGGCCCGCGTCATCCCTGTTTCAGAACCCTTTGTTCTAAGATTTTTCATGTCGATTCCTCATGGCTTTAAGGCCACTGGCCACCCCGCTGGCACGCTCAGGCTAGACGAGTGCGCGGCAGGGGTTACCAAGGGTTACAGGGCCTACCGTTCGTCCGGACATCCTACTTGCTTGTACGGCCCTTTCGCGTCAGTCTCTACAGCAATTCCCACCCACATGTCGTTCAGGACTACCCCTATGTCGTTACGCATCTGCATCCTTGAGACCGATGTCCTGCGAGCGGAGTTGATCGCGCAGTATCAGGGCTACGGCAGGATGTTCGAGCAGCTGTTCTCGCGTCAGCCGATCGCGGCCGAATTCGATGTGTACAACGTGATGAACGGCGACTACCCCCCGGACGGCGAACGCTTCGATGCGTACCTGGTGACCGGCAGCAAGGCCGACTCGTTCGGCGACGATCCGTGGATCCAGACGCTCAAGGCCTACCTGCTCAAGCTCTACGAACGTGGCGAGAAGCTGTTGGGCGTGTGCTTCGGTCACCAGCTGCTGGCGCTGACCCTCGGCGGCAAGGCCGAGCGCGCCGACAAGGGCTGGGGCGTGGGTGTTCACCGCTACAGCCTGGCGGCCCATGCGCCGTGGATGGACCCGCAGGTGTCCGAGCTGACCTTGTTGATCAGCCACCAGGACCAGGTCACCGAGCTGCCCGAAGGGGCCACGGTGATCGCCTCCAGTGACTTCTGCCCGAACGCCGCCTACCACATCCGTGACCAGGTGCTGTGCTTCCAGGGGCACCCGGAGTTCGTCCATGACTACTCCCGGGCACTGCTAGATGCGCGGCAGGCGTCGCTGGGTAATGAAGTCTATGAGAAAGCGGTGGCCAGCCTGGCCACCGAGCACCAGGGGGATCTGGTGGGAGAGTGGATGCTGCGTTTCGTCCAGCAGCCCGGCAGCCGCGCGAACTGAGATCCGCATCGACCCCAATCGCGGGCTCGCCCGCGATTGGCGTTACAACCAGCCCGAACGCTTGAAGCTGTAATACAACCCCGAACAGCCCAGGGCGATGACCCCCAGCACCCCGAAGTAACCGTAGCGCCATGCCAGCTCCGGCATGTTCTCGAAGTTCATCCCGTAGATCCCGGCGACCGCCGTGGGAAACGCCAGGATCGCCGCCCAGGCCGCGAACTTGCGCTGGGTGATGCTTTGCCGTGACGACTCCAGCAGCATGCCGATCTCGATGGTCTGGCTGGCAATGTCGCGGATCCCGGACAGGTCTTCCATCTGCCGTGTGACATGGATCTGCACGTCGCGAAAGTACGGGCGCATGTTCTTGTCGATGAACGGGAAGCTCAGGCGCTGCAGCTCCTCGCTGACCTCCACCATCGGCGCCACGTAGCGGCGCAGGCGCAGGATGTCGCGGCGCAGGCTGTGCAGGCGCTGGATGTCCTCTTCCTTGAGCGAGTTGCTCAGCACACTCTGTTCCAGTTCCTCGATCTCGCCATGAATGGCCTCGCTCACCGGCTGGTAGTTCTCGGTGACGAAATCCAGCAGGGCGTAGAGCACGAAGTCCTCGCCATGCTCAAGCAGCAGCGGACGCGCCTCGCAGCGTTGGCGTACCAGGGCGTAGGACTTCGAGTGGCCGTTGCGGCAGGTGATGATGTAACCGTTGCCGGCGAAGATATGGGTCTCGATGAATTCGAGTTTTCCCTCATGGCGCACCGGGGAGTAGGTGACGATGAACAGCGCGTCGCCGAAGGTCTCGAGCTTCGGCCGGCTGTGTTTCTCCAGGGCGTCCTCGATGGCCAGCTCGTGCAGGCCGAACTGGCGCTGCAGGTTGGCCAGTTCCTCGGCGTTGGGCTCTTCCAGGCCGATCCAGACGAAGTGTCCGGGCTTGCGCGCCCACTCCGCGCCCTCGTCGAGGCTGATATTGGTGACCTTCCTGCCGGCGCTGTACACCGCCGATGCGACGACTCGACCCATGGTTGTCCGCTTATCCGATTGAACACGCTACACAGCTTGGGCTGTGTAGCGGCACGGGGCAAGTCCGTACGCAGGTCAGGGGGCGGTGACTTCGCTTTCCATATGGTCAATGCAATGCTGCATCTGGCTGCGGCATTGCTCGATCAGTGCGGGCAGGTCCTGCTGGGTCAGGCCCGCGGTGGCGATCGGGGCCAGCGAGCGAATCACTACGGTGCGTTGGCGCCAGCTGTTCAGGCCCAGGCGCTGGGTGTAGCGGCTGACGCACACCGGCACGATCGGCACGCCGGCCTCGATGGCCATGTGGAAAGCGCCTTTCTTGAACGCCAGCAACTGCTCGCCGGGGTTACGCGTGCCTTCGGGGAAAATCCAGATCGAGGTGTCGTCGCGCAGGGTCCGGGTGGTGGTCTGCATGGCCTTGCGCGCCTGGTAGGCATTCTTGCGGTCGATCAGCACATTGCCGCCCAGCCAGAACAGCTGGCCGAACAGCGGGATCCAGCCCAGGCTCTTCTTGCCGATGGCCACGGTGCGGCGCGGCACGACCTGGCCGAGGATGAACAGGTCATAGTTGGACTGGTGGTTGGCGATGATCACGCAGCCGGGAGGCTGGTCCCAGAGCGGGCCGACCTCGGCCTTGACCTTGATGCGCATGAGCCAGGCGGCCGGCACGCTGTACAGGCGGGCGAACAGGCGGCTGTTGTCGGGGTTGAACGGGCGCAGCAGGCCGATCACCAGGCCGACGACACCCACGAGCAGGAAGTGCAGCGCCAACAGGAGCATGCGAAGCATATAAAGCATGGTACGACTCACACCGGACAGTCGCGGCGCAGTGTACGGATGTGCACTGTCAGGGGCAAACGTTGCAGTGCCGCTTGTCGGCAGGGCATCTGTGGGAGCGGGTTTACCCGCGAATACGTTGGTGGATCCACCGCAGCCTTCAGGTACTACGCCAACCTGTAGGAGCGGCCTTGTGTCGCGAAAGGGCTGCACAGCAGCCCCAGGATTTCAGCGTTGTTGCAAAGATCGCCGGGGCCGCTTTGCGGCCCTTTCGCGACGCAAGGCCGCTCCTACAGAGATCACGCCAGTTGATAAATCCCAGCAAGACTGTTGCTCCCACAGGTCTTGCATCAGCTGTTCAGATCAGCCCAGGTGGTTCTGGTCCGCCAGGATCGCCTCGTCCAGTGCTTCCAGCAGCGCCTTGCGCACTTTCAGCTTGGTGTTCTTGTGCGCCAGCATGTTCAGCTTCTTCAGCTCGCGGGCTGCAGCCAGGGCGGTTTCCTGCAACTGTTCGGCGGGCACCACCTTGTCGAGGAAGCCGGCTTCACGGGCGCCCTGCGGATCGAACACCTCGGCGTTGTTCACCGAGCGCTGGAAGGCCGCGCGGCCCAGGCGGTCGCGGGCCAACTCGATACCGGCGTGGTGCATGGTCATGCCGATCTGCACTTCGTTCAGGCAAATCTTGAAGGGCCCTTCGACCCCGATGCGGTAGTCACCCGACAGCAGCAGGAAGGCGCCCTTGGCCACGGCATTGCCGGGGCAGGCGACGATCACCGGGAAGGGGTGCGACAGCAGGCGGCGGGCCAGGGTGGAGCCGGCGGTGACCAGGCCGACGGCCTCCTTGGGGCCGGCGGTCATCACCTTGAGGTCGTAGCCGCCGGAGAGGATGCCCGGCTGGCCGGTGATGATCACCACCGCACGGTCCTCGACGGCGCGATCGAGCGCGGCGTTGAAGGCTTTGATGACATCCGGGGAGATGGCGTTGACCTTGCCGTTGTTCAGGGTCAGGGTGGCGATGCCGTCTTCGGCATGGTAGGTAATCAGCTCGCTCATGGCAGAGTCCTTTGGATGGCGTGGCGATGACGTTACCCAGCGGCACCGGCCAGGTAAAGCGCCAAGACTGACTGGTCAGTCAGCGCTGCGTCCTTGTGCCCTGTAGCATCGGGGTAGCGGCGCCAGGGGCGGGAAAAGCGCTGGGCACAATGGCAGCATTGCCCTGATTGCCCCGGTTTTTCGGTCGATTGGCTTAAGCGCATGAAAATTCTGAAAAAAATGCTTGCCAAAGGAAAAGGCTTCTACTAAATTAGCGCGCCTCGACAGGCTGAATAGCTTGAAGAGAAAACGGTGAAGTGTCCGAGTGGTCGAAGGAGCACGCCTGGAAAGTGTGTATACGAGAAATCGTATCAAGGGTTCAAATCCCTTCTTCACCGCCACATTCTACGAGAAGCCCCCGAATCGAAAGGTTCGGGGGCTTTTTGTTTGTCTCGCGTTTTTGTTGAAGCCCTGATCGCGGGGCAAGCCCGCTCCCTTTGGCGTGGGAGCGGGCTTGCCCCGCGATGGCGCTGTCAGAAGCTGACGGAAGCCGACAGCCGTGCCGTGCGTGGCGCCCCCTGGAACAGGTAGTTGTCGCCCAGATAGTCGCCCACGTCGCGCCAGTAGCGCTTGTCGAAGACGTTGTCCACGGTCAGGCGCAGCACGGTGTCGTAGCCGCCGATGGTCGTGCGGTAGCGGCTGCCGACATCGAACACGGTATAGCCGCCGACTTCGGCGTCGCCGGTGTGGCTGGCGTACTTGCTGGCGCTGTAGCGGGCGCCGCCGAGCAGGGCCAGGCCGGGCACGGGCAGGGCGTAGTCGGCCTGCAGCGCCGCGCGCAGGCGCGGGACGTTGATCGCCTGGTGGCCTTCGTAGGCGTCGGTGTCGCTGTTCTGCACGCGGGCGCGGATCGCCGCGGCGCTGGCCTGGATCTGCAGGTTGGAGGTCACCCAGCCGCTGGCACCGAGTTCGAGGCCGGTGTTCTTCTGCTGGCCCGACTGCACGTAGGCCGGCGCAGCGGTTCCATCAGGGCGGGCATATTGGTAGGCCTGGCGGATCTGGAACAGCGCCGCGCTGAAGCTCATGCCCTGCCAGTCGCGCTTGATGCCGACTTCGAGCTGGCGCGACAGGGTGGGGGCGAGGATCTCGGCGGCGTTGCTGGCGAACCAGGGCGCAGTGCCGCCTGCGGAAAGGCCTTTCGAATAACTGGCGTAGAGCGTGGTATCGGACTGCGGCTTGTAGATCAGTGCCGCATTGGGCAGCAACTGGTACTGCTGGGTATGCCGCTTGGCGACACCGTCCTGGTCCCAGGTTTTTTCATCCAGACGTACTTCCCGGGCGCCGATCACCGTCTGCCAGTGCTCATTGAAGGTGATGCGGTCGCTGAAGAACAGGCCGTACTGGCGGCTGTCGAGGCGGCGCTCGCTATGGCCAAGCGGTTTGTCGGAAGGATCCAGCGCGGGGATGCCGGTGTATATATTGCCGGGGCGTAGCGGATCAAGCAGCTCGTTGAAGCTGGGACGCTGATCGAGCGTACGGCGCTGGGCGCTGCTGCCCAGGGTCAGTTCGTGGCCCACGCCAAGGGCGTCGAAACGCCCGTCGAGCATGGCTTGGGCCTCGTCGATGCGGCGGGTGTCGTCGGGGCTGCGGAAATCGTAGATGTCGTAGTTGCCCTCAGGGCTGAAATGCGAGGACCAGCCCCCGTTGCTGCCCCAGGCAAACGCACTGTAGTCATCGATCACCACCTTGCTGCGCGAGGCGCTCAGGGTGCCGTTCCAGTTGTCGTTGAACTGGTACTTGAAGCGCCCGCCCAGGTTCAGCGAGTCGTTCTGTACCGGTTTGGCCCAGGACTGCCAGGCCAAGTGGTCCTTGGGGTCGACGCTGTGGGGCAGCTGCTTGCCGCCGAGCAGTTGATAGCCCGGTACCGAATACTGCTCGCGATGCTGGTATTCGGCGTCCAGCTCCAGCACGGCATTCGGGTTGATCTGCCAGTCGAGCGCCACGGAGGCGAAATCCCGCTTGCCGTCAGCGTGGTCGACATAGGAACGGATGTCCTCGTGGGCCAGGTTCACCCGCAGGCCGAACTGTTGCTCGGCGCCGAACCAGCCACCCAGGTCGGTGGCCAGGTAGCGTTCGCCCTGCTCATTGGTCGAGACCGTCACCGAGCGCACGTCCTCGGCGCGCTTGGTCACGTAGTTGACCAGGCCGCCGGGTTCCGACACGCCGCTCTGCAATCCCGACAGCCCCTTGAGCAGCTCCACCTGCTGCTTGTTCTCCAGCGCCACGTTCTGTTCGCCGGCGATGGTCTGGCCATTGATCCGGTAGCTGCTGGCGGCGTTGAGCTCAAAGCCGCGCACGTTGAAGTTCTCGTAGTAGCCGATCGGCGCGTAGCTTTCGCCGACCGAGGCATCGCTTTGCAGCACTTCGCTCAGCTTGCGCACCTGGCGGTCGTCCAGCAGCTGGCGGCTGAACACGCTGACCGAGGCCGGGGTGTCGAGCAGCGGCGCGCTGTGCAGGCCGCCGACCTGGGCTTCGCGTACCTGGTAGCCGGTGTCGTCCTGAACCTCGGAGATGCGCACCGGCGCGAGGGTCACGCTGTCCTCGGCCAGGCCCTGGCCACTGTGCAGGGCCAGGCCCAGGCCGAGCAGGCCAAGGGGCAGGCGGGGGCGAAGCGGGGTCATGCAAGGCTCCTTGAAAAGTGGACGCGCCGTTATCGCTCGGCAGCTGTCGGGCAGGCAAAAGGGCGCCATGGTAGCAGGCTGCCGGGCAATCTTTCAGGGGGCGGAGCATGGGGAGGCGGGAGCGTGCTTGCCCGGCGATTGCGATGCTGGCGCTATCGCGGGTCAAGCCCGCTCCCACGCGTTGCGCATCAGCCTGCGGGCGTGCGCTTTTCCTGTGGGAGTCGGCTTGCCGGCGATGACGCCAGTGCAGTCAAGACGAATGAGGCGCAGCGCGATTCAGGCCGCGGCCGGCCGCTGGTGCCGGCGCCAGTTGTCGTCGATCTTCGACCAGGTCTTGCCGTCGGTGATGGCCAGCAGCTTGCGGCCATCCTTGAAGGTGGCGAGGAAGGTGACTTCCTCCTCCTTGCCGCCCAGCAGCAGGCCAGCCAGCAGGCCGACCGGGCCGGCCACCAGGGCTCCGGCCACGCCCCAGCCCAGGGCGCCACCGAGGCTGCGGGTCGATTCGAGGTTGGCCAGCTTCAGGTCCTTGACCCGTGCCAGCGAAATGCGCTCGCCGGGCGAGGGGCTGCGCGGGGTCTTGAGTGTGAGCGCTCCATTGCGATACTCGCCTTCACCTTGCAAGAAATCGCCGGATTGCACCGTGAGTCTTGTCATTGCGTCGTCCTGTCAGGAAGGGGTCGTTGACCAACGCCTACTGAGCGCTTGCCACGCCGGCAAGTCAACGAGCAGGCGACGGAGGGTCGTGTGGCGGGTTGTCGCGCAGTAAAGCGCATAGACGAGCGAGCGGTGGCGCTCAACAAGTGAAAGTCGCATTTTCGAAAGTAAACTTCGAACCGTTGTCTATAACTGTCACGGTGCATGACTGGAACTAATGCTTATCGCTGGCGCCGTTGATCCATCGCAGTTTGCGCAAATTAGTGCGGCGCAGTTTAATTTTCGAAAACGAAAAAATGACGCCAAAAAACGCTGGACATCAAGTTTCAATGTGTGTCAGTTTTTTTGCGCCTCATAAAGGCGAGTGACAGGAAGTTCTCGCCCGGTGGGAGAACCCTGTCGGACATCAACTGCTTTTTTGTACACAAGGAAGTAATCTGCATGTCGAAAGTCAAAGAAAACGCCATTGTTTCCGCCGTTTCCGCACTGCAACCGAAGGGGCCAAGTTCGTCCTTCGGCCTGATCGACAGCTTTGCCCACCAGTACGACCGCGGCGGCGCGAACATCAATGGCAAGAAGTCCTTCACGGCCGACCAGGCCGCCGATCACATCCTGCGTGACGGCGCTTCCTGGAAAGACCTGAACAAGGACGGCACGATCAGCCTCACCTACACCTTCCTGACCAAGGCACCGTCGGACTTCTACAGCCGCGGACTGGGCACCTTCAGCCAGTTCAGCGACCTGCAGAAGCAACAGGCCAAGCTGTCCATGCAGTCCTGGGCTGACGTGGCCAAGGTCACCTTCACCGAGGCGGCATCGGGTGGCGATGGCCACATGACCTACGGCAACTTCAGCGCCAGCAACGGCGGCGCGGCATTCGCCTACCTGCCGTTCGACGGCCCGGGCTCGCACAAGGGTGAATCCTGGTACCTGATCAACAGCGGCTACCAGGTCAACATCAACCCGGGCACCGGCAACTACGGTCGTCAGACCCTGACCCACGAGATCGGTCACGTACTGGGCCTGTCCCACCCTGGCGACTACAACGCCGGCGAGGGCAACCCGACCTACCGTGATGCCGACTACGCCCAGGACACCCGTGGCTACAGCATCATGAGCTACTGGAGCGAGAGCAACAACGGCCAGAACTTCATCAAGGGCGGCGGTCAGTACTACGCCTCGGCCCCGCTGATGGACGACATCCTGGCGATCCAGAAGCTCTACGGCGCCAACTACGCCACCCGTGCCAACGACACCACCTACGGCTTCAACTCCACCGCTGATCGCGACTTCTACTCGGCCACCTCGGCCTCGTCGAAGCTGGTGTTCTCGGTGTGGGACGGTGGCGGCAACGACACCTTCGACTTCTCCGGGTTCACCCAGAACCAGAAGATCAACCTCAACGAAGCGTCGTTCTCCGACGTCGGCGGCATGGTCGGCAACGTCTCCATCGCCAAGGGCGTGACCATCGAAAACGCCTTCGGCGGCTCGGGCAACGACCTGCTGATCGGCAATGCGCTGGCCAACGTGCTCAAGGGTGGTGCCGGCAACGACATCATCTACGGCGGTGGCGGTGCCGACCAGCTGTGGGGCGGCACCGGTTCGGACACCTTCGTGTTCGCGGCCGTCAGCGACTCCACCAAGGCGGCGCCGGATCGCATCATGGACTTCACCTCGGGTGTGGACAAGATCGACCTGTCGGCGATCTCCGCGTTCGCCGTGAACAAGCTGCCGCTGCAGTTCGTCAACGCCTTTACCGGTCATGCCGGCGAGGCGCTGCTGACCTACGACCAGGCCACCAACCTGGGCAGCCTGTCCATCGACTTCACCGGAAACAGCTCGGCTGACTTCCTGGTGACCACCGTTGGCCAGGCCGCTGTCACCGACATCGTGGTCTGATGCAACAGGGGGCGGCGCTTGCGCGTCGCCCCTTTTGCCGGTGAGGCGAACCAATGAAAGCAAACCTGAGAACGATCGCGCTGGCCGCGATCCCCATGATGTCGATGACCGAGGTAGTCATGGCGAGCAGCCTGTTACTCCCCAACGCCGCGCAACTGGCCGGCCGTTGGCAGCTTTACCCCGAACAGCAGCAAGCGCAGGCCTGCGACCTGCGTCTTGGTGCCGCGGAAGGCGAAATCGAAGGTGACCTGGAGTGTGCCAAAGAGCTGATAGGCCTGCGCCCCGGCAGCTGGCTGGTGACCCCCGACACCCTGGCCCTGGTGGGCGGTGATGGCAGCAGCGTGGTGCATTTCAGCCGCGAAGGCGCCCAGCGCTACGCCTGGACCACTCCGGATGGCAAGCAACTGGTGCTCGAGCGCCTCGACAAATAATTCCCACCTGGAACTAAAAAGTTCCAGGCGAGCCAGGGCGAAACATGAAACTACCGAGCCAAAAGCCCGGGGCGCCTTTGTGGGCGGCACTCGGCGAACATAAGTCAACCTTGATCAGCGTGGGCTGTTTCACGGCATTGATCAACTTGCTCATGCTGGTGCCGTCAATTTATATGCTTCAAGTGTACGACCGTGTACTGAGTTCGCAGAGCACCACAACTTTGTGGGTGCTTACCCTGATGGTGGTCGGCTTCTTCGTTTATATAGGCGGGCTTGAAGCAGTCCGCAGTTTCATTGTCATCCGCGTGGGCAACCAGTTGGAGAAAAGTTTCAACTTGAAGGTCTACCGCGCCGCCTTCGAGCGCAACTTGCGCCAGCGCGACGGCGCCGCCGGGCAGGCCCTGGGCGATCTGACCCAGCTGCGCCAGTTCATCACCGGCCCCGCGCTGTTCGCCTTCTTCGATGCGCCCTGGTTTCCCATCTACCTGGCGGTGATCTTCGCCTTCAACGTCTGGCTGGGGGTGATGGCCACGGTCGGCGCGCTAATGCTGATCGCCCTGGCGATCCTCAACGAACGCCTCACCCACGCCACCCTGGCCGAGGCCAGTGGCTTCCAGCAGCAATCCACGCAACTGGCCGGCAGCCAGCTGCAAAGCGCCGAAAGCATCCAGGCCATGGGCATGCTCGGCGCCCTGCGCCAGCGCTGGTACACCTTGCACGGACGCTTCCTCGACCTGCAGAACAAGGCCAGCGATACGTCGGCGGTGATCACCGCCACCAGCAAGGGCCTGCGCCTGTGCCTGCAATCGCTGGTGCTGGGGCTGGGCGCGCTGCTGGTGATCGAGGGGCAGATGACCCCGGGCATGATGATCGCCGGCTCCATCCTGATGGGCCGGGTACTCGCCCCGATCGACCAGCTGATCGCGGTATGGAAGCAGTGGAGCGGCGCGCAGCTGGCCTACCAGCGCCTGGACGTCCTGCTGCGCGAGCACCCCGAGCCGCCGACGCCGATGCCGCTGCCGGTGCCTACCGGGCAACTGGCGGTGGAGCAGGTCAGCGCCGGCCCGCCCGGGCGCAACCTGGCCACCCTGCAGCAGGTGAACTTCGCCCTGGCGCCGGGTGAATTGCTCGGCGTGCTGGGCGCTTCGGGCTCGGGCAAGTCGACCCTGGCCAAGGTGCTGGTCGGCGTGTGGCCGACCATCAGTGGCCATGTGCGCCTCGACGGCGCCGAGCTCAGCCAATGGGACCGCGATGCCCTGGGCCCGCACATCGGCTACCTGCCGCAGAACATCGAACTGCTGCGCGGCAGCATTGCCGAGAACATCGCCCGCTTCGGCGAGCTGGACGGCATCAAGGTGGTCGAGGCGGCCCGGCTGGCCGGCGTGCATGATTTGATCCTGCGCCTGCCCCAAGGCTACGACACGCGCCTGGGCGAGGAGGGCGTCGACCTCTCCGGTGGCCAGAAGCAGCGCATCGCCCTGGCCCGCGCCCTGTACGGCGATGCCCGGCTGATCGTGCTCGACGAGCCCAACTCCAACCTCGACAGCCACGGTGAGGCCGCGCTGGCCAACGCCATCGTCCAGCTCAAGGCCCAGGGCCGCACCGTGGTGCTGGTGACCCACCGCAGCGCGGCGCTGGCCCAGGCCGACAAGCTGCTGGTGATGAACGAAGGGCGCATGCAGGGCTTCGGCCCGGCCCGCGACATCCTCCACGCCATGGGCCAGGCCCCGGCGCAACGCCCGCTGCAAGCCGGAGGTGGCGCATGAGCCAGCACACCCGTGATGCACGTTTCCATGTTCGCCTGGGGTGGTTGCTGACCCTGGTCGGTTTCGGCGGTTTCATGGCCTGGGCCAGCCTCGCCCCGCTCGACCAGGGCGTGCCGGTGCAGGGCACCGTGGTGGTATCGGGCAAGCGCAAGGCGGTGCAGTCGATGGCCGCCGGCGTGGTCAGCCGCATTCTGGTCAGCGAAGGCCAGCAGGTACGCCAGGGCGAGCCGCTGTTCCGCCTCGACCGCACCCAGGTGCAGGCCGATGTCGATGCGCTGCAGGCGCAGTACCGCATGACCCGCGCCGCCCTGGCGCGCTGGCAGAGCGAGCGCGACAACCTGGGGCAGGTGCACTTTCCCGCTGAGTTGCTGGAAGATTCCGACGCCCGCCTGGCACTGATTGTCGAAGGCCAGCGCCAGCTGTTCGACAGCCGCCGCCAGGCCCAGGCTCGCGAGCAGGGCGCCCTGGCCGCCAGCATCGACGGCTCCCAGGCCCAGCTGACCGGCATGCGCCGCGCGCGCAGCGACCTGCAGGCCCAGGCCGATTCGCTGCGCGAGCAGCTCGACAGCCTGCGCCCGCTGGCCGGCGACGGCTACATCCCGCGTAACCGCGTGCTCGAGTACCAGCGCCAGTTGTCGCAGGTGCAGCGCGACCTGGCGCAGAACGCCGGCGAGAGCGCGCGCCTGGAGCAGGTGATCGTCGAGTCCCGGCTCAACCTGCAACAGCGCCGCGAGGAGTACCAGAAGGAGGTGCGCACCCAGCTGGCCGACGCCCAGGTCAAGGCAGCGACCCTGGAGCAGCAGCTCAATTCCGCGCGCTTCGAGTTGCAGCACAGCGAGATCCTGGCGCCGGCCGACGGCGTGGCGGTCAACCTCGGCGTACATACCGAGGGCGCCGTGGTGCGGGCAGGCGACACCCTGCTGGAAATCGTGCCCCAGGGCACCGCGCTGGAAGTGGAAGGGCGCCTGCCGGTGAACCTGGTGGACAAGGTGGCGCCGCAACTGCCGGTGGATATCCTGTTCACCGCCTTCAACCAGAACCGCACGCCACGGGTGACCGGAGAAGTGGCGCTGGTCTCGGCCGACCAGTTGATCGATGAGCGCAGCGGCCAGCCGTACTACGTGCTGCGCAGCACCGTCAGCGAAGAAGCGCTGGCGCGTCTCGAGGGGCTGGCGATCCGCCCGGGCATGCCCGCCGAGCTGTTCGTGCGCACCGGCGAGCGCTCGCTGCTCAACTACCTGTTCAAACCCCTGCTCGACCGTGCAGGTACCGCCTTGACCGAACAATAAGGACCGCCCAGTGAAGAAGTTCCCACTGACCGGGCTGCTACTGGCCTGCGCCTGGCTGCCGACCATCGCCCTGGCCGGCATGGGGCCGTTCCAGGTGTACGAGCAGGCCCTGCGCCGCGACCCGACGTACCTCGCCGCCTTCAAGGCCCGCGAGGCTGGCCAGGAATACCGGGCCATCGGCCGCGCCGGCCTGCTGCCGAACATCTCGTACAGCTACAACAAGGGGCGCAACGACTCCGAGGTGCGCTACCTGGGGGATTCGCGGCGGCAAAAGGAAGACCGCAACTACAACAGCATGGGCTCGACCTTCATCCTCCAGCAGCCGCTGTTCGACTACGAGGCGTATTCGAGCTACCGCAAGGGTGTGGCCCAGGCGTTGTTCGCCGACGAAAGCTTCCGCGACCAGAGCCAGCAGTTGCTGGTGCGGGTGATGACCAGCTACACCCAGGCGCTGTTCGCCCAGGACCAGATCGCCATCAGCGTGGCCAGCAAGCAGGCCTACCGCCAGCAGTTCCAGCAGAACCAGCGCCTGTTCGACGCTGGCGAAGGCACCCGCACCGATATCCTCGAAGCCCAGGCCCGTTACGAGCTGGCCGATGCCGAGGAGATCAAGGCGCGCAACGAGCAGGATGCCGCGCTGCGCGAGCTGGGCGCGTTGATCGGCGAGCCGGCGGTGCGGGTCGAGGACCTGGCGCCGCTGCGCCTGGGCTTCGCCCTGCCGGTGGTCGACCCCAGCGGCTACGAGGCCTGGCAAGAGCGGGCCCTGGCCAACAACCCGCAACTGGCCTCATCACGCCAGGCGCTGGAAGTGGCGCGTTACGAAGTCGAGCGCAACCGTGCCGGGCACCTGCCCAAGGTCACCGCGTTCGCCACTTCGCGGCGCCAGGAGTCGGACAGCGGCAACACCTACAACCAGCGCTACGACACCAACACCGTGGGCATCGAAGTCAGCGTGCCGATCTTCGCCGGGGGCGGCGTGCTGGCCTCGACCCGCCAGGCCAGCCGGCATCTGGAGCAGGCCGAGTACGAGCTCGACGGCAACACCCGCAGCGCGTTGATCGAGCTGCGCAGGCAGTACAACGCCTGCGAGTCCGGCGCCAGCCGCCTGCGCGCCTACGAGCGGGCGCTGGTGGCAGCCGAGGCGCTGGTGGTGTCCACCCGCAAGAGCGTGCAGGGTGGCGAGCGGGTCAATCTGGACGTGCTCAACGCCGAGCAGCAACTGGCCACCACCCGCCGCGACCTGGCCCAGGCGCGTTACGACTACCTGTTGGCGTGGATCAAGCTGCATTACCAGGCCGGGGTGTTGAGCGAGACGCAACTGGCGCGGGTTGATGAAGCGTTCATCGAGGGCAAGTCAGGCTGAGCCCAAGGCTCCAGGCCATGCACAAATCCCCCTGTGGGAGCGGCCTTGCCGAGGCGTCGGACCGGTCGGAAAGGGCCGCAAAGCGGCCCCAGGATTCGTGCATCAAGCTGATATCGCCGGGGCCGCTACGCGGCCCTTTCGCGACACAAGGCCGCTCCCACAGGGGGATGTCTGGGCATTCAGGCTGCCACGACCAGCTTCCCGCGCTTGCGCTCCGCCAACCCCCACACCACCAGCGCCAGCGCCCCGATCACCAGCCCGGCCACCACGATCCCGTTCCACCCATGCACCTCGAACAGCTGCGTCCCCAGCAACGACCCCAGCGCCCCGCCAATGAAGTAACAGGTGATATACCCGGCATTGAGCCGCGTACGCGCCTCCGGCCGCAGCACGATCACCGCGTTCTGGTTGCTCACGTGCACCAGCTGCACTGCCAGGTCGAGCAGCAGCACCCCCACCAGCAACGCCACCAGCGAGCTCTGCGCGAACCCCAGCGGTACCCACGATAGCAGCAGCGCCACCAGCCCCACGGTGGTGCCCAGCGGCCCCTTGCCTCGATCAGCCAGGCGCCCGGCCCAGTTTGCCGCCAGCGCGCCAACCGCCCCGGCCAGGCCAAACAGGCCGATCACCGCGTCGGAATAGTGATAGGGCGCATTGCTCAGCAGGAACGCCAGCGGCGTCCAGAACAGCGCGAACAGGCTGAAGGCCAGCAACCCCAGCAGCGAGCGCAGACGCAGTACCGGCTCCTCGGCGAACAGGCGAAACACCGAGCCGATCAGCGCCGGGTACTTGAGCCCTGCGTGGCTGTGGTGCCGCGGCAGGCTGCGGTAAAGAGCGAGGGCGCTGATCGCCATCAGCGCCGCCGCCAGCACGTAGATGCTGCGCCAGCCACCCAGCTCGGCCATGAAACCGGCGGCGGTGCGCGCCAGCAGGATGCCCAGCAACAACCCGCTCATCAGCGTGCCTACGGCGCGGCCGCGTTGCTCCGGGGCGCTGAGGGCGGCGGCCATGGGCACCAGTACCTGGGCCACCACCGAGAACAGCCCGGTCAGCGCTGTGCCGAACAGCAGCCACGGCAGGCTTGGCGCGCAGGCGCTGATCAGCAGCCCGGCGGTGGCGATCAGCACCATGGTGACGATCAGTCGGCGCTGCTCGAACAGGTCGCCCAGCGGCGCCAGCAACAGCAGGCCGGCACCGTAGCTGAGCTGGGCGGCGATGACGATGGTGCCGGCGCTGGCGGTGCTCAGGCCGAACTGATGGGCGATGCTGTGCAGCAGCGGTTGGGCGTAGTAGTTGCTGGCCACGGCCAGGCCGGTGGCGGTGGCCATCAGCAGGATCAGGGCGCGGCCGAGAGTCGGGGTGTTCATGGGCAGTCTCGTTGCAGGCAAGGTTGTGTGGCGACAAGTATCAGGAAGTGTCTGGCATGACACCAATGTATAGTTTTCAACTTATCCATCTTGAAAGCAGATAGATCGATGAACCTCAAGCAGCTCGAATACGCCCTGGCCGTGGCCGACACCGGCAGTTTCACCCGTGCCGCCGAGCGCTGCCATGTGGTGCAGTCGGCCCTCAGCCACCAGGTGGCGCGGCTGGAGGCACAGCTGGGGGTGAGCCTGTTCGAGCGCAGTTCGCGGCGGGTGCGCCTGACCCCGGCGGGCGAGGCCTTCGTGCTCAGCGCCCGGCCGGCGGTGGCGGCGGCGCGGCGGGTGGCCGAGGATGTCGCCGCCGCCTGTGGGCAGGTGCGTGGGCGCCTGTCGATCGGCGAGATCAGCTCGCTCACAGCGCTGGACCTGGTCGACCTGCTGGCGGTGTTCCATGAGCGTTATCCGCAGGTGGATGTGCGCTGGTTGACGGCCAAGAGCGAATTGCTGATGGCGGACGTCTGCGAACGGCGCCTGGACGTGGGCTTCATCGGCCTGTGGCAGGGCGAGGCGCTGCACGGCGTGCAGCATCGCCTGCTGGCGCGGGAGGAGCTGGTGGCGGTGCTGCCGCCCGGCCATCGGCTGGAGGGCAGGGCGCAACTGGCCCTGGCCGATCTGGCCGACGAGGTGCTGGTGGACTTTCCCGAGGGCACCGGGGCGCGCCGGCAGACCGACGAGGCGTTCCAGGCGGCGGGGGTGCGGCATCGGGTGCAATTCGAAATCGGCCATATTCGCCTGGTGGAGAAGTTCGTCCAGCGCGGGATGGCGCTGGGGTTGGTGCCCGAGCGCATTGCCCGGGGCTTTCAGCGAGTGGCCATGGTGCCGCTGGTGGATGCGCCGGTGCGGCATTTGTATGCGGTCTGGTCGCCGAGCCCCACACCTGCGGCGCGGGCGTTCCTCGACGTCATGGAACAGAGCCTCCCGCCGACCTGATGCTCCCCTGTAGGAGCGGCCTTGCCGAGGCGTCGGACCGGTCGGAAAGGGCCGCAAAGCGGCCCCGGCAATCTATGCATCAACGCTGAGGTCCTGGGGCTGCTTTGCAGCCCTTTCCGACCGGTCCGACGCCTCGGCAAGGCCGCTCCCACAGGAGACGGTTCCCTGCGTGACAGCGCAGCCCGAATGGCTGGGCGATCTCCTACAGGGGAATGCCACCTCAGGCCGCAAACCCACCATCGGCAAGCAGGCTCGCCCCGGTGATGTACCCCGCTTCAGGTCCCGCCAGGTAAGCCACGAAACTGGCGATCTCGTCCGCCTGCCCGTAGCGCCCGATGGCCATCAACGGAATCAGGCTCTCGGCGAACTCGCCGCTGGCCGGGTTCATGTCGGTGTCCACCGGCCCCGGCTGCACATTGTTGACGGTGATCCCCTGCGGCCCCAGGTCCCGGGCCAGGCCCTTGGTCAGGCCGACCAGCGCCGATTTGCTCATGGCATAGGGCGCGCCGCCGGCGAATGGCATGCGCTCGGCGTTGGTACTGCCGATGTTGATGATCCGTCCACCCTTGCCCATGTGCTTCACCGCCGCCTGGGTGGCCACGAACACGCTGCGCACGTTGATCGCCAGCAGGCGGTCGAAGTCGGCCAGGTCGAACTCGGCCACCGGCGCCACCGCCAGCACGCCGGCGTTGTTGACCAGGATATCGAGGCCGCCGAAGGCCTTGGCGGTGTCGGCGACGGCCTGTTGCACGGCCTGGATATCGGCGCTGTCGGCGCGCAGGGCCAGGGCCTGGCCGCCGGCGTTGTTGATTTCACCGGCCAGGGCCTCGGCGCTGGCGCTGGAGCTGACGTAGGTGAAGGCGACCTTGGCGCCGTCGCGGGCCAAGCGCCGGACGATGGCTGCGCCGATACCGCGTGAACCGCCCTGGACCAGGGCCACCTTGCCGGTGAGGGGAAGTGCTTGGGACATGCTGATCTCCTGCAGTGAAGCAAGGCCGGATGCCTTGGGATGGACGCAGTATCCGCGCTCGATTACCTGTTGATAAGATGGCAATCGAGTTACTCAGAATAAACCAGGAGTTGATAATGGCCGTGGTGGAATCCTTCAGCAGCCTGGAGTGCTTTATCCGCAGCGCCGAAGTCGGCAGCTTTGCCGAGGCGGCCAGGCGCCTGTCGCTCACCCCGGCGGCGGTCGGCAAGAACGTCGCCCAGCTCGAGGCGCGGCTCGGCGTGCGGCTGTTCCTTCGCAGCACGCGCAAGTTGACCCTGACCGAGGCCGGTCAGCGCTTTCTGGCCGAGGTGAGCGAGAGCTTTCGCACCATCCAGTACGCCGTGTCCAACCTCGCCAATTGCGAAGGGCATCCGTCGGGCGTGCTGCGGGTCAGCATGGGCACGGTGTTCGGGCGCCTGTATGTGTTGCCGTTGCTGGGCGAGTTCCTGGCCCGCTATCCGGCGGTGACGGCGGACTGGCATTTCGACAACCGCCAGGTCGACCTGATCGGCCAGGGCTTCGACGCCGCCATCGGTGGCGGCTTCGAACTGCCGCCAGGGGTGGTGGCGCGCAAGCTGACCCCGGCGCACCGGGTGCTGGTGGCTTCGCCGGGCTACCTGCAACAGCACGGACCACTGAGCCGCCCGGAGCAGTTGCAGGCGTGCGCCGGCATCCTTATCCGCTCGCCGCAGACCGGCCGGGTGCGCAGCTGGCCGCTGACCAGCCGCTGGCAGGAGCAGCAGCCGCTGCAACTGCCCCAGCGCCTGACCATGAGCGATTCGGACGCCGCCTGCGCGGTGGCCGAGCAAGGGCTGGGCATCGCCCTGGTCAGCCTGCCGTTCGCCTTGCCCTATCTGACCGCCGGGCGCCTGAGTCGGGTGCTACCGGACTGGTACGTCGACGATGGGCATATCAGCCTGTACTACGCCGAGCGCAAGCTGTTGCCGGGCAAGACCCGGGCCTTCATCGATTTCGTGATGGAGCAGTTCGCCGAGCAGGGGCTGGCGGGGCGGTTCGATGCGTTGCAGAGCCATTGATGGCCTCGCGATGGCGCTTGCTCAGGCGATATCGATGATGAACTGCACCTGCGCCACCCCAGCCACCACCAGGCTTACTTCCTCATCCACCCGCTTGCCGAGCAGTTGCTGCCCCAGCGGCGCGCGTGGCGTGATCACCGTCACCAGCCCATCTCCCTCGCCAACCTTCAGCCCGGCCCCTTCCGGCCCGAGGAACAGCCGGCGCCGCTGGCCCGCCTCATCTTCCAGGGTCACCAGGCAACCGATCTGTATCCCCCGCGCCGGGTCGTAATCGCGCAGCACCCACTGCTGGTAGGTCAGCAACGCCTGGCGGATCTCGGCCGTGCGCCGCGCCTGCCCGGTGGCCAGGTACGATGCCTCAAGCCCCAGGGTGTCGTACTTGTTCTCGGCGATGTTCTCTTCGGCGGTGGCGGCCTCGTAGGCGGTCTGGGCGGCGCGGCGCAGCACCTTCATGTCGAGCTCGAGGGTGGCGATGATGCATTGCAGCAGGCTGGCCTTGTCCATGGTCAGTAGCAGAACTCCAGCACGTTGGCCTGGCTCTTGTCGGTCGGCGCGGTGCGGTTCTGCTGCAGCCAGAACTGGCACTTGGGGCTGTTGAGGTTGCGCGGATTGCCCTGGGCGGCCTCGGCGGCCTGTTGCAGTTCCTGCTTGTGCAGGATGTCCTTGTAGTGCTCGAACATCTGCGCCTGGGCGTCGGCCGGTTGTGCTGGCGCGGCGGCAGGCGCAGGCTGGACCACGGCGGGGACGGCGGCCTCGACCAGTGGCTGCACCTGTGCCGGCCACAGGCGCAGGGCCAGCCACAGGCTCAAGGCGATGGCCACGGCGCCGAGCCACAGACCCAGGGCGACGCACAGCACCAGTTGCACGGGTCTGAGGGTGATCTTCAATTCGCGGGGGCGGGGCATGGCGGCCTCCTGGCAGGCGGTTCGAGGGACCATTCTCGCATGGCGCGACAGGTTTTTTCAGCGCCGCGCTTTTGCTGACGGGCAAATATCCGCAAAATCCGCGGTCTTTTTTCGCAGGTAACGGAACGTGGCGATGAAAACCACCTGGGACATCTTCTGCACGGTCGTCGACAACTATGGCGACATCGGCGTCACCTGGCGCCTGGCGCGCCAGCTGGTGGCCGAGCACGACCTGGCGGTGCGCCTGTGGGTGGACGACCTGCAGGCCTTCGTGCGCCTGTGTCCGGAAGCCGACGGCCAGGCTGGGCAGCAGTGGCAGCAAGGGGTCGAGGTACGCCACTGGCCGGTCGCGTGGCAAGGTGCGGAGCCAGCCGAGGTGGTGGTGGGCGCTTTTGCCTGCCAACTGCCGGACGGCTATGTCCAGGCCATGAGCCAACAGCCCACGCCGCCCTTGTGGCTGAACCTGGACTACCTCAGCGCCGAAGACTGGGTGGAGGGTTGCCATGGCTTGCCTTCGCCCCAGGCCAATGGGCTGCGCAAGTTCTTCTTCTTCCCGGGTTTCACCGAGAATACCGGTGGGTTGCTGCGTGAAGCCACCTTGCTGCCGCGTTGCCAGGCGTTCCGGCAGACGCCCGGCGAGCGGGCGGATTTCCTTGCAAGGCTGGGCGTGCAGCCCCGGGAAGGGGCGCGGCTGATCTCGCTGTTCGCCTACGAGAACCCGCAACTGGGCGACTGGCTCGATGTGCTGGCCGCCGATACGCATTCCACCCACCTGCTGGTGCCGCAGGGGCGCATCCTGGGGGACCTCGGCAACTGGCTGGGCGAGGCGGGCCTGCCCGTGGGCGCGCAGCATCGGCGCGGAGCCTTGACCGTGCAGGTGCTGCCTTTCGTCAGCCAGGACGACTATGACCGGCTGCTGTGGAGCTGCGATTTCAACGCCGTGCGCGGCGAGGACTCCTTCGTGCGTGCGCAATGGGCCGGCATGCCGATGCTCTGGCACATCTACATCCAGGAAGAGAACGCCCATTGGGAAAAGCTCGAGGCCTTCCTCGCCCTTTATCGCCAAGGCCTGTCGGCCGCCGCCGGGCAGGCGCTGAGCGAACTGTGGCGTGCCTGGAACATGGATCGCCCGATGGGCCAGGCCTGGCTGGCACTGCAGCCGCATTGGGACGAGGTGCGCGAACACGCCCGCCAGTGGCAGGCCGCGCAGGCCGCTCGGCCGGACCTTGCCACGAGGCTGGTACAGTTTTACCGAAATTCGCTATGATACGCGGCCTCGATTTTTATAAATCCATCCAGATTCGGATACTTCGTAATGAAAACTGGTAAAGAGCTGAAACCCGGTACCGTACTGCGTATCGACAACGACCCGTGGCTGGTCCAGAAAGCTGAGTTCACCAAGTCGGGCCGTAACAGCGCGATCATGAAGACCAAGCTGAAGAACCTGCTGACCGGCTACAAGACCGAAACCGTATACGGTGCGGACGACAAGCTGGACGACGTGATCCTGGATCGCAAAGAAGCGACCCTGTCGTTCATCAGCGGTGACTCGTACACCTTCATGGACACCTCCGACTACACCATGTACGAACTGAACGCCGAAGACATCGACGCCGTTCTGCCGTACATCGAAGAAGGCATGGAAGACGTCTGCGAAGCCGTGTTCTTCGAAGGCCGCCTGGTATCGGTAGAACTGCCGACCACCATCAGCCGCCAGGTTGTCTACACCGAGAACGCCGCACGTGGCGACACCTCGGGCAAGGTCATGAAGCCTGCCAAGCTGAAGAACGGTACCGAGATCTCGGTTGCCGACTTCATCCAGATCGACGAGTGGATCGACATCGACACTCGCGACAACAGCTTCAAGGGCCGTTCCAAGAAGTAATCCTTCTTGCAATGAGCACGAAAAACCCGGCCGAGGCCGGGTTTTTTTGTGCCTGATTTCAGGCATAGGGTGTGCCCTGTGGGAGCGGCCTTGTGTCGCGAAAGGGGCGCGAAGCGCCCCCGACCATGATTCAGGCAAACCTAAGAAGCTGCCCTCGTGCATTCCGGGGCCGCTTTGCGGTCCTTTCGCGGCACGAGGCTGCTCTCATGGAACAAACCGTAACTTATTGATTTATCTAGGCCCTGTGGGAGCGGCCTTGCGTCGCGAAAGGGCCGCAGAGCGGCCCCGGCGATCTTTGCATCAACACTGAGAACCTGGGGCTGCTACGCAGCCCTTTCGCGACGCAAGGCCGCTCCCACAGGGGGACAGTTCCCTGCGCGACAGCGCAGCCCGACGGGCTGGGTGATCTCCTACACATCGATCGCGTATCACACCGTCACATGCAACCGCACATCCACATTGCCGCGGGTGGCGTTGGAGTACGGGCAGACCTTGTGCGCCTTCTCCACCAGCCCTTCGGCGTCGGCCTGGGCCAGGCCCGGCAGGTTGATGTGCAGGTCGATGTCCAGGCCGAAACCGCCCGGGATCTGGCCGATGCCGACCTTGGCGGTGATCGACGCATCCGCCGGCAGGGCCTTTTTCTCCTGACCGGCGACGAATTTCAGCGCGCCGATGAAGCAGGCCGAGTAGCCGGCGGCGAACATCTGCTCGGGGTTGGTACCGTCACCGCCTGCGCCGCCCAGCTCCTTGGGGGTGCTCAGCTTGACTTCCAGCTTGCCGTCGCTGGAGCGGGATTTGCCATCACGACCACCGGTGGAAGTGGCTTCTGCGATGTACAGCGGAGTGACCTTTTGCATCTTGAGCCTCGCTTGGGTGCTGTGCGCCGTCGGCGCTGAGTGGGTATGAGCTTAAATTAGCGCGCAATTATTTAGTGCGCAAGTTAAATGTTCGGCCATTCATCCGAACGGCCATCTCACAGCTTAGACGTCAGAGGTTTTCTTGCAGCTGCGCACGCAGGGCAAGCAGGTCGGCCTGCAGCTTGCGCAGCTGCTCGGCGCTGTGGCCGCTGGCCTGCAGGATGCACTGCGGCACGCGCCGGGCCTCGGCCTGCAAGGTGCGCCCTTTGTCGGTCAGTTGCACCAGCACCACCCGTTCGTCCTCGCGGCTGCGGCTGCGCTTGAGCAGGCCTTCGCTCTCAAGGCGCTTGAGCAGCGGCGTCAGCGAACCGGGGTCGGTGAGCAGGCGCTGGCTGATCTCGCCCACGGTCAGGCCGTCCTGTTCCCACAGGACCAGCATGGCCAGGTACTGCGGGTAGGTCAGGCCCAGCGCCTGCAGCAGGGGCTTGTAGACCTTGGTCATCAGCAACGAGGTCGAGTGCAGGGCGAAGCAGACCTGGTTGTCCAGCAGCAGCGCGTCGCAGGGGGCTTGGGTGTCGGCGTTCATGCAGGTCCTTGGAATCGGTAAGGGTTAAAATCTAGCACGCCAAAGCTTTGCGCGCTCATTGCCAGCGCAGCTCGCTTCTCAGCGCCAGGTCCCAGGGCGGCACCGGGCTGAAACGGCTCTTGAGAAATTCGAGCAGCAAGCGGCTGCGAGAGTTCGTTTCATGTTCCAGACGCAGGGCATAGATGCCGCTGGTCTCAGGTTCCGGCAGGCCGTTGTCGCAGAACAGCGGGACCAGTTCGCCGCGCAGCAGGTAGTCGCTGATCAGCCAGGTCGGCAGGTGGGCGACGCCCAAGCCGGCCAAGGCGCCGAACAGCAGTGTCTCGGCGTTGTTGGCGGCCATGCGCATGCGCGCCGGACGGTACAGGCGGGTCTGGCCGTCGACCGCGAAACGCCAGGCGAACGGCGGGGCCAGCCCGTCCCAGTCGAGGCCGTCGTGCCCGGGCAGTTCGCTGGGGCAGGCCGGCACCCCGCGGCTGGCCAGGTACGCGGGGCTGGCACAGGCGATGCGCACCATGTAGGCCAGGGGCGTGGCCACCAGGCGGGTGTCGGCCAGGGGGCCGGCGCGCAGCACCAGGTCCACTTCGCCCAGGTGGCTGCCATGCAGGTCGACGAAGCTGTCGATCAGGCGCAGCTGCACGTCGAGCCCGGGGTAGGCCACCAGGAAGTCGGCGATGGCCGGGGCCAGGTGTCGGCGGCCGAAGGCGGCCGGGGCGTCGATGCGGATCAAGCCTTCCGGGGCGTTGCTCAACGACACCGCCTCGGCGCGCGCCAGGCGCAGTTCCTCGATGATGCGCCGGGCCCGTTCGGCGAAGGCGTTGCCGGCCGGCGTCGGGCGCACGGCGTGGGTACTGCGCGAAAACAGGCGGCTGCCCACCGCGCTCTCCAGGTTGTCGATGCGCCGCGCCACGGCCGAGGGCGTCAACGGGTGGCGCCGGGCGGCGGCGGAGAAACTGCCGGTTTCCAGCACGTCGAGGAACAGGCTGAGTTGTTCGGTGAGGATGTCGGGGCTCATGGTGGCTCGGTGCTTGTGCGAAATGCGCAAAGCCATTGTGCGCTGCTGTGCGTTTCCCCGCCAGCCGCGACTGGCTAGCATGCCCTCATTCTCTGAAAGCAGGCGGACGAGGCGCTGATGATCGAGTGGGTGATGTATATCGTGCTGGGGGCCGCGCTCGGCACCTTGGGTGGGCTGTTCGGCATCGGCGGCGGGTTGATCGCCATTCCGGCGCTGGGCGTGCTGTTCGGCCTTGACCAGCAGTTGGCCCAGGGCACCGCCCTGGTGATGGTGGTGCCCAACGTGCTGCTGGCGCTGTGGCGTTATCACCAGCGTAACCGCATCGAGCTGCGCCACGCCGTGCCGTTGTCGCTGTGCAGCTTCGTGTTCGCCTGGCTGGGGTCGATCTGGGCGGTGGGCATCGATGCCCAGTCGATGCGCCTGTACTTCGTCGGATTCCTGGTGGCGCTGGCGGTCTGGAACGTGGCGCGGATGTTCCTGCCGGTGCGTCCGCCGAGCAACCAGCTGCGTTATCCGTGGCCTTGGCTGGGCGTGCTGGGCAGCTTCGCCGGGACCATGGGCGGGTTGTTCGGCGTGGGCGGGGCGGTGGTGGCCACGCCGATCCTGACCTCGGTGTTCGGCACTACCCAGGTGGTGGCCCAGGGGCTGTCGCTGGCATTGGCGGCGCCGAGCACCATGGTGACGCTGTTGACCTACGGGGTGCACCAGAGTGTCGACTGGAGCATCGGCGTTCCGCTGGCCGTGGGTGGGTTGCTGAGCATCAGCTGGGGGGTGAAGCTGGCCCATGCGTTGCCGGAGAAGGTGTTACGCACGCTGTTCTGCGGGTTTTTGGTGGTGTGTGCGGTGATGCTTGGGTTCGAGCTTTAGTATGTAGGGGCTGCTGCGCAGCCCTTTCGCGACACAAGGCCGCTCCCACAGAAGATCGCGTACTTCTGTGGGAGCGGCCTTGTGTCGCGAAAGGGCCGCAAAGCGGCCCCCGGATCCCACCCTTCATTTGAACCCTTCGACGATGTACTCGGCCATGCAGTCGGTGATCGGCGAATGCTGCTGGTCGTTGCGCAGCAGCATCACATTGGCCATGTGCAGCTGCGGCAGGCCGTCGTCCGCGCCGAGGATGCGCAGGTCGCCGCCGATAAGGCTCTGCAGCTGCGCGGTCACCGCCAGCCCGGCATGCACGATGGCGAAGATCGCCGCCAAGCTTGGGCTGGTGTAGGCGATGCGGTACTCGATGCCCTGGCGCTCCAGGGCGTTGCAGGTCCAGGCGCGGCAGAAGCAGTCGGTGTTGAACAGTGCCAGTGGCATCGGCCGCTGCTCGTGGGGGCAGAAACCCTTGGCCGCGGCCCATACCAGGCGCTCCTGGCGCAGCAGTTGGCCGACCTCGTTGCCCGGCTCGCGGGTGACGATGGTCAGGTCCAGGTCCTGGCGCAGCATCAGTTGCTTGGACGAGTCGCAGTGCACCTCGACATGAATCAGCGGATACGCCTGGGCGAAGCGAGTGAGGATGCCCGGCAGGTAGCGCATGGCGTAGTCGTCCGGGGTGCCGATGCGCACCACGCCGACCATGTGCGGCATGCGCAGGGTGTTGAACACCTCGCCGTGCAGCTTGAGGATGCGCCGGGCATAGCCCAGCAGGACCTGGCCCTCGGCGGTGAGGCGCACCTGGCGGCCGTCGCGCTCGAACAGCTGGCGCTGCAGGATGTCCTCTTCCAGGCGCTTCATTTGCATGCTCACCGCCGACTGGGTGCGGTTGACCACCTCGCCGGCGCGGGTGAAGCCGCCTTGCTCGGCGATGGCGACGAAGGTGCGCAGCACGTCCGCGTCGAGACTCTGATACTGGGACATGGCATCAATCTCCGAGATGCATGGCATCAGAAACATTCGTTGGATTGATCTTAGGCCTGGGACGAGACTGGAGCCATCCACAAGGAGGGCGTCAAGATGAAAGGTCATTTCAACGTTGCTCACCAGCCTGGGTCTACCCTCGGCCACCTGTTGCACGATGCCGGCGGGCGGCTGCTGCGCTGGTACGAGCTGCACCGCCAGCGCGACGAACTGGCGCGCCTGAGCGATGCCACGCTGCACGACCTGGGGTTGTCGCGGGCGGATATCCAGCAGGAGGCCGACCGACATTTCTGGGAGGACCCGTTGCGTAAATAGGCCGTGAAGGCTTTGCTGGCCTCTTCGCGGGTAAACCCGCTCCCACAGGTTCGCCGTTGTTCCCAGGTCAACGCTAACCCTGTGGGAGCGGGTTTACCCGCGAATGCTATGGTGCAGACACAGAATGAGTTGCAGAGCCACTGTGAGGTACCTCCATTGCCCCTCGAACTGTCTATCCACCAGGCCCGCCGCCTGGCCCTGTCCGCCCAGGGCTTCGGCAAGTCCCCCGGCAGCCCGGCGACCCTCGCCAGCCTCAACCGCATGTTCCAGCGCCTGGGCGTGGTACAGATCGACTCGGTCAATGCCCTGGTGCGCTCCCACTACCTGCCGCTGTTCTCGCGCCTGGGCGACTACCCGCACGACCTGCTGGACCAGCTCGCCTGGGGTCAGCGTCGCCAGCGCCGGTTGTTCGAATACTGGGGCCATGAAGCGTCGCTGCTGCCGCTGGCGCTGTACCCGCTGATGCGCTGGCGCATGGCTCACGCCGCCGACGGCAAGGGCATCTACCGGCAACTGGCCGCGTTCGGCCGCGAGCGGCGCGAGGTGATCGAGCGGGTACTGGCGGCGGTGCGCGACCAGGGCGCGCTGTGCGCGGGCAGCCTGTCCACCCGCGAGGAGCGCGCCGGCCCCTGGTGGGACTGGAGCGAAGAAAAGCACGCGCTGGAATGGCTGTTCGCCGCCGGCGAGGTCACCGTGGCCGGGCGTCGAGGTTTCGAGCGTCTGTACGACCTGCCCGAGCGGGTGCTGCCGGTGGCCATCCTCGAGCAGGCCCGGCCCAGTGAGGCCGAAGCGCACCAGGGCTTGCTGCTGCACGCCGCCGGTGCCCTGGGCGTGGCCACCGAACAGGACCTGCGCGATTACTTTCGCCTCTCGCCGCAGCAGAGCAAGGCCGCCCTGGCCGTATTGGTCGAGGACGGGCGCCTGCAGGCCTGCACCGTGCAGGGCTGGAAACAATCGGCCTATGTCGCGGGCATGCCACGGATTCCCCGGCGCATCGAAGCCAGCGCCTTGCTCTCGCCGTTCGATTCGCTGGTCTGGGCGCGCGAGCGTACCGAGCGCCTGTTCGATTTCCGCTACCGCCTGGAGATCTACACCCCGGCGCACAAGCGGGTGTACGGCTACTACGTGCTGCCGTTCCTGCACGACGGGCGCATTGCCGCCCGCCTGGACCTGCGTGCCGAGCGCGCCCACGGGCGCCTGGCGGTGCATGCGGTGCACGAAGAGGCGTTGGGGCTGAACGAGGAGGGCTACCAGGCCTTGGCGCTCAGCCTGCAGAAGCTGGCCAATTGGCTGGGCCTGGCGCGGGTGCAGCTCAACTGCCCCCGCGCCGAGGGCAGCCGGCTGCGTCAGGCGTTGCTCAGCGGCGTACCTGCTTGAGGGTTTCGGCGATCAGGAACGCCAGCTCCAGCGACTGGTCGGCGTTCATCCGCGGGTCGCAGTGGGTGTGGTAGCGGTCTGACAGGGCATCTTCGGTGATCGGCCGGGCGCCGCCGATGCACTCGGTGACGTTCTGCCCGGTCATCTCGATATGGATGCCGCCGGCGTGGCTGCCCTCGGCCTGGTGCACCTGGAAGAACTGCTTGACCTCGTCGAGGATCTGCGCGAAATCGCGGGTCTTGTAGCCGCTGCTGGCCTTGATGGTGTTGCCATGCATCGGGTCGGAGCTCCACAGCACCTGGCGGCCCTCGCGCTGCACGGTGCGGATCAGCCCCGGCAGGTGGTCGCCGACCTTGCCGGCGCCCATGCGCACGATCAGGTTCAGGCGGCCCGGGTCGTTGTCCGGGTTGAGCACGTCGATCAGGCGGATCAGCTCCTCGGGGTTCATGCTCGGGCCGACCTTGACCCCGATCGGGTTATGCACGCCGCGCAGGAACTCGACATGGGCGCCGTCGAGCTGGCGGGTGCGGTCGCCGATCCACAGCATGTGCGCGGAGCAGTCGTAATAGTCGCCGGTCAGGCTGTCGCTGCGCACGAAGGCTTCTTCGTAGTTGAGCAGCAACGCCTCGTGGGCGGTGAAGAAGCTGGTCTCGCGCAGTTGCGGCGCGGTATCCAGGCCGCAGGCGCGCATGAAGGCCAGGGTCTCGTCGATGCGGTTGGCCAACTGGTGATACTTGTCGGCCAGCGCCGAGTTGGCGATGAAGTCCAGGTTCCACTTGTGCACCTGGTGCAGGTCGGCGAAGCCGCCCTGGGCGAAGGCGCGCAGCAGGTTAAGGCTGGCGGTGGCCTGGTGGTAGGCCTGCAGCAGGCGCTCGGGGTCAGGGACGCGGCTCTTTTCGTCGAAGCCGATGCCGTTGACGATGTCGCCACGGTAGGCGGGCAGGGTAATGTCGCCGATGGTCTCGTCGTTGGCCGAGCGCGGCTTGGCGAACTGGCCGGCCATGCGCCCGACCTTGACCACCGGGCAGCCGGCGGCGAAGGTCATGACAATGGCCATCTGCAGCAGCACCTTGAAGGTGTCACGGATCTTCGCCGCGGAGAATTCGGCGAAGCTCTCGGCGCAGTCGCCGCCCTGCAGCAGGAACGCCCGGCCCTGGGTCACTTCGGCGAACTGCCGGCGCAGCTCACGGGCTTCGCCGGCGAACACCAGTGGCGGGTAGCTGGCCAGGGTCTGCTCCACCTTCAGCAGGTGCGCGGCGTCGGGGTAGATCGGTTGCTGCTGGATCGGCAGGGTGCGCCAGCTGTCAGGGGTCCATTGTCGGGTCATCGCAAGCTCTATCCATAAGTGTCGTTAAGGCCTGCCAGCCATGGTACGCCCCGGTGTGCTTGTTGCACCACCGGCATTGGCGGACAATGCACGTTTTGCGCGGGCAGGTGGTAAGGATGGCAACGGAGCGGGAAGAGCGGCTGCTGGCACGGGTCGAGGACGCCTTTGGCGTCATCAGCGTGTACGAGGTGGATGATTATCGCTTCCTCGAGTTCGGCGACGCCATCGAGCAGAGCTGCACCTTCACCGCCGATCCGAGCTGGCTGGAGTACGACTACACCCGCGCCATGCTGGTCGGCGCGCTGTGCCACGGGCAGCCGGAGAGCGCGCTGTTCCTCGGCCTCGGCGCCGGCACCCTGACCCAGGCGTGCCTGAAGTTCCTGCCGCTGGAGGATGTCGAGGCCATCGAGCTGCGCCCCGACGTGCCGCGCCTGGCCATGGAGTACATGGGCCTGGACGACGACCCGCGGCTGTATGTACGGGTGGGCGACGCCCTCGAGCTGCTGTCCAGCGCGGAAAAGGCCGACCTGCTGTTCGTCGACCTTTATACCGACTATGGCCCCGGCGTCGGCCACCTGGCCTGGGGCTTCCTGGAAAACTGCCAGAAGCAGTTGAACCCCGATGGCTGGCTGGTGATCAACCAGTGGGCAGGGGACGACGGCAAGCCGCTGGGCGCCGCCTTGTTGCGTGGTTTGTACCATCGCCATTACTGGGAGCTGCCGGTGAAGGAGGGTAACGTGATCCTGCTGGTGCCGGCGGACCTGGAGCAAACGCTGGATATCGATGCCGTGCGGGCACGGGCTGCCGCGCTGGCGCCGCAGCTGGGGTATTCGCTGGAGTACCTGATCAAGGAAATCCGCCCGGCGACATAATGTAGCCGCCTAGCGCGATCCCTGTAGGAGCGGCCTTGTGCCGCGAAAGGGCCGCAGCGCGGCCCCGGGATATGTGCCCGACACAAGATCGCCGGGGCCGCTTTGCGGCCCTTTCGCGACACAAGGCCGCTCCTACATGGAAACGATTCAGCCTGGATCCAATGTGGGCTATCAGTGTCGAAATATTTCTCACAATTCACGGCTATTTCGGGTATAGTACGCGCCGGTCTTTTAGCGGACCTCAAAATCAGGTGGTGCAAATCCTCCGAATCCAGCTTCGGCTGCGCGTCCGCTAGGCGGACCTTCCCAAGACGTTCCTATTTCAATCGTTTTCGCAAATCCCCGCCGCCAAAGCTGCCTGGGTGACCGACTGGTCTTTCAAGGCATGTGCAGCTTTGGAGCATGGGTCTTTGCGGATGCACCTAGAGGCAGACCCATGACCCAGGAAACCGGCGGATTCGCCGCTCTCGAACTCAATCCGAACATCGTTGCTGCCGTCCTGGCCACCGGCTATGAAGAGCCGTCGGCCATCCAGCAACAGTCGATCCCGATCATCCTCGCCGGTCACGACATGATCGGCCAGGCGCAGACTGGCACCGGCAAGACCGCTGCCTTCGCCCTGCCGATCCTCAACAAGATCGACGTGAGCAAGCGCGAACCGCAAGCCCTGATCCTGGCGCCAACCCGTGAGTTGGCGCTGCAAGTAGCCACCGCTTTCGAAACCTACGCCAAGCAGATGCCGGGCGTTAACGTGGTGGCCGTGTACGGTGGTGCCCCGATGGGCCCACAGCTGCGTGCCATTCGCAATGGCGCACAGATCGTCGTCGCCACCCCGGGCCGCCTGTGCGACCACCTGCGCCGCGACGAGAAAGTCCTGTCCACCGTCCAGTACCTGGTACTCGACGAAGCCGACGAGATGCTCAAGCTGGGCTTCATGGATGACCTCGAAGTGATCTTCGACGCCATCCCTGCCACCCGCCAGACCGTGCTGTTCTCCGCCACCCTGCCGGCCTCGATCCGTGCCATCGCCGAGCGCCACCTGCGCGAGCCGAAGCACGTCAAGATCCAGAGCAAGACCCAGACCGTGACCGCGATCGAGCAGGCCCACCTGATGGTCCACGCCGACCAGAAGATCCCGGCCGTGCTGCGCCTGCTGGAAGTGGAAGAGTTCGATGCGCTGATCGCCTTCGTGCGCACCAAGCAAGCCACCCTGGACCTGGCCGCCGCCTTGGAAGCCAAAGGCTACAAGGCTGCCGCGCTGAACGGCGACATCGCCCAGAACCAGCGTGAGCGCGTGATCGACTCGCTCAAGGATGGCCGCCTGGACATCGTCGTCGCCACCGACGTCGCTGCCCGTGGCCTGGACGTACCGCGCATCACCCACGTGTTCAACGTCGACATGCCGTACGATCCGGAGTCCTACGTGCACCGTATCGGCCGTACCGGCCGTGCCGGTCGCGATGGCCGTGCGCTGCTGCTGGTCACTCCGCGTGAGCGCCGCATGCTGCAGGTGATCGAGCGTGTCACCGGTCAGAAAGTCGCCGAAGCCCGCCTGCCTAACCCGCAAGCCGTGCTGGATGCGCGCATCAAGAAGCTGACCAAGAGCCTGGCGCCGCTGGTGGCCGAGTCCGAGGCCAGCCACGGCGAGCTGTTCGACCGCCTGACCGCCGACCTGGGCTGCAGTGCCCGTGCCCTGGCCTCGGCCCTGCTGCGCAAGGCCACCAACGGCCAGGCGCTGGACCTGGCTTCGGTGGAGCGCGAGCAACCGCTGGTACCGACCTACGCCCCGCGTGAGCGTGGTGAGCGCACCGAGCGTGGCGAGCGTCCGGACCGTGGCGAGCGCGAGCGCCGTGCGCCGATGCCGCTGGCCGAAGGCCGCGTGCGTTGCCGTACCGCCCTGGGTGCCCGTGATGGCATCGCCGCCAAGAACCTGCTGGGCGCGATCCTCAACGAGGGTGGCCTGGCGCGTGATGCCATCGGTCGTATCCAGGTGCGTGACAGCTTCAGCCTGGTCGAGCTGCCGGAAGACGGCCTCGAGCGCCTGCTGACCAAGCTCAAGGATACCCGTGTTGCCGGCAAGCAGTTGAAGCTGCGCCGCTACCGCGAAGACTGATCCTGACGCTGCAATAAAAAAATCCCCGGCCTTTTGGTCGGGGATTTTTTTTGCCTGTCCCGGCCTCTTCGCGGGTATCGCGCTGTACTTGTGGGAGCGGGTTTACCCGCGAAGAGGCCCGTCAGTCGAACCGATAGATATCCATCCCCAACGCCCCCAGCGTAAACCCCTGGTACACGACCCCACACCGCCCACCAGCCCCCATGGCAAAGAACAACGGCAACAGATGTTCATCACTGGGATGGTTACGCAGCGCAAACGGCGCCTGCCGCCGATAATCCACCAGCGCCGCCTCATCCCCAGCGTTCAACCGCTCCACCACCCAGTCACGAAACGCCAGCGCCCAGGGCTCGACCGCATCCGGCCCGGCATGCCAGTCCAGTTCGCCCAGGTTGTGGGTGATGCTGCCCGAGCCGACCAGCAGGATGCCTTCTTCGCGCAGTGCCGACAGCGCCCGGCCAACCTTCAGTTGCAGATCAGGACCGGCCTGGCTGGGCAGCGACACCTGAACCACCGGAATATCTGCCTCGGGATACATCAGCGACAGCGGCACCCAGGCACCATGGTCGAAGGGCCGTTGCGGGTCCAGCCGCGCGCCCAGGCGCTCGGCGACCTGCTGGGCCAACTCCGGCGCGCCGGGCGCGGGGTATTGCACGGCGTACAGCGCCGGTGGAAAGCCGTGGAAGTCATGCCAAGTCGGCGGCTGGGCGTTGCCCATCACCAACAGCTCGCGGCTCTCCCAGTGCGCCGACACCACCACGATCGCCTTCGGCCGGGGCAGGGCACGGGCCAGCGTGGCCAGGGCCGGGCCGCTGGCGCCGGGTTGCAGGGCGAGCATGGGCGATCCGTGGGAGATGAACAGGCTGGGCAGCATGGCGGAGTCCTGGCAGGTAAGATGCAGCCATCTTCGATCAGCCTTCGATCGAGATCCAATATAAGTTTTCACAGGCTTTTATCGAAAAACCGGGAGGAATCATGGAGCCAGCGTTCTGGCACAAACGGTGGGCGGACAACCAGATCGGCTTTCACCAACCCCAGGTGAACCCGTACCTGCAGGCGCACTGGCCGACGTTGGGGCTGGCCCAGGGCGCACGGGTGCTGGTGCCGCTGTGTGGCAAGAGCCTGGACCTGCTCTGGCTGGCCGCCCAGGGCTATCGGGTGCTGGGGGTGGAGCTGTCGCGCAGGGCGGTGGCGGACTTCTTCACCGAACATGGCTTGGTGGCGCAAATTTCTCGGCACGGTGCCTTCGAGGTGTGGCGCAGCGACGAGGTGGAGTTGTGGTGCGGGGATGTGTTTGCCCTGCGCGCCGAGGATCTGGCGGATTGCGCGGGGGTATATGACCGGGCGGCGTTGATCGCCTTGCCGGTGGTGATGCGCGAGCGCTACATGGCGTTGTTGGGTGAGCAGTTGTCGGCGGCCTGTCGGGGGCTGTTGGTGACCCTGGATTACGACCAGGGATTGATCGACGGGCCACCGTTCTCGGTGCCGGACGCCGAAGTGCGGGCTGGGTTTGCCGGGTGGCGGGTCGATGAGGTGGAGGCGCGGGAGATTCTGGACGAGAGTCCGAAGTTTTTGAAGGCCGGTGTTGAAAGCCTGGTTGAGCGAGTCTATCGGCTACGACGCTGAGCTGGCAGTGTCGCGCTGGGAACTGTCCCCTGTGGGAGCGGCCTTGTGTCGCGAAAGGGCTGCGCAGCAGCCCCGGCAATTTCGATGGTGACTCAGAATCTGGGGCCGCTGCGCGCCCCTTTCGCGACACAAGGCCGCTCCCACAGGGGAAGGCGACATGGCAAATAGCAAATAGAAAGGGCGACCTAGGTCGCCCTTTCTTGTTGCTGCCTGTATCAACCGCGACGGCGCAGGGCGTCGATGCGGTCTTCCAGCGGCGGGTGGCTCATCAGCAGGCCGGCCAGGCCATGCTTGAGGCCGCCATTGATGCCGAAGGCCTTCATGGTGTCGGGCATGTGCACCGGCAGGCCCTGTTCCGAGCGCAGGCGCTGCAGCGCGCCGATCATCGCACCGGTACCGGCCAGGTGGGCACCGGCTTCGTCGGCGCGGAACTCGCGGCGACGTGAGTACCACATGACGATGATACTGGCGAGGATGCCCAGGACCAGCTCGGCGACGATGGTCGCGATGAAGTAGGCGATGCCGTGGCCTTCTTCGTTCTTGAAGATAACCCGGTCGACGAAATTGCCGATGATGCGGGCGAAGAACATCACGAAGGTGTTCACCACGCCCTGCACCAGCGCCATGGTGACCATGTCGCCATTGGCCACGTGGCCGATCTCGTGGGCCAGTACCGCACGCACCTCGTCGGGCGAGAAACGCTCAAGCAGGCCCTGGGAAACGGCGACCAGCGCGTCGTTGCGGTTCCAGCCGGTGGCGAAGGCGTTGGCCTCGTAGGCCGGGAAGATACCCACCTCGGGCATCTTGATGCCGGCCTCGCGGGACAGTTCCTCGACGGTCTGCAGCAGCCACTGTTCGTGACGGGTGCGGGGCTGGGTGATGATCTGGGTGCCGGTGGTCATCTTCGCCATCCACTTGGAGATGAACAGCGAGACGAGCGAGCCAGCGAAACCGAACACGGCGCAGAAGACCAGCAGCTGCCCAAGGTTGAGGTCAACCCCGTTGGCCGCCATGAACCCGTTGAAGCCGAACAGGCTCAGGGTAATGCTTGCAACCAGCACCACCGCGAGGTTGGTGGCTACAAACAACAGAATGCGCATCATGGTTGTTACGTTCTCCTGACGGATAAGTTCGTTGCGTACTGCGGGGTATATAAGGGGGAGGGCGCGGCTATTCAACCGGGCGACTATTTCAAACTGTGTACGCGAGGAGTATGGCAGAGGATGCCGGGCGTACCGTGGGATAGAGCGTTGCAGGATGTAAGAGGGATCGGGTCAACCCCTTCGCGGGTAAACCCGCTCCCACAGGTTCGGCGCCGAACCTGTGGGAGCGGGTTTACCCGCGAAAAGGCCATCAATCATTGCGAATAAGTGCGCAGGAAATTGCCGATCCGGCCAATGGCCTGTTCCAGATCATCCACCCGCGGCAGCGTCACCACTCGGAAGTGGTCCGGCCATGGCCAGTTGAACGCCGTGCCCTGGACGATCAGCAGCTTTTCCGACAGCAGCAGGTCGAGCACGAATTTCTCGTCGTTGAAGATCGGGCAGACCTTCGGATCGATCTTCGGGAACGCGTACAGCGCGCCCATCGGCTTGACGCAGCTCACTCCGGGGATGGCATTGAGCAGCTCGTAGGTGCGGTTGCGCTGCTCCAGCAGGCGCCCCGGCGGCAGTACCAGGTCGTTGATGCTCTGGTAGCCGCCCAGGGCGGTCTGGATCGCGTGCTGGGCCGGCACGTTGGCGCACAGGCGCATGTTGGCCAGCATGTCGATGCCTTCGATGTAGCTCTGGGCGTGGTGCTTGGGCCCGGAGATGATCAGCCAGCCGGAGCGGAAACCCGCCACCCGGTACGACTTGGACAGGCCGTTGAAGGTCAGGCACAGCAGGTCCGGGGCCAGCGACGCGGTGCTGATGTGCACGGCCTCGTCGTAGAGGATCTTGTCGTAGATCTCGTCGGAGAACACCACCAGGTTGTGCTGGCGCGCCAGCTCCAGCATGCCCAGCAGCAGCTCCTTGGAGTACACAGCGCCGGTCGGGTTGTTCGGGTTGATGATCACCAGGGCCTTGGTGTTCGGGGTGATCTTGGCCTTGATGTCGTCCAGGTCCGGGAACCAGTCGGCCTGCTCGTCGCACAGGTAGTGCACCGGCTTGCCGCCGGCCAGGCTCACCGCGGCGGTCCACAGCGGGTAGTCGGGGGCCGGAATCAGCACCTCGTCGCCGTTGTTGAGCAGCGCCTGCATCGACATCACGATTAGCTCGGACACGCCGTTGCCCAGGTAGATGTCCTCGATGGTGACGCCTTCGATGTCCTTCTGCTGGCAATACTGCATCACCGCCTTGCGCGCGCTGAACAGGCCTTTGGAGTCGCTGTAGCCCTGGGCGGTGGGCAGGTTGCGGATCACGTCCTGGAGGATCTCGTCCGGCGCCTCGAAACCAAACGGCGCCGGGTTGCCGATGTTCAGCTTGAGGATGCGGTGGCCTTCCTCTTCCAGGCGTTTGGCGTGCTTGAGCACTGGGCCGCGAATGTCGTAGCAGACATTGGCGAGCTTGTTCGATTTGCTGAACTGCATGATGAGATCCCGAGTGAGAATACGCGCCGCCCTCTTGCGAAAGGTTTGAAAGGGCGGGAAGCGGGTGCCAGACTTGCTGTCTTGCACACGAAGCCAACTAATATACGTGCCACCCGCGCCAGGGAAAAGCCGGTGCGAGGTGAAATTCAGCCTGCCGAGGTCCCACCATGCAAAAGATCGACAAAACCCTGGACGAATGGCGCGCCATGCTCGATCCGGCCCAGTACCAGGTGTGCCGGCTCAAGGGCACCGAGCGGCCGTTCAGCGGCAAGTACAACAGCGAGCGCCGCGACGGTATCTACCACTGCATCTGCTGCGACCTGCCGCTGTTCGACGCCAAGGCCAAGTTCGATTCCGGCTGCGGCTGGCCGAGCTTCTATGAGCCGATCGAGGAGGCCGCGATGATCGAGATCCGCGACACCTCCCACGGCATGATCCGTACCGAAGTCACCTGCGCCCAGTGCGACGCCCACCTGGGCCATGTATTTCCCGACGGCCCGCCGCCGACCGGGCTACGCTACTGCATCAACTCGGTGTGCCTGGACCTCAAGCCACGCGATTGACGGAGAGCGAACATGGCCGATGCACTGCTGGACATCCCTTGCGTCACCCTCGGTGGCGAACAGAAAGTGCTGGGCGACTTCGCCGGCAAGGCGCTGCTGGTGGTCAACACCGCCAGCCAGTGCGGTTTCACCCCGCAGTACAAGGGCCTCGAACGCCTGTGGCAGGACTACCGCGACCAGGGCCTGGTGGTGCTGGGCTTTCCCTGCAACCAGTTCGGTAAACAGGAGCCGGGCGACGCCCGCGAGATCGCGCAGTTCTGCGAGCTCAACTTCGGCGTGAGTTTCCCGCTGTTTCGCAAGATCGAGGTCAACGGCCCCGGCGCCCACCCGCTGTTTGCCGAGCTCAAGCGTCGCGCGCCGGGCGTGCTGGGCACACAGAAGATCAAGTGGAACTTCACCAAGTTCCTGGTCGATCCGCGCACCGGCAAGGTCAGCCGCTTTGCCCCGACCACCAAGCCCGAGGCGCTGAAGTCGGCGATCGAGCCGCTGCTCAACCGCTGACCGGCACCCAGTGCTCGATCAGCGCCAGCAGTTCCTCGCGGCGGAACGGCTTGGCCAGGTAGTCGTTCATGCCCGCGGCGCGGCAGCGCTCGCGCTCCTCGGGCATGGCGTTGGCGGTCAGCGCGACGATCGGCAGCTCCGGCCAGCGGCTGCTCTGGCGGATGCGCCGGCTGGCCTCGTAGCCATCCATCACCGGCATGTTGCAGTCCATCAGCACCAGGTCGTAGCTGTCCCGTTCCAGATAGTCCAGGGCCTCCTGGCCGTGGGCTGCCACCTGCACCTGGCAGCCGAGCTTGCCCAGCATGCCCTTGGCCACCAGCTGGTTCACCGGGTTGTCCTCCACCAGCAGGATGCGCGCCCGCAGCTCCCGGGAGGCCGGCACTTCGTGGGGTAGCGGCGTGTTGGGCTCGCCCTGCAGGGTGCGGCGCAGGGTCTGGTACAGGGCATTGCGCGCCAGGGGCCGGGCCAGTTGCTGCAGGGGCGCCAGTTGCTCGGCCTGCTCGGTGGGCAGGAAGTTGCCGTAGGCGGTCACCAGCAGGATCGGCGCCTCGATGTCTGGGCGCAGGTCGAGCACATGGTCCAGGTCGTCGGTGATCAGCAGGTCGACCGCCGCGCCGGCCAGTTCGCGGGCGCTCTCGTGGCGCGCGTATTCCAGCCCCCAGCGTGGCAGCAGCCCCTCCAGCAGCTCGGCCAGGCCGCTGCCGGGGTTGCCCAGGGCCACCACCCGCCCGCTCAACGGTGCCGGCGGGATCGCCTCGGTGTGCGCCGGTAGTGGCAGGTCGGCGCTGAAGCGGCTGCCGAAACCGGTTTCGGAATGGATATGCAGATGTCCCTGCATGGCCTTGCACAGGTTGCGGGTCAGGGCCAGGCCCAGGCCGGTGCCGCCGTACTGGCGGGTGATGCCGGCGCCGGCCTGGGTGAACGGCTGGAAGATCCGCGCCTGGGCCTCCTCGGGGATGCCGATGCCGGTGTCGCTCACCTCCAGGCGGATGCCGCCGACGATGCTGCAAAGGCGCACATCGACGCGGCCGAAGCGGGTGAACTTGAGGGCGTTGGACAACAGGTTGCTGACGATCTGCCGCACCCGGGTCGGGTCGCCCAGCACCGTGCTGGGGAAGTCCGGGGCGACCAGGCAGGTCAGCTCGACGCTGGGCGCGGCGTTCTGCGACAGCAGGTTGGCGGTGTCCTCGACCATGGCGCCGAGGTCGAACGGAATGCGCTCGAGCTCCAGCTGGCCGGCGTCGAACTTGGACAGGTCGAGGATATCGTTGAGCAGCTCCACCAGCACCTTGCCCGAGTCGTGGGCGATCGACAACTGCTGGCGCTGTTCGGGCGCCAGGCCGCTGTCCAGGGCCAGGGCGATCATGCCCAGCATGCCGTTGAGCGGGGTGCGGATCTCGTGGCTCATGTTGGCCAGGAAGGCGGCGCGGGCCTGGGCCATGTCCAGGGCACGCTGGCGCGCCTCGTCCAGCTCCTGGTTGGACAGGCTCAGCCGGCTGTTGCTGGCCTTGAGCTCGGTAGTGCGGGCCGAAACGATATCTTCCAGCTCGTTGAGGTACTGGGTCAGGCGGTTCTCGGCCGTGCGCCGCTGCTGGATCTCGGTGGCCATGCTGACGAACTGCTGGTTGGCGACCCGCACCAGCACGCCGATCTCGTCGTTCTCGTGACCCTTGGGGCAGTCCACGCGGTTCTGCCTGGGCGTGCGCGCATCGTTGCCGCTGAGCGCGCCGATCACCGTCACCAGCGGCTTGGTCAGCATCAAGTAGAACAGCCCCAGGAGGATGCCGGTGAGCACCAGGCTGCGGGCGAAGCCATTGACCAGGGTGACCCCGGCGCGATCGAGGAAGCGCCCGCCGAAGGTGTAGGTGTCGACATCCAGATAAAGGGTGCCGAGGTATTCATCGGGCATGTGGGCGAGGAACAGCCGGTCCTGGAACTGGCGCTGCTCGCCGAACAGGAAGTCCGACAGCGCTCGGTAGCGGCTTTCCATGCTGGGACGCTGCACATCGGCCAGCACCGTGTCGTTGTTGTCGATCAGCCGCGCGCGGATCAGCGCCGGCGATTTCAACAGGCCGCCGGTCAGCTCCTGGGCCAGCTCCGTGTCGATGTTGTAGGCGATGCGCGAGGCCGTGTCGTGGCTGATCTTCAGCAGCGCCTGAATTTCACGGTTGATGGACGCGTCTTCGCTGGCATAATCGATGCCGATCTGGATGAGACTGAGCAATGTTCCCAGGATGAAGCCGACCAGGACTGTCAACCGGGCTTGCTTGTATGACAGGCGATTGGTGAACTTGATATCCATGGGTCCCAAGCCGGTTACTTGCTCCGTGCGCTGCGCAAGCATAGCCGATCAGCCCTGGCTGCTGGCGGGTCTGTCGAACATTCAGCTTTTGTCCGTGCCGGCCCCTTCGCGGGTAAACCCGCTCCCACAGGGTCCACTGCCTGCTGTGGGAGCGGGTTTACCCGCGAAGGGGCCGGCACGGTACCGAAACCTGATTTGCAGGAGCCCTCATGGACCCCCGCCTTACCGCTTTCCTTGACCGCGCAGAATCCGTCCTCGCCCGCCTCGAACCCCTGCTGCCGGCCCCGCGCCCGGACATCGACTGGACCCGCACCCTGGCCGCCCGCTGGCAGCGCGACGGCCGCAGCGGCTACCTGATGCCCCTCGAAGTCAGCCTCGACATCCGCCTGTCCGACCTGATCGGCGTTGACCAGCAGCGTGAGCAGCTGGGCCGCAACACCCACCAGTTCATCAACGGCATGCCGGCCAACCACGCCCTGCTGTGGGGCTCGCGCGGCACCGGCAAGTCGTCGCTGGTGCGCGCCCTGCTGGCCGAGCATGCGAGCCAGGGCCTGCGCCTGATCGAAATCGAGCGCGACCACCTGGCCGACCTGCCGCGGGTGGTCGAGCAACTGCAAAAACTTGAACAACGCTTCATCCTGTTCTGCGACGACCTGTCGTTCGAAGCCGGGGAGGGCGACTACCGGGTGCTCAAGAGCGTGCTCGACGGCTCGCTGGAGCAGGCCCCGGACAACGTGCTGCTGTACGCCACCTCCAACCGCCGCCACCTGGTGCCGGAGAAGCAGAGCGACAACGAGAACTGGAAGATGGTCGACGGCGAGCTGCACCCCAACGAAGCGGTGGAGGACAAGATCGCCCTGTCCGACCGCTTCGGCCTGTGGCTGTCGTTCTACCCGTTCAGCCAGGAGCATTTTCTCAATGTGGTCGAGCACTGGATCGGTCAGCTGGCGCGCCCGGCCGGGCTGCAGTGGCAGCGCAGCGAAGCGCTCGACATCCTCGCCGTGCGCTGGGCCACCGGCCGCGGCAACCGTAATGGCCGTTGTGCCTATCAGTTCGCCCGCTACTGGGTCGGGCTGCAATTGCTGGAGCAGAAATAAATGATCGACCTCAACGCCAGTGGCCAAGGTCTCGACGGCTACGACCTGCTGGCCGCGCAAGTGCAGGCGCTGTTCGCCGACGAGCGCGACTTCATCGCCAACGCCGCGCAGTTCTCGGCCTTTTTGTACAACCAGGTGGACGACCTGAACTGGGCGGGCTTCTACATCAACCGCAACGAAGAACTGGTGCTCGGCCCGTTCCAGGGCCAGGTGGCCTGCGTGCGCATCCCGTTCAGCCGGGGCGTGTGTGGCGCCGCGGCGGCCACCCGCACGACCCAGCGGGTCGAGGATGTGCATGCGTTTCCCGGGCATATCGCCTGTGACAGCGCGTCCAACAGCGAGCTGGTGATTCCCTTGGTCAAGGCGGGCAGGCTGATCGGTGTGCTCGACCTGGACAGCCCGAAGCTGGCGCGCTTCGGCGAGGCCGACCAGGCGGGGCTGGAGCGGTTGGTCGAGGTGTTCCTCGAGTTGACCGATTGCTGAAATGAAGAAGGGGCCTGCGAAGGCCCCTTTCTGCATCAAGATCGCTGGGTGCTGCTTCGCAGCCCTTTCGCGACACAAGGCCGCTCCTACAGGCGACCGCGATCCCCTGTAGGAGCGGCCTTGTGTCGCGAAAGGGGCGCAAAGCGCCCCCAGGATCCGTCAGGCAACCAATCAGTCGTAGATCACCTTCTTCTTCCAGGTCTCATCCTCGTCGGTCTTGAGCCCTTGGGTCAGCGCGTTCTGGTCGTTCTCCGCCGGCTCCATCTGGTCCAGCACCTGGGCATTGGCCCGGTTCAGCAGTTTCTCAAGGTAAGTCAGCTGCTCTTCATACTGCTTGGGCTCAGGTTGCTTGCGCAGGTACTGCACGCCGCGCTCGAACGCCAGGCGCGCCTGCCCTGGCTGGTTCTGCTGCAGGGCCTGCTGGCCGAGGTTGTTGAAGAACTCGATATGCAGCAACACCAGGATATGGCGGATCTCCTTGACCCAGTACTTGCCTTCGTTGGTCGCCAGGAAGCCTTCCTGGGTGGCGCGCACGATCTGGTTGTGCAGCAGCTCCAGCAAAAAGCGCACATCCTTGGCCTTGACCTCGGTGTGGATCGGCGAGGGCGGGTTGCTGACCGGAATCCTCTCGCCCTGGGCGATCAGCCCTTCCAGCTCGGCGATGCGCGCCTTGAGGTCGCCACTGTGCTTGTCCAGGGCCAACTGGCGCTGGTTGAGGTTCAGTTCCAGGCGGGTCAGCAGCAGCTTGAGCGCGGGCGTCATGAACTGCCCGGGGAAGGTTTCGGTGATTTCGCCGCAGCGGCGCAGGCGGTCGGCCAGCTCGACCTTGAGCCGTGCACGCTCGAGCTTGCCGTTCTCGACCACATTGTTGAGGTAGCCGATCACGATCAGCAGCGCGATACCCGCAACGATAAGCAGGGTGATCAGAAGTGGTGTCACCGTTAACGCCTCATGAAGAAGTTTTGCATCTATCGAGAGTGTAGTAAGTCCGCCCGAAAGCGAACAGTGCAGCCTGGCGGACAGTCCTGCGCGTCCTTGAATCCGTGAAGCATTCGTGGGAGCGGGTTTGCCCTGCGATCAGGCCCTCAAGCCTTGCCTCTATCTATCGGCCCGTAATCCAAAACCTACAGATAGTGGCACATCGCTACGAGCTTGCCGAGCCAACGTCAGAAAAGCAACGCCAATCCCCGGACGCATCCTGCACCACCGCCCATGACGACGGGAAGTCATTGATTTAAATAAATTTCTACAAAGGGGTTGACGACCTTCCAAGGCATCCATAGAATGCGCGCCACTTGCAGCGTAAAGCACACAGCGAAACGCGGCAGGGAGTGAAAGCAAGCAGTACTTTAATAGGTAATGCGAGCAGCGTGTCCCCTTCGTCTAGTGGCCTAGGACACCGCCCTTTCACGGCGGTAACAGGGGTTCGAGTCCCCTAGGGGACGCCACATTGCGGGAATAGCTCAGTTGGTAGAGCACGACCTTGCCAAGGTCGGGGTCGCGAGTTCGAGTCTCGTTTCCCGCTCCAGTTTCTCCGGCACTGCTTCGGCAGGGCAGGAAAAGAAAATCCAGGCTGAATCGTGAGGTTCATGTTCTGGTGCGCTGAAAAGCGTCGGCTTAGTCCCCTTCGTCTAGTGGCCTAGGACACCGCCCTTTCACGGCGGTAACAGGGGTTCGAGTCCCCTAGGGGACGCCATATTTGCGGGAATAGCTCAGTTGGTAGAGCACGACCTTGCCAAGGTCGGGGTCGCGAGTTCGAGTCTCGTTTCCCGCTCCAGTTTCAACGCATCGTTTTCGGCGGTGCAGGTGGTGAAGGTCGTCGAGGCGCTTCACGCCACATGCGGTAAAGCTTCACCCTGCGGGAATAGCTCAGTTGGTAGAGCACGACCTTGCCAAGGTCGGGGTCGCGAGTTCGAGTCTCGTTTCCCGCTCCAAATTGAAAACGCCACTTCGTTTGAAGTGGCGTTTTTTTTCGTCTGTGAGTTTTTACCCTACCTGGTTGTTGTCAAACACATTCAACTAAAAGCTACATCCTGATGTTGGAAGCACTCTGGCTAGGCGAGCGCTGGCTCGAGGGCCTGGGGATCGAGAACTTGGGTTGGAAATATGTCGGATCTGCAGCCGTTGTGTTCGGGGCCCGCCCCATGCGTTGGATAGCCATGCCAGTGACGTTGTCCGAGAGCGCCAGGCCCATGGATACGTAACCGGCCACCATCGCCGCCTTGGCCAAACTGGGGTCCTGGCTGAAGTTGGCAGCCGTTTCTATCCCGAAGGATACAGTCTGGGCAATCGTCCCCGCCACGGACATGCCGGCCATCACGACTTGAGGCGCCGCTGCCATGACTGCGGCTGTGACCAGCCCAGATGAAGCTACCGCCGCAGATACACCCGCAGCGATCCCTGCCGCCGCTGTGGTGCCAGCTATCGCCCCGGCGCTGGCTGCTGTTGCTGTAACAGATACTGCTATCGCGCCTGCCGTCGCGCCGAGCGTCAAGATGGTCGCAACTATGGACAGTGCCGTGAATAGAATTCCTATGCCCAGGGCTATCCATACGCCATTGCCCCTGTCTTGTTGTTGGCGGATCCATATTTGCTCAGGTGTAAGTTCCAGTCCCCTTTCTCCCCGGCCGGCGAGCCCCCGTTCTCCGCGCTCCGCCAGGCCGCGGGAGGCTCTCCCCGTCGGGTCGCTGAAGGTGATGGGGTTGCCCTGGCAATAGGCGTAGCAGTTGATACCGCCATTGCCAAAGGGGCTCAGCGTATCCGGGGCATGGAAGCGCATCAGTTCCGGATTGTAGGCACGGTGACCACGGCCGAGCAGGTACCAGCCACTGTCGGGGTCAAGGTACTCGCCGTTGAAGCCCAGCAGGCTGGCCAAGGCGCCGAAGCGTTGGCCGTAGGCACTGTAGCCAGGGTGGCGGGTGGTAGATTCCGGGCTGTCGGCAATCACGCTACCACTGGCAGTGCAGCTGAACATGCGAGTCGCGGCGGCATCGCCTGCTTGCTGTTGGCCCAGTGGAAGGTCCCCGGCATGCAGCAGGTGTGTCTGGGTCTCGCCATGGATGGCCAGGCGCAGGCGGTTTTTCTCGAAGTACAGCAAGGTGTCGTCGGTGCCCTGGCCCTGTTTCGTGCGTATCAGGTGGCCGTGGGCGTCATAGTGATAGGTGCCGCCTGCGCTTTTCGCTGTTTTGCTTACTTGCAGCAGGCGCTTTTCGCTGTCGTAGTTCATCGACCGGCCTTTCTCGTCGTTGAGCTGGCAGCCATTGGTGTCATAGTCGAACCGGGCGGGCGTGTCGGGCCTGGCGGGTGAGTAGACTATCCGGCTCAGTTGGCAGGGGTCCTCCTCCTCGTACTTGAAGGTAGCGGTGTGTTCTGCCTGATCCTTGAGCGTGGTCGTGCGCGAAAGAATGTTGTCCAGTTCGTCGTAAGTGAATGCCTGTGCGATGTATTCCTGGTCCTGCTCATTTCTCGGCAGGTCACGGCCCGAGCACAGGTGCGTCAGGAGGCGGCCACGCTCATCGTAGGTGAACGCCTCTTTCAGAAGGCTGGTTGTGCCTTCCTCCAGATGGCGCAGCTCAAGCAGGTTGCCCTGGGCCCATTCCTGCGTGATTGAGCGTTCCGGTTGGGCGCCGCGTATGAAGGTGCGCTTCTTTTCTCGACCTTGATCGTCATAGGTGAAGGTGGTGGTGAGCTTTTCCTGGGTTTGCAAGTCCACCAGCTCTACGCGCTCCACCTGCCCGAGCGTGTCATAGTGAAAATTCGATTCCAGGTTGCCCTGGGTGGTCTTTTTCGGACGGCCATGTTCGTCATAGCTGAACGTGCTGTCGGGGCCATTATCGGCTTTTTGCCAGCACAGGCGGCCGTGTAGCGATATGCCCTGGCGGATCGTGTAGAGCGGATTGTCCCGGTCATCGCTCCAGCGTTCCAGGGTGGCGCGGTTGTTCCAGTCGTACTCATAGGTGCGCACGCCGTGTTGGTTGATGGCCTTCTCCAGGCGTGCGCTGGCTTTGTTGAACCTGAACTCGGCGTCGCCTTCGGGAGCCTTGGTGAGCGTCGGGGAGTCTGTCAGCTGGGGGTTATAGTCAAAGCTGATTTCGTCGCCTTTCGCCGACAAGTGCCTGGCGGGGTGTGTCGCGCCAGCCGGATAGAAAAGCTTCTCCGTTCGGTTGCCTGTCGTTTTGCTTCCCAGGCGATCGAGGCCATCGAATGCCTGGCTGCCGAGTGAACGGTTCAAAACGCCGGATTTGCTGGTGCGTATCGCAATGGGAAGCTCTTTGTGGGTATGTTCGGCGTAGTCACGTGTCACCTGTGTGCCGTCGGCCAATGTCGTTTGGGTCACGCGATCCCAAGGGTCGAAATCGAAACGTGTGGCGTGGGTGCGTTCGTCGGTTTGCACCCTGCAGTTGCCCAGCCCGTCGTACTCGTAGTTCTGCTCGGCATAGGGCCTCCCGTTCGCCAGCAGACGCTGGGTTTTTATGGGTTTGTCGAAGGCATTCAACCAGGTTTGCGTCTTGCCGCTGACCCGGGGCGCGCTACCCGAGCCTTGGCGCCAGGCGTTTTCAACACGGCCTCTGTAGTCGGGGCTGCCGGTAGGCTCGATGAACTTGTGTTGCTGTACACCATCGGCGCCTGTCACGCAGCATTCTTCGCCCCAGTTGTTGTAGGCGAAGGTGCGTGTCAAGGGCAAGGCTATTGGCGGCGGGGTGGGGTTGTCGACTGTTGGCATCTGCGGGAGGTAGTCGGTCAACGTCTCGCTCACCTTCTGGCCGAAGGTGTTGTAGGTGATGGAAACGGTTTCCATCGATTCGCTCAGTTTGTTCTCGTCAATGTGGCTGCGGCATTCGCGTACCGGCCTGCCCAGGCCATCCACGTAGGTGGTGGTGATGACACCGCGCACGTTGGTCATGATTTGCTTGGTTTCAGTGCTGTTTGCACTGCAGAGCGTGTAGTCGTAATGGCGTGTCGCTTTAAGGGCTTCGTCATCCGGAGCGACGATCTCGTCTGTTACCCGGCGTAGCTCATCGTACTGGGTGAGAATGCGCACGCCGTTGTTGTCTTCGAACAGTACCGGCTCGCCGGTGAGCAGCGAATGGGTCAGGGTCAGGGTCTTCTGTCGCGACTCTTCCGGGCTGCCGCCGTCCTTGTGGTCCCACCCGGTCACGGTCTGGAAGGTCGTCAGGACCGGCTCGTTGGCGAGCAGCGTGCGGCGCAGGGGCGTGACTCTGCCTTGAAGCGCCTTGACATGCGCAGGGAGCTCCGCCGGTG
>NZ_QJRP01000080.1 GCF_003205295.1 Pseudomonas mosselii
TGTAGTGGTCTACTAACCCCGGACACCCATTTAGGCGAGAATGCTCGCCACAGAGAGGTGTCCGATGACCAAGCAACGCCGTACCTTTACCCCTGAGTTCAAGCGCGAAGCTGCCTGCCTGGTGCTCGATCAAGGCTACAGCCATGCCGAAGCGGCCCGTTCGCTCGGCTTGGTCGAGTCGGCCCTACGCCGATGGGTTAATCAGCTTCAGCAGGAGCGCGGCGGCGTTACACCGGCCAGCAAAGCGTTGACGCCAGAGCAGCAAAAAATCCAAGAGTTGGAAGCCCGGATCACGCGCCTTGAACGCGAGAAATCGATACTAAAAAAGGCTACCGCGCTCTTGATGTCGGAAGATCTCGAGCGTACGCGCTGATCCGCCAGCTCAGCGACCATGAGCCCGTTGATTGTTTGTGCGAAGTGTTCGAAGTCACTCGCTCAAGTTACTACGCACATCGTCACAGAAGGCGAACTCCGGACGCTGAACGACTACGGTTGCGCAGTCGAGTGAATGAGTTGTTCACGCGAGGTCGAAGTGCGCCCGGCAGCCGTACCATCATGGCAATGATGCAAGAAGAGGGTGAGCAAATCGGGCGGTTCAAGGTACGCAGCCTGATGCGAGAGCTGGCGTTGATCAGCAAGCAGCCAGGATCACATGCGTACAAAAAGGCCACAGTGGAGCGGCCAGATATACCGAATACCTTGAACCGAGCGTTTGATGTCGAAGCTCCAAATCAGGTCTGGTGTGGAGACATCACTTACGTCTGGGCACAGGGCAAATGGCACTATCTGGCAGTTGTCCTGGATCTCTATGCACGCAGAGTGGTTGGCTGGGCCTTATCAGAAAAGCCGGATGGAGACCTGGTGCTCAAAGCGCTGGACGTCGCCTACGAACAACGTGGAAAGCCTCAAGGACTCCTGTTCCACTCTGACCAGGGATCGCAATATGGCAGCCGTCAGTTCCGCCAGAGACTGTGGCGCTATCGCATGCGCCAGAGCATGAGCCGCCGAGGCAACTGTTGGGATAATGCACCGATGGAGCGAGTCTTCCGCAGCTTGAAATCAGAGTGGATACCGACCACGGGCTACCTGACCGGGCAGCAAGCTCAACGAGACATTGGCCAATACCTAATGGGCCACTACAACTGGATCCGGCCGCATCAGTTCAACGATGGACTGGCTCCAGCGAAAGCAGAAGAAAAACTCAAAACCGTGTCCGGGATGAGTTGACCACTACA
>NZ_QJRP01000081.1 GCF_003205295.1 Pseudomonas mosselii
GGCGCGCTGGATTCGCTCGCCTTGCAGATGGCCCTGGCCGATCTGGCGATGCGCCACGAGAGCCTGCGTACCTGCTTCCCGGTGCGCGACGGCGAGCCGTGGCAGGATATTGCGCCGCAGGCGCAGGTGGACTTCGCCGAATTCGATACCGACGCGGCGGCCCTGGAGGGGCTGTTGGCGGCAGAGCTCGAGCGCCCGTTTGCCCTGGACTGCTCGCCTCCCTGGCGAGCCCGGCTGTATCGGCTGGGCGACGATGAGCAGGTGCTCCTGCTGGTGCTGCACCACATTGTCACCGATGGCGCATCGCAAGGGCCGCTGCTCAACGACCTGGCGCAGGCCTATCGGTCGCGTTCGACAGGCGCGGCCCCCAGCTGGGCAGCCTTGCCGGTGCAGTATGCGGATTACAGCCTGTGGCAACGGCACTGGCTGGGCGAGGTCGAGGATGCGCAGAGCGCCTTGGCACGACAGCTGGACTATTGGCGCACGGCGCTCCACGCGTTGCCCACGCAGATTGCCCTGCCGATGGATCGGCCACGTCCAGCCGTGGCCAGCACGCAAGGGGGTGTGGTCCGGTTCGAGGTTCCGGCGGCGCTGCATCAGCGCCTGCACGCCTTGGCCCAGTCACGGCGCGCGACCTTGTTCATGGTGCTGCAGGCCGGTTTCGCCGGGTTGCTGAGCCGCCTGGGCGCAGGCCCCGATATTCCGATCGGCAGCCCGGTGGCCGGCCGTGTCGAGGAAAGCCTGGAGTCCCTGGTGGGGTTCTTCGTCAACACCTTGGTGCTGCGCACGGATACCCAGGGCAACCCCGATTTCCTGACCTTGATCGATCGAGTGCGGGCCACTGACCTTGAGGCGTATTCGAACCAGGACCTGCCTTTCGAACGCCTGGTGGAGGTGCTCAACCCTGTGCGTTCGCTGGCTCACCATGCCTTGTTCCAGGTCACGCTGAGCCTGGAGGCCAGCCAGGGTTCGGACCTTGGACAACTGGCGTTGCCGGGGCTGGCGGTGAGTCCGCTGGCGGCCAGTGGCACCCGGGTCAAGTTCGACCTGTCCCTGTCGTTCATGGAGCAGGCAGGACAGCAGGGCTTGCAAGGTACGCTGGAGTACCGACTGGACCTGTTCGACGCAAGCACGGTGGAAGTTCTGGCGCAGCGCCTGCTGATATTGCTCGAGGCGGCCAGCCAGTCGCCTGGCACCGCGCTGGGCGAGCTGGACATCCTGCGGCCCGGGGAG
>NZ_QJRP01000082.1 GCF_003205295.1 Pseudomonas mosselii
AGACATGGTTGACACATTATGGTCCGTAATCAGGTTTATTCACGTCGATGGTGCGCAGGCGTTGATGGCAGAAATAGACATCGAACATGTCCCCACCGTCTCGCCCAGGGCGTATCGCTATGGTCTGCCCGACCAAGCCTTTTGCGATGCTGAAATAGCGTTTCTGGAAGCGGAAGCGACTGTGATAAACCTTGGCTAGGATATCGTCTGGCCCATATTCAAATTCCTCAAGCTGATTGGGGTAGGCCCACGGGCTGGGGTGATATCTGGCCATCGGCACTTGATACCCCAAAGCCTGATGAGGGCGCTGTAAGTTGTAAATTTCCCGCCATCGGTCAAACGCCGTCTGGGCTTGCACCAAGGTCGAGAACTGCCGCCCATCGAGTACTTCAGCCTTCAAGGAACGGTGGAAACGCTCAATTTTGCCATTCGTTTGAGGGTGGTACGGGCGACTGAAACTTATCTGTATCCCTAGTCGAATCAACCAGATACTCAGTTCTGTAACCTCTCCAGGATTACGCGGTGAGCCCCAGGGAGCACCATTATCGACGTTGATTCGGACCGGTAGGCCGTAGCGCTGAAAGACCTCAGTCATCTTCTCCTTGACCGTCGTTCCTCGCTCGTTATCGCAAGCGTGAATAGCCAAATTGAAGCGGGAGTGGTCGTCAAGAATGGTCAGCGGATGACACCGGCCTTGCTGCAGGGCGAAGTGCCCTTTGAAGTCCATCTGCCAGAGATCGTTGGGTGCATCGTGCTCAAACCTAAGCCGCGCCTCTCGCGCCTTCTCAGGGCTCTGGATTAGTTCATGGCGGTGCAATACGTTGGTGACGGTGCTGGGGGCAATACGCTGGCTCAGCAGGCTGCTGATTGTGCGTCCGCCCCAGGCCGGGTGCTCCTGTCGAAGTGCAACGACTTCTGCTTCCAACGCAGCCTCGGTCAAGCGAGGGCTACTAGCCGGCCTCCGAGATCGTTCTTGTAGAGCGGCCGAGCCGCCTTGTTCAAAACGGCGCAGCCACTTGTATCCGGTTTGAGGACTGATGCTGAAGCGTCGGCATAACTCTCGAATATTGGCATCCGGTTGTCGCGCCAGGGATACGAACTCTTCTTTCAGGCTCATGGCGTTTCTCACGTTCCAAGGCATGGCGAAAATCCTGGCAAAGGGGGCTGCCAGGAAGTGTCAACCATGTCTCCGTACACGTGTCCACCATGT
>NZ_QJRP01000008.1 GCF_003205295.1 Pseudomonas mosselii
CTGCTGCGCAAGGCCCGGCCGCTGCGCCTGCTGCTCAACCAGGCCGAGCGCCTCGAGCACCTGCAGCGCCTGCTGGAAAGCCAGCTGCAACCGGCCGCCCGCGAGCACTGCCACGTGGCCTCCTGGAAGGAAGGGACTTTGTTGCTGGTGGTGACCGACGGCCACTGGGCCACCCGCCTGCGCTACCAGCAGAAGCGCCTTCAACGCCAGCTGCACGCCATGGAGGCGTTCGCCAACCTGAGCCGCATCCAGTTCAAGGTACAGCCGCCGCTGGTCTCGGCGAAGCGTGAAGGTCATGGGCCTGAACTGTCGGAATCTGCCGCCGACAGCATCCGCGGCTCGGCCGAGGGGATCAGTGACCCCAAGCTCAAGGCCGCGTTGGAGCGTCTGGCGTCCCATGCGCAGGCCAAGGATTGACCGCCCGAAAAACCAAAGATTGATGGGCAACCCGCCATAAAAAAGGCCACCCGAAGGTGGCCTTAATCACTAGAGAGAGTGTTCGAACTTACACGGCCGCAACAGGGCGCATGTACGAGATCGGTGCCGTGCTGGCATCTTCGAAGGTGACCACTTCCCAAGCGTCGGTTTCAGCGATCAGCTTGCGCAGCAGCTGGTTGTTCAGCGCGTGCCCGGACTTGTAGCCCTTGAACTCGCCGATCAGGCTGTTGCCCAGCAGATAAAGGTCGCCGATGGCGTCGAGGATCTTGTGCTTGACGAACTCGTCTTCGGAACGAAGACCGTCTTCGTTGAGCACGCCATCTTCGTCGACCACGATGGCATTCTCCACGCTGCCGCCCAGCGCAAGGTTGTGCTTGCGCAGGTACTCGATGTCACGCATGAAGCCGAACGTGCGGGCACGGCTGACTTCCTTGACGAACGAGGTACTGGAGAAGTCGACGACCGCGCTCTGGGTCTGGCCCTTGAGGACCGGGTGATCGAAGTCGATCTCGAAGCTCACCTTGAACCCGTCGAAAGGCAGGAAAGTGGCGCGCTTGTCGCCCTCTTCCACTGTCACTTCGCGCAGGATGCGGATGAACTTCTTGGCTGCGTCCTGTTCTTCCAGGCCGGCCGATTGGATCAGGAATACGAAGGGTCCGGCGCTGCCATCCATGATCGGCACTTCCGAGGCGGAGAGCTCGACGTAGGCGTTATCGATGCCCAGGCCCGCCATGGCGGAGAGCAGGTGCTCGACCGTATCGACTTTGACGTCACCGTTGACCAATGTCGTGGACATGGTGGTCTCACCGACGTTGGCCGCGCGCGCCGGGATTTCGACCACAGGGTCGAGGTCGGCGCGACGGAAGACGATGCCGGTGTCGACAGGCGCAGGCTTGAGGGTCAGGTAGACCTTCTCCCCGGAGTGCAGGCCGACACCTGTGGCACGGATGGTATTCTTCAGGGTGCGTTGTCTAATCATGGCATTGGCCGCTTCAGCGCAAATTGCGAACAGGTATCAACAAAGGCTGGGGATGATAACAGACCCGGCCTTTGCTGAACACCAATCACCCTAATACCCCTGATAAATTCCATTAATCGGCCTGACGACGCAGGAACGCCGGGATATCCAGGTAGTCCAGATCATCCTGAGGGTTGAGTTTAGCTGCCGCCGCCGCACCCGCGTGGGCCTGGTTGCGCATCACGGTCGGACGCTCCAGGTCACGGTAGTTGACCGCCGACTGCTCCTGGCGAACCGGGGCCGGGTTGGAAGCCTCGTACGCCTGCTGAGCGGTCTGCAGGGTATTGTCGACCACCTTGACCGGTTTCTCGATGCGCGCGCCCAGGCCAGTGGCCACCACGGTCACGTGCAGCTCGTCGCGCATGTCCGGGTCGATCACGGTGCCGACCTTGACCATCGCGTGGTCGGAGGCGAAGGCTTCGATGATGCTACCCACGTCGGAGTACTCGCCCAGCGACAAGTCCGGACCTGCGGTGATGTTCACCAGGATGCCGCGGGCGCCCTGCAGGTTGACGTCCTCAAGCAGCGGGTTGCGGATCGCCGCCTCGGTGGCTTCACGCGCACGGTTCGGGCCGCTGGCGCAACCGGTCCCCATCATCGCCATGCCCATCTCGCCCATCACGGTGCGCACGTCGGCGAAGTCGACGTTGATCATGCCCGGACGCTTGATGATGTCGGAGATACCGCGAACGGCACCGGCCAGCACGTCGTCGGCCTTGGCGAAGGCGGACAGCAGGCTTGCATCCTTGCCCAGGATGGTCAGCAGCTTCTCGTTGGGGATGGTGATCAGCGAGTCGACGCTTTCAGCCAGCATGCGGATGCCTTCGTCGGCGATCTGCATGCGCTTGCGGCCCTCGAACGGGAACGGACGGGTCACCACCGCAACGGTGAGGATGCCCATTTCCTTGGCCACTTCGGCGATGATCGGCGCCGCGCCGGTACCGGTACCGCCGCCCATGCCGGTGGTGATGAACACCATGTTGGTGCCCTGCAGCACCTCGGCGATGCGCTCACGGTCTTCCAGCGCGGCCTGACGGCCGACTTCCGGATTGGCGCCGGCACCCAGCCCCTTGGTCACGCCAGTGCCCAGTTGCAGGATGGTACGGGCACCGATGTTTTTCAGCGCCTGAGCATCGGTGTTGGCGCAGATGAATTCCACGCCTTCGATGCTGCTCTTGACCATGTGGTTGACGGCGTTGCCGCCGCCACCGCCAACGCCGATCACCTTGATGACCGGACTTTGCGGGACGTTGTCTACGAGCTCGAACATTTTCCCTCTCCTTACAGTTCTCTAGTTGTCGCGCCTACCACTACTGCTTTGAAACTTAGAAGTTGCTCTGGACCCAACGCTTGAGTCGTTCAAGCACAGGGCCCTTCGGTTCATCGCCATAGCTGTTGTTGCTGCTGTTGCTGTTGCTGATACCGGTCAGGGACGGATCCTCGGACTGCTTCTGCAGCCCGTAGGTGAGCAGGCCCACACCGGTGGAATAGATCGGGTTGCGCACCACGTCGCTCAGGCCCCGAACGCTGTGCGGCACGCCCAGGCGTACCGGCATGTGGAAGATCTCCTCGGCCAGTTCCACGGCGCCTTCCATCTTCGCGGTGCCGCCGGTGAGGACGATGCCGGCCGGCACCAGGTCCTCGAAGCCGCTGCGACGCAGTTCGGCCTGGATCAGGGTGAACAGCTCGTCGTAACGCGGCTCCACCACTTCGGCCAGGGCCTGACGCGACAGCTCGCGCGGCGGGCGGTCGCCGACACTTGGCACCTTGATGGTCTCGCCGGCGCCGGCCAGCTTGGCCAGGGCGCAGGCGTAGCGGATCTTGATTTCCTCGGCATACTGCGTGGGGGTGCGCAGGGCCATGGCGATGTCGTTGGTGACCTGATCGCCGGCGATCGGGATCACCGCGGTGTGACGGATCGCGCCCTCGGTGAAGATGGCGATGTCGGTGGTGCCGCCGCCGATGTCCACCAGGCACACACCCAGCTCTTTCTCGTCGTCGGTCAGCACCGAGTAGGCCGAGGCCAGCTGCTCGAGGATGATGTCGTCGATTTCCAGGCCGCAGCGGCGCACGCACTTCTCGATGTTCTGTGCGGCGTTGACCGCGCAGGTGACCACATGGACCTTGGCCTCCAGGCGCACGCCCGACATGCCCAGGGGCTCGCGCACGCCTTCCTGGTTGTCGATCACGTAGTCCTGCGGCAGGGTGTGCAGCACCCGCTGGTCAGCCGGAATGGCCACGGCCTGAGCGGCGTCGAGCACGCGCTCGAGGTCGGCGGTGCTGACTTCGCGGTCGCGGATGGCGACGATGCCGTGGGAGTTCAGGCTGCGGATGTGATTGCCGGCCACGCCGACGAACGCCGAGTGGATGCGGCAGCCGGCCATCAGCTGGGCCTCTTCGACGGCGCGCTGGATCGACTGCACGGTCGATTCGATGTTCACCACCACGCCCTTCTTCAGGCCGCGGGACGGATGGGTGCCGATCCCGACGATCTCCAGGGTACCGTCCTCGCCGACCTCACCCACCAGCGCCACCACCTTGGAGGTGCCGATGTCCAGCCCGACGATCATTTTGCCGCTATGCGCGTTTGCCATGGTCCTGCCTCTCTCTAATTCTTCGCAACGGCGGGTTGGGCCGTCGTCGGTGCATTCGGTTCCCGCCAACCAACGGCAAGTCCGTTGGAGTAACGCAGATCGATGCGGGCGATATTGGTGATCTGGTCTTTAAGCGATTTGTCGTAAATGGCAATGAAACGGCGCATCTTCTCCACCAGGTGGTCGCGCCCCAGCAGCAGCTCGACACCCGGACCGGCACTGCCCGCACCGGTGGTCAGGAACCAGCTGCCTCGCTCGCGCAGCTCCAGGCGAGCGATGGAAAAACCCATGGGGCGCAGCATCTGGCTCAATACCTGATACTGCTGCATGACTTGTTGCTGAGCGCGCTGCGGCCCGAACAGCTGCGGCAGGTGCTCGTAGTTGGCCAGCTCGCGCGGGGTGAAGGCCTGGCCCTGGTTGTTGAGCAAGGCCTCGTCGCCCCAGCGCGCCACCGGCAACTGTTCTTCCAGGCGGATGACCACCTCGTCCGGCCACACCCGGCGCACTTCGGCGTGGGCGATCCAGGGCATCTGTTCCAGTTCCACGCGCATCGCCGCCAGGTCGACGGTGAAGAAGCTCGCCGCCACATAGGGGGCGATCCGCTGCTGCACCGACTGCTGGCTGATGTAGCTGAGGTCGCCCTGCACGTCGATCTTGGTGATCGGCCGGTCGGCGTACGGCATCAGGCGGATGGCGCCCTCATAGGCGCCAAAGCCCGCAGCCACCAGCAATACCGGCCACAGCAGGCGCTTGAGGCCGCCGAAGCTTGGCCGTGGCAGGCGCGCCGATACGGGCTCGTCGGCCACCAGTCGGCTGGCACCACGCGGCACCGGCTTGCTGCGGCCGGTAACGGGTGGTTGCTGACGTATCATCGCGCCTTGCATGGCTTGTTAACCTCGCTTCGCTACGCTGTCGGCCAGGATCGCCAGCACCAGCTGCTGGAAGTCCAGGCCGGCGGCGCGGGCCGCCATGGGCACCAGGCTATGGTCGGTCATGCCCGGTGCGGTGTTGACCTCGAGCAGCCAGAACCGGCCCTGCTCGTCCTGCATCACGTCCAGACGGCCCCAGCCCTCGATGCCAACGGCATCGCAGGCGCGCGCGGTCAGGTCGATCAGCTCTTGTTCCTTGGCACTGTCCAGGCCGCACGGAATGCGGTACTGGGTGTCATTGGCGATGTACTTGGCGTCGTAGTCGTAGAACACGTGCGGGGTGCCCAGCGCGATCGGCGGCAACACCTGGCCACGCAATACGGCGACGGTGAACTCCGGGCCGTGGATCCACTGCTCGACCAGTACCTGCGAATCGTACTTGGCGGCGTCTTTCCAGGCAGCGACCAGCTCCTGCTCGCTGTTCACCTTGGCCATGCCGATGCTCGAACCTTCATGGGCAGGTTTGACGATCAACGGGAAGCCCAGTTCCGCACTGGCGCCAATGCAGTCCTGCTCGCTGCCCAGTACCGCGTGACGCGGGGTCGGGATGCCCAGGCTCTGCCACACCTGCTTGGTGCGCAGCTTGTCCATGGCCAGCGCCGAGGCGAGGATGCCACTGCCGGTGTAGGGAATCCCCAGGCACTCGAGCAGGCCCTGCATGCTGCCATCCTCGCCGCCACGGCCGTGGAGGATGATGAAGGCGCGGTCGATCTTCTCGCGCTGCAGGCGATCCAGCAGGTCGTCACCGACATCGATGGCGACCACGTCGACACCGGCGCTGGTCAGCGCCTCGATCACGGCCTTGCCCGACTTGAGCGAAACCTCGCGCTCGGCGCTCTTGCCGCCGTACAGCACGGCGACGCGGCCGAAGGCCTTGACGTCGAGGGTGGAGTGCAGCGTGTCGTAGGCGCTGGTCATTTCGACTTCTCCTGCTTGGCGCCAGCGAACAGCGGGCTTTTCATCAGTTGCGGGGCCAGGCCGCCGACATCACCGGCACCCTGGCAGATCAGGATGTCGCCGGCGCGCAGCAGCGGCTTGACCAGTGGCGCGAGCTCCGCACCACGTTCGATGTAGATCGGGTCGAGCTTGCCGCGCTGGCGGATGCTGTGACACAGCTGGCGGCTGTCGGCGCCGGGGATCGGCTCTTCGCCGGCCGGGTAGACCTCCATCAGCAGCAGCACGTTGGCATCGCCCAGCACCTGCACGAAGTCGTCGTACAGGTCGCGGGTGCGGCTGTAGCGGTGCGGCTGGTAGACGATCACCAGGCGACGGCTCGGCCAGCCACCACGCACGGCCTTGATCACCGCGGCGACTTCGGTCGGGTGATGGCCGTAGTCATCGACCAGCATCACGCTGCCGCCGTCGACCGGCAGCTCGCCGTACACCTGAAAGCGTCGACCGACACCCTGGAAGCCCGAAAGGCCCTGGACGATGGCTTCGTCGCTGATGCCTTCGTCGGTGGCGATGGCGATGGTGGCCAGGGCGTTGAGCACGTTGTGGTTGCCCGGCATGTTCACCGACACCTCGAGCGGCTCGCAGTCACGGCGCAGCACGGTGAAGTGGGTCTGCATGCCCTGCTGGCGCACGTTGATGGCGCGGATATCGGCCTCTTCGCTGAAGCCGTAGGTCACGGTCGGACGCTTGACCTGCGGCAGGATCTCGCGCACCACCGGGTCGTCCAGGCACATCACCGCCAGGCCGTAGAACGGCAGGTTGTGCAGGAATTCGACGAAGGTCTTCTTCAGCTTGTTGAAGTCGCCCTCGTAGGTGGCCATGTGGTCGGCGTCGATATTGGTGACCACGGCAACCATCGGCTGCAGGTGCAGGAAGCTGGCGTCGCTCTCGTCGGCCTCGGCGATCAGGTAGCGGCTGGTGCCCAGCTGCGCGTTGGTGCCGGCCGCAGTCAGGCGACCGCCGATGACGAAGGTCGGGTCCAGGCCACCGGCGGCGAACACCGAGGCCAGCAGGCTGGTGGTGGTGGTCTTGCCGTGGGTGCCGGCAACGGCCACGCCGTGGCGATAGCGCATCAGCTCGGCGAGCATCTCGGCGCGCGGCACCACGGGAATACGCCGCTCCAGGGCAGTGGCGACTTCAGGGTTGGCCGGGTTGATCGCGCTCGACACCACCAGCACGTCGGCGTTGGCCGCGTTCTCGGCGCGGTGGCCGACGAAGATCTGCGCGCCGAACGACTGCAGACGCTGGGTAACCGGCGACTCTTTCAGGTCGGAACCGGACACTTCATAGCCCAGGTTCAGCAGCACTTCGGCGATGCCGCACATGCCCACGCCGCCGATACCGACGAAGTGGATGCGACGGATACGGCCCATTTTCGGGTGGGGCATGGCTTTCTGGCTCTCAACCATGGGCCACCTCCAGGCAGATATCGACCACGGTGCTGGTTGCGCCAGGTTTGGCCAGGCGGCGGGCGGTGCCGGCCATGGCGTTGAGTTTCTCGGGTTGCATCAGCACCTCGTTCAGGCGTTCAGCGAGCTGCGCTGCGCCAGTAGTCGCTTGTGGCATCAGGAAGGCGGCACCTTCGCGAGCCAGGTATTGGGCGTTGTGGGTCTGGTGGTCGTCGATGGCATGGGGCAAGGGCACCAGCATCGAGGGCAGGCCCGCCGCCGCGAGTTCGCTGACGGTCAGGGCGCCGGCCCGACACACCACCATATCGGCCCAGCCATAGGCATGGGCCATGTCCTTGATGAACGGTTCGACCTGGGCCTCGACACCCGCCTCGTGATACCGCTCGGCGGTGACGGGGGCATGGTTCTTCCCGGCCTGGTGGAACACCTCGGGGCGCAGGTTTTCCGGCACTTCGGACAGGGCCTTAGGCAACAATTTGTTCAATGGTTCCGCACCCAGGCTGCCGCCCATGACCAGCAAGCGCGCACGGCGCTCGGCCAGGGGCGCGCGCGCCGCGTCCATGAACAGCTCCGGACGCACCGGATTACCGGTGGTACGCAGCTTGTCGCTGGCGGCGAAGGTGTCCGGGAAGGCTTCGCAGACACGCGCGGCCAACGGCAGCAGCAGGCGATTGGTGGTGCCGGCGCGGGCATTCTGCTCGTGGATCACCAGCGGCACCCCACACAACCGGGCGGCAACACCGCCGGGGCCGGTCACATAGCCACCGAAGCCGACCACGCAAACCGGCTTGAGCTCACGCACGATGCGCCGCGCCTGCAGCACGGCCTTGACCAGGGTGAATGGCGCCTTGAGCAGCGACAGCTTGCCCTTGCCACGCAGGCCGGTGACCTGGATCAGGTGCAGCGGCAGGCCGGCCTGGGGTACCAGTTCGTTCTCGATGCCACGCGGGGTGCCCAGCCAGTGCACACTGTAGCCACGGGCCTGGAACTCGCGGGCGCAGGCCAGGGCCGGGAACACGTGGCCCCCGGTACCGCCGGCCATGATCAGGATGTTCTTGCCGTCAGCGGCCATGACTGGTCTCCTCGGCAAAATCGCTCTCCTTGAATTCGTGCTCCTCGCTGCCCAGGTGCGTGCGACTCTCCCACTCGATCCGCAGCAACAGCCCTACGCAGGCGCAGCAGATCACCAGCGAGCTACCTCCGTAGCTGAGGAACGGCAGGGTCAGGCCCTTGGTCGGCAACAGGCCGACGTTCACGCCGATGTTGATCAGGAACTGGCCGATCCACAGGAACGACAGGCCAAAGGCCATGTAGGCGGCGAAGAACTGCTTGGCCTTCTCGGCCCACAGGCCGATGTAAAGCGCGCGCACGGTAATGAAGACGAACAGCGCGATGGTCAGCAGCGAGCCGACCACGCCCAGCTCTTCGGCCAGTACCGAGAACACGAAGTCGGTGTGCGCCTCGGGCAGGTAGAACTGCTTCTGCACGCTGTTGCCCAGGCCCACGCCCAGCCACTCGCCGCGGCCGAAGGCGATCAGCGCCTGGGTCAACTGGTAGCCGGAGCCGAACTGGTCGGACCAGGGGTCGGTGAAGGTGATCAGGCGCGCCATGCGGTACGGCTGGGCCTGGACCAGCACCACCACAGAAATGACCGCCAGCACCACCATCAGCGAGAAACGGAACAACCCCACCCCGCCGAGGAACAACATGGCCGCCGCAGCGCCCATCATCACCACCGTGGCGCCGAAGTCCGGCTCCATCAGCAGCAGGCCGGCCATCGGCAGCAGCACGATGAACGGCTTGAAGAAGCCCATCCAGCTCTCGCGCACCTCGGTCTGCCGGCGTACCAGGTAGCCGGCGAGGTAGATGACCACGAAGACCTTGGCGATCTCCGACGGCTGCACGTTGAAGAAGCTGAAGCCGATCCAGCGCATCGAGCCGTTCACCTCGCGGCCGATGCCCGGCACCAGCACCAGCACCAGCAGGCCGAAGGCGCCGATCAGCATGAGAAAGCCCATGCGCTGCCAGGTGGCGATCGGCACCAGCATGGTCAGCACCCCGGCGCCCAGGCCGAGGGTGACGTACACCAGGTGGCGGAACATGTGGTACAGCGGGTTGCCCGACTGCACCGCTGCCACTTCCGACGAGGCCGAGGTGATCATCACCAGGCCCAGGCCGAGCAGCGCCAGGCAACCGGCCAGCAGCGGGAAGTCGAGGTCGATGCCACGGCCGCTGATCAGCGGCGACGGATACGGTTTGAGGATGCCGAAGATCATGCCAGCCCCTCCGCCGCCTGGGCGAACAGGCGCCCGCGCTCTTCGAAATTCTTGAACATGTCCAGGCTGGCGCAGGCTGGCGACAGCAGGACCGCGTCACCCGGCTGGGCCAGCTCGGCGCAACGCTGTACAGCTTCCTCGAGGGTCTTGACCCGGACTTGCGCCACGGCATCGCCCAAGGTTTCAGCCAGACGCTCGGCGTCACGACCAAGCAGCACCACGGCCCGACAGTGTTGAGCCACCGGCTCGCGCAATGCGGCGAAGTCGGCGCCCTTGCCATCGCCACCGGCAATCAGCACCAGTTTGCCTTCGATATCGGCACCCAGGCCTTCGATGGCCGCCAGGGCGGCACCGACGTTGGTGGCCTTGGAATCGTCGTACCAGTTCACCCCGTTGCGCTCGCGCACCCATTGGCAGCGATGGGCCAGGCCCTTGAACTCGCGCAGGGCGTCGAGCATCGGCGCGAACGGCAAGCCGACAGCGTGGCCGAGGGCCAGCGCGGCCAGGGCGTTGCTCTGGTTATGGGCGCCACGGATCTTCAGCTCACGCACCGGCATGAGCGTCTTGAATTCGAACGCCAGGTACTTCTCGGCCTCGACCTCGCGCAGGCCAAAGGCCTTGAAGTCCGGCGCGTTGAGTCCGAAGCTCCAGCTCGGACGGCCTTCGACCGGCAACGGACGGCTCAGGGCATCCTGGCGGTTGACCACCACCTGGCGGGCACCACGGAAGATCCGGTGCTTGGCCAGGTGATAGGCCGGCAGGCCGCTGTAGCGGTCCATGTGGTCTTCGCTGATGTTCAGCACGGTGGCCACTTCGGCGTTGAGCTGGTCGGTGGTCTCCAGCTGGAAGCTCGACAGCTCCAGCACGTACAGCTCGACGTCATCGGCCAGCAGGTCAAGGGCCGGGGTGCCGAGGTTGCCACCGACAGCCACACGTTTGCCTGCCTTGGCGGCCATCTCGCCAACCAGGGTGGTGACGGTGCTCTTGGCGTTGGAACCGCTGATAGCAACGATCGGTGCCCTGGCATGGCGGGCGAACAGTTCGATGTCGCCGGACAGCTTCACGCCACGCGCGGCGGCCTGCTGCAGGGCAGGCGTGGCCAAGGCCAGGCCAGGGCTCACGTACAGCTCGTTGGCCCGGCACAGGAAGTCCACATCCAGCTCGCCACAGCGCACTTCCACCTGCGGGTACTCACGGCGCAGGGTGTCCAGTTCCGGCGGTTGCTCGCGGGTGTCGGCGACCGCAAAGGCAATGCCCCGGTTCGCCAGGAAGCGAACCAGGGACATGCCGCTCTTGCCGAGGCCGACAACGATGCGGAATTGGTCGGAAGCGATCAGTGACACGCTCGTTTACCTCAGTTTCAGGGTGGCAAGGCCAATCAGCACCAGAATCACGGTGATGATCCAGAAGCGGACGATCACCCGTGGCTCGGGCCAACCCTTGAGTTCAAAGTGGTGATGGATCGGCGCCATGCGGAACACGCGCTTGCCGGTGAGCTTGAACGAAGCCACCTGGATGACCACCGACAGGGTTTCCATCACGAACACGCCGCCCATGATGAACAGGACGATCTCCTGGCGAACGATCACCGCGATGGTGCCCAGGGCCGCACCCAGCGCCAGGGCGCCGACGTCGCCCATGAACACCTGGGCCGGGTAGGTGTTGAACCACAGGAAGCCCAGACCGGCGCCGATCAGCGCGCCGCAGAACACGATCAGCTCGCCCGCGCCAGGCACGTACGGGATCAGCAGGTATTCAGCAAACTTCACGTTGCCCGACAGGTAGCAGAAGATACCCAGGGCGCCACCAACCATCACCGTCGGCATGATCGCCAGGCCATCGAGGCCGTCGGTCAGGTTGACCGCGTTGCTCGAGCCGACGATGACGAAATAGGTCAGCACGATGAACCCAGCGCCCAGCGGAATCGCCAGGTCCTTGAGCATCGGGATGATCAGCGTGGTCTCGACGCTGGTGGGCGCGGTCTTGTACAGGAAGATCGCAGCGGCCAGGCCGAACACCGATTGCCAGAAGTACTTCCAGCGGCTCGGCAGGCCACGGGAGTTCTTCTCGATCACCTTGCGGTAGTCGTCGACCCAGCCGATGGCGCCGAACGCCAGGGTGACGATCAAGACCACCCACACATAGCGGTTGGACAGGTCGGCCCACAGCAAGGTGCTGATGGCGATGGCCGACAGGATCAGCGCGCCGCCCATGGTCGGGGTGCCGGACTTGGACAGGTGCGATTGCGGGCCGTCGTTGCGCACGGCCTGACCGATCTGGCGAATCTGCAGGGTACGGATCATCCACGGGCCCAGCCACAGGGCCAGGGACAGCGCGGTCAGCACACCCAGGATCCCGCGCAGGGACAGGTACTGGAAGACCGCGAAGCCCTTGTGGAACTGTTGCAGATACTCAGCCAACAGCAGCAGCATTAATGTTTCTCCCCGCTGGCACCACACAGTGCGGCCACGACGTTTTCCATCGCAGCGCTGCGCGAGCCCTTGATCAAGATAGTGGTGTCGCTGGCATTCTCGGCGCCAACGGCAGCGATCAGCTCAGCTTGAGTAGCGAAATGGCGGCCATTGGCGCCGAACGCCTTGACCGCATGGGCCATGTTGGTGCCCACCGCGTACAGCGCGTCGACCTTGCCGCGGGCGTAGTCGCCCACCTGGCGGTGACCTTCCTCGGCCCATTGCCCCAGCTCGCCGATATCCCCGAGCACCAGAACGGTGCGTCCGGAAAAGCCGGCGAGTATATCAATGGCGGCGCACATCGAGGTGGGATTTGCGTTGTAGCTGTCGTCGATGACCCGCACGCCGTTGGGCGCGATCTGCGCCACGGTGCGGCCCTTGACCGGTTGCACGGCGACAAGGCCGGCGGCGATGCCGCTCAGGCTCAGACCAACGGCATGGGCGGCGGCGGCGGCGGCCAGGGCGTTGCTGACGTTGTGGGTGCCGAGCAGGTTCAGCTGCACCGGGACGCTGCCGGTCGGGCCGTGCAGGGTGAACGACGGGCAGCCACGGGCGTCGCGCCCGATGTCGCTGGCGTGGAAGTCCGCCTGCGGGTTGTCCAGGGCGAAACTGAAGATCCGATGGGCGCCCGCCCGCTTGCGCCAGATGTCGAACGCCTTGTCGGCCAGGTTGAGGATGGCCGTGCCGTCCTCGCCCAGGCCTTCGAGAATCTCGCCCTTGGCTTCGACGATCTTCTCCGGGCCGCCGAACTCACCGACATGGGCGGTGCCGGCGTTATTGATGATGACCACCTGCGGCTGGGTCAGGCCGACGGTGTAGCGAATCTCGCCAATGCGCGATGCGCCCAGCTCGATCACCGCAGCGCTGTGCTCCGGAGCGATCTCCAGCAATGTCAGCGGTGCGCCGAGGTCGTTGTTCAGGTTGCCCCGGGTGGCATGCACCGGCCCGCGGGTACGCAGGATCGCGGCGAGCATTTCCTTGACCGTGGTCTTGCCGCTGGAACCGGTGATGGCCACCACCGGCTTGTCGAAGGCGGCACGGTTCAGGGCGCCGAGCTGGCCAAGGGCGACGCGACAGTCGGCGACCAGCAGCTGCGGCAGGTCGACATCGGTGACTTCACGCTCGACCAGCGCGGCGACGGCGCCTTTGGCCTTCACGTCGGCCAGGTAGTCGTGGCCATCGAAGCGCGGGCCGGTCAGGGCGACGAACAGCTGGCCGGCAGCGACGGTGCGGCTGTCGATGCTCACGCCGGTGAAGCTGGCGTCGGCGCCTGCAAGGCGCGCATTCAGGACGCCTGTCAGCTGGCTGAGGATCATCGGCTTAAGCATGTGGCGCCTCCCAGGCTGCAAGTGCCTTGTCGGCTTCGACCAGGTCGGAGAAGTCATGGCGCTGGCCATTGATCTCCTGGTAATCCTCGTGCCCCTTGCCAGCCAGGACGATCACGTCGTCGGCACTGGCACTGGCGATCAGCTGGGCAATGGCCACGCCACGGCCAGCGACGAACGCGACGGCAGCAGGCCGGGCGAAACCGGGACGAATATCGTCGAAGATCCGCAGGGGGTCTTCGGTACGCGGGTTGTCGTCGGTTACCAGCACTCGGTCGGCCAGGCGCTCGGCCACTTCGGCCATCAGCGGGCGCTTGCCGGCGTCACGATCGCCACCACAGCCGAACAGGCACAGCAGCTTGCCGTGAGCGTGCGGACGCAGGGCTTCGAGTACTTTCTCCAGGGCATCCGGGGTGTGGGCGTAATCGACCACCACCAACGGTTTGTCACCGCCACCCAGGCGCTGCATGCGGCCGACCGGCCCATGCAGTTGCGGGGCGACCTTGAGAATTTCATCCAGCGGGTAATCCAGCGCCATCAGCGTGGCTACCGCCGCCAGCATGTTGCTCAGGTTGAAACGCCCCAGCAGGCGGCTGCGCAAGACATGCTCGCCCTGCGGGGTGACGATCACCGCGCGCACGCCATCATCGTTGAAGGCAGCCTCTTTGCAGAACAGCGTCGCCGCCGAATCCTGCAGGCTGTAGCTGATCAGACGCGATGTGGCAGGAGCATCTGCCAGGCGACGCCCAAAGTCATCATCCAGGTTGACCACCCGGGCACGCAGGCTCGACCAGGCGAACAGCTTGGCCTTGGCGGCCTCGTAGGCCTCCATGCTGCCGTGGTAGTCCAGGTGGTCGCGGGACAGGTTGGTCATTACCGCGATATCGAAGTCCAGTGCGGCGACCCGACCCTGCTCGAGCGCATGGGAGGATACCTCCATGGCCACGGCCTTGGCCCCGCCCTTCTTCAGGTCGTTCAAGGTCGATTGCACGGCGATCGGGTCCGGTGTGGTCAGGCGGCCGCTCTGCAGCTCGCCATAAAAGCCGGTGCCGAGGGTGCCGATCAGGCCACAGCGCTTGCCCAGGGCGTCAAGTGCCTGAGCCAGCAACTGGGTCACGCTGGTCTTGCCGTTGGTGCCGGTCACGCCGACCAGGTCGAGCTGACGGCTCGGCTCGCCATAGAAGCGCCCGGCGATCTGCGACAACTGACCGATCAGGCCCTTGACCGGAATCAGCGGCGCATCGGTGAGCGGCAGCACGCTGGCGCCCTGCTCTTCGTAGGCCACCGCGGCGGCGCCACGGGCCAAGGCATCGGCGATGTGCGCGCGGCCATCGACCTTGGCCCCCGGCACGGCCAGGAACAGGTCGCCCGGACGCACCGCGCGGCTGTCCAGGGTCAGCTCGCGGATCAACGGATCGCGGCTGGCATGGGCGAACAATTTGCTCAATGGCATCGTCATCAACCTCGCCCTCCCTTGGCGGGTACTGCGCTGGCTTGCTGCGTCGAAGGCGGCAGGTTGTCCGGCGGTACATTCATCAGGCGCAGGGTGCCCGACATCACTTTGCTGAATACGGGGGCCGAGACCAGGCCGCCGAAGTAGCCACCCTTGCTCGGCTCGTCGATGACCACGACGATGGCGTAGCGCGGGTCGCTCATCGGGCCGAAGCCGGCGAACAGCGATCGGTAGGCGTTCTCGGTGTAGCCCTTGGAGCCGACGGTGGCCTTGCGCGCGGTACCCGACTTGCCGCCTACGTGGTAGAACGGCACCTGGGCGCGGAACACCCCACGCGGCGCCTCGATCACCTGCTGCAGCATGGCCTGCACGGTTTCGGCTGTTTCCCTGGGGATGGCCTGCACGGCTTCCGGCGCCTTGTCGACCTTGAGGATCGACAGCGGCACCATCTTGCCGTCGTTGGCCAGCGCGGCGTAGGCATGCACCAGTTGCAGGGCGGTCACCGACACGCCGTAGCCATACGACAGGGTCGCGGTTTCGGCCTTGCGCCACTCACGATGGTTGGGCAGGTTGCCGACGCGCTCTCCCGGGAAGCCGAGGCCGGTGTACTGGCCCAGGCCGACCTGGGACATCACCCGATAGATGGCCTCGCCACCGATATCGAAGGCGATCTTGCTCATGCCGACGTTGGACGAGTTGATCAGGATGCCGGTTAGGTCGAGGATCGGGCCCTCGCTCCTGGACACGTCCTTGATGGTGTAGCGGCCGATCTGCAGGCTGCCCGGATACACCTCGACCTTGTCGGTGGGTTTCCAGCGGCCACTCTGCAGCGCCGCGCTCATGGAGATCGGTTTGACCGTCGAGCCAGGCTCGAAGACATCGATGATCGCCCGGTTGCGCATGGCCGCCGGGAACATGCTGCGGCGGTTGTTCGGGTTGTAGGTCGGCTGGTTGACCATGGCCAGGACCTCGCCGGTCTTGACGTCCATGATCACCAGGCTGCCGGCCTTGGCTTCCTGTTCGGCGATGGCGTTGCGCAGTTCGCGGGTGGCCAGGTATTGCAGGCGCAGGTCTATCGACAACGCCAAGGTCTTGCCGGCCTTGGCGTTCTTGGTTACCTGGATGTCCTTGATCAGCCGGCCGCGCCGGTCCTTGATCACCTGTCGCTTGCCGGGCACCCCGGCGAGCCATTCGTCGTAGGCCAGCTCGACGCCTTCACGGCCATGGTCGTCCAGATCGGTGAAGCCGACCATATGCGCGGTGACGTCGCCGGCCGGATAGAAGCGACGGAACTCTTCCAGGCCGTAGACGCCCGGCACCTTCAGGTCGAGCACGTGCTGGCCCTGTTCCGGGGTCAGGCCGCGGACCAGGTAGATGAATTCCTTGCTGGCCTGCTGGGTGAGACGCTCGGTCAGCTGCTGCGGGTTCTGCCCGAGCGCGGCGGCCAGCTGCGGCCAGCGCTCCTTGGCCGCCTGCATTTCCTTGGGGTTGGCCCACAGGGTGGTGACCGGGGTACTGACGGCCAGCGGCTCGCCGTTGCGGTCGGTGATCAGGCCACGGTGCGCGGGAATGGGGATATGACGCAGGCTGCGGGCATCGCCCTGCCCCTTGAGGAAGTCACGGTCGACCACCTGCAGGTCGATGATGCGCCAGCAGATGGCGCCGACCATCAGCGCCAGCAAGCCGATCACCACCCTGAACCGCCAGGGGTAGAGCGCGCCCTCGAGCTTCATCATGGCGCCACCATCCGCACTTCGTCCGCCGCGGGCACGCGCATCTTGAGCTGCTCGGAGGCCAGGCTCTCGATACGGCTGGAGGCGGTCCAGGTGCTTTGTTCGAGGATCAGCCGCCCCCACTCGGCCTGAGCCTTGTCGCGCTCGCTCAATTCACCGTACAGGGTGTTGAGCAACTGGCGGTTCCAGTGGGCGCTGTAGGAGACGGCGATGGCCGAAATCAGGACGGCGACGAACAGCAGAAGCATCAGGAAGCTTCCGCCTGGCAAAGGTTTGGCAAACAGCCGGCTCACCGCAACTTCTCCGCCACCCGCATCACGGCGCTGCGCGACCGCGGGTTGGCCTTGAGCTCGGCCTCGGAGGCGAACTGCGCCTTGCCGATGAGCTTTATCTTCGGTTCGAAGGTCTTGTGCTGTACCGGCAGGTTGCGCGGCAGGTTGTCCGCCTCGCCCTTGACCAGCTTGCGCATGAACAGTTTGACGATACGGTCTTCCAGCGAGTGGAAGCTGATCACTGCCAGGCGACCGCCCACTTCGAGGGCATCGAGCGCGGCTTCAAGGCCCGTCTCGAGATCGCCCAGTTCGTTGTTGACGTGAATGCGCAGGCCCTGGAAGGCGCGGGTTGCCGGGTTCTTGCCCTTTTCCCAGGCCGGGTTGGCGACCTTGAGCACTTCGGCCAGGTCGGCGGTACGGGTGAACGGCTGCTTCTCGCGACGCTCGACCACCGCACGCGCCATGCGCCCGGCGAAACGCTCCTCGCCGTATTCCTTGAACACACGGGCAATTTCTTCGGCCGGGGCGGTGGCAATGAACTCGGCGGCGCTGATGCCCTGATCGGGGTTCATGCGCATGTCCAGCGGGCCGTCGTTAAGGAAGCTGAACCCGCGCTCGGGGTCGTCCAGCTGTGGCGAGGACACGCCCAGGTCGAGCAGGATACCGCTGACCTTGCCGTCCAGGTCGCGCGCGCGCACTTCGTCGCCCAGCTCGGCAAAGCTGCGTTGCACAATGACAAAGCGGCCGTCTTCGGCCGCCAGCGCTTGCCCGGTGGCAATCGCCTGTGGATCCTTGTCGAACCCCAGCAGCCGCCCTTGCGGCCCGAGCTTGCTGAGGATCAGGCGACTGTGGCCGCCACGCCCGAAGGTGCCGTCCAGATAGCAACCGTCGGCGCGCAGGGCCAAGGCCTCGACGGCTTCGTCGAGGAGGACGGTGATGTGGTTGAAGCCGCTATCTATGGTCACAGGATCAGGTCACGCAAATCATCGGGCATGGCGCCCGGTTGTTGAATAGCTGCAAGGTCGGCTGCCGAAACCGCGTTCCAGGCATCCTCGTCCCACAGCTGGAATTTGTTCAGTTGCCCCACCAGCATCGCCTTCTTGTCCAGCTTGGCGTACTCACGCAGGCGTGGCGGCACCAGGAAACGCCCACTGCCATCGAGCTCCAGGTCAACCGCATTGCCGATCAGCAAACGCTGCAGGCGGCGGTTTTCCTCACGCAACGACGGCAAGGCGCGCAACTTGGCTTCTATCTGTTCCCACTCGTCGAGGGGATAAACACACAAGCAGGGGTCAACGGCGTCGATGGTCACGATTAACTGACCATTGCAACGCGAATCGAGCTCGTCACGGTACCGGCTCGGCATGGCGAGACGGCCCTTGGCATCGAGGCTGACGGCGTTGGCTCCGCGGAACACGGCTGCGATTCCCCACAATGTTAGCTTTTTTGTGCCAGAAAACCCACTTCATCCCACTTTCTGCCACTTGCGCACACTATAGGAATCCGTCCGCCACACCGTCAAGGCACGTTCATAAGGAAATCCCTTACAGGACGGCGATTTAGCGCAACAAAGGAAGGTGGAAGGATTGCCGGAGAAGAAAACTGACGGGAAAAATCAAACACACTCAAGCGGATAGAGTGCGAAGTTAAAGTGATTTATTAAGAGTAAGAATTTTTCGGTATTACCAGGACGCTTCTGCTATCGATTCAAGCAGGGAGGGAAGAGGTGGAGAGTCGATCTGTAAGCCGGGTTTTGTCGAGGACAGTCATTCCTCTACGACGGCCATCACTGGACGCCTCTAGCAACCTACCCGGTTCCGACGCGGGCCACGCCGTATGGAACCCTATTTGGTCTTGCTCCGAGTGGGGTTTACCTAGCCACGGACTGTTGCCAGCCGTGCGGTGCGCTCTTACCGCACCTTTTCACCCTTACCGGCACCGAAGTGCTTAGGCGGTTGTTTTCTGTGGCACTTTCCGTAGGCTCGCGCCTCCCAGGCGTTACCTGGCACTCTGCCCTATGGAGCCCGGACTTTCCTCCCCCGCCTTTTGCGGAACAAAAGACGGCAGCGACTGTCCGATCGACTCTCCGCCGCCAAGGTTACCGGTAGGCGCGCCCAAGAACAAGCGATGTGACAAATAATGTCATTACGCCATTAGTGGGATTTCTGTTTTTCCAACGCCAACTGATAAAGCAGGTTCTTGCGCACACCCGTGATCTCGGCCGCCAGTGCCGCAGCCTTCTTCAACGGCAGCTCGGCCAGCAGCAAGTCCAGAACGCGCTGCGCTTCACTGCTGATCGCCTGCTCGCCCTCCGGCGCACTCCAACCGGCCACCAGCACCACGCACTCACCACGTTGCTGGTTGCTGTCGTCCTGCACGAACGCGCGCAGCTCGGCCAGGGGCAGCCCTTTCAGGGTCTCGAAGGTCTTGGTGATCTCACGGGCCAGTAGCGCCGGACGCTCGCCGCCGAACACCGCCTCCATGTCCTCCAGGCACTCGAGGATGCGATGCGGCGCCTCATAGAAGATCAGCGTGCGCGGCTCTTCCCTGACCTGCTCCAGGCGAGCTCGACGCCCGGCAGCCTTGGCCGGCAGGAAACCCTCGAAGATGAAGCGGTCCGACGGCAGCCCCGCCGCCGACAGCGCGGCGATCAGCGCGCAGGCGCCGGGCACCGGCACTACCTGCACCCCGGCGGCGCGCGCCTGGCGCACCAGGTGATAGCCCGGGTCGGAAATCAGCGGCGTTCCGGCATCGGACACCAGCGCCACATCGTCGCCGGCCAGCAGGCGGGTGATGAAGCGCCCGCCTTCGTCGCGCTCGTTGTGCTCGTGGCAAGCCGCCAGCGGCGTGTCGATGCCGAAATGTTGCAGCAGGCGCACCGAGTGGCGGGTGTCCTCGGCGGCGATCAGGCTCACATCGGCCAGCACCTTCAGCGCCCGGGCGCTCATGTCGTCGAGGTTGCCGATGGGCGTGGCGACGACGTAAAGCTTGCCCAACGTGGATTTCGAAACCCCTGCAACATCAGTCACTGCGCACACCTGCTTTCCGGATCAAAGGTCGCCATTGTAGCCCGAGCGCCGGTAACAGGGCGCAAAGAACTTCACCCCCGGGCAGCCGGCGGCCACCTATAGTGAAGGATCAGTGTCGACGAGATCGCGCCCCGCCCCCCGCTTGGGTACAATTGCCGGCCAACTTGATCGAGTAACAGGACCTTTACATGATCGCTTGTCTGCGGCTGCTCACAGCCCTCTGCCTCGCTGCCCTGCTGGCAGCCTGCGCCAGCTCGCCCTCATCCAGCCTGGGCGAACTGCCGCGCACCCCGGACGCCAGCATCGAGCAACTGCTCGAGAAGGCGGCCTCCAGCAAGTCCGCCGAGGACGCGGCCCTGCTGCGCCTGAGCGCCGCGGACCTGGCATACAAGCAGAAGGACTTCCCGCGCGCCGCGCGGATCCTCGAGCAGGTCCCGCTGGAACCGCTCAAGCCCGCCCAGCAGGTGTTCGCCTCGACCCTGGCCGCGGAACTGGCCATGAGCCGCAACCAGCCCAAGGCCGCCCTGACCGCCCTCGGCCACCCGAGCCTGCAGCGCGTCGGCGAACTGCCGGCCGAGCAGCAGGCACGCACCTACAGCGTCCACGCTGCCGCCCTCGAGGCCGACGGCCAGGCCCTGGCCGCCGCCCAGCAGCGCGTGCTGCTGGCGCCGCTGCTCAGCGAGCAGGCCGCCGCCGCCAACAACGACGCGACCTGGGCCCTGGTCGCCTCGCTGCCCGCCGAACAGCTGCAGCAGCCCGCCGCCAACGAGACCCTGGCCGGCTGGACCAGCCTGGCCCTCGCCGTGAAGCGCGCCGGCACCCTGGAGCAACAACAGGCCGCCATCGACAGCTGGCGCCAACAACACCCCGAGCACCCGGCGGCCAGGCAACTGCCGACCGCCCTGGTCAAGCTCAAGGAGCTGGCCAGCCAGCCACTGACCAAGATCGCCCTGCTGCTGCCTCAGGAAGGCCCGCTGGCCGGTGTCGCCCGCGCCCTGCGCGACGGCTTCATGGCCGCCCACTTCCAGGCCCAGCAAGGTGGCCAGCCGGCCCCGGCCGTGCAGGTGTTCGACAGCTCGCGCATCACCTCGCTCGATGACTTCTACCGCCAGGCCCAGGCCGCCGGCGTGCAATTGGTGGTCGGCCCGCTGGAAAAACCGTTGGTCAAGAAACTCGCCGCCTACCCGCAACTGCCCATCACCACCCTGGCCCTGAACTACGCCGACGCCGGCCAGAAAGCCCCGCCGCAACTGTTCCAGTTCGGCCTGGCCGCCGAGGACGAGGCCCGCGAAGTCGCCCGCCGCGCTCGCGCCGATGGCATGGTCCGCGCCGTGGCCCTGGTGCCGAGCGGCGAGTGGGGCGACCGCGTGCTCGCCGCCTTCCGCCAGGACTGGGAAGGCAATGGCGGCACCCTGATCAGTGCCCAGCGCATTGCCCAGCCGGTCGCCCTCGCCCAGCAGATCGCCGACCTGTTCCAGCTGCGCCAGAGCGAAGGCCGTGCCAAGAGTCTGCAGAGCACCGTCGGCGGCAACATCGCCGCCCAGCCTTCGCGTCGCCAGGACATCGACTTCATCTTCCTCGCCTCGACGCCGCAGCAGGCCCAGCAGATCAAGCCGACGCTGAACTTCCAGTACGCTGGCGACGTGCCGGTCTATGCCACCTCCAACCTGTACAGCGCCAGCGGCGACGTGAACCAGTACAACGACATGAACGGCATCCGCTTCTGTGAAACGCCGTGGCTGCTGGACACCACCAACAGCCTGCGTCAGCAGGTCGTGCAGCAGTGGCCACAGGCCGCCGGCAGCCTCGGCCGCCTGTATGCCATGGGTGTCGACGCCTACAGCCTGGCGCCGCGCCTGGGCCAGCTCAAGGCACTGCCGGACAACCGCGTCGAAGGCCTGTCGGGCAGCCTGAGCATGAACGCCAGCCAGCGCGTCGAGCGCCAGCTGCCATGGGCCGAGTTCGCCGGCGGCCAGGTCAAGCGCCTGCCGGACACGCCGCGCTGATGCCCGGCGCATCGCCCAGCCACGCCGGCCAGGCCGCCGAAGACCACGCCCTTGAGTACCTTCAAGGGCAAGGTCTGCAGCTACTGGCGCGCAACTGGCGATGCAAGCGGGGCGAGCTCGATCTGGTCATGCTCGATGCCGATACAGTAGTATTCGTCGAAGTCCGCTACCGGTTGCATGCGGAGTTCGGCGGAGCGCTCGCCAGTATCGATGGGCGCAAGCAGCAGCGACTGGCGCTGGCCGCCAACCTCTTCCTGCAGCAAATGCCCCGCTGGGCCACCCACCCCTGCCGTTTCGACGTTGTCGCCCTGCAGGGCCAGGGGCATGCGGGGCAACCGCTTCAATGGCTGAAAAACGCCTTCGAATGCTGAACCCAATTCGATTTTCTAGCTCTATGTTTCGCGGGCTGGTCACTGTTGCGCGTAGCAAAGGCCACCGCCCCTCTTAAGGTCACCCAGATGGACATGCAATCCCGAATCCGCCGACTGTTCCAGAACAGCATCGACACCAAGCAACAGGCAATGGACATCCTGGCACCCTACATCGAGCAGGCCAGCCTGGTCATGGTCAACACCCTGCTCAACGACGGCAAGATGCTCGCCTGCGGCAACGGCGGCTCGGCCGGCGACGCCCAGCATTTCTCATCGGAACTGCTCAACCGCTTCGAGCGCGAGCGCCCGAGTCTGCCGGCCATCGCCCTGACCACCGACAGCTCCACGCTCACCTCGATCGCCAACGACTACAGCTACAACGAAGTCTTCTCCAAGCAGATCCGCGCCCTGGGCCAGCCCGGCGACGTTCTGCTGGCGATCTCCACCAGCGGCAACTCGGCCAACGTGATTCAGGCGATCCAGGCCGCCCATGACCGCGAAATGATCGTCGTTGCCCTGACCGGGCGCGACGGCGGCGGCATGGCATCGCTGCTGCTGCCCGAGGACGTGGAAATCCGCGTACCCTCGACCGTGACCGCACGCATCCAGGAAGTCCACCTGCTGGCGATCCACTGTCTGTGCGACCTGATCGACAGCCAACTGTTCGGGAGTGAAGAATGATCTCCAAGCGTCTCGGCCTGATGGCCCTAACCCTGTGCCTGGGTGTTTCCGGCTGCAGTTCCGTGCTGACCTCGACCCGCAACTCGCCGATCGAGGACGACCGCGGCACCCGCACCATCGGTAGCAAGATCGACGATTCGCTGATCGAGACCAAGGTCTCGGTCAACATCGCCAAGGCCAACCCTGAGCTGGACAAGGGCTCGCACATCGTCGTCAGCAGCTACAACGGCGTGGTACTGCTCGCCGGCCAGACCCCGCGCGCCGACCTCAAGTCCCTTGCCGAGCAGACCGCCGGCCAAGTGCAGCGGGTCAAGAAGGTGCATAACGAGCTGCAGGTGATTCAGCCTTCGTCGATCCTGGCGCGCAACAACGACGCCTGGCTGACCACCAAGATCAAGACCCAGATGCTAACCGACGAAAGCGTTCCCAGCTCGCGCATCAAGGTGATCACCGAGAATGGCATCGTCTACCTGCTCGGCCTGGTCCGGCAGCAGGAGGCCAACGCCGCCACCAACGTGGTGCAGGGCGTGTCGGGCGTGCAGAAGATCGTCAAGCTGTTCGAATACATCGACTGACAAGTCTCGCGGCGGGTGTCATGACACCCGCTTTTTCCCTCTGATCCAGGAAGTACCCATGAAAAAGCTGCTGCTGCCCGCCCTGCTGATCGGCGCCTTCGCCACCCTGGCCGGCTGCTCCACCCCGAGCGTGATCACCCTCAACGATGGTCGCGAACTGCAGACCACCGACACTCCGCACTTCGACCGCAACTCCGGCTTCTACGAGTTCAAGCAACTGGACGGCAAGCCGACCCGCATCAACAAGGACCAGGTGCAGAGCATCAAGGACCTGTAATTGCGAAATGGCGGTTCAGCCAGGCCAAGCAAAACGCCCGATGCACAGCATCGGGCGTTTTGTTTTTCAGGGCCTCAGAACGCCCAGTCCAGGGTCAGGCCGACCCCGTGGCTCTTGTCGCGGCTACCCAGCAGTCCGTTGTAGTCGAGGTTGACCCGGGCCTGACGCCCCAGGCTGATCCCCGCCCGTGCGCCGACCACCGCCGCATCACGGTCCAGAGAGAGCGCCTGGACCTTGTAGGTATCGCCCTGACCGGCAAAGGCCAGGTGCTGGTCGGATCCGGTGGAGCTCAGGTTGTGCTGCCAGCCCAGGGTGGCGGAAAGCTCTACCGCCTGGCCGCCGGACAATTGCAGCTGCTTGCCGGCACGCATGCCCAGGGTCGAGAGCCAGGCATCACGGTTATCCCGTCCACCCTTGAGCGCGGCCGCGCCGCCGTGTTCCTTGAAGCTGTCGCTGGCAATATGCACATAGGCCAGGTTGGCGAACGGCTCCAGCGCCATGCCCGGCAACGCGACCTTCCAGGCGGCCTCGCCGAACACCTGGGTGCTCTGCGCATCACGCTTGCTCTTCTGCCGATCGCTGACCTCGTTGTACTGCAGCTCGCGCTTGGTTTCGATGCGGTGCCAGCTGTGGCTGCCGCCCAGGCTCAGGCGCACCTGCTCCAGTTCCTTGCCGGCATAGGCACCCAGGTGGTAGCTGTCGACGCTGGCCGAGGAATGACGACCATCGCCCATGCTCAGCGAACTGTCGCTGTAGCCGGTGAAGATGCCAAGGCGGGTGTCCTCGCTCATTTGCCCGTCGACACCCAACAGCATGCCGCCGATCGAACTGCTGTAGCGCGCATGTCCGGAATCACCGTCGGCCTTGCCCCAGGCTCCCAGGGCCTTGACCCACAGGCCGTTGCCCTGGCCGTCCAAGGCCGGAGCGGCAGCGACACCCTGCTGGCGGGTACGCTCGCCCACGGCGTCGCGCAACTGGCGACTGTCGTTGAGCAGCAGGTTGCCCACCGCCGGGTGGATTTCACCGGACAGTTGGTCGAACGCCTGCCGGGCGCTGCCGGCATCAGCCGACAACAGCAGGCTCTCGTAGACCGGGTTGCCCGCGCCGAGCTGATCGGCGGCCGCGGCCACCGAACGCTGGTTGGCGGTCAAGCCGACACTGGCGAAGCTGGCGCTACGTTGCACCGCCAGCTGCACCCCGGTGCCGGTATAGGCCAGGCCACCCCCAAGGAACAGCAGGTTGGACTGCACAGCGGCAAAACCGCCCTGCACGCCGCCTGCGGCCTGCAGGATGTCGAACTGACGCCCCACCAGGCTGGTTGCCTGCCGGGACTGCAGCGAAACCCCGGGGTTCTGCAGATCCAAGGCCAGGTTCGCACCGTTTACGGAAACCGTGCCATCGCTGACCAGGCGGTCGCTGCCAGTAGCATCAACCTCCACGGCATAGGCCGAGCCCGGCTGGAAGGTCACGTCGGAGCCCACGCGCAAGGTACCGATGGAGTTGCCCGGCGCCACCACGCCACCACGGTTGACCACCAGCGCACCGATCCGGCCATTGCCACCCAGCACGCCGCCGTCATTGACGGTCACCGTCGATTGCAGCGAGCCATTGACCGCCAGGCGCCCCTGGTTGACCAGGGTCGGCCCGGCATAGGTGTTGTTACCGCTGAGCACCAGGGTACCGATGCCCTGCTTGGTCAGCCCGCCATGGCCGGAGATATCGTTGCTCCACAGATCCAGGACGCAGCTAAGGTCGTTGCAAAGTCGCTGGGTCGGCCTGCCGGCATCGACCACGGCGCCAACACCTGGCAGATCAACCACGAACTGGCTCGGGCCGTAGCCACCGGCGATGCGGAACTCTTCGGGGATGTCCTGCTCGGTGACCAACATGCCCGGGCCGCGGATCCCCTTGTCCAGGTTGATCATGCCCCAGCCGTACAAGGCATCGATGCCGGGCGCGCCCATGTCGGTGGCGGTGGTGCGCAGCACGCTGGCGATCTGCGCGCCGCTCATGTAGGGGAAGCGCTCCATCAGCACCGCCGCCGCGCCAGCGGCATGGGGCGCGGCCATGGATGTGCCGTTCTTGTTGGCGTAGCCCTGGGTCAGGTCTTCCAGGCTGGTGCCGCCGATCACCGCGCTGTAGATCCGGGTACCGGGAGCCGAGACGCAGAAGCTCGCGGTATAGCCGCAACGGGAAGAGAACGTACTGACCAGATAGGGGTTTGCGCTGCTGGTGTCGGGGTTCTGCTGCAACGCCGCGACGGTCAGCCAGTTGGGCGCGATCTCCGGGACAAAATAGCCCAGCCCGGCAATTGCATCGGGGTTGTTCAGGTTGTAGTCGTTGCCGGCGGCGAAGATCGTCAGGACTCCGCTGCGGGCTGCAGCGATGGCCCCGTCATAGGCGCCGCCGGGCAAGGTGCCCAGCAGCGGCTGGATCTGCGCGAACTGTGCCCGGGCATCGTCCACGGTGAAATGCGGAAAGTCCGGATTGCGCCCGCCCTTGGCAAAGCGGTCGGTGATGCCGATGCCCCAGCTGTTGTTGATGATCCGCGCGCCGCTGGCCACCAGGCTGTCCCAGCCGGCCTTGTACACCGCGCCATCGTTGCCCAGGACGATGCCATCCTCGGGGCCGGGGTCGCCGTTGTCGGCACTGATGATCTGCGCAGCGTAGGCCACGCCGTGCATCGACTCGCCGTCACGGTTGCCGGCGGCGATCCCGCCGACGTGGGTGCCATGGGAGCCGAGCTTGCCGTCCGAGCCCACCGACGGGCTGCCGTCATAGCGGAACGCATCGCCGGCCTTCACCGGGATATAGGGGTCGGTGTACTGGCGGATGCCGCTGGTGACCAGGGTCACGATCTTGTCCTTGCCGGCAAACTCGGGGTGCGGGGCATATACCGGCTGGTCGAAAATCCCCAGTTTCACCCCCTTGCCGCTGTAGCCGGCGGCATAGGCGCTGTCGGCGTGGATCGCCCCCAGCCCCCAGTCGGCCTTGAACTCGCTGCTGCGCCAACTGCTGGCATCGCCCAGCCGGCCACTCTCCACATAGGGCGCGGCCTGGGCCGTGCCCACCAGCGCCGCCCAACCCATCAATGCCCGCCCCAGCGGGGCCAGGGCCCAGCACTGCGCGAGGGCGCTGTCATCCTTTCTGACGTGCTTCACTACAACCTTCCTTAGTTTTGTTTTGGTTAAGTACCGCGTTGGTCACACTCCGTGTTGCAACGCCTGGCCCAACCCGCGCCAGGGCGTTTCAGAACCGCCATTGCAGGTTGAGCCCAGCGCCATGCTGTTGCTCGCGACTGGCCAGGCGCCCCTGGTAGTCCAGGCTCAGGTCCAGGTCGCGGGTCAACCCCACCCGAGCCTGCAGCCCCACCAGCGCGGCATCGCGCAAGGCCGGCGCAGTCTCCACCCGAAACGGCAGGTCGCTGCCGGCGAAAGCCAGATGCTCGCGATCCTGGGTGCCGCTCAGGCGATGCTGCCAGCCCAGGCTTGCCGCCAACTGCAGGTCTTGTTGCGGGCCCAGTTGCCATTGCTGGCGCCCACGCAGGCCCAAGGTGCTGAGCCAGGCGTCGCGCTGCTCGTCACCGGCATGCAGCGCCGCGGCATCGCCTTTCTCGTGGAAGCCGTCGCGATCCAGATGCTGGTAGGTCAGATTGGCAAAAGGTTCCAACTGCACCGCTGGCAACGCCAGGCGATAGGCCGCCTCGGCGACCACCTGCTGGCTGCGGGCATCGACCCGTGCGCGCTGACGACCGGACACCTCGCCATAGGCCAGGTCGCGCCGGACCTCGGCACGGTGCCAGCTGTGGCTGGCGCCCAGGCTCAGGCGCAGTTGGTCCAGGTCGTGGCGGACATAGGCGCCCAGGTGATAGCTGTCGACCGTGGCCCGGGAATGGCTGCCGCCCATGCCCAGGGAACTGTCGCTATAGCCTGCGGCCAGGCCGGCCCGGGTCTGCTCGTCAAGGTCATGGTCCACGCCCAGCAGCAGGCCGCCCAGGGAACTGGTATAGGACTCGCTGCCCTGCACGCCCTCGATGCGCCCCCAGCTGCCCAGGCCCTTGAGCCAGAGTTGGGTCGTACCCGACTCGCTGTCACCCTTTCCAGAGGCATTGGTTTTCAGTGCGCGACCTTGCACACGCTCGCCCAAGGCATCGCGCAAGACCGAGCCCTGGCTGAGCAGCATCGAGTCCAGCGCCGGGTAGATCTCCCCGGCCAGCTGGCGCAGGCCGTCCCGGGCCTGGTCTGCCGAGCTCGAAAGCAGCAGGCTTTCATACACGGGATTGCCTGGACCCAGCCGCTCCACGGCGCCGCCGCTGGCGCGCTGGTTGGGCGTGGTGCCGACGCTGGCGAAGGTCGTGTCGCTACGCGTCACGTCCAGTTGCACGCCGTTGGCCGAATAATCGAGGAAGGTCCCCAGGAACAGGTAGTCGGGCTCGACCTGGGCAAAGCGCCCGTTGACGCCACCCGCCGCCTGCAGGATGTCGAACTGGCGCCCCACCAGGCTGGATACCGGGCCGCCGGCCAACAGGTTGGGCCGCGCCTGGGGCTGCAGGCTGAGATTGGCGCCGCCTACACTGGCCTGGCCAACAACGACGAGCCGGTCGCTGGCCGCGGGTGACAGCTCCACCCGATAGGTCGAGCCCGGCTGCAAGTCCAGGTTGCCGGCGACAATCAAGGTACCGATGGAGTTACCCGGGGCAACCACGCCCCCGGCGCTGGCGGTCAGGGCGCCGACCCGCCCGTTGCCGCCCAGGGTACCGCCTGCGTTGACCGTCACCGCCGATTGCAGGCTGCCGTTGATCGCCAGCAGCCCGCCATCGACCCGGGTCGGGCCACGGTAGCTGCTGTCACCCGTGAGCTCTAGCCAGCCGGCCCCGGACTTGACCAGACTGCCCTGGTAGACCCGCTGCGCGGCAGCCGCGTCGCGAGCCATGCCCAGGGCATAATCGCTGCGATCCTGCTGACTGGCGCCCGCTGCCAGGCCATGCTCCCAACCGCGATCCTTGAGGGTCTGTTGCCAGGCCTGACGCTCTGCGGCGTCCTCGGCCTGACGCTGCACCAGGGCCTGGTCAGAGATGCCGTTGCTCCAGGTATCGCCCTGCCCGCGCCCGAGGTTGACGTCGAACTCACCCAGCAACTGCCCTGGGCCGTGCAACGCCCGGCCCAGGTCCGGGACACCCCAACCCACCCGCTCGCTGGGTCCCTGGGTCGGCGAACCATCGAGCTGGCGCGAGGTGGTCAGCAGCACTTGCAGGGCCTGCTGGTTGTTCAGGTAGGGATAGCGCTCCATGACCAGGGCCAAGGCACCGGTGGCATGGGGCGCGGCCATCGAGGTGCCGTTGTAGGTGGCGTAGCCGCCACCAGGCACGGTACTGCTGATCGCCGCGCCCGGGGTCGCCAGGCACCAGTACTTGGCGATGCCGCACTGGTTGTATTTCTGCTGGTTGTTCTTGTCCAGGCCCGACACCGCCAGCCAGTGGCCTTCCAGCTCCGGCTGGAAGTACGGCAACGCCGAGCGCACACTGGCGTTGGCATAACCGCTGTTGCCGGCGCTGAACACATTGATCACGCCCCGACGCGCCACGTCGCCGGCGGCATCGAGCCAGGTGTCCTGCTGGAAATGCTGGGCGTAGGCCGCACGCAAGCCGCCCAGGGTCTGGTAGCTGACATCCTTGGGCTGGCTGCCCCAGCTATTGTTGATGGCCCGCACCCCGGCATCCACCAGGGCATCGTAGACCGCCTTGAAATACTTGGGGTCAGGGCCGGGACCGAACAGGAACTTGTCGTCGTGGTTGGTGTTGCCCACGTAGACCTGGGCATTGAAGGCCACGCCATGCATGCCAGCGCCATCACGGGCCGCGCCCATGGTGCCGGTGACATGGGTGCCATGGCTGTCGTTGGCGCCATTGAGCACCCCGGACACACTGAACGGGGTGCCGTCCAGGTACTGGCCGGTGGCGGTAACCGAGTGAAAACGTCCGGGACTGGCTTCGGGATGGGCGGCATCGAACCCCGAGTCCAGGGCGCCGATGCTGACCCCGGCGCCGGTGATGCCGGCAGCATAGGCCTGACTCGCCTGCATGCGTTCCAGGCCCCAGTCCTGCTGGTACTCGGCCGACCGCCAACTGGCGGGGTCGCCCGGGCGGCCGGGTTCCTGATAGGCCGCCGCAGCAGAAAGCGGCAGTCCGGTGGCGAACGCCAGGCACAGGGTGCCCGTCAGCGCCTTGAGCTGATCACATCTCACATCCATGTCGATGACTTCTCTTGTTTTTGTTGTCGGGTCGCCCGTCCTGGGTCGACCGGTGTGTCGCTGCGTTGCCTGGCCGCAAGGCCCCATCGAGCCAGAGACGGACGCGCGCCCCTGGCCAGGTTACTTCGGCCTCAGGCCAGGAGGCGGCCTTCGGCTGCAAGTGGTGAGCTTCTGAAATTGGTTACGATATGTCAATCGGCGTTGATAAATAGCCAACAGATGTCACAAAACACAGGCATGCGCTCAAGGCCCTTCGTACTTGAGAATCGAAAATACCGTGGGCAAGCTGAGCAGGTAGGCCGCCTGCATGGAGTTCTTGCCTTGTGCCAGCGCCAGCAGGTATCCCAAGTGAGCCAGATAGGCTCGCGCCATGAAGGGTTTGTGCGCAAAGTAGGCCTTGCACGCGTTCGAGTCCATTGCCCCCAGCACCCCACCATGCGCCTGAAAGCGCGCAAATGCTTCCTGGGCAGAACGGGCCCGCGCATCGCCCTGCTGGGTCAGAGCCCGGCTGGAAGCCCGGACCATGGCGGAAATCTCCTCGACTGCCGGACATCCCGTACCACCCTGATCTTTCCAATGATTGATATACAGATCGAGGGTGTTCAGGTTTGAAAACTCGTCCGGCATGCCGAGCATCATGAAGTTGAGCATGGCCAGGTTGACCAGGGCGCATCGCGCGTCAACGCCGCGGCAGATTTCAGGCTTCATCACCCACTCGCGCAGGGCCGGCGTCGGGGCCAGCGACAATGCCTTGAGAAACCGCTCTTCGTCAGGATCAGGTTGCAGCCGAGTGTCGTACAACACTGCATGGCCGCCGATACGCTCCATGGCCCACTGCATCTGGTGCGCACTGAACTGCAACCAGGCGAACCAGACCAGCAACCCCACGACGATGGCCACACCGGACAGCAGCAACCCGCGCCTAAACCTCGTGCCAATCCGTGCCACTGCGCTGATTCCTTTCAATCATCCATTCAATAGCCCAGGAGGCTCGCGCAGAGGCTGGGATCACCTTGCGGCGTGGCTTACTTGACCACCTTCAGGCTTGGACGGCCACTCGGGCGCGGCGGCTCGGGCGGACCTTGGTCATCCGGCTCTACGGCGTCGTCTTCAAGGTCGTCCTCATCCTCGAGCGGCGGCTCCAGCTCGAAGACCATGCCCTGGCCGTTCTCCCGGGCATAGATCCCGAGGATCGCGCCGATCGGCACAAACAGCGAGTGCGCCACGCCACCGAAGCGGCCCTCGAAGCTCACCGCCTCGTTGTCCATGTGCAGGCTGCGCACGGCACTGGGGGAGATGTTCAGGACAATCTGGCCATCGCTGGCGAAACCCTGGGGCACCTGGACTGCCGGGTATTCGGCATTGACCAGCATATGCGGCGTGCAATCGTTGTCGACGATCCACTCGTACAGCGCACGAACCAGATAGGGGCGACTGGAGTTCATCAACGGTTCCTCTTAAAACTTGCGCATTTCACGTTCGGCAGCGGACAGGCTCGCCTGGAAAGGCTCGCGGGCGAACTGTCGCTCCATGTAATCCAGCAGCGGCTTGGCCTGCCGCGGCAATTCGATACCCATCACCGGCAAACGCCAGAGAATGGGCAGTAGACAGCAATCGACCAGGCTTTGCTCCTCGCTCATGAAGCAGGCCATCTCGCCGAACAACGGGGCCACGCCGGTCAGGCTCTCGCGCAGCTCCTTGCGCGCCTGGGTGCGTGCCGCCTCGCTGCTGCGCGCATCGAGCACGGTGTCGGCCAGGGCGCACCAGTCACGCTGGATGCGGTGCATCAGCAAGCGGCTGTTGCCCCGGGCCACCGGGTAGACCGGCATCAGCGGCGGGTGCGGGTAACGCTCCTCGAGGTACTCCATCACCACGGTCGATTCGTACAGCGCCAGGTCGCGATCGACCAGGGTCGGCAAACTGCCGTAAGGGTTCACTTCAATCAGCTTGGGCGGCAGGCGATTGGCGTCGACATCGATGATCTGCACCGTGACGCCTTTCTCCGCGAGCACCAGGCGGACCCGATGAGAGTAATGATCAGCGGGGTCGGAATAGCAGGCTAACCTGTTGGTTGCGCCCATGTAGCGCCTCCTCGCACGGGATGCTTGTAAAACTTCAAATGAAAACGCGCCCGGGGCGCCCCAGCGATATCGCTGGAGCCCCCCGGGCGCGTTCAACTACCAGAAACTACTGCGTGATCAGTGCACGTCCTTCCAGTATTCGCGCTTGAGCAAGTAGGCGAACACGAAGAAGAAAGCCAGGTACAGCAACACGTAGGTACCGATGCGCTGGCTTTCCAGTTTGACCGGGTTGGCCGAATAGGCCAGGAAGGTCACCAGGTTCTTGACCTTCTCGTCGAACTGCTCGGTCGTCAGGGTACCGGATTTCTCCTCCACGGTCAGCTGGTCGCACGCCTCATGGGTCAGCGGGCTGCCGGTCAGCGGGTCGAACTGCTTCTTGCCATCGACCTCGGTCTGCACCTGCTTGCAACCGATCACCTGGTTGCCCTGCAGGCCCACCAGCACGTTGGGCATGCCGACGTTGGGGAAGACCTTGTTGTTCACCCCGTATGGCCGCGTCTTGTCCTCGTAGAAGCTGCGCAGGTAGGTGTACAGCCAGTCGTTGCCACGCACCCGGGCGACCAGGGTCAGGTCGGGCGGCGCGGCGCCGAACCAGGTCTTGGCATCGTTGGGCTGCATGCCGATCTTCATGTGGTCACCGATCTTGGCGCCGGTGAACACCAGGTTCTCGAGCATCAGCTCATGAGGGATCCCCAGGTCGTCGGCGACTCGCTCGTAACGCTGGAACTTGGCGCTGTGGCAACCCATGCAATAGTTGGCGAAGGTGCGCGCGCCATCCTGCATCGCGGCCTTGTCGGTCAGGTCGATATCGACCTTGTCCAGCTCCAGGCCATGTTCGGCGGCGAACGACAGGCTAGGCATCAGTGCCAGCAAGCATACTGCAATCAACTTTTTCATCAGCCAGTCACCCTTTCCGGAACCGGTTTGGTCTTCTCGAGCCTTGTGTAGAACGGCATCAGCAGGAAGTAGGCGAAGTACAACACCGTGCACACCTGCGACAGCAAGGTACGCCCCGGGGTTGGCGCCAGTACGCCCAGCACGCCAAGGATGACGAAGGACACGCAGAACACCAGCAACCAGATCTTGCTCAGCCAGCCCTTGTAACGCATGGAGCGCACAGGGCTGCGGTCAAGCCAGGGCAACACGAACAGCACGGCGATCGCCGCCCCCATGGCGATGACCCCGAACAGCTTGTCGGGCACCGCGCGCAGGATCGCGTAGAACGGTGTGAAGTACCACACAGGCGCGATGTGCTCAGGGGTCTTGAAGGCGTTGGCCTGTTCGAAGTTCGGTTTTTCCAGGAAATAGCCACCCATTTCCGGGAAGAAGAACACCACCGCGCAGAACACGAAGAGGAACACCACCACGCCGGCGATATCCTTGACGGTGTAGTACGGGTGGAACGGGATGCCATCCAGCGGGATGCCGTTCTCGTCCTTTTTCTTCTTGATGTCCACGCCATCGGGGTTGTTCGACCCCACTTCGTGCAGCGCCAGGATATGCAGCACCACCAGGCCGAGGATCACGATCGGCAGGGCCACCACATGCAGGGCGAAGAAGCGGTTCAGGGTGATGCCGGAGATCAGGTAGTCACCGCGGATCCATTGGGTCAGGTCGTCACCGATGACCGGGATCGCGCCGAACAGCGAGATGATCACCTGGGCGCCCCAGTAGGACATCTGGCCCCACGGCAGCAGGTAGCCCATGAACGCCTCGGCCATCAGTGCCAGGTAGATCAGCATGCCGAACAGCCAGACCAGCTCGCGCGGCTTCTGGTAGGAGCCGTAGAGCAGACCGCGGAACATGTGCAGGTAGACCACGATGAAGAACGCCGAGGCGCCGGTGGAGTGCAGGTAGCGCAGGATCCAGCCGTACTCGACGTCGCGCATGATGTACTCGACCGAGGCGAAGGCCTCTTCCGCCGAGGGGGTGAAACTCATGGTCAGCCATACGCCGGTGACGATCTGGTTGACCAGCACCAGCAACGCCAGCGAGCCGAAGAAGTACAGGAAGTTGAAGTTCTTGGGCGCGTAATACTTGCTTAGATGGTCTTCCCACATCTTCGTCGCGGGGAAGCGCGCATCGATCCACTCCATGAACTTGCTCATCATGCGTTCTCCTGATCGACGCCGATGACGATGATTTCGTCCGACTCGTACGAGTGCGGCGGCACTGGCAGGTTGAGAGGCGCCGGCTGGGACTTGTAGACGCGCCCGGCGAGGTCGTAGTGCGAGCCGTGGCACGGGCAGAAATAGCCACCGACCCATTTCGGGCCGAGGTCGGCGGGAGCGACTTCGGGACGGAACGTCGGCGAACAGCCCAGGTGGGTGCACAGGCCGACCAGGATGAGGATCTCGGGCTTGATCGAGCGAACTTGCGGATCGACGTAGGTCGGCTGCACCGACGCCTTGGATTCGGGGTCGGACAGCTCACCGGTGATCTTTTTCAGATTTCCGAGGATCTCTTCCGTTCGCCGCACGATGAATACAGGTTGACCACGCCACTCGGCCACCATCTGCTGGCCGGGTTCGACCTTGGCGATATTGACCTTCACCGGTGCCCCTGCGGCTTTCGCCTTGGCACTGGGAAACCATGACCCCACGAACGGTACCGCTGCCCCCACTGCCCCCGCTGCCCCGACCACGGATGTCGCGGCTACGAGGAAGCGGCGCCGGCCTGCGTTGACGCCGTCATTGCTCATTCAGTCCTCTCCCATCAGCTTGCTTGGCCTGTTCTAACAGGCATCTACTTAGGTACGTCTGTGGCACTAAAAATTGGCCGCAATGGTAAGGAACAAATCCACACGCTGACAAGGTGATTACCCGCTGGTCGGGCCACTACCCTCGCTTTGCTTGATCTGCGTCTATGCGACAAACGGCCACGGACTAGCAAACAGGTTAGTTGAAGACATAAAAAAAGCCCGGTTCCAAAAAGGAACCGGGCTTTTTTCGACTGCCGAAGCGGTATTAACGCTTGGAGTACTGAGGACGCTTACGCGCTTTACGCAGACCCACTTTCTTACGCTCGACTTCACGAGCGTCGCGGGTGACGTAGCCAGCACGACGCAGGGCGCCACGCAGGGTTTCGTCGTATTCCATCAGGGCGCGGGTGATGCCGTGGCGGATTGCACCGGCCTGACCGCTGACACCACCACCGGAAACGGTGACGTAGATGTCGAACTTCGCAACGGTCTCGGTCAGTTCCAGCGGCTGGCGAACAACCATGCGAGCGGTTTCGCGGCCGAAGAACACGTCCAGAGAACGGTTGTTGATGGAGATGTTACCGGTGCCCGGACGCAGGAATACACGTGCGGTTGCGGTCTTGCGACGGCCAGTGCCGTAGTTTTGAGTCGCCGACATAATGAACTATCCCGTTAGATCTTCAGTTCTTGAGGCTGCTGAGCAGTGTGTGGGTGAGCAGCACCCGCGTACACTTTCAGCTTGCGGTACATGTCGCGACCCAGCGGGTTCTTCGGCAGCATGCCTTTGACCGCGGTTTCGATAACACGCTCAGGGGCCTTGGCGATCAACTTCTCGAAGTTGATTTCCTTGATACCGCCCGGGAAGCCGGAGTGGGAGTAGTACATCTTGTCGGAAGACTTGGCACCAGTCACACGGATTTGCTCGGCGTTGATGACGACGATGTAGTCGCCGGTGTCAACGTGAGGGGTGTATTCTGGCTTGTGCTTGCCACGCAGGCGGCTAGCGATTTCGGTAGCCAGACGACCCAGGGTCTGACCAGCGGCGTCGACTACGAACCACTCGCGCTTTACTGTTTCCGGTTTAGCAGTAAAAGTTTTCATTCTCTAAAGCCTCAGAGGCCGCCCAGCGAAAAATAGACGGCGAATCTTACTGGATAGTGCACAGCTTGCCAAGGGCAAGCGCGCAGCCGAACGCTGACGCTTTTGGGGGCTCGGGTCGGGCACGCCAATGTTCGACAAGGGTTCCCTTTGTGGTGGTGCATCACTTCCGCCACACGGAGAGGGGCCGAATTATCCAGATTGCAGGAAAAATTTCAACCTGCTTTTATGGACCTCTTTGCCACGGAGCGTCTTCCCGATGCAATACCGCAAGCTCGGTCGTACCGACCTCAACGTCAGCGCCCTGTGCCTGGGCACCATGACCTGGGGCGAGCAGAACACCCAGGACCAGGCCTTCGCCCAGATCGCCCTGGCCAAGACCCACGGCATCAACTTCATCGATACCGCCGAGATGTACCCGGTGCCACCGCGCCCGGAGACCTACGCCGCCACCGAACGCATCATCGGCAACTGGTTCGCCGCCAACGGCGACCGTGACGACTGGATCCTGGCCAGCAAGGTCGCCGGCCCCGGCAACGGTATCAGCCACATCCGCGACGGCCAGCTTAAACACAACCGCCAGCATATCGTCGCCGCCCTGGACGAGAGCCTGAAGCGCCTGCAGACCGACCGCATCGACCTGTACCAGCTGCACTGGCCCGAGCGCAGCACCAACTTCTTCGGCAAGCTCGGCTACCAGCACCTGCCCCAGGACATCTTCACTCCGCTGGAGGAAACCCTCGAGGTACTCGACGAACAGGTACGCGCCGGCAAGATCCGCCATATTGGCCTGTCCAACGAAACCCCGTGGGGCACCCTGAAGTTCCTGCACCTGGCCGAAACCCGCGGCTGGCCGCGGGCGGTGTCCATCCAGAATCCCTACAACCTGCTCAACCGCAGCTTCGAGGTGGGACTGGCGGAGGTGGCGATTCGCGAGCAGTGCGGCCTGCTGGCCTATTCGCCGCTGGCCTTCGGCATGCTCTCGGGCAAGTACGAAAACGGCGCCCGCCCGGCGAACGCCCGCCTGACCCTGTTCAGCCGCTTCGCCCGCTACTCCAACCCGCAGACCGTGGCCGCCTGCGACCGCTACGTGCAGCTGGCCCGCGAGCATGGGCTGGACCCGGCGCAGATGGCACTGGCGTTCGTGACGCGCCAGCCGTTCGTGACCAGCAACATCATCGGCGCCACCAGCATCGAACAGTTGCAGAGCAATATCGACAGCCAGGCGCTGAGCCTGGGCGATGAACTGCTGGCGGCGATCGAGGCGGTGCATCAGGAGCAGCCGAACCCGGCGCCTTGAGCGGATACCCCATTGCGGGCCATGCCCGCTCCCACGTACTGCGCGGATACGTGGGAGCGGGCTTGCCGCGCGATGGAGATCGTACTTTGGCGGGGTAGACACAATCGCCAAAAAATAAGACGATCCAGCCGGTGATTGACCACTCTACCCTATAAGAACAATGACAATGATGTTTACCCAACCCTCCGCGTCCTTGCGGCGCGTCAGCATCCTGGCTGTGGACAAAGTGTTCGCTTCGACACTGATGCAGGCCAAGGATTTCTTCCACCTGGCCAGCCTGCGCTACAGCAAACAGCTGGGCCTGGGCCTGCAGCCGATGTTCGAGATCGGCCTGGTGAGCCCGGACGGCTTGCCCGTGGACAGCTTCAGCAACGTGCAGTTGCCGGTAGACAGCGGCCTGAACGACGCCGACGTAATCATCCTGCCGGCCTTCTGGGACGACTTCGACAACCTGCTACAACGCTATCCCCAGGTCCTGCCCTGGCTGCGCGAGCAGCACGCCCGCGGCGCGGTGTTGTGCGCCGAGGCCAGTGGCGTGTTCTGGCTGGCCGAGTCCGGGCTGCTCGATGGCAAGGAGGCGACCACCTACTGGCGCTTCTTCGCCAGCTTCACCGAGCGCTTCCCGAAGATTCGCCTGAACCAGGACAAGCACCTGACCGACGCCGACAACCTGTACTGCGCCGGCGGCACCACCTCGGCCTGCGACTTGTACATTTATCTGATCGAGCGTTTCTGCGGCGCCAACGTGGCCCGCGCCGTGGCCCGAGACATTCTCTACGAGGTGCAGCGCAGCTACACGCCGGGGCGCATGGGCTTCGGCGGCCAGAAGCTGCACCAGGACCTGATCATCCTGCAGATCCAACACTGGCTCGAGGAACACTTCGCCGACAAGTTCCGCTTCGAGGACGTGGCCCGTAATCACGGCATGAGCATCCGCAACTTCATGCGCCGCTTCCAGAGCGCCACCGGCGACAAGCCCCTGCACTACCTGCAGCGCCTGCGCATCGAGACAGCCAAGGGCCTGCTTTCGAGCACGCGCAAGAGCATCAAGACCATCAGCTACGAGGTGGGGTACGACGACGCAAGCTTCTTCGCCCGGTTGTTCCGCCAGCATACCGAGCTGTCGCCGAACCAGTATCGGCAGCAGTTCATGCAGGAAGCCTGAAAACCATCGCGGGGCAAGCCCGCTCCCACGGACCGGTGGGAGCGGGCATGCCCCGCGATGGTTTGCCGCGTTGGTTTACGGCTTGTGCGCCCGCGACAGGAACTCGTGGGACTGCATTTCCAGCAACCGGCTCAGGGTCCGTTGGAACTCGAAGCTCAGGCGTCCCCCGGTATACAGGTCCTTCAGTTCCACTTCCGCCGAAATGATCAGCTTCACGTTACGGTCGTAGAACTCGTCGACCATGTTGATGAAGCGCCGGGCAATGTCGTCGGTGGTCACGCCCATCTGCTCGACGTTACTCAGCAGCACGGCATGGAAGATCTTGCCCAGCTCGATGTAGTCGTTCTGGCTGCGCGGCCCGTCGCACAGGGCGCGGAAGTCGAACCAGGCGACGTCGTCGCAGGTGCGCAGGGCGTGGATCTCGCGATTTTCGATCATCAGCACGTCGTTCTCGACGGCCTGGGTGCACTCCGGGGTCAGTGCCTTGAAGCTCGCCCGCAGGCTCTCGTGGGCTGCGGCGTCGAGCGGGAAGTGGAACAGTTCGGCCTGCTCCAGATGGCGCAACCGGTAGTCCACCCCGCTGTCGACGTTCACCACATCGGTGTACTGCTTGATCATGGCGATGGCCGGCAGGAAGCGCGCGCGCTGCAGGCCGTCCTTGTACAAGCCATCGGGGACGATGTTGGAGGTGGCCACCAGCGACACGCCGTTCTTGAACAGCTCTTCCATCAGGGTGCCGAGGATCATCGCATCGGTGATGTCGGAGACGAAGAACTCGTCGAAGCAGATCACCTTGGCCTCTTCGCTGAAACGCTTGGCGATGATGGTCAGCGGGTTTTTCTCGCCCTTGAGGGTCTTCATTTCCTCGTGGACGCGCTTCATGAAGCGGTGGAAGTGCGTGCGCATCTTCTGCTTGAACGGCAGCGCTTCATAGAAGGTGTCGACCAGGTAGGTCTTGCCTCGCCCTACCCCGCCCCAGAAATACAGGCCCTTGACCGGCGTCTGCTCCTTCTTGCCGAACAGCTTGCCGAACACACCCGGCTTGTTGTTCTGCGCGCGCACCAGGTCGTCGTACAGGCGCTGCAGGTGACGCACCGCAGTTTCCTGCGCCGCGTCATGGAAGAAGTCGGGACGTTTCAGATCTGCTTGATATCGTTCTAGGGGCGTCATGATTTCGTTAGCGAGGCAACAAAAAACGGGCCGTCACTGTAGCGACCGGCCCGCCTGATGGCAATGATACATGCGACCACTTGACTCATTACCTGCGTTCCACGTTTCTTGTGGGAGCGGCCTTGTGTCGCGAAAGGGCTGCGAAGCAGCCCCGGCAATTGATGCGTAAACGCTGAAATCCTGGGGCCGCTTCGCGCCCCTTTCGCGACACAAGGCCGCTCCTACAGGGTGGGCGCTCAGTCCTGCTGTGGCGCCAGGGCCTCGCGCAGACTCGCGATGGCCGCGTCACGGGCCTCAGCAGCCTCGAACTGCGGCCCATCGGCTACCTGCTCGCCCTCCAGCCACAGGCTGAAGCTCAGGCCCTCGACCCGCACATCGGCCTCGCCACCTTGCTGCAGTTGCTTGCTCACTGCACCGGCGCTCTTGCCATCGGCGAAGCTGCGCGACAGCAGCAGTTGCTCGCCATCGGCAGCCAGCAGGCGGAAACGGAAGCTGCCGTCTTCATCGCGGAAGCTGACGAAGCGGGCGGTCTTGGCGGCCTTTTTCTTCACTTCGGCATTTGCCTGGACCGCCGTGCGGAACGAGCGCAGGCCAACCGCCTCGCGCAACTGCTCCAGGAACGGCGTGGCGATCTTGCGGGCCTTGGCGGCGCCGGCAAGGAGAATGTCCTCCAGGTCCGACGGGCGCGAGATCAGCTGGTGATAGTGCTCACGCTTTTCCGCCAGCTGGCCGTCGAGCAGCTGGAACAGGCGCTGCTTGGCCTCGCCCCAGCCCAGGCCCTGCACCAGCTCTTCGCGGAACGCGGCGCATTGCGCCGGCGTCGAGAAGGCCTGGAACAGGGTGAACAGGTGCGCGTTGTCCGGATCCTTGGCCTCGCCCGGCGCCTTGGAGTCGGTGACGATGCGCGAGATGGCGTCCTTCATGTCCTTGGCGCTGGTGAACAGCGGGATGGTGTTGTCGTAGCTCTTGGACATCTTGCGACCGTCCAGGCCCGGCAGGGTGGCGACGCTCTCCTCGATCACCGCCTCCGGCAGGGCGAAGAAGTCCTTGCCCTGGCCGAACAGGTGGTTGAAGCGCTGGCCGATGTCGCGGGCCATTTCCACGTGCTGGATCTGGTCGCGGCCGACCGGCACCTTGTTGGCGTTGAACATCAGGATGTCGGCGGCCATCAGCACCGGGTAGCTGAACAGGCCCATGGTCACGCCAGCGTCCGGGTCTTCGCCGGCCTCGACGTTCTTGTCCACCGAGGCCTTGTAGGCGTGGGCGCGGTTGAGCAGGCCCTTGGCGGCGACGCAGGTCAGCAGCCAGGTCAGCTCGGGGATCTCGGGGATGTCCGACTGGCGGTAGAAGGTCACCTTGTCCGGATCCAGGCCACCGGCCAGCCAGGTGGCGGCGATTTCCAGGCGCGAGCGCTGGATGCGCTGCGGGTCGTCGCACTTGATCAGGGCGTGGTAGTCGGCCAGGAAGTAGAACGAGTCGACGCCGGGCTGCTGGCTGGCGAGGATGGCCGGGCGGATGGCGCCGGCGTAGTTGCCCAGGTGCGGGGTGCCGGTGGTGGTGATACCGGTGAGGATGCGCGTGGTCATGGGTGTTCGCTTATTCAGGCTTGGCTCAGTTCGAAAGGCGCGGCAGCAGCAGATCCTTCAGATCGGTCAGCTTGCCATGGAAGAAGTGTCCGCATTCTGCCACTTTCAGCAGCTCATGGGGGCGCGACAGGTAGTTCGACCAGTCGTAGACCAACTGCGGGTCGACCACTTCGTCGGTGTCCGGCTGCACCACCGTGAGGGTGACGCGCTCGGGCAGCGGGAACTGCTCGGTCAGGCGCATCACCGCCGGGGCAATCATGAACAGGTGCTGCAGTGCCACGCCCCCGGCCTCCAGGCGTCCGGCCAGGCTGGCGGCGACGAAACCACCGAAGGAGAAACCCATCAGCACCAGCGGCAGTTCGGGGTGCTGCTCGCGCAGCCAGGCGGCGGCGGCCTCGGCATCGGCCACTTCACCGGCGCCCATGTCGTGGCTGCCGGCGCTCTGGCCAACGCCACGGTAGTTGAAGCGCAGGGTGACGTAACCAGCGTCGCGTGCGGTGCGTTGCAGGGTCGAGACCACCTTGTTGAGCATGGTGCCGCCCTGGACCGGGTTGGGGTGGCAGATCAGCACGGCGCCGCGGGCATCGGCCACGTCCAGGTACAAGGCTTCCAGCTGGCCGCAAGGGCCATCGATGAACAAGGGTGTTTCGCGGATAAGCAAGGCACTACTCCGTGACCTCGAGGAGGGTCGACTCGTCTAGCTGAGGAATTCTGTTCTGATTTGCGATCGCTCGCGGTATACAGCGCAGGTCTGAGCCGTTAACGTAAAGCAAAGCCGTTTATAGAGGAAGGACTCGTGGAACACTCGCTCCTTGTTTGGTTGCTGCCGACCCTGGCCCTGGTTGTCGGCGTCGTCGTCGGTTTCGCGCTGGCCCGCCTGCTGCCCAATGCGGCACCGAGCAACACCCAACGCCAGCTGGATGACATCCAGCAGCGCTTCGACAATTACCAGAATGAAGTGGTGACCCACTTCAACAGCACCGCTTCACTGGTCAAGAAGCTGACCCAGAGCTACCAGGACGTCCAGGACCACCTGGCCGACGGCGCCAACCGCCTGGCCCTGGACGAACTGACCCGCCAGCGCCTGCTGGCCGCGCTGCACTCGGAAGCCGCGCAAGGCCCGCGTGATCGCCTGACCCCGCCGAAGGACACCGCCGAGGTGCCGCGCGACTACGCACCGAAGGCCCCGAACTCGCCGGGCATGCTCGACGAGAGCTACGGGCTCAAGCGTTGAGTCGATGACATGCAAAAGGCCTCGAAAGAGGCCTTTTTTGTGGGCAGGATCTACCCGCCATATCACTCCGTGGGAGCGGGCTAGCCCCGCGACAGGGCCGGCCCAGATCAGCTCACCGATACCAGGCCGCCCCCTCCTCGCCAATCCCATAGCGCGCCCTCGCCTGCCCCAGCACATCCGCCGGCAACACGCCGTGGCATACCAGCCCGTACAACGCCGCCATCACCACCGCATGCCGGTCCACCTCAAAGAACCGTCGCAACTGCTGACGCGTGTCACTGCGCCCGAAACCATCGGTGCCCAGGGTGATATAGGGCGCCTGCACATACTCGGCGATCAGCTGCGGCCAGGCACGCACATAGTCGCTGGCCGCGATCACCGGAGCATCACCGGGCAGGCAATGGCGCACGTGGCAATCCCCCGGCTCCCCTGCCATCGCCAGGCGTTGCGCATCCCTGGCCCCACGCGCCAGCTCGCTGAAACTGGTGACGCTGAACACCTCGCTGTCGATCTGCCAATCACTGGCCAGCAACTCGCCGGCGGCGATCACCTCGCGCAGGATGGTGCCCGAACCCAGCAGCCGCACCTGGCCACGAGGCGCTGCCGACGCATGCCGGGCAAACCGGTACATGCCTCGCAATACATCCTCGTGCACGTCCGCGGGCAACGACGGCTGCGGGTAGTTTTCATTCATCACCGCCACGTAGTGGAACTCATCCTGCTGCTCCACCAGCATGCGCCGTGCGGCATGATCAAGGATCACCGCCAGCTCGCCGGCAAAGCACGGGTCCCAGGCACGGCAATTGGGCACCATGGAAGCCATGACCAGGCTCGAGCCGTCCTGGTGCTGCAGCCCCTCGCCACCCAGCGTGGTGCGCCCCGCCGTGGCGCCGAGCAACAGGCCGCGGGCGCGCTGGTCGGCGGCGGCCCAGATCAGGTCGCCGACCCGCTGGAAGCCGAACATGGAGTAGTAGATGTATACCGGCAGCATCGCCTCGCCATGCACCGCGTAGGCGGTCGCCGCCGCGACCCACGAAGAGATCGCCCCGGCCTCGGTGATGCCCTCCTCCAGCAGTTGGCCGTCGCGCGCTTCCTTGTAGACCAGCAGTGAGCCGGCGTCCTCCGGCTCGTAGCGTTGCCCCTGGGGCGAGTAGATGCCGATCTGGCGGAACAGGCTGGCCATGCCGAAGGTGCGTGCCTCGTCGGCGACGATCGGCACCACCCGCGGCCCCAGCCCCGGCACCTTGAGCCAGTTGCCGAGCAGGCGCACGGCAGCCATGGTGGTGGACATCTCCTTGCCTTCGGCGCACAGGGCGAAGCCGGCGAAGCTGTCCAGGTCCGGCACGGGCAGGCCGGAGCAGTCGCTGCGCCGCACCGGCAGCGGCCCGCCCAGGGCCTCGCGGCGCTGGCGCAGGTAGATCATCTCCGGGCTGTCGGCGGCCGGACGGTAGAAGCGCAGCTGCTCCACTTCCTCGTCCGATAGCGGCAGGTGAAAGCGGTCGCGGAAGGCCAGCAGCGCCTGCACATCGAGCTTCTTGGCCTGGTGCGCGGTCATCCGCGACTCGCCGGCGCTGCTCATGCCGTAGCCTTTCTTGGTCTTGGCCAGGATCACCGTCGGCCGGCCCTTGCAGGCCTTGGCCGCGGCATAGGCGGCATGCAGCTTGCGAAAATCGTGGCCACCACGCTTGAGGGCGTTGATCTCGTCGGCACTCATGTGCGCCACCAGGCGCTGCAAGGCGGGGTTCTGCTTGAAGAAGTGCTCGAGGTTGTAGCTGCCATCCTTGGCGCCGAGGGTCTGGAACTGCCCATCAGGTGTCGCCGCCAGCTGGCGCAGCAGCGCATGCTCATGATCCCGGGCGAACAGCGCGTCCCACTCCGAGCCCCACAGCACCTTGATCACGTTCCAGCCGGCGCCGCTGAACAGCGCTTCGAGCTCCTGGATGATCTGGCCGTTGCCACGCACCGGGCCGTCCAGGCGCTGCAGGTTGCAGTTGACGATGAAGGTCAGGTTGTCCAGGCCTTCGCGGGCGGCCAGGGTCAGGCCGGCGATCGACTCCGGCTCATCCATCTCGCCATCGCCGAACACGCCCCACACATGCCGCGCCGAGGTGTCGAGCAGGCCGCGGTGCTGCAGGTAGCGCATGAAGCGGGCTTGATAGATGGCGTTGAGCGGGCCGATGCCCATGGAGCCGGTGGGGAACTGCCAGAAATCGGGCATCAGCCAGGGATGCGGGTAGGAGCACAGGCCGTTGCCCGCGACCTCCTGGCGATAGTTGGCCAGTTGCGCCTCGCTCAGGCGCCCTTCAAGGAAGGCGCGGGCATAGATGCCCGGCGCCGAGTGCGGCTGGAAGAACACCAGGTCGCCACTGCGCTGCGCGCCGCCGCCCTCGCCACGGAAGAAGTGCTGGAAACCGACCTCGAAGATTTCCGCCGCCGAGGCATAGCTGGCGATATGCCCGCCCAGCTCGCCATAGGCATGGTTGGCCCGTACCACCATGGCCAGGGCATTCCAGCGCAGGATGCCGGTGATTCGCTCGTCCAGTTCGAGATCGCCCGGATAGTTACCCTGCTGCTCCACCGGCAAGGTGTTGCGGTAGGCCGAAAAGGCCTGGGCCTCACGCTCCAGGCCCAGCTCCAGGGCATGGGCCTGCAGGCGCTGCAGCAGGTAGCGCGCCCGCACCGGGCCGCAGTGGGCCAAGGTCGAGGACAGGGCCTCGCACCACTCGGCGGTTTCCTCGGGGTCACTGTCCAGGACGGCTTCCAGGGCCGTCAACGGCTCGTTCGGGTTCATCATCGCTACCATCGCGCAGGCCTCATCCGTGGCGGTTCAGGCGCAGGCCTTCAAGGCCTGGGCAATGTCGGCGAGCAGGTCGTCGATGTCTTCAAGCCCCACCGACAGGCGCACCAGCCCTTCCGAGATGCCATGCTCGGCACGCTCCTGCTGGGTATAGCTGGAGTGGGTCATGCTCGCCGGGTGCTGGGCCAGCGACTCGGCATCGCCCAGGCTCACCGCGCGGCTGAACAGCTGCAGGGCGTTCATGAAGCGACGACCGGCCTCGATCCCGCCCTTGAGCTCGAAGGCGATCATGCCGCCCGGCAGGCGCATCTGCCGCTGGGCCAACGCGTACTGCGGGAAGGACGGCAGGCCCGGGTAGTGCAGCAGCTCTACCTGTGATTGTTCGGCGAGGAACTCGGCCACCTGCTGGGCATTGGCGCAGTGACGGTCCATGCGCAGCGCCAGGGTCTTGATGCCGCGCATCAGCAGCGCCGCGTCATGGGGCGACAGCACCGCGCCGGTCATGTCCTTGAGCCCTTCCAGGCGGATGCGCTCGACCAGCGCCTTGCGCCCGACCACCAGGCCGGCGGTGATGTCGCCATGCCCGGACAGGTACTTGGTGGCTGAATGCACCACCAGGTCCACGCCCAGCTCCAGCGGGCGTTGCAGGTAGGGCGTGCAGTAGGTGTTGTCGACCACGATGCTCAGGTCGTGGCCACGGGCGGCATCGACCACCGCGGCGATATCCACCAGTTGCATGTTGGGGTTGGCCGGGGTCTCGAAATAGATCATCCGCGTCTTCGGCGTGATCGCGGCCTGCAGTGCCGGGATGTCGTTGAGATCAACATGGCGGATCTTCACGCCGAACTCGCCGATGCCGTGGTGCAGGTAGGCGAAGGTGCAGCCATACAAGGTGCTGCCGACGATCAGCTCGTCGCCGGGGCGTAGCAGGGTCCATAGCGTGGCGGTGATGGCGCCCATGCCGGAGGCCAGCGCCAGCCCGGCCTCGCCCCCTTCCAAAGACGCCATGCGCTGCTCGAGCAGGGCCAGGGTCGGATTGGAAATACGGCTATAGAAATGCCCCGGTTCCTCGCCCGCGAAGCAGGCGGCGCCGTACTCGACGGTGGGGAAGGCATAGGTGGCGGTCTGGTATACCGGCGGCACCAAAGCGCCGCCGTGGGACATCGGGTCATAGCCATGGTGGATGGCCCGCGTGGAGAAACCGGTGTTCTTGTTGGAGTCGCGCATGGCAACAGCCTCTTGTGGTTTGTTATAAGCTTATGCCACCAAGCTGCCGCGCTTTTTCCAAACTTGCCCACGCGATTGCGCAAGTTTTGAAAGAAAAACAACAAAAACAGAACCAGGAGGGCAAGATATGCCTTCAGCTCTTGACCGTACCGACCGCGCCCTACTCGCCGCCCTGCAGGACAACGCCCGCCTGACCGTTTCCGAACTTGCCGACCAGGTCGCCTTGACCACTTCGCCCTGCTGGCGGCGGGTCAAGCTGTTGGAGGACAACGGCTACATCACCGGCTACCAGGCCATTCTTTCACCCAAGTCGCTGGGCTTCGGGGTGACCGCGTTCGTCAGCATCATGATGGACTCGCACACCAAGGAGATGGCCCTGGCGTTCGAGCAGCGGCTGATGGAGATTCCCGAGATCGTCGCCTGCCACAACATCTCCGGGCGCTATGATTTTTTGCTGGAGATCCTGGCGCGGGACCTGGAGTCGTTTGGCGAATTCACCCGGGAGGTGCTGCAACGGTTGCCGGGGGTGAAAGAGATCTATTCGAGTTTTTCGTACAAGGCGGTGAAGGAGCGGCGGGTGATTCCCGTTTCCGAGAAACACATTTAGAGAGTCGGGGGCGCGCTGCGCCCCGTTCGCGGCACAGCAGCCCCGGCTCTCCCGAACCAAACAAAAAACCCCGCCGAAGCGGGGTTTCTCAGATCACGCGGATACTCAGATCGCACCACGCTGACGCAGCACATCCAGCACCAGCTTCACACCTTCATCGACACTGACCGACTGGGTGTCGATCACCAGGTCCGCATCCAGCGGCACATCGAACGGGAAGCTCTCGCCCGGGATATTGTCGCCACCGGCTGCGTACAGCCCTTGCGGATCACGCTCACGGCAGACCAGCGGCGACGCCTGGACGTAGACGGTGACCAGGCGCTCCTTGCCGATCAGCGCCTTGGCTTGCTCGCGGCCTTCGGCATCCGGGGCAACGAAGGCGGCCAGGGTCAGCAGGCCGGCTTCGTTGAACTGGCGCGCCACATGGGCGGCGCGGCGCCAGTTCTCGGTGCGGCCGGCGCGGTCCTGCGGCAGACCCTTGTTCAGGTCGTGACGCAGGTTCTGGCCATCGAGCACATAGACCGCACGGCCCATGTCGAACAGCTTGCGCTCCACGGCATAAGCCAGGGTGCTCTTGCCGGCGCCGGACAGGCCGCTGAACAGCACGGTGGCCGGCTGCTGGCCGAAGCGCAGAGCACGCTCTTCGGTCGACACATGGGCTAGCTTGCCGTGCTGACCGGTGCCACCGTGCGGCAGTACCGGCGGGGCGATGATCATGCCGGCGCCGACGGTGCCGTTGGTCAGGCGGTCGATGACGATGAACGCGCCGGTGGTGCGGTTGCTCTCGTAGCCGTCCAGGGCGATGGCGCTGTCCAGCGCGACCTTGACCCGACCGATCTCGTTGAGCTGCAGCGCGCTGGCGGCGCCCTGCTCCAAGGTATTCACATCGACCTTGTGGGTGATGCTGGCGATCGAGCCCGGCACGTAGCTGGTGGCGCGCTTGATGTCGTACTTCTTGCCCGGGAGCATCGGCTCCTCGGCCATCCACACCAACATGGCGTCGAACTGGTCGGTCACCGTCGGAACATTGTCGGCATGCACCAGCAGGTCGCCACGGGAGATGTCGATCTCGTCTTCCATGGTCAGGGTCACGGCCTGGCCGGGGCCGGCGTTCTCCAGCTCGCCTTCATAGGTGACGATGGACTTGACCCGACTGCTCTTGCCCGACGGCAGCACGACGATCTCGTCGCCCTTGTGCACCACGCCACCGGCGATGGTGCCGGCGAAGCCGCGGAAATTCAGGTTCGGACGGTTGACGTACTGCACCGGGAAACGCAGGTCGGTGACATTGCGGTCGGCGGCGATCTCGACGGTCTCGAGGATCTCCATCAACGCCGGCCCCGTGTACCACGGCGAACGCTCGCTGCGGTTGACCACGTTGTCGCCCTTGAGCGCCGACATCGGCACGAAGTGCAGGCTCGAAGGCTTGAGGTTGATGCCCTCGGCGAACGTCAGGTAGTCGGCCTTGATCGACTCGAAGACCTGCTCGTCAAAGCCCTTGAGGTCCATCTTGTTGACCGCGACAACGATGTGCTTGATGCCCAGCAGGGAGGCGATGTAGCTGTGCCGGCGGGTCTGGGTCTGCACGCCGTAGCGGGCGTCGACCAGGATGATCGCCAGATCGCACGTGGACGCGCCGGTGGCCATGTTGCGGGTGTACTGCTCGTGGCCCGGGGTGTCGGCGATGATGAACTTGCGCTTGGCGGTGGAGAAGTAGCGGTAGGCGACATCGATGGTGATGCCCTGCTCGCGCTCGGCCTGCAGGCCGTCGACCAGCAGCGCCAGGTCGACTTCCTCGCCGGTGGTGCCGGACTTTTTCGAATCGCGGGTGATGGCCTCGAGGTGGTCCTCGTAGATCATCTTCGAGTCGTGCAGCAGGCGCCCGATCAGGGTGCTCTTGCCGTCGTCCACGTTGCCGCAGGTGAGGAAACGCAGCAGTTCTTTACGCTCGTGCTGAGCCAGATAAGCGAGGATGTCTTCGCTGATCAAATCGGATTGGTGCGACATGAGGAAACCCTGAAATTAGAAGTAGCCTTGGCGTTTTTTGTCTTCCATGGAACCGGCGCCATCGTGGTCGATGACGCGGCCCTGGCGCTCGGACGTTCGGGTCAGGAGCATTTCCTGGATGATGTCCGTCAGGGTCTCGGCTTCAGACTCGACCGCGCCCGTCAGCGGGTAGCAGCCCAGGGTACGGAAACGCACTTTCTTCTTCACGATGCGCGCCTTCTCCTCGTCGCTCAGGTGCTCGAGGATGCGTTCGTCGTCGATCATGATCAGGGTGCCGTTCTTCTCGATCACTTCGCGCTCGGCGGCGAAGTACAGCGGCACGATCGGGATGCCTTCGAGGTAGATGTACTGCCAGATGTCCAGCTCGGTCCAGTTCGACAGCGGGAACACGCGGATCGACTCGCCCTTGTTGACCTTGCCGTTGTAGATGTTCCACAGCTCCGGGCGCTGGTTCTTCGGGTCCCAACGGTGCTTGCTGTCACGGAACGAGTAGACGCGCTCCTTGGCCCGCGACTTCTCTTCGTCACGGCGCGCACCGCCGAAGGCGGCGTCGAAACCATGCTTGTCCAGCGCCTGCTTCAGGCCCTGGGTCTTCATGATGTCGGTGTGCTTGGAGCTGCCATGGGTGAACGGGTTGATGCCCTGCGCCACACCCTCGGGGTTGACGTGGGTGATCAGCTCCAGGCCCATCTCTTCGACCATCTTGTCGCGGAAGCGGTACATCTCCTGGAACTTCCACTGGGTGTCGACGTGCATCACCGGGAACGGCAGCTTGCCCGGGAAGAACGCCTTGCGCGCCAGGTGCAGCATGACCGCGGAATCCTTGCCGATCGAGTACAGCATCACCGGGTTGTCGAACTCGGCGGCCACCTCGCGGATGATGTGGATGCTCTCCGCCTCCAGCTGTTTCAAGTGCGTCAGATTGTCGACCATGGCTACTCACGAAAAACGATCTTATGGACGGCCTGCGGGCCGTGTTCGAGCGAGCCACTTTATCACAGCACCTGATTCTATTTAGGAGGCTGCCTAGATCGAAACAATCTAACGATATGACTGGGGGTTTGGGCAAAAAACATCGCGGGGCAAGCCCGCTCCCACGGTCATCGTGAGAGCGGGCTTGCCCCGCGATGAGGCCGTCAGATCGGATTCGGGCAATCGATGAACAGGTGCTCGACCGCGAAGCGCCGCGCCAGGTAATCGCCCAGCGCCTGCACACCATAGCGTTCGGTGGCGTGGTGCCCGGCGGCGATGAAGCTCACGCCATTCTCGCGGGCACTGTGGAAGGTCTGCTCGGACGCCTCGCCACTGATGAACAGGTCGACCCCGGCGGCGATGGCGGTGTCGATGTAACCCTGCCCGCCCCCGGTGCACCAGCCGACCCGGCGGATCATCTGCTCACCCTCGACGACCAACGGCTCGCGCCCCAGCGCCTCGCGTACCCGACGGGCAAAGTCCCGCGCCGACACCGGCTCCGCCAGCGAACCGACCAAACCGACCACCTTGGGGTTGTTCGGGTCCAGCGGGCCTTCGACGGTGATGTCCAGCTGGCGCGCCAGCTGCACGTTGTTGCCCACTTCCGGGTGCACGTCCAGCGGCAGGTGGAACGCCAGCAGGCTGATGTCGTGCTTGAGCAGGGTCTTCAGGCGCCGCTGCTTGATCCCGGTGATACACGGGTTCTCGCCCTTCCAGAAGTAGCCATGGTGCACCAGCACCAGGTCGGCCTCGGCCTCGACCGCCGCGTCCAGCAGCGCCTGGCTGGCGGTGACGCCGCTGACGATACGGCTGACCTGGGGACGGCCCTCGACCTGCAGGCCGTTGGGGCAGTAGTCCTGGATCTTCGCGCTGCCCAGGTAGCGCTCGGCTTCCTCGACCAGGGTATTGAGGGCGACGGCCATGAAAAATCTCCTCGAATTCGGCGTTGCACCAGGGCGCAAGGCCCTATAATGGCCGCCATTATGGGCCGTCGCCGGTTTCGGGGGAACCGGCGGCAGTCGCCTGGGGGATCCCAGCCATCGCGGGGCCAGCCCGCTCCCACGCCACCTCGTCACACCGTGGGAGCGGGCTTGCCCCGCGATCGCGCAGACCCGTCGCCGATCGTTGTGTTCACGTGTATGATCGCGCGCGCTCGCCCCGGGCCGAACTGACATGGCCCCCGCCCTACTCCCAGGATTCATTCATGTTCAAGGCTCTGCGTTACTTCGGCTGGCCCCTGCTCACCGGTGTGCTGATCGCCATGCTGATCATCCAGCGCTTCCCGCAATGGGTCGGCCTGCCCAGCCAGGACGTCAACCTGCAGCAGGCCCCGCAAACCACGAAGATCATGCAGGGCCCGGTGTCCTACGCTGACGCCGTGACCCTGGCCGCGCCCGCGGTGGTCAACCTGTACACCACCAAGGTGGTGAACAAGAGCGCCCACCCGCTGTTCGAAGACCCGCAGTTCCGCCGCTTCTTCGGCGACAACCTGCCCAAGCAGCGGCGCTGGGAGTCAAGCCTGGGCTCGGCGGTGATCATGAGCCCGGAAGGCTACCTGCTGACCAACAACCACGTCACCAGCGGCGCCGACCAGATCGTCGTGGCCCTCAAGGACGGCCGCGAGACCCTCGCCCGGGTGATCGGCAGCGACCCGGAAACCGACCTGGCAGTGCTGAAGATCGACCTCAAGAGCCTGCCGGCGATCACCATCGGCCGCTCCGACAACATCCACATCGGTGACGTGACCCTGGCCATCGGCAACCCGTTCGGCGTCGGCCAGACCGTGACCATGGGCATCATCAGCGCCACCGGTCGCAACCAGCTGGGCCTGAACAACTACGAAGACTTCATCCAGACTGACGCTGCGATCAACCCGGGTAACTCCGGCGGCGCGCTGGTGGATGCCAACGGCAACCTGGTGGGCATCAACACGGCGATCTTCTCCAAGTCCGGCGGCTCCCAGGGCATCGGCTTCGCCATCCCGGTCAAGCTGGCGCTGGAGGTGATGAAGTCGATCGTCGAGCACGGCCAGGTGATCCGTGGCTGGCTGGGCATCGAAGTGCAGCCGCTGAGCCAGGAACTGGCCGAATCGTTCGGCATGCAGGGCCGCCCAGGCATTGTCGTGGCAGGTATCTTCCGCGATGGCCCGGCGGCGCGCGCGGGGTTGCAGTTGGGCGACGTGATACTGAGCATCAATGGCGAGCCGGCCGGTGACGGACGCAAGTCGATGAACCAGGTGGCGCGGATCAAGCCCAACGAGAAGATCACCATCGAGGTGGTGCGCAATGGGCAGCAACTGAAACTGGTGGCCGAGGTGGGGCTGCGGCCGCCGCCAGCGCCGGTGGCCACGAAGGAAGAGAAGTAAACCAACACAGGGTGAACCTTATGCGCGGTCCCTGTAGGAGCGGCCTTGTGTCGCGATGGGGCGCGTAAGCGGCCCCAGGTTTTCAGCTTCGCAGCACATATCCCCGGGGCCGCTACGCGGCCCATCGCGACACAAGGCCGCTCCCACAGGGGGACAGTTCCCTGCGCGACAGCGCAGCCCCCAAAGGGCTGGGCGATCTCCTACAGGGACCGCGTCAGCCGCCCCGGTGGGGCGGCCCCGATTGCATCAATGCAGGATCTGGCTCAGGAACAGCTTGGTCCGATCACTGCGCGGCCGGTCGAAGAAGTCATCCGGCGCGGCCTGTTCGACGATCTCGCCCTTGTCCATGAAGATCACCCGGTTCGCCACGGTGCGGGCAAAGCCCATCTCGTGGGTCACGCAGAGCATGGTCATGCCGTCTTCGGCCAGGCTGACCATGGTATCGAGCACCTCCTTGACCATCTCCGGGTCCAGCGCCGAAGTCGGCTCGTCAAACAGCATGATCTTAGGCTTCATGCACAGCGCCCGGGCAATCGCCACCCGCTGCTGCTGACCACCGGACAACTGCCCCGGGTACTTGTGCGCCTGCTCCGGAATGCGCACGCGCTCGAGGAAGTGCATGGCGATTTCCTCGGCCTTGCGCCGCGGCAGCTTGCGCACCCACATCGGCGCCAAGGTGCAGTTTTCAAGGATGGTCAGGTGCGGGAACAGGTTGAAGTGCTGGAACACCATGCCCACCTCGCGGCGGATCGCCTCGATCTGCTTGAGGTCATTGGTCAGCTCCACGCCATCGACGACGATGCGCCCTTGCTGGTGCTCCTCCAGCCGGTTGAGGCAGCGGATGGTGGTCGACTTGCCCGAACCGGACGGCCCGCACAGGACGATGCGCTCACCCTGGCGCACGTTCAGATTGATGTCCTTGAGCACATGGAACTGGCCGTACCACTTGTTCACGCCCTGCATCTGGATGATGCCTTCGGGGCCGGCAGGCTGCTTGATCGCTTCACTCATTTCGAAACTCCTAACGCTTGTGGCCAGTGTCCAGCTTGCGCTCCAGGTGCATGGAGTAGCGGGACATACCGAAACAGAAAATCCAGAACACCAGGGCGGCGAACACGTAGCCCTCGGTGGCCATGCCCAGCCAGGCCGGGTCAGCCGCCGCCTGCTTGACGCTGTTGAGCAGGTCGAACAGGCCGATGATGATCACAAGGCTCGTGTCCTTGAACAGGGCGATGAAGGTGTTGACGATGCCGGGGATCACCAGCTTGAGCGCCTGGGGCAGGATCACCAGGCCCATCGCCCGCCAGTAGCCCAGGCCCATGGCCGCGGCGGCTTCGTACTGGCCCTTGGGGATTGCCTGCAGGCCGCCGCGCACCACCTCGGCGATGTACGCCGACTGGAACAGGATCACGCCGATCATTGCCCGCAGCAGCTTGTCGAAGCTCATGCCCTCGGGCAGGAACAGCGGCAGCATCACCGACGACATGAACAGCACGGTGATCAGCGGCACGCCGCGCCAGAACTCGATAAAGGTCACGCAGACCACCTTCACCGCCGGCATGTTCGAGCGACGCCCCAGCGCCAGCAGGATGCCCAGCGGCAAGGCACCGACGATACCGACCGTGGCGATCACCAGGGTCAGCATCAGGCCGCCCCACTGGCTGGTGGGTACCGTGTCCAGGCCCAGCACGCCGCCGTGCAGCAGGATGTAGGCGAGGATCGGGTACAGCACCAGGAAGCCCAGGCCGTACACGGCCTTGCGCGGGAAGCGCTTGATGAACAGCGGTGCGGCACCGAGCACGGCAAGCCACACGGTCAGGTCGACGCGCCAGCGCAGTTCCGCCGGGTAGTAGCCGTACATGAACTGGCCGAAGCGTTGCTGGATGAACACCCAGCAGGCGCCCTCCTTGGTGCAGTCTGCGCGGGTGGTACCGACCCAGTTGGCGTCGATGAACGCCCACTGCACCAGCGGCGGCACGATCAGCCAGACCAGGTACAGGGCGAACAACGTCAGCAGGGTGTTGAGCCAGCTGGAGAACAGGTTGGCCCGCATCCAGGCGAGCACGCCAACGGTCTTCACCGGTGGCGGCATGTCGGGTTTGAAAACATGGGCTGTCACGGATGTACCCTCACCGTTCGATCAGCGCAATGCGCTTGTTGTACCAGTTCATCAACAGCGAAATGCTGATGCTGATGGCGAGATAGACGCTCATGGTGATGGCAATCACCTCGATGGCCTGGCCGGTCTGGTTGAGCACGGTACCGGCGAACAGCGAGACCATCTCCGGGTAGCCGATACCGGCGGCCAGTGACGAGTTCTTCGCCAGGTTCAGGTACTGGCTGGTCAGCGGCGGAATGATCACCCGCAAGGCCTGGGGAATGATCACCTTGCGCAGCGTCGGGCCTTCGCGCAGGCCCAGCGAACGGGCCGCCTCGGTCTGGCCATGGCTGACCGAACGGATACCGGAACGCACGATCTCGGCGATGAATGCCGCGGTGTAGATGGTCAGCGCAAGAGTCAGCGCCAGCAGCTCGGGGATCAACACCCAGCCACCGACGAAGTTGAAGCCCTTGAGCTGCGGCACCTCCCAGTGCACCGGGCTGCCGAACAGCAGCGCGCAGACGCCGGGGATGCCGATCAACAGCAACAGGCCGACCCAGAACTTGTGGAACGGCTCGCCGGTTTCGTCGAAACGTTTGTTGGCGAAACGCACCATCACCACAATGGCGACGATCGCCAGCGCCAGCGCGATGACGAACGGCCAGAAGCCCTCGGCCATCGCGGCGCCGGGCATGTTCAGGCCGCGGTTGCTGATGAAGAAGGTGTCGTCGATGTTGATGCTGCCCCGTGGCCCCGGCAGGGTCAGGAACACGGCGAAGTACCAGAACAGGATCTGCAGCAGCGGCGGAATGTTGCGGAAGGTTTCCACGTACACCGTCGCCAGCTTGTTGATCATCCAGTTCGGCGACAGCCGCGCCACGCCGATGATGAAGCCCAGCAGCGTCGCCAGGATGATGCCGATGAAGGTCACCAGCAGGGTGTTGAGCAGGCCGATGACAAACACCCGGGCGTAGCTGTCCGATTCCACGTAGGGGATCAGGTGCTGGGCGATGCCGAAGCCGGCGCTGCGCTCGAGAAAATCGAAGCCCGAGGTGATGCCCCGGTGCTGCAGGTTGGTCTGGGTGTTGTGGAACAGGTACCAGCCCAGGCCCACCACGAAGACCACCGTGAGGATCTGGAACAGCCACGCGCGCACACGTGGATCACTAAGGGAAAACCCTTTCCGTGCGCCGATTTGATTTTGCATGAAGTGCCCCGAAAAGAAGGGATTCGAACGACCCGCGGCGGCAGGATGCCGCCGCGGGGTGCAACCATCAGCGCACCGGTGGCGCGTACTGGATGCCGCCGTTGTTCCACAGGGCGTTCATGCCACGGTCGATCTTCAGGTCGGTGCTCTGGCCCAGGTTCTTCTCGAACACTTCGCCATAGTTGCCGACTTGCTTGACGATCTGCACTACCCAGTCCTTGGGCAGCTTGAGGTCCTTGCCATACTCGCCGTCGGCGCCCAGCAGGCGGGCGACGTCAGGGTTCTTGGTGGACTTGGCCTCGGCCTCGACGTTCTTCGAGGTGACGCCGGCCTCTTCGGCGTTGAGCATGGCGAACAGGGTCCACTTGACGATGCTGAACCACTCCTCGTCGCCCTTGCGCACCACCGGGCCCAGCGGTTCCTTGGAGATGGTTTCCGGCAACACCACGTACTCGGTCGGCGCGGCCAGCTTGGAACGCTGGGCGAACAGCTGCGACTTGTCGGAGGTCAGCACGTCGCAACGGCCGGACTCCAGCGACTTGGCGCTTTCGTCGGAGGTGTCGAAGGTGATCGGGGTGTACTTCAGGCCATTGGCGCGGAAGTAGTCGGAAACGTTCAGCTCGGTGGTGGTACCGGCCTGGATGCAGATGGTCGCGCCGTCGAGTTCCTTGGCGCTGGAGACGCCGAGCTTCTTGTTGGCGAGGAAGCCGACGCCGTCGTAGTAGGTGACACCGGCGAACACCAGGCCCATGCCGGCATCACGCGAGCTGGTCCAGGTGGTGTTGCGCGACAGCACGTCGACTTCGCCGGACTGCAGCGCGGTGAAGCGCTCCTTGGCGTTGAGCTGGCTGAACTTGACCTTGTTCGCGTCGCCGAAGACGGCAGCGGCCACGGCGCGGCACACATCGGCGTCGATGCCGACGATCTTGCCTTGCGCGTCCGGCACGGAGAAGCCTGGAAGACCATCGCTCACGCCACACTGGACGAAGCCCTTCTTCTTCACCGCATCGAGGGTAGCACCGGCCTGGGCGAAGCTGGTGGCACCCAGCGCGGCGGCGGCGGTCAGGACTGCCAGGGTGGTTTTCAACATCTTCATCAACAACCTCCAAATCGCTCTTGTTGTATGAGCCGGAATTGCACCGCACCCTTATGAGGCGCATCCGACCCCTTGTTGGCTTGTTTTTGGGTCAATTGGCGCAATGGGCTGTTCTGTGACAGCCTTCTATCCACACGAGGGGTGTTACCGTCAGAGGCTCACCCCTACGCATAACCAGAGACATAGCAAAGGGCGTACCACAGTCGAGGGCTTAAGCGATTAAGCGGGCGTCAAGTAGGAAAAGTTGTAGAGTTGCGACATTCTTTTCTGGCATTAACCGTCATCGCCTTCTTTTTACGCACCCAATCCGTACGCACGCACTCTTTCGGAGCAGTCATGACCCAGCCGTTGATCCTCGAACCCCAGAAACCCGCCGACGCCTGTGTGATCTGGTTGCACGGCCTTGGGGCCGACCGTTACGACTTCCTACCGGTCGCCGAATTTCTCCAGGAGCGCCTGCTCAGCACGCGTTTCGTCATGCCCCAGGCCCCCACCCGCGCGGTGACCATCAACGGCGGCTACCAGATGCCCAGCTGGTATGACATCAAGGCCATGACCCCGGCGCGAGCCATCGACGAAGCGCAACTGGAAGAATCCGCCGAGCAGGTCATTGCCTTGATCAAGGACGAGCAGGCCAAGGGCATCAGCCTGTCGCGCATCATCCTCGCCGGGTTCTCCCAGGGCGGCGCTGTGGTGCTGCACACTGCCTATATAAAGTGGCAGGAAGCCTTGGGCGGGGTGATCGCCCTGTCCACCTACGCACCGACCTTCACCGACAGCCAGCAGTTGAGCGCCTGCCAGCAGCGCACCCCGGCGCTGTGCCTGCACGGCGTGCACGACCCGGTGGTGGTCCCGTCGATGGGCCGCACCGCTTTCGAATACCTCAATACCTGGGGCGTCGCCGCCCGCTGGTACGAGTACCCGATGGAGCACGAAGTGGTGGTCGAGGAGCTCAACGACATCCATGAATGGTTGAGCCGCCAGTTGCAGTAACCCTGTAGCCCGCCATGCATTGCACTACGCCGCGCCCGATTCTTGCATTACACTGCCCGGCGTACATTCCTTAACCAGTTGACGAGACGACCGTGCTCAAGGCACTCAAGAAAATATTCGCCAAGGGAGACGCCGCGCCACAGGCCGCCGAGCCCGTCGCCGTGACCCCGCCCGCGCCGGCCGCGCAACCGGCCGTCGAAAAGGCCCCGGCGCGCCAGCACGCCAAGCCCAGGGCCGCGACCAAACCGCAGGCCGAACCCCAGCCCGCCGAGCAGCCCGCCCGGGACAAGCCGCGCCGCGAACGCAAGCCCAAGCCCCAGGCCAGCCTGTGGAAGCCCGAGGATTTCGTGGTCGAGCCGCAGGAGGGCAAGACCCGCTTCCACGACTTCAAGCTCTCCAACGAGCTGATGCACGCCATCCACGACCTCGGTTTCCCCTACTGCACGCCGATCCAGGCCCAGGTCCTGGGCCACACCCTGCGTGGCCAGGACGCCATCGGCCGGGCCCAGACCGGCACCGGCAAGACCGCCGCGTTCCTGATCTCGATCATCTCGCAGTTGCAGCAGGTGCCGCCGCCCAAGGAGCGCTACATGGGCGAACCGCGGGCGCTGATCATCGCCCCGACCCGCGAGCTGGTGGTGCAGATCGCCAAGGACGCCCAGGCCCTGACCAAGTACAGCGGCCTGAACGTGATGAGCTTCGTCGGCGGCATGGACTTCGACAAGCAGCTGAAATCGCTGGAGGCTCGCCACTGCGACATCCTGGTGGCCACCCCCGGCCGCCTGCTGGACTTCAACCAGCGCGGCGAGGTGCACCTGGACATGGTCGAGGTGCTGGTGCTGGACGAGGCCGACCGCATGCTCGACATGGGCTTCATCCCCCAGGTCCGCCAGATCATCCGCCAGACCCCGCCCAAGAGCGAGCGCCAGACCCTGCTGTTCTCGGCCACCTTCACCGACGACGTGATGAACCTGGCCAAGCAGTGGACCACCGACCCGGCCATCGTCGAGATCGAGCCGGAAAACGTGGCCAGCGAGACCGTCGAACAGCACGTCTATGCCGTGGCCGGCAGCGACAAGTACAAGTTGCTGTACAACCTGGTCACACAGAACAAGTGGGAACGGGTGATGGTCTTCGCCAACCGCAAGGACGAGGTACGGCGCATCGAGGAGAAACTGGTGCGCGACGGCATCAACGCCGCCCAGTTGTCGGGCGACGTGCCGCAGCACAAGCGCATCCGTACCCTGGAGAACTTCCGCGAGGGGCGCATCAGCGTGCTGGTGGCCACCGACGTGGCCGGTCGCGGCATTCATATCGACGGCATCAGCCACGTGATCAACTTCACCCTGCCGGAAGACCCGGACGACTACGTGCACCGCATCGGCCGTACCGGCCGTGCGGGCAGCAGCGGTGTGTCGATCAGCTTTGCCGGTGAGGACGATTCGTACCAGCTGCCGGCGATCGAGGAGCTGCTGGGGCGCAAGATCAAGTGCGAGATGCCGCCGGATGAGCTGTTGAAGCCGGTGCCGCGCAAGCATCATTGATCTTCAAGGCCGCTCACCTCCCTGTAGGAGCGGCCTTGTGCCGCGAAAGGGCCGCGCAGCGGCCCCAGCAATATCTGCATCAATGCTGAAACCCTGGGGCCGCTTTGCGGCCCTTTCGCGGCACAAGGCCGCTCCTACAGAAAGCGATCTTTCCCTAGGACTCCCAGCGCCCCGCCGCATCCTGATCGCTCTGCTTCCCCTCCACCCAGCGCGGCCCTTCCCGGGTATTTTCCTTCTTCCAGAACGGCGCCCGGGTCTTCAGGTAATCCATGATGAAATTGCAGGCATCGAACGCCGCCTGCCGGTGCGCGCTGGCCACGCCGACGAAGACGATCGGCTCGCCCGGCTCCAGTGCGCCGATGCGGTGCAGCACCTCGACCTTGAGCAACGGCCAGCGCTGCTCGGCCTCGACCACGATCTTGGCCAGGGCCTTCTCGGTCATGCCCGGGTAGTGCTCGAGGAACATCCCTGCCACGTCCAGGCCATCGTTGAAGTCGCGCACGTAGCCGACGAAACCGACCACCGCGCCCACGCCGACATTGGCGGCGTGCATGGCGTTGACCTCGATGCCCGGGTCGAAGGCCGCCTGCTGAACACGTACGGCCACGGTCAACCTCCGGTCACGGGTGGGAAGAACGCGATCTCGTCACCCTCTTCCAGTGGCTCATCGAGCCGGCACAGCTCTTCGTTGCGGGCGCACATCAGGTTCTGCTCGGCCAGCACCGTGTAGTACCCACCCTTGCCCACCAGGGCCTGGCGCACATCGTCCAGCACCTTGAAGTCGCCTTCCAGGCGCTCGGCATCGACGCCCAGCAACTCACGGTAGCGGGCGAAATACATGACCTTGACCTTCATCACCCCTCCACCTTGTAGTGGCCGCTCTTGCCGCCGGTCTTCTCCAGCAGGCGCACCTGCTCGATGACCATGCCCTTGTCCACCGCCTTGCACATGTCGTAGATCGTCAGCGCGGCGACGCTGGCGGCAGTCAGGGCTTCCATCTCGACGCCGGTCTGCCCGGCCAGCTTGCAGCGGGCGACGATATGCACCACGTCCTCGCCTTCGGCGGCCAGTTCGACCTTGACGCCGGTGAGCATCAGCGGATGGCACAGCGGAATCAGGTCGCTGGTCTTCTTCGCCGCCTGGATGCCGGCGATGCGCGCCACGGCGAACACGTCGCCCTTGGGGTGTTGGCCATCGACGATCATGCGCAGGGTGTCCGGCAACATGCGCACCCGTGCCTCGGCAATCGCCTCGCGCGCGGTCACGGCCTTTTCAGTGACGTCGACCATGTTGGCGCGCCCCTGGGAATCAAGATGAGTCAGCACTGCTCTGCTCCTGGGTAGGGAATACAGAGTGTAAACCTGCAGGTCAGCTTTGAGCAGCGGAAAGTATCTGCCAGACGTACACGGACAAATGTGGGAGCGGCCTTGCGTCGCGAAAGGGCCGCAAAGCGGCCCCAGAATTTCTGCTGTGATGCTTAGATTGCCGGGTCTGCTTCGCAGCCCTTTCGCGACGCAAGGCCGCTCCCACAAGACCCGGCGCAGGGTTTACAGATGCGACTCGGCGTACTCGGCCAGCACCGAGCGGGGCACGCCCTGCAGGGTGATGTGAACGCCGTGGGGGAAGTCCTTGAAGCGTTCGGTCAGGTAGGTCAGCCCGGAGCTGGTGGCCGACAGGTAGGGCGTGTCGATCTGCGCCAGGTTGCCCAGGCAAACCACCTTGGACCCGTTCCCCGCGCGGGTGATGATGGTCTTGATCTGGTGCGGCGTGAGGTTCTGGCACTCGTCGATGAGGATCAGGCTCTGCTGGAAGCTGCGACCCCGGATGTAGTTCAGCGACTTGAATTGCAACGGCACCCGCTCGAGGATGTACTCGACACTGCCGTGGGTGCTCTCGTCGTCCATGTGCAGCGCTTCGAGGTTGTCGGTGATGGCGCCCAGCCAGGGCTCCATCTTCTCCGCCTCGGTGCCCGGCAGGAAGCCGATCTCCTGGTCCAGCCCCTGCACGCTGCGGGTGGCGATGATGCGCCGGTAGCGCTTGCTGACCATGGTCTGCTCGATGGCTGCGGCCAGCGCCAGGATGGTCTTGCCCGAGCCGGCGGCGCCGGTCAGGTTGACCAGGTGGATATCCGGGTCGAGCAGGGCGAACAGCGCCAGGCTCTGGTGGATGTCCCGTGGCTTCAGGCCCCAGGCCTCCTGGTGCAGCAGCGGTTCCTGGTGCAGGTCGAGCAGCAGCAGCTCGTCGTTGCGGATGCCCTTGATCCAGCCGACGAAGCCTTGTTCGTCGATGATGAACTCGTTGATGTGCACCGCCGGCAGGTTGTCGATCAGCTGCACCCGGTGCCAGGTACGGCCGCGTTCCTGGCGGGTATCGACCTTGCTCACACGGTCCCAGAACGACCCCGTGACCGAGTGGTAGCCCTTGGACAGCAAGGACACGTCGTCGACCAGCTGGTCGGTGCTGTAGTCCTCCGCGGCGATCCCGCAGGCACGCGCCTTCAGGCGCATGTTGATGTCCTTGGTCACCAGCACCACGTCGAGGTCCTTGCGCTTGGCGCGCAGGTCCAGCAGCTGGTTGATGATGATGTTGTCGGCGAGGTTTTCGGGGAGCAGGCGGTTCGGCTCGTTGCGCGTGCTCATGAGAATGGACAGGAAACCCTTGGGCCCGCTCTTGCCACGCTGGATCGGCACGCCCTGCTCGACATCGCTGGGCGAGGCATCACCGAGGGTCTGGTCGATCAGGCGGATGGCCTGGCGACACTCGGCGGCGATGGTGTGTTTACCGGTCTTGAGCTTGTCGAGTTCCTCCAGCACCGTCATCGGTATGGCGACGTGGTGCTCCTCGAAGTTGAGCAGGGCGTTGGGGTCGTGAATCAGGACGTTGGTATCGAGCACATACAGGATTGGCTGGTTGGAGGAAGGGGTGCGTCCTTGGTCATCCATACTCGTTCACCTTATGTGAAAGCCACACGGCGCGAACGGCTGCGCCGCAGAGTGACTGCCGTTCTTCCCGTATCCGCGTCGTTACGGGCGGGAAGCTCACCTGGCAAAAGGGGCGTGGATGACGCCACCTGTGCTGCAGGGTTCGGCTGTCTGGTTCCTTGATACCGCAAAAACCATGACCGAAAAAAGTCTTTTTACGCTCAGGTGAAGTTTATTTTTCGGATTGACGAACAGGGCTTGGCGTGGGGCCTGAGCGGGACTACAGTCAGAGGTCAGGTAGCGCATCAAGCCCTTTCAGGCGCGTACGAAACGCTGGCGCAGCACATCGCTCAGGGCGTCCACCAGCAGCACCAGCAACAGCATGGCAATGATCACCGTGCTGGCCTGTGCCTCCTGGAACAGGCTCAGGGTCGCGTAGAGCATCTGCCCCAGACCGCCCGCCCCCACGAACCCCAGCACGCTGGCCATGCGGATGTTGTTCTCCCAGCGATACAGGCTGTACGCCAGCAGTTGCGGCCACAGGTTGGGCAGCGTGCCGAAACAGAACGCCGCCACCTGGCTGCCCCCTTGCAGGCGGATCGCCGCCGCAGGCTCAGGCGGTGCATTCTCCAGCGCCTCGGCGAACAGCCGCCCCAGTACCCCGGCAGTGTGCAGCGCCAGCGCCAGGGTACCGGCATTCGGCCCGAGGCCTGCGGCCAGCACAGTGAGCGCCGCCCAGACCAGTTCCGGGATCGCCCGCAACGCATTGAGCAGCAGGCGCGCCCCGCCCTGCAACGGCCAGCCGAAACGCCCGGCGGCCGGCAGCGCCAGCAACAGGCCGAGCAGCATCGCCAGCAGCGTCCCCATCCCGGACATGGCCAGCGTTTCCAGGGCGCCCTGCCCCACCGCCCGCAGGTGCGCCAGGGAAAGGTCCGGGTGCAGGAAGCGCGCCGCGTATTCGCCCATCTGCGCCGGTCCGCCGCTGCCGACGACCGCTGCCAGATCCAGCTCCAGGTAGGCGAACGACGCCAGCACCGCCGCCAGGACCGCGACGATCACCAGCCCATTGATCACCCGCCTCATGCGAGCCTCCCGCGCAGGAAGCGGCTGAGCAGGTCGGCCAGCACCACCAGCAACAGGAAGGTCAGCAGCATGCTCGCCACCTCGGCGCCGGCGAACATGCGCATCGACAGGTCGATCTGCTGGCCCAGGCCACCGGCGCCGACGAAGCCCATCACCACCGAGGCGCGCACCGCGCATTCCCAGCGGTACACGGTATAGGACACCACCTCGCTCGCGGCCTCGGGCAGGGTGCCGTAGAAAAACGCCGACAGGCGGCTACTGCCGGCCTGGAGCAAGGCATGGGCCGGACGCTGGTCCACCGACTCGAAGATCTCCGCGTAGACCTTGCCGAGCATGCCGCTGTAGGTAATGGCGATGGCCAGCACCCCGGCGGTCGGGCCCAGGCCCACGGCACGGACGAACAGCAGTGCCCAGACAATCTCGGGCACGCTGCGCAGGAAGATCAGTACGCCGCGCACCGGCAGGCGCGCAGCGCGTGACCATGGTCCCAGACGTCCACCATTGGAAGCGGCCCGCAGCGACAGCGCCCGGCTGGCCAACAGGCTGGCAGGCACCGCCAGCAGCAGCGCCAGGGTCATGCCCGCCGTGGCCACGGCCAGGGTCTGCACGGTGGCGGTGAACAGCAGGTCGAGAAACCCGAAGTCGTGAGCCGGGGGCCAGAACGCGCTGACGAAACCGGCCATCTGTTGACGGTTCTCGGCCTGCAACAGCACGCCGGGATCCAACTCGCTCAAACGCAGGCCCGGCCACAGCAGCGCCAGGCAAAGCAGGGTCAGCAGCAAGCGAGGGATGGCAGCGGGATCGCGGTGGTCAGTGCTCAGCATCGCGGAATCTGCACCTGCAGGCTCGCCGTCGCGGCGACAGGCGACGTCAGTTGCTCGTTGGCGTACAAGGCATCGAGCATCGCTTCGCTGACCGCTTCTGCCGGGCAATCGAACACCACCTGCCCGGCACGAATGCCGACAATGCGTGGGAAATGCGCCAAGGCGAGCTCCACCGCGTGCAGGCTGGCGACCAGGGTCACGCCATGGGCCTGGGCATGACGGTTGAGCAGTGCCAGGCTGTGGTCGGCCAGCACCGGGTCCATGGCCGAGACCGGCTCGTCGGTCAGCAGCACTTCGGGTCGCTGGTACAAGGCGCGGGCGATGCCGACCCGCTGCAACTGGCCACCGGACAACTGCCCGCACTGGGCGAACAGCTTGTCGGCCATGCCCAGCTCGGCGAGTGCCGCGCGAGCACCGGGTACATCGCCGGGGTGGATCAGGTTGAGCAGCCCGCGCAGCGTGCCCCACTCCCCCAGGCGCCCCGCCAGCACGGCGGTGACCACCCGCTGGCGCGGCGGCAGGGGCGGCGCTTGGTGCACCAGGCCGACCCGTGCGCGCAAGCGCTGGCGGGCCCGGGCAGACAATGCCCAAGGCTGCTCGCCCAACAACTCCAGCCGCCCGCCACTGGGCGGCACGGCGGTGCCCATCAGGTGCAGCAGGCTGGACTTGCCGGCCCCGGACGGACCGATGATCGCCACCCGCTCGCCCTGGCCGATCTGCAGGTCCACCGCGCCCAAGGCCTGGACCTGGCCGTGGCGCACGCCGGCGCCCTGAACACGGATACTCACTTGAGCAGGCCGGCCTCACGCGCGGCTTGCTCGGTGCCCGCGTAGTTCTCGGGCTTGGTCTCGATGAAGCGGCTGGCGGCCTGCAGGTCGAGGATCGCCTTGTCCGCAGGCTTGGCTGGGTCCAGGGCGAGGAAGGCCTGCTTGATCTTTTCTTTCAGTGCCGGGTCCATGTTGCCGCGCACGGTCCAGTTGTAGTCGAAGTACTCCGGCGTGGTGGCGAACACCTTGACCTTGCTGGTGTCGACCTTGCCGGCCGCGACCAGCTTGTCCCAGACGCTGGCGTTGAGCACGCCGGCATCCGCCTTGCCGGCCTGGACCCAGGCGGCGGTGGCATCGTGGGCGCCGGAATAGGCGACGCGGCTGAAGTACTCCTCGGGCTTGATGTTGTCGTTCTTGAGCATGAAGTAACGCGGCATCAGGCTGCCCGAGGTGGACGAAATCGAACCGAAGGCGAAGGTCTTGCCCTTCAGATCCTTGAGGCTCTTCACATCCGGGTTGGCGGTGATGAACTTGCTGGTGAACTTGGCATCCTGCTCACGCTGCACCAGCGGCGTGGCCTTGGGGTCCTTCAGGTGCACCTGGACGAAGGTGAAGCCCCCCAGCCAGGCCAGGTCCAGGCGATCGCTGGCCAGCGACTCGACCACCGCCGGGTAGTCGGCCACCGGCACGAACTGCACCTTCATGCCCAGCTGCTGCTCGAGGTATTCGCCCAGCGGCTTGAACTTGCGCAGCAGTTCGGTCGGCGCCTCGTCGGGGATGGCGCTGACGCGCAGCACATCGGCGGCCTGGGCGACCACGGCGCAGCAGGACAGCGCGAGGCCGGCAAACAGTGCCAGGGGGCGTTTGAGCATGGGGGTTCTCCGGTTCGATAGCGGGGCATGAGTCGGTGTCGCATCGCGGGTCTGCGTGGGAGCGGGCTTGCCCCGCGATGCTGATAAACGAGGGAAGTATAAGAGCCGCAGGCACAAAGGCCAGCTTTGCTACAATCGCGCATCACGAAAAGTCGAGGTGCACATGAGCGAGCCGATTCGTCTGACACAGTACAGCCACGGCGCTGGCTGTGGCTGCAAGATTTCTCCCAAGGTCCTGGATGTGATCCTCGCCGAGAGCGGCACCCAGGCCCTCGACCCGAAACTCTGGGTCGGCAACGCCTCGCGCGACGACGCCGCGGTCTATGCCCTGGATGACGAGCGTGGGGTGGTCTCGACCACTGACTTCTTCATGCCCATCGTCGACGACCCGTACGACTTCGGCCGCATCGCCGCCACCAACGCCATCAGCGACATCTACGCCATGGGCGGCGACCCGCTGATGGCCATCGCCATCCTCGGCTGGCCGATCAACGTGCTGCCACCGGAGGTCGCCCGCGAGGTGATCCGCGGCGGCCGCGCCGTGTGCGCCGAAGCGGGCATCCCGCTGGCCGGCGGCCACTCCATCGACGCCCCCGAGCCGATCTTCGGCCTGGCCGTGACCGGCGTGGTGAGCAAGCGCCACCTCAAGCGCAACGACACCGCCAGCGTCGGCTGCCGCCTGTACCTGACCAAGCCGCTGGGCATCGGCATCCTCACCACCGCCGAGAAGAAGGCCAAGCTGCGCGAACAGGACCAAGGCCTGGCCCGCGACTGGATGTGCACCCTCAATACCCCGGGCAGCCGCTTCGGCAAGCTCGACGGCGTGCAGGCGATGACCGACGTCACCGGTTTCGGCTTGCTCGGCCACCTGGTCGAAGTCGCCGAAGGCAGCGGCCTCACCGCCCGCCTGCAATTCGCTGCCGTGCCACGCCTGCCCAGCGTCGAACACTACCTGGCCGAGGGCTGCATCCCCGGCGGCACCCTGCGTAACTTCGACAGCTACGGGCACAAGATCGGCGCGCTGAGCGACGAGCAGAAGCACCTGCTGTGCGACCCACAGACCAGCGGCGGCCTGCTGGTGGCGGTCACCCCGCAAGGCGAGGCTGAGTTCCTCGCCGTGGCGCGGGAGCTCGGGCTCGAACTGGCGCCGATCGGCGAGCTGGTCGAGCGACAGAGCCACGCAGTCGAGGTGATCTGATGCGCCCCGACTGCACCGAGCTGAAACAGCTGTTCCTCGACGACGTGCCGATGATGGACATGCGCGCGCCGATCGAATTCACCAAGGGCGCCTTCCCCGGCGCGGTCAACCTGCCGCTGATGAACGACCAGGAGCGACAGAAGGTCGGCACCTGCTACAAGCAGCAGGGCCAGGCCGCCGCCATCGCCCTGGGCCACCAGTTGGTCAACGGCGCGCTCAAGCAGCAGCGCCTGGAGGCCTGGGCCGCGTTCACCCAGGCCCATCCCGACGGCTACCTCTACTGCTTCCGTGGCGGCCTGCGCTCGCAGATCGTCCAGGGCTGGCTCAAGGACGCCGGCATCCAGTATCCGAAGGTGGTGGGCGGCTACAAGGCCATGCGCACCCTGCTGATGGATACCACGCTGCAGGCGCTGCAGCAGTGCGAGTTCGTCCTGGTGGGCGGACTGACCGGCACCGGCAAGACCGATGTGCTGCACCAGCTGGACAACGTGCTCGACCTCGAAGGCCACGCCAATCACCGCGGCTCCAGCTTCGGCAAGCGCGCCACGGCGCAGCCGGCGCAGATCGATTTCGAGAATGCGCTGGCCATCGACATCCTCAAGAAACGCGAGCGTGGCATCGGCCAGTTCGTGCTCGAGGACGAAGGCCGCGTGGTCGGCAGCTGCGCGGTGCCGCTGGAGCTGTACCAGGGCATGCAGCGCTATCCGCTGGTGTGGCTGGAAGACAGCTTCGCGCATCGCGTGGAACGTATCCTGCGCGACTACGTGATCAACCTCTGCGCCGAGTACATCGCCGTGCACGGTGAAGAAACCGGCGGCCCGCTGTTCGCCGAGCGCATGCGCCAGAGCATGGCCAACATCTACAAGCGCCTGGGCGGCGAACGCTTCCAGCGGCTGTCGGCGTTGCTCGACCAGGCGCTGGAGGAGCAGTTGCGCAGTGGAGACGTGAGCCTGCACCGAGGGTGGATCGAAGGGCTGCTCAAGGAGTACTACGACCCGATGTACGCCTACCAGCGTGAGGCCAAGGCACAGCGGATCGAGTTCGCCGGAGACGGCGTGGAGGTGCGCGAGTACCTGAAGGCCCGGGCACGACGCGCGCACCGCAGCGCCTGAAGCTCGGGCAAGACCGCTCCAATGGAACTGCAAATGACTGATTGATTTAGCAGGGACCTGTGGGAGCGGCTTTAGCCGCGAACACCGGCGAAGCCGGTGCCAGGCACCGCGTTGCTTGCTTCGCGGCTAAAGCCGCTCCCACAGGGTACGCGCTGGCTGGGTAATCATAGTTCCCTGCGCAACAGGGCAAGCAAACCCACAATTACTGCCCCGGGCTGAGCACCCGCTGCAGCTCCGCCGCCCGGTCCTTGCTCATGTCCATCTCGCACATCGCGCCTTCGATGCGGTAGATGCTGCCGTTGCTCAACTTGCCGTGGAAGGCGCAGTTGCCGTCGCGGTACTTCATCCAGGTGCGCTGGACTTCGCGCAGGTCTTTCTGATGCTGGCTGTCGAGCTTGGCCATCAGTTGCTTGTAGACGCGGTTCAGCCGGTCATCCTGCAGCTGGGTCTCGGCCTGGATGCAGGCGCCCATGGCCAGGGTGCTGGAGGCCTTGTCCATGCACTGGGTGTAGGTGGGCGAATAGTCCTCGGCCTGGGCGCCGGCGGCGATCAGCAGGGCGGCGGCGCCGACCAGGCAATGCTTGAACATGGGCTTTCCTTTTCGCAGATGAATGCGGCACAGCCTAGCACCCTGCCGCGCCTTCGTTCACGCACAGCGCCTGGATCCGCGCCCGCAGCCAGCGGTGTCCGGCATCGCCGTCGCGCCGCGAGTGCCAGGCCTGGGCGAAGGCGAACGGCGAGATCGCCAGGGGCGGCGCGAACTGGCGCAGCGCCGGGTCCAGCCGGGCACCGGCAAGGCTGCGGCGGGCCACGGTGAGCACCAGGTCGGTCCCGGCAATGACACTTTGGGCCACGCCCCAATGCGGCAAGGTCAGGGCGATGCGTCGGCGTGCGCCCAAGCTGGCCAGGGCCTGGTCGATCTCGTTGTCGATGCCGGGGCGTACCGCCACCAGCACATGGGGCCGCGCCAGCCACGGTTCGAGCGCAAGGCCGCCGCGGGGCGGCAGGCTGGCCCGGTCGGCCAGGCAGACGAAGGATTCCTCGAACAGCACCTGCTGGGCCATTTCCGTCGGCAGCTCCGGGAACACGCCCAGTGCCAGGTCCGCCTCGCCGTCGATCAACTGGCCGAGCATCGCCTCGCGGCTGCCCTGGGACACCACCAGGTCAATGCCCGGTGCTTCGCGCCGCAGCAGGCGCATCAGCGCTGGCAGCACCACACGGGCGCCGTAGTCGGACATGGCCAGGCGAAAGGTGCGCCGTGCCCGCGCCGGCTCGAAGCCCGGCGTGCCGAGCAGTCCGTCGAGTTGCTGCAAGGCCTCCTGCAACGGCGCCTGCAGGGCTTCGGCGCGGGCCGTCAGTTGCAGGCGGCCATCGCGTCGCACCAGCAGCGGGTCGGCGAAGAGCTCGCGCAACTGCGCCAGGGCATGGCTGACCGCCGGCTGGCTGCGATGCAGGCGCAAGGCCGCCCGGGAAACATGTTGCTCACTGAGCAGGGCATGCAGGGTCAGCAACAGGTTGAGGTCGATGCGACGCAGATCATCCATGGTACGAATACAACCTGTGCGAAGTTCGAATTTCCATCATTGAAATGCATGATCGAGACTAAGGCCAGTGTTCTGATCAGGAGTAGACACCATGCCCGCCAGCCTCTTCGCCGCCCTCCCCTTGCTCATCGCCCTGCTCGCCGGGGCCGCCGTGCCGTTCCAGGCCGGCAGCAACGCCGCGCTCGGGCGCCTGCTCGGCCATCCGCTGTGGGCCGCCGGGGTGTCGTTGCTGGTCAGCCTGCTGATGCTGGTGCCGGCCCTGCTGCTGATGCGCGCGCCGCTGCCGCAGGTGCAGCAACTGGCCCATGCGCCCTGGTGGGCCTGGTTCGGCGGGGTCGCCGGAGTGCTCTACATCACCGCCGCGCTGGTGCTGACGCCGCGCCTGGGGGCAGCCGGGTTCATCGTCTGCGTGGTGGCCGGGCAGGTGCTGTCGTCGCTGCTGATCGACCAGTTTGGCTTGATGGGGTTGCCGGAGCGGCCGGTGAACCTGTTGCGGCTGGCGGGAGTGGGAATGATCGTGCTCGGGATGATCGTGGTGCAGTGGGGCACGGCGCGTTGAGCGCCTGACATAGCAGCCCTATCGCGGGATAAGCCCGCTCCCACGCAGTCATTGCGCTGCCCTGTAGGGGCAATTGCCATCACAAGGTGCGTGGCTGCTCCGGCGGCACGATCACCTTGTGCGGCTCGAAGCGCAGCGAGGGCATCTGCGTACCGGCATACAGCGCCACGCTCAGGGCTGCGATCAGCGCCACATCGAGCCAGCCCCAGCCCGGCACATCCTCCGCCGAGCGCGCCTTCCAACACCACCACAGCTGGCCCAGGCAGAACACCAGGATCGCCAGCAGCCACAGGTAGAAGCCCGCGCCAAAGCCGGTCACATCCTGGAAGGCGTAGCTCTGGTTGTCCGGCAAGCGGGTGATGGCGAAGCTGCTGGCCGCCAGGTACAGCGCCACCAGGCCGCATACCAGCGCCAGGCGGCGGAACCGTCGATGGGCGAGGATAGCCAGCGCCAGCAGCGGGTTGGCGAACCACTGGTACAGACCGAAGGCGATGCCCCAGGGGCCGTAGAGCAGCATCTGCAACGCCGGCACATGCCGACCCGCCCCCGTCAGGGCGCCATCGAAGGCCAGGCTCAGCAGGTACAGGGCCAGGCTGGTGGTCAGGTAGAAAGCGGGCAAGTCAGGCACCTGGAGAAAACGGGACAAGCTGCGACCTTAACCCAGCCCTGGCGTCTTTCCAAACCCGACGGGCCGCGCTGCATCAGCGTGTCGCAGCCTGCTCCGGCAACTCGTCGGCGCCGCTCGGCTGGACGCGCAGGCTCGGCATCTGCGTCCCGGCGTAGATAGTCGCCACCAGCACCGTGATCAACACACCATCGAACCAGCGCCAGCCCGGCACATCCGCCGCCGAACGCACCTTGCGGCACCACCAGGCCTGCCCGACGCAGAACAGCAGGATCGCCAGTGTCCATAGATAGTAACCGGCGCCAAAGCCCGTCAGAGGCAGGAAGTTATAGCTGCGGTTGTCCGGCACCCGTTCGATGCCAAGGCAACTGAGCGCCAGCCCCAGCGCGATCACCCCGGCTGCAAGCGCCAACCGGCGAAAGCGTCGATGGGCGAGCAGCGCCAGCCCCAGCAGCGGGTTGGCAAACCACTGGTATTGTCCGAAGGCAATGCCCCAAGGGCCCATGAGCAGTATCTGTAAAGCAGGCATATGCCCATCGACGCCCATCAGGATGCCGTCGAAACACAGGCACAGCAGGAACAGCAGCAAGGTGAACGTCACATATAAAACAGGCAAAACACGGGCTCCATCCATCAATAAAAAACTCGTCCATGACCCCCTCGGGCATCAGGCCACAGGCGGTTCCAGCAGCAGCCCGTACAGCCCCGAGTCAGACAGCTCACCCGCCACGCACCAGCGGGCGCGCAGCGTGCCCTCGAGGACGAACCCCTGGCGTTCCAGGGTACGCGCCGAGCCCTGGTTGCGCGGGTCGATTTCCGCCTCCAGGCGACGCAGGTGCAGGGTATGGGCGAGGTAGTCGATGAAACAGGTCAGCGCCTCGTCCATGTAGCCTCGGCCCTGGGCCGACTTGGCCAGGCAGTAGCCGATCTCGCCACGGCGCGAGCCCTCCTCGAGGTTGAACAGCTGGACCATGCCGATCAGCTCGCCGTTGTCGCGACGGTACATGCCCAGCTTGAGCAACTGGCCGGCGGCGTAGGCTTCGCGGTCTGCGGCCAGGGCGCTTTCGGCCTCGGCCAGGGTCTGCCAGGGGGCGTGGTACCAGTAACGCATCACTTCCGGGTCGGCCATGATGGTCAGCCACTGCTGCGCGTCGCCATGGCGCATGGGGCGCAGCTGCAGGCGTGGGCTTTCAAGGCACAGGTCGCTGGGGAAACTGCGGGGGTCGGGCACGCCGGGACTCCTGTCCGGTGGTGGGGAGATGACAGTCTAACGACAGTGGCCCGGTATGGCATCCCTGGGGCCGCTTTGCGGCCCGTTCGCGGCACAAGGCCGCTCCTACAAGAAAATGCGATCCCCTATAGGAGCGGCCTTGCCGAGGCGTCGGACCGGCCGGAAAGGGCTGCGCAGCAGCCCCCATTCACCGCGCTCGATTCAGCCCCAATTCCATGTCATCGATCAGCCCCTTGGCCAGCCCACTGAGAATCCGTGCGGCACTGGCGGCCATTAGGTCCCCTTCCATCTCCGCCTCGGTGGTGAAATGCGCCACACAGCCGAGCAACACCGACAGGTCGCTGAAGGCGTGATCGAACGGGATGCCGGGCTGGATGCAGAAGATCTCGAGGCAGGTGGTCTTGCCCTGGGTCGGGCCGGGTTTGCTGTCGTCACTCATACCGGCGCCCCCTTGGCCCGGGCGTGGCGGACCAGCGAGATGACCAGTTGGCCGAGGATCTCGACGCTGTCCATCATCACGTCGAGACGCACGTCACGCTGGCAGACGGTGTAGGCGTGGACGGTGTCGCTGAGGATGTGCATCAGCTTGTTGGCGTGGGCCATGGCTTCCTCGGGGTCGAGGTCGCTGATGATGGTGACGAAGGGGATTGGGTAGGGTGGGTCGGGTACTAGCTTTTTCATGGTTACTCCTCGAAATTGAATTTCAGGAACAACCACCTCGATCCTTCTCACAGATTAGGGTGGCAGTCGTACGCATGGTGAGAAGCCCGTGTGTAACCATGAATCCACGGTCAGGCCAAAGCCTGCACGCGCACGACCGCCATTGACGGAATCGACATGGTTCACACAACGGGCTTCTCACACCCGGTCGCCAAATGTGACGACCCAGTGACGGTACCCCTGATGTATTTCCCGGCCAATTCAGAGCCTTCCGGCAGACGCGTAGGATAGGTCCGAAGCGCTGGCTGACTGAAGGATTTGGTTTCAAGTTCGGAAAAATCTTACGCAGCAGAAACGCATCGCGGGGCAAGCCCGCTCCCACGAGACTTGACGTTCTCGTGGGAGCGGGCTTGCCCCGCGATGGGCCACACGACGGCCCCTGCAAGCTACCTCAGAACCCCATGCTGAAGCTCACCACCACCCCATGGTCACGGTTCTCGCTCGACAGCTGCCCAGAGTACCCGACCCCCAGCTTGCCGCTAGCGCCCACCGACAGATCCACCCCGGCCTCGACCACCGCCGCATCCTTGGCAATCGGCACACCCTCGGTGCTGAACCCGGCGCCACCGTTGATGAAACGCAGATCGGCATCAGGCTTGTCATCACCGAACGCATGCCGCCAGCCCACCGACAACCGCGGCGTGATGCTGCTGCCGTTGTCGAGCAGGATGCGCTTGCCGGCCCGCACGCCCAGGGTGGAGAAGGTCACATCCTGGTCGACCTTGCCCTCCAGCCGCCCTGCCCCGCCCTTCTCGTGGGCGGTGTCGCTGTCGTAGTTGACATAGGCCAGCCCGGCGAACGGCTCCAGGGCGATGCCGCCGGCATCGATGGCGTAGCCCACCTCGCCGAACACCTGGGCGCTGCGCGCCTTGTACTTGGCCTTGAGGCGGTCGTCGTAGCTGCCGACGGTGACATCGCGCTTGGTGTCGATGTCGTGCCAGCTGTAGGCCACGCCCATACGGGCGGCGAAGGCGTCCAGCTGGTAGCCGAGGTAGGTGGTCAGGTGGTAACTGTCCACCGTGGCGTCGGAGCGACGACGGTGCGCGTCGATGCTCGAGCGGGTGTAGCCGGCGGCGGCGCCGACTTTCCACTGGTCATCCAGGCCACGGTCGACGCCAAGCATGAAGCCCGACAGGTCGCGGTCGACGCTGGCATGGCTGCTGCTGCCGTCGTAGGTACCCCAGCCGCCGATGGCGCGGATCCAGCCCACGGCCTGGCCCTGGCAACCTTCGCTGGTCAGCTGCTGGTTGGCGGTTGGCGCCAGGGTGCGACGCGGATCGTCCTGGTTGCTGCAGTCGGCCTGGCGCAAGCGGTCGTTGACCGCGTCGCGTACGTAACGCGAATCCTCGATCAGCACGGTCGCGGTGCTGGCGTGGATCTCGCCGGACAGGCTGTCGAACGCCGCCTGGGCGCCCTGACGGTCCAGCGGCAGCAGGTTGTTGACCAGCTCGGCCGGCGCGCCGGCGCTGCTCAGGGCCGTGGCCACGCCACGCTGGTTGCCGGTGGCGGCGACATCGGCGAAGGAATTGCCGTTGCGGCTGACCGACAGGGTCACCTGGTTGGCGCCATAGTCCAGCGAGCTGTTGAGGAACGCCGAGTTGGCCAGGTTGGTGGTGGCGAAGGTGCCGGTGACGCCGCCCGCGGCGCTGACCACGGTGTACTGGCCGTTGCCGCTGGCGAGGTTGGCCACCATCAGGCTACCGCCGAGGTTGGCAGTGCCGCCCACGTTCAGGTAGTTCACCGGCGAAGTGGCAAGATCGATCACCAGGGTACCGGTGGCGCCATTGGTGAAGTTGCCCGACACGTTCAGGTTGCCGGCCGGCCCCGGCAGCACGGTACCGTTGTTGGTTAGCCCGGCGACGGTGCCGTTGCCGGTCAGCGCGGCGCCGTTGGCCACCGTGACCTGGGCGCCGAGGTTGCTGCCCGGGTGGGCGGCATCGCCCACCTGGAGCACGCCCTGGTTGACGTTGAAGGCGCCGCTGAACGGCTGGTTGCCAGTCAGCAGCAAGGTGCCGCCGCCCTGCTTGGTGGTGGTGCCGGTACCGCTGAGGGTGCCGTTGAAGGTGCCATTGCTGCCCTGGGCAAACACCAGGTTGGCGTTGTTGAGGATGTTGCCCTGCAGGCTGGTGGTGTTGCCGACCAGGGTACCGCCGCTGACGGTGGTGCCACCGCTGTAGGTATTGGCGCCCGCGAGGATCAGGGTGCCGGCATCGAGTTTCTCGATACCGCCCGTCCCCACCAGCGGCGCGCTGACGGTGGCCGTGGCGCCGGCGTTGACGCGCACCGCCGCCAGGCTGCCGTCGGTACCATTGAGCGGGGTCAGGCTGCCGCCGGCACCCGGGACGACCTGGTAACCATTGCTGAGGAACTGCAAGCCATCGAACGACTGGTTGCCGACCACGGTCACGGTGCCCGGCGTACCGCCGAAGACCGCGTAGCCACCGCTCCAGCCTTCGCTGGTGGTGCCGCCAGCATTGGTCCAGCCAGTGTTCGAGCCCCAGGTGCCGCTGCCGCCGCCGATGCTGCCATCGGGGTTGGTCTTGCCGCCATTCCAGAACTGCAGCTCCTCGCCGTAGTTCTGCACCACCAGGTTGATCTGATTGGCGATGGCGGTCTGCAGGCTGAGGTCGCCCAGGACCACGCTGCCTGGAATGGCACCGAACACCAGGCCATTGTCGGTGAGCGTGCCGCCGTAGCTGAACAGTTGGTAGACACCGGTGCCGAAGCCGCCGCCATCGGTGATGTTCAGCGTGCCGTCGAGCACCAGGTTGCCGTTGACCCTGACCACGGTGGTGGAGGCGGCCGGGGCACCGAGACTGAAGTCCAGGGCGCTGCCCGACGCCAGGTCGAGGCTGCCGACGGTCAGCGGTGTGGCGCTTTGGCCAGCGGCCAGGGTAGCGCCGTTGGCGATCTGCACGGCACCGCCGTAGGTGCCGCTGCCACCCAGGCGGGCGCCGGTGGCGACCTGCACGCTGGCGCTGTCGAGGCGACCGTTGACCAGCAAGGTGCCGCCATTGACGCTGGTGGCGCCGGTGAAGGTGCTGGCCCCGGTCAGCAGCAGCTCGCCAGTGCCACTCTTGGTCAGGGTGCCGTTGCCGCTGAGGTTGCCGGTGTAGCTGCCGTTGGCGTTCTGCGCGAAGGTCAGGGCCCCGTTGTTGAAGATCGCGCCTTGCAGGCTGGTGCTGTTGCCCACCACACCGCCGGCGTTGATCTGGGTGCCGCCGCTGTAGGTGTTGGCCCCGTTGAGGGTCAGCAGGCCGGCGCCGTTCTTGATCAGCCCGCCCGTGCCACTGACCTCGCCGTTGAGGGTCAGGTCATTGCTGCCGGCAATGGCCATGGCGCCGTTGAGCACGGTGGTGTTGGCCAGGGTGACGGCGGTGTTGCTGTCCAGCGTGGTGCCGCCTGCGGCGGTCAGGGTGCCGCTGCCCAGCGCGCTGTCGTTGCCCAGCACCAGGGTGCCGCCGTTGAGGGCGGTGCCACCGCTGTAGCCGTTGGCCGCGTTGAGGACCAGGGTGCCGCCGTCTTGCTTGGCGACGCTGCCGGTGCCGTTGAGGGCGACGTTCAGGGTGGCGGTGGCGCCGTTGTCGACCCGCAGGTTGGTGGTGCCGTTGCCCAGCAGTTCAGCGGTGGTACCGGCGTTGAGCACATAGCCATCGGTGACGAACTGCAACCCGGTGATACTGTGGCTGCCGTTGACGGTGACGGTACCGGGGGCGCCCTGGAACACCGCGAAGGTGTCGTTCCAGGTGCTGTTCAACACGCCGTTGACGTCGGTCCAGTTGGTGTTGGTGGCGTCCCAGGTACCGCTGCCGCCGTCGATCTGGCCGTTGGCGACACTCTGGCTGCCGTCCCAGAACAGTACGTTGCTGGCACCGCCGACCACCAGGTTGACCTGGTTGGCCACGGCAGTCTGCACGGTCAGGTCGGTGATCGGTACCGGCGTGGTGCCGAAGCTCATGCCGTTGTTGACCAGGCTGCCACCGTAGGCGAACAGCCGGTATACCCCGGCACCGAAGCCGCCGATGTCGGTGACATTGAGGGTACCGCCAAGGGTCAGGTTGTTGGCCACGTTGACCAGCGGGCTGCCGCCACCCGACGGCGCGCCCAGCGAGGCGTTGAAGTTGGCGCCGCTGTCGAGCACCAGGTTGCCGGCGTTCAGCGTGCTGCCGCTGGTGGCCGCAAGATTGCCGCCGTTGGCCACCGTCACCGAGCCGCCAAGGCTGCCGGCGCCGCTGAGGCTGGCACCGCTGGCCACGTTGACCGCGCCGCTGGCCAGGGAGCCGTCCACCTGCAGCCCCCCGGCCTGCACGTTGGTGGTGCCGGTGTGGCTGTTGGCGCTGTTCAGCGCCAGGGTGCCGCTGCCGAGCTTGTTCAGGGTACCGGTGCCGCTGATGTTGCCGTCGAACACGCCGCCTTCGACCGCCAGGCTGTTGCCGGCGGCGATCTGGATCGCGCCGGTGCCGCCGATGTCGCCAAGGCTGGTGTTGCCGTCGAGATTGAGGCTGGCGCCGTTGCTCACATTCAGCTGGCTCTGGGTACCGAGGGCGGTGGTGCCGATGGTGCTCAGGCTACCGGAGAGGATGTTGAGGATGCCGCTGAAGGTGTTGTTGCCCGACAGGGTCAGGTCGGCCAGGCCGCTCTTGTTCAGCTCGCCCGCGCCGCTGAGCACACCGGCCAGGTGCAGGTCGTTGCTGCCCAGTACGTTAAGCACGCCACTGACATTGACCGCATTGGCCAGGGTGACGGCGCTGGCGCTGTCGAGGTTGGCATTGCCGGTGACCTCCAGGCCGCCGGTGCCCAGCGCCGCGTTGTTGCCGACCACCAGCGTGCCGGCCTGCAACTCGGTGCCGCCGCTGTAGGTGTTCGCCCCCATCAGCGCGAAGCGCGCCAAGCCGGCCTTGAGCAGGCGGCCGGTGCCGCCGACGGTGCCGCCCAAGGTCAGGTCGTTGCTGCCCAGCACGGTGAGGTCGCCCGTGGTGGTGACGTTGTTGGCCAGGGTGACCGCCTGGCTGCTGTCCAGGCTGGTGCCGGGCGCCGTGGTCAGGTTACCGGTGCCGAGCGCGGTGCTGGAGCCCAGCACCAGGGTGCCGCCGTTGAGCGCGGTGTTGCCGGCAAAGGTGTTGTTGCCAGCCAGTGCCAGCCGTGCGCTGCCCGCCTTGACCAGGCCTCCGGCGCCGCCGATGTTGCCGTTCAGGGCCAGGTCGTTGCTACCGGCGATGTTCAACGGGCCGGCCAGCGTGATGGCATTGCCCAATGCAACCGAGGCGTTGCTATCGAGGGTGGTACCCGCCGCAGTGTCGAGTGCACCACTGCCCAGGGCCGCGTTGTTGCCGACAATCAAGGTACCGCCGCTGAGCAGGGTACCACCGCTGTAGGTGTTGCTACCGTTGAGCACCAAGGTGCCGCTGTCGAGCTTGTTGAGTTTACCGACGCCGGCCAGGCCGACATCGAGGGTCGCCGTGGCGCCCGGGTCGACCCGCACGCTGGTGTCGCCGCCGCTGCCGTTGATCAGGTCGAGCGCGCCGCCGGTGCCCGCCAGCAGGCGATAGCCATCGGTGACGAACTGCAGGCCATTGACGGTCTGGCTGCCGTCGACGGTGACGTCGCCCGCGGTGCCCTGGAACACCGCGAAGGTGCTGCCCCAGGTGGTATTGAGCACGCCGTTGAGGTCGGTCCAGTTGGTGTTGCCGGCGTTCCACACGCCGGTGCCGCCGTCGACCTGGCCGTTGGGCACGTTCTGGCTGCCGTCCCAGAACTGGATGTTCAGGCCGGCGGCGCTGACCAGCAGGTTGACCTGGTTGGCCAGGACGGTCTGCAGGGTCACGTCGCCCAGGCCCACGCCCAGCGGCAGGCTGCCGAAGTCCAGGCCGTTGTCGGTCAGGGAGCCGGTGTAGTCGAAGATGCGGTACACACCGTTGCCGAAGCCGCCGATGCTGCTGACATTGAGCGTGCCATCGAGAGTCAGGTTGCCGCCGACGTTGAACAGCGCGGTACCGCCGGTGGACGGTGACGCCAGGCCGACATCGACGATCGAGCCGCTGTTGAGCACCAGGCTGCCGAGGCCCAGGGTGGCGCCGCTCTGCCCGGCCAGGTGGCCGCCGTTGCTGATCACCACCGTAGCGTTCGCGGTGCCGCTACCCGCCAGGGTGGCACCACTGGCGACCGTCAGCAGGTTGCTGCCCAGGGTGCCGTCGATTTTCAAGGTGCCGGCATTGACCTGGGTGTTGTCGGCCAGGTTGCTGGTGCCGGTCAGGGTCAGGGTGCCGCTGCCGACCTTGGTCAGGCCGCCCAGGCCGTTGAGGCCACCAGCGAAGGTGCTGCTTAGGTTGTTGCCGCCCAGGCTCAGGACGCTGCCGATGCCGACATCGACCTGGCCGCTGCCGGTCAGGCTGCCGAGGCTGGCGTTGCCGTTGAGGTTGAGCTGGCCGCTGGCGCCGACGTTGAGGGTGTCGACGTTGGCCAGCACACCGCTGCCGAGGGTGGTGAGGGAGCCGGCCTGGATGTCGACGTTGCCGGTGAAGGTCTTGACGCCGACCAGGGTGAGGTCGTCGACGCCGGTCTTGACCAGGTTGCCGCTGCCGCCGAGGTCGCCGCTGAGGATCAGCGCGTTGGCGGCTTCAACGGTCAGGTTGGCACCATTGCTCAAGGCGATGGTGTTGCCCAGGGCCATGGGCGCGCTGTTGGCCAGGGTGGCGTCGGCGGTGACCGACAGGGTGCCGGTGCCCAGCGCGCCGCTGCTGCCCAGGGTCAGGCGCCCGGCATTGAGCTGGGTGCCGCCCTGGTAGCCGTTGTTGCCGTTGAGGGTCAGGTTGCCGCTGCCGTTCTTGGTCAGGCCGGCAGTGCCGTTGATCACGCCGTTGAGGGTCAGGTCGTTGCCGCCATCGACGGTCAGGCCGGCGTTGAGGGTGACGTTGTTGGCCAGGGTGGTGCTGGCGCCGCCGCTCAGGGTCGAGGCCCCGGCGACGGTCAGCGCGCCCTGCCCCAGCGCGTTGTCGTTGCCGACCACCAGCCGGCCGGCATTCAGGGTGGTGCCGCCCAGGTAGTTGTTGGCGCCGTTGAGGGTCAGGGTGCTGGCGCCGGCCTTGTTCAGGCCGCCAACGCCATCCACCACGCCGTTGAGGGTCAGGTCGGCACTGCCCGGCACGTTGAGGGTACCGCCCAGGTGCACGTTGTTGGCCAGGGTGGCGCCCGCGCCGCCGGCATCGAGGCTGGTGTTGGCACCGGTGCTGAGGTCGCCGCTGCCCAGCGCGGTGTTGCTGCCGACCACCAGGGTGCCGGCGTTGAGGGTGGTGCCGCCGCTGTAGGTGTTGTTGCCGTTGAGGGTCAGGGTGGCGGCGCCGTTCTTGACCAGGCCGTTGCTGCCCGAGACCACGCCGTTGAGGGTCAGCGCCTGGCTGCCGCCAAGGGTCAGGTTGCCACCGGCGAGGTTGACGGCGTTCACCAGCGCCAGCGCCTGACTGGCATCGAGGCTGGCGGCGCCGTTGACGGTCAGCGCACCGCTGCCCAGGGCGCCGGCATTGCCCAGCAGCAGGCTGCCGGCCTGCAGCGAGGTACCGCCGGCGTAGGTGTTGCTGCCATTGAGTATCAGCTGCCCGGCACCCAGTTTGTTCAACGCCCCGGCACCGCTGATGACACCATCGAGGGTCAGGGCCTGGGTATTGTTGACGCCGAGGCTGGTACCGGCACCAAGGCCGATGGCATTGGCCACTTGCAGCACGCCGGCGGTGGCCAGGGTGCTGCTGCCGGTCACCGCCAGGTTGCCCGTGCCCAAAGCGGTGTTGTTGCCCAGGGTCAGGGTGCCGCCACCCAGGGTGGTGGTGCCCTGGTAGGTGTTGGCGGCGCCGAGGCTCAGGTTGCCGCTGCCGGTCTTGGTCAGGCCGCCGGTACCGCTGATCACACCATTGAGGGCCAGGTTGTTGTTGCCGGTCAGGCTCAGGGTGTTGTTGAGTGTCACCTGGTTGGCCAGGGTCAGGGCGCCGGTGGTGGCCAGGTTGCTGGCGCCGCCGACGGTCAGGGTGCCGGTGCCCAGTGCCTGGTTGTTGCCCAGGGTCAGCGTGCCGGCATTGAGGGTCACGCCTCCGGTCAGGGTGTTGGCGCCACTGAGGGTGAGGTTGCTGGCACCGTTCTTGGTCAGGCTGCCGGCCCCCGTGACCAGGCCGCCCAGGCCCAGGTCGTTGCTGCCGGTGATGGTGAGGTTGCCTCCCAGGTTGACCGTGTTGCCGATGTTGATCGCCGCGGAGCTGTCCAGCGTGGTGCCGGCCGCCGCGTTGAGCTGGCCGAGGCCAAGGGCGCTGGCGCTGCCGAGCACCAGGGTGCCGGCATTGAGGTTGGTGTTGCCCAGGTTGCCATTGGTACCGTTCAGGGTCAGGGTGCCGCTGCCGGTCTTGGTCAGGCCGCCGACGCCGTTGACGTTACCGCCCAGGGTCAGGCTCTGCGCCCCGGCAATCGTCAGGTTGCCGGCCAGGTTGAGCTGGTTGGCCAGGGTGACGTTGGCATTGCTGCTCAGGGTGGTGCCGCCGACTGCGTTCAAGGCGCCTGTGCCCAGCGCGGTGTTGCTGCCCACCACCAAGGTGCCGCCGTTCAGGCTGGTACTACCCTGCTGGCTGTTGCTGCCGTTGAGGGTGAGCGTGCTGGCGCCGGCCTTGATCAGGCCACCAGTGCCGCTGATCGCACCATTGAGCGTCAGGTCATTGCTGCCCGGCAGGGTGAGGTTGGCGTTCAGGGCGATGGTATTGCCCAGTGCCAGGTTGCCGCTGGTGTCCAGGCTGGAGGCGCCAGATACCGTCAAGCCGCCCGTGCCCAGCGCCTGGGCGTTGCCCAAGGTCAGGGTGCCAGCACCCAGGCTGGTGCCGCCGCTGTAGGTGTTGGCGTTGCCCAGGGTCAGGTTGGCGCCGCCGGCCTTGATCAGGCTGCCAAGGCCGGAGACCACGCCGGACAGCCCCAGGTCGGCGGAACCGGCGACGGTCAGGGCGCCGCTGAGATTGAAGGCGTTGCCAAGGGTCACCGCGGTGTTGCTGTCCAGGGTGGTGCCGTTGGCGGTACTGACGGAGCCGCTACCCAAAGCGGTGTTGTTGCCAACCACGACCGTGCCGCCGTTGAACAGGGTGCCGCCGGTGTAGCTGTTGGCGCCATTGAGCACCAGGGTGCCGCTGTCGAGCTTGGCCAGTTGGCCGCTGCCCGAGAGGCCGACGTTGAGGGTCGCGGTGACGCCGGGGTCGACACGCACGGCGAAGGCGCCGTTGCTGCCGTTGACCAGGTCCAGCCCACCGGCGCCGATCAGGCGATAGCCGTTGGTGACGAACTGCAGCCCGGTGGCGGCCTGGGTACCGACCACGGTGACATCCCCCGCGGTGCCCTGGAACACCGCGAAGTCACTGGCCCAGCTGCCGTTGAGCACGCCGTTGACATCGGTCCAGTTGGTGTTGCTGCCATTCCAGGTGCCGGTGCCGCCGTCGATCACGCCATTGGGCACGCTCTGGGCGCCGTCCCAGAACTGCACGGTGCCGGTGGCGCCGCCGACCAGCAGGTTGACCTGGCTGCCGATGGAGGTCTGCACCTGCAGGTCGCCGGGCAACATGGCGCCCGGCACGTTGCCCACCAGCAGGCCGTTGTCGACCAGCGCGCCGGTGTAGTCGAACAGCCGGTAGATACCGGTGCCGAAGCCGCCGACGTCGGTGACGTTGAGGGTACCGTCCAGGGTCAGGTTACCGTTGACGTTGACCAGCGCCGTGCCGCCGGTGGCGGGCGAGCCCAGGCCGAAGTCGAGGATCGAGCCACTGTGCAGGGTCAGCGCGCCAGTACCGAGGGTCGCGCCGCTGTTGGCCAGCAGGTGCGCGCCGTTGGCGATGTCGACCGTCCCCAGCAGGCTGCCGGTGCCGCCGAGGCTGGCGCCGCTGTTGATCTGCACGCTGGGGCTTGCCAGCGAGCCGGTGACATTGAGCAGGCCGGCATTGACCGTGGTGCTGCCGCCAAGCACGCTGACCCCGGACAGCTCGAAGCTGCCGGTGCCGGTCTTGACCAGCCCGCCGCTGCCGGCCAGGGCACCGCTGAATACACTGTTGAGGTTGTTGCCGCCCAGGGTCAGGTCGCCGCCGCCGGCGATGTTCACCGTACCGGCGCCGCTCAGGCCACCGATGGTGGCGCTGGCGCCGAGATTGAGGCTGGTACCGGCGCCGACGCTGACCGCCGAGGTATTGCCCAACGCCGTGGTACCGACTGTGGTGATGCTGCCGCCGAGCAGGTCAATGGCACCGCTGAAGGTGTTGTTACCGGTCAGCGTCAGGTCGGACACACCGTTCTTGAGCAAGCCACCGGTGCCCGCGAGCACGCCGCCCAGGGTCAGGTTGCTGCTGCCGCCGAGGGTCAGGTTGGCGCCGAGGTTGACGTCGTTGCCCAGGGTCATCGCCACGCTGTTGGCCAGGGTCGCGGCGCCCCCGACGTTCAGCGCGCCGGTCCCCAGCGCCGCGGCATTGGCCAGGGTCAGGGTGCCGGCGTTGAGGTTGAGGCCCCCGCTGAAGGTATTGGCGCCCGACAGGGTCAGGTTGGTGCTGCCGTTCTTGATCAGCGCGCCAGTGCCGCTGATCACGCCACCGAGGGTGGTGGTATTGCTGCCCGGCAAGGTCAGGGTGGCGCCGACTCCCAGGTTGATGGCGTTGGTCAGGTTGAGCGCGGCGCTGCCGTCGAGGCTGGCATTGCCGCCCACGCTCAGTGCGCCGCTGCCGATGGCGTTGTTGTTGCCCAGGGTCAGCAGCCCGGCATTGAGGGTGGTGCCGCCGCTGTAGGTGTTGTTGCCGTTGAGGGTCAGCCCGGCGCTGCCGTTCTTGACCAGCGCGCCGCTGCCGCTGATCAGGCCACCGAGGGTGGTGGCATTGCTGCCCAGCACGGTCAGGGTGTTGCCGCCCAGGCTGATGCCGTTGGTCACCGCCACTGCGGTGCTGGCGTCGAGGTTGGCGTTGCCGCCCAGGGTCAGGGCGCCGATCCCCAGCGCGGTGTTGCTGCCGAGGGTGAGCGTGCCGGCATTGAGCTGGGTGCCGTTGGTGTAGAGGTTGTTGCCACTCAGGGTCAGGTTGGCGTTGCCGTTCTTGACCAGCGAACCGATGCCGCTGACCACGCCGCTCAGGCCCAGGTCGGCGCTGCCGTCGATGGTCAGGGGGCCGGCGATGGTGACGTCGTTGGCCAGGCTGACCGCGGTGCTGGCATCCAGGTGGGTGCCGGCCAGGGTGTTGAGGGTGCCGGTGCCCAGCGCGGTGTTGCTGCCGACCACCAGGGTACCGGCGTTCAGACGGGTGATGCCGCTGTTGCTGTTGTTGCCGGTCAGGGTCAGGCTGGTGGCGCCGTTCTTGGTGATGCCGCCGGCGCCGGCGATGGTGCCGCTCAGGGTCAGGTCGTTGCTGCCGGGCAGGATGAAGTTGCCGGCCAGGTTCAAGGCATTGCCGATGTTCAGCCCAGCGACGCTGGTGTCCAGGGTGGTGTTGTTGGCGGCATTCAGCGCGCCAGTGCCCAGGGCGGTGTTGCTGCCCAGTACCAGGGTGCCGGCGTTGAGCGCGGTGGCGCCGCTGTGGGTGTTGTTGCCGCTCAAGGTCAGGGTGGCGCTGCCGCTCTTGACCAGGCCGCCGGTGCCACTGAGGTTGCCGGCCAGGGTGAGGTTGCTGGTGGTGGGCAGCGACAGGTCGGCGGCGAGGTTGATGGCGTTGTTCAGGGTCATGGCCGTGGAGTTGGCCAGGGTGGCGGCGCCGCCGACGTTCAACGCGCCGGTTCCCAGCGCGGCGGCGCTGGCCAGGGTCAAGGTCCCGGCATTGAGGTTGAGACCACCACTGAAGGTGTTGGCGCCTGACAGGGTCAGGTTGGTGCTGCCGTTCTTGATCAGCGCGCCAGTGCCACTGATCACGCCACCCAAGGTAGTGGCATTGCTGCCCGCCAGGGTCAGGGTATTGCCGGCGAGGTTGATGGCATTGCCCAGGTTGAGGGTGCCGCTGCTGTCGAGGCTGGCATTGCCACCCAGGGTCAAGGCGCCGCTGCCCAGGGCGTTGTTGTTGCCCAGGGTCAGCAACCCACCGTTGAGGGTGGTGCCGCCGCTGTAGGTGTTGTTGCCGTTGAGGGTCAGGGCGGCGCTGCCGCTCTTGACCAGCGCGCCGGTACCGCTGATCTGGCCGGTCAGGGTGGTGGCGTTGCTGCCCAGCACGGTCAGGGTGTTGGCGCCGAGGCTGATGGTGTTGGTGGCGGCCACCGCGGTGCTGGTGTCTAGGTTGGCGTTGCCACCCAGGGTCAGGCCACCGATGCCCAATGCCGTGTTGCTGCCCAGGATCAGCGTACCGGCGTTGAGCTGGGTGCCGTTGGTGAAGACGTTGTTGCCGCTCAGGGTCAGGCTGGCGTTGCCGTTCTTGACCAGCGAGCCGATGCCGCTGAGCACGCCGCTCAGGCCCAGGTTGGCGGTGCCGTCGATGGTCAGGGGGCCGGCGATGATGGCGTCGTTGGCCAGGCTCACGGCCGTGCTGGCGTCCAGGTGGGTGCCGGCGGCGGTGTTGAGGGTGCCGGTGCCCAGCGCGGTGTTGCTGCCGACCACCAGGGTACCGGCGTTGAGGAAGGTGGAGCCGCTGTTGGTGTTGGCACCGGTCAGGGTCAAGGTGGTGTTGCCGCCCTTGGTGATACCGCCGACGCCGGCGATGACGCCGCTCAGGGTCAGGTCGTTGCTGCCGGGCAGGTTCAGGTTGCCGGCCAGGTTGAGGGCGTTACCGATGTTCAGCCCGGCGACACTGGTGTCCAGGGTGGTGTTGGCCGCGGCACTGAGCGCGCCTGTGCCCAGCGCGGTGTTGCTGCCGAGCACCAGGGTGCCGGCGTTCAGCGCCGTGGCGCCGTTCTGGGTGTTGTTGCCGCTCAGGGTCAGGCTGGCGCTGCCGTTCTTGATCAGGCCGCCGGTGCCGCCGAGGTTGCCGGCCAGCGTGAGATTGTTGGCGCCGGCCAGGGTCAGGTTGGCGCCGAGGTTGACGCCATTGTTCAGGGTCATCGTCACGGCGTTGGCCAGGGTCGAGGGCCCGCCGACGGTCAAGTCTCCCGTGCCCAGGGCCGCGGCGCTGGCCAGGGTCAGGGTACCGGCATTGAGGGTCAACCCGCCGCTGAAGGTGTTGGCGCCACCCAGGGTCAGGTTGCTGCTGCCATTCTTGACCAGCGCCCCGGTGCCGCTGATCACGCCACCCAGGGTGGTGGCACTCGTGCCCGGCAGAGTGAGTGTGTTGCCACCCAGGTTGATGGCGTTGCCCAGGTTGACCGCCACGCCCGCATCGAGGCTGGCATTGCCGCCCAGGGACAGCGCGCCGGTGCCCAGGGCATTGTTGTTGCCCACGGTCAGCACGCCGCCATTGAGGGTGGTGCCGCCGCTGAAGGTGTTGCTGGCGTTGAGGGTCAGGCCGGCGCTGCCGTTCTTGACCAGCGCGCCGGTGCCGCTGATGACACCGCCCAGCGTCGTGGCACTGGTGCCCAGCAGGTTGAGGGTGTTGGCGCCGAGGTTGATCGCGTTGCCCAGGTTGACCGCCGTACCGGCGTCGAGGCTGACGTTGCCGCCCAGGGTCAGCGCACCGCTGCCCAGTGCGTTGCTGTGCCCGACGGTGAGCTTGCCGGTGTTGAGCGTCAGCCCGCCGCTGAAGGTGCTGTTGCCATTGAGGGTCAGGTCGCCGGCGCCATTCTTGACCAGCGCGCCGGTACCGCTGATGACACCGCCCAGGGTGGTGGCGCTGGTGCCCAGCAGGTCGAGGGTGTTGGCCCCCAGGTTGATCGCATTGCTCAGGCTGACGGCGCTGCTGGCGTCCAGGCTGGCATTGCCGCCCAGGGTCAGGCCGCTGGTGCCCAGCGCGGCGCTGTTGCCGACGGAGAGCTTGCCACCGCCCAGGGTGGTGGTGCCGCTGTAGGTGTTGACGCCGTTGAGGGTGAGGTCGGCGGTGCCGTTCTTGGTCAGGTTGCCGGTACCACTGATCACGCCGTTGAGAATGGCGGCATTGCTGCCCGGCAGCGTGAGGGTGTTGCCGCCCAGGTTGATGGCGTTGCCCAGGCTGAGCGCGGCGGTGTGGTTCAGGGTGCCGTTGCCGGTAAGGGTCAGCGCGCCGGTACCGAGGGCACTGTCGTTGCCGATGGTCAGCGTGCCGCTGGCCAGTGTGGTACCGCCACTGAAGGTGTTGACGCCGTTGAGCGTCACGGTGCCGCTGCCGCTTTTGACCAGCGAGCCGGTACCGCTGAGCACACCGCCCAGGGTCAGGGCGTTGCTGCCAGGCAGGGTCAGCGCCGCGTTCAGCGCCACGGCGGTGTTCAACACCAGCGGCACGCTGCCCTGCAGGCTGCTGGCGCCGCTGACGGTGAGCCCGCCGCTGCCCAGCGCCGCGGCGCTGGCCAGGTTGAGACCGCCGGCGGCCAGGTTGGTGCCGCCACTGTACGTGTTGGTGGCGCCGAGGGTAAGCAGCCCGGTACCGGTCTTGGTCAGGCCGCCGACACCCGAAACCACGCCATTGAGGGCCATGTCGGTGGCGCCGCCGACGCTCAGGCCGGCGTTGAGGGTGAAGTTGTTGGCCAGGCTCAGGCCACCGACGGTGCCCGCCAGCCCACCACCATTGACGGTGATGGCACCGCTGCCGAAGGCATTGGAGTTGTCGAAGTTGAGCTGGCCACCGTTGAGGGTGGTCTGGGTGGTGCCGTTGAGCACCTGGCCGATCAGGCTCCAGGTGCCGGCGTCGACAATCAGGCGGCTGAAGTTGATGTAGTTGGTGGCGTTGATTGTACCGCTGCCACTGGTGCCACTGCCGCCGCCAATGGCGTTTTGCAGTGCCAGGGTGTTGGTGCCACCGGCGCCACCGTCGATCTTGCCGGCCGCGGCAAAGGTAAGGTTGGGGTTGCTGGTGACCAGCAAGGCCACGCTGACGCCAAGCCCTGCCCCGACGCTGGAGCCGGTGATGGCGTTGAAGCGGTTGGTGCTGTTGGCACCCATCGACAGGCTGCCGGTCAGGGTCCCGGCGTTGGTGAAGGTGTTGCCCGCCGCGGAAGCCTCGAACGCGGCACGACCAAGGATGGTGCCGGTGTTGGTGAAGTTCACCGTGCTGCCGCCGGTCACGGCGATGACCGGGGTATCCTCGCTTATCAGGCTCAGGCTCGCCAGCGCCGAGGAGCCGATGCTGCCGGCGTTGCTGATGGTGGTGGTGCCGGCGGCGCCGTTGCGCGCGTCCAGCGCCATGCCGGTGAGGTTCAGCAGGTTGGCGCCGAGCAAGGCGCCGGTGCCCTTGATCACACCCGTGGCGTTGTTGTTGATGGTGAGGTTGCTGCCGGTGCCGGTGTTGCCGATCAGCACGGCGGAGGACTGGATGCTCAGCAGCCCGAGCAACGTCGGGTCGATGGTGCCGGAGTTGTTCAGGGTGTTGTTGTTGCCGGCCAGCGACAGCGAGGTGCCGCCCACGCCCAGCAAGGTGCCCAGGGTCGCGCCCGGGTTGACGTTGACGGTGAGACCGCTGCCGCCATTGGTATAGCTTGGCGCCAGCGGGTTGGCCGCGCCGTTGCAGGTGATCGTGGACCCGGCCGCGCTACAGGCGGCCAGGGCCTGCTCGCTGGACAGACCAAATGCCATCGCACCGACAGCCAGGCTGACAGCCAGCGACAGTTGCGAGAAACGGGCGGGTGAACGGGGGGCGGCACGTCTGTCCACGGAGAGCTCCTTCGTGGATCAGGCACTTCAGTCCTTGGATGCGTGTACAGCGGGGCAGGAAAGAGCGGTGGAACACGCGACGGCCGAAACGCCTGATCTATTGGCTACGAATATCCTTTGAGGGAATGTGTAGCCGCTCAGGCGCGGGCGGTACGGCGCAGGGGACGGTCAAATGGTGTTAATACTTTGTCTAGGCGGCACGTGTTTCGCGGGTTTCAGCCGCTTGGCCATTGGATCCAACCGACGAACGGTCATGTCGAATGGCCAGAATGTGATGGGATTTTGGGGAGTGGCTCGACAACCTGTGGCCAAGGAGCCCCGTCAGGCGACCTCGGCGCCCTCATCCGGCCAATGCGGCTCATTGGCGCCCGGTGGTGTCAGCGGTGGCAGGCCATAGGCCGCACGGGCGTCGTCACAGCTGGGGTTGTGCACACCGTTTTCCCAGGAGGCGTCGAACTCACGGCAGGGGCTGGAGCGGTTCTCATAGATGGAGCACGCCACTTGCGTGCCGATCTCGCCACCCAGGCTGACGCAGCGACAGGGCTTGGCGTCGGTGCCGATCATGGCGACCCGGGTCGGGTTGATCTGCACCACCAGATCGTCGGGCACCACGCCGCCGGCGGACTGGCATTCACCCCAGAAGAAAGACACACGAAAGTAGCCGCAGCAGGCGCCGCAGGTCAGGCAAGGGTTCTGTTCGGACATGATGGCCAGGGAAGGAGGTTGTTGTTATCGGGGCGAGCGCCCGCGGCGCTATTTGTAATCCAGGCGCGGGCGGCTGAGAAGAGGGGGAATGCAAAAAAAGATCGCCGCTGATCGGCGCAAACGCATCGCGGGGCAAGCCCGCTCCCACAAACGTATCCAGCCTGTGGGAGCGGGCTTGCCCCGCGATCTGCAACGGCCTGTTTACTTGCTGGTCAAACCATCGGCACGGAACATCTGGCGGATCCCGCGAATAGCCTGGCGGATGCGGTCCTGGTTCTCGATCAGGGCAAAGCGCACATGGTCGTCGCCGTAGTCACCGAAGCCTATCCCCGGCGACACGCAGACCTTGGCCTCGGCCAGCAGCTTCTTGGCGAACTCCAGCGAGCCCAGGTGCGCATAGGCCTCGGGAATCTTGGCCCACACGTACATCGACGCCTTGGGGTTCTCGACCATCCAGCCCAGTTCGTGCAAGCCCTTGACCAGCAGGTTGCGGCGCTGGCGGTACTGCTCGGCGATGTCGCGCACGCACTGCTGGTCGCCCTCCAGTGCGGCGATGGCAGCCACCTGCAACGGGGTGAAGGTGCCGTAGTCATGGTAGCTCTTGATCCGCGCCAGGGCGCTGACCAGCTCAGGATTGCCGACCATGAAGCCGATTCGCCAGCCGGCCATGTTGTAGCTCTTGGACAAGGTGAAGAACTCCACCGCGATGTCCTTGGCCCCCGGCACCTGCATGATCGAAGGGGCTTTCCAGCCGTCGTAGACGATGTCGGCGTAGGCCAGGTCGTGCACTACCAGCACATCGTACTGCTTGGCCAGGGCCACCACGCGCTCGAAGAAGTCCAGCTCGACGCACTGGGCGGTGGGGTTGGACGGGAAGCCGAGGATCATCATCTTCGGCTTGGGGATCGACTCGCGGATCGCCCGTTCCAGCTCGTTGAAGAAGTCCACCCCCGGCACCAGCGGCACGGAGCGCACCTGGGCACCGGCAATGACCGCACCGTAGATATGGATCGGGTAGCTGGGGTTGGGGACCAGGACCGTATCGCCATGGTCGAGGGTGCCGAGCATCAGGTGCGCCAGGCCTTCCTTCGAGCCGATGGTGACAATGGCTTCGCTTTCCGGGTCGATGCCGACATCGTAGCGTTCCTTGTACCAATTGGAGATGGCGCGGCGCAGGCGTGGGATGCCACGGGAGGTGGAATAGCCGTGGGTATCCTCGCGCCGGGCAACCTGCACCAGCTTCTCGACGATGTGCGGCGGGGTCGCGCCATCGGGGTTGCCCATGCTCAGGTCGATGATGTCCTCGCCACGGCGGCGGGCAGCCATCTTGAGCTCGGCAGTGATGTTGAAGACGTAAGGCGGGAGACGATCGATGCGCGCAAAGCGGCGCGGCGAACCTGGGTTGGCCATGTGTTCCTCGAGAGACGTAAGCGCCCGGAACCGTCCGAGCGACGCTGGCCGCTGCGGCGGCCGACACACAACATAATCCCGCAATGATCACTTCGTAAAGGATAATTTCCTGTTTTATTAGATTTTTTCAGCCACTTCATTTGAATAAATCGTAATTACAGAATCACCCTCCAGCAGGCGGTGCTTGCCGAAACACCGGCAAGCACCGCCGCCAAAGGGCTCAGTACACCTGCACCCGCCACAGTTCGCGCGCGGCCGAGGCCGCGCTCATCGGCAGGCGCCCGTGCAAGGTCTGGTAGTTATCGATCAGCACCAGGTCGCCCGCTTGCCACTCATGGGCAATCAGGCATTCGGGGTCGTAGACCAGTTCGTCGAGCTCGCTGATCAGAGCCTGCTGGAAGGCTTCGTCGTGCCCCTGCACCTTCTGTTCGAGCGTCTGCAACGACGACTGACACCCCTCCTGATAGCGCAGCACCCGCTCGCCGCTGCGCGGATCGAGGTCGACCAGCGCGTAGCTGCGCGGCGAACCACCGAAATAGGTCATGCGGGTGTAGTAGGTGAAATGGATGCCTTGCCACTGGCGGGCGGTGCGCAGGCCCACCTTGCGCAAGGCGTTGCGGCTGTCGACGACGGTGGTCTGCCCTTCCCCTGCCTGCGGCGGCGTCTTGCAATACAGCATGAAGGTGTGGGCACAGAACTTTGGATCGCGCTGCACCAGCGGATCGCTGTCGGGCAGCATGTTGAGGTCCCAGTGCAACGGCGTCTTCTCCAGCGAATGCACCACGCCTTGGGGCTGCTCGGCAGGCTTGACCACATGCACTTCGCCAAAGGACCAGCGGTAGATGGTGCCGAAACGCTCGCAGTCGGCGGCGAATGCCTGCTGATCGGCGAATTCACAGCCTCTGAGGCAGACAAAACCGAAACTGCGCACCAGTGCCTGCAAGGTCTCGGTGGACAGTCGCTGGAAACCCAGCCCCAGCGGGTCGCAGACCAGCAACCCGAACAGGGGGAGCTTCTGCAATGCGAAGCTGAAGCCTTCCAGTGCCTCGCCCGCCGTTTCATGGAACAGCCACGGCTGCCCCTGCCAGGTCACCAGCACATGCCGCGCGGGCTCGATCTGCGCGCGGCCACGCAGGGTCTGGTGACCGTCAAGCTGACACACCGGCACTGCATGCCAGGGGCTGGCTACATGATCGAGGCCCTCGGCCAAGGCCACGGTGAACTTGGGGCCTGCGTTGTCGTACTGGTGCACCGACAGGCGCACGTGGCCGGGGAAAAACCGCTCGACCGCCGCATTCAAGGCCTGGCCGCGCAGCATCATCTGGTAAGCCTTGTAGCTGATCTGGCGCAGGTGCTCGTCTTCGTCCTGCCCGGCCTGGCGGCACAGCCGCAGGTCGTTGTAGAGGTGACTGCACAACTTGTCGTGGGTCCGGCCCAGGGCCTCGTCGTGCTGGCACTGCTCGATCAGCGCCTCGACGTTCTTCCATGGCAGGCGGGCCTGCTTGATCAGGGTGGCGCGCAAGGCCTCGGCACTGCTGGCCTGGGGAAACAGGTCTTCCATGCTCACCCAGCGGATGCAATGGGTCGTGCACAGGGTGCGCAGCGCCTGGTTGTAGGCGCGGCGCACTTCGTCGGGCACGCCGACGATATCGTTGAAGGTGGTGCCGTCACTGAGGATCGCGATTTCGCAGCCTGGGGCGTGGAGTTCGGCAAGTTCCTGGGCAAGGCGGTCGAGGCGTTCGATGGCGATCACCTCGCCATGATCGGGCAGCACGCCAAAGGTCTTGTCGCGATCATTCGGCGACTTGCAGGGGAAGCCCGGCAGTACCATGCGCAGGGGCTCGCCGCTGTCGAAGCAGCGCGCCAGGTCGCGGGCCAGGTGCGCCCTGCCCGCCTGGTCGAAGCGGTCGTCCTGCGCCTTGAGCAGGTAACCGTCCAGCACCTGGCCGACGGCTTGGATCCAGCTGTCTTTATCTTGCATGTCGTGTCTTCCTTGAGAGCGGCTACAGCGAACCGATTGGCGTTGCGGATTGGCTTGCACAGTGGCGCAGTTGCTCCGGGCGCAGGGCGCGGAGCAACTGCAAGGGTTGCTGGCAATGGAACTGCGGCCGCTGCTCGAGCAAGGCTTGCCACACGCCGTAGCCCCAACCGACGGCGGCAGCGGGCATGCCGGCGGCCTTGGCAGTAAGGAGGTCAATGGGGGTATCGCCGACCAGCAGGCAGTGGCCTGGGTCAATGCCCAGCCGTTGGGCGGCCTGCAGCGCGATGTCCGGTGCCGGTTTGAGACGCTCGCCGGGGCGATGGCCCAGCACCGCGCCAAACCGCTGCGCGGGCAGCAGCCCTTGCACAACACGCTCGGCGAGCGCGTGGGCTTTGTTGGTGACGACGGCCATGGGCAACCCTTTGCCGGCGATCGTCTCGATCAGTGCGATGCATCCAGGGAACGGTCGGGAACGCTGGATCAGGTTGTCGTAATAACAGCTGCTGTAGTCGTCATGCAGGCGTTGGCGCCGTTCGGCGTCGAGCCCGACGGCGGACCGTTCGAGCATCGCCGACACACCGCCACCGATCATGCCGCGCACCTCATCCGGCTGCAGCGCGCGCAGCCCGTGCAGGCTCAGCACATGATTCAGGCACCAGGCGATATCAGGCAGGGTATCGACCAAGGTGCCGTCCAGGTCAAACAGAACCGCGCGTATGTCCATTGGCGCCCCCTCACTGGGCACTGGCATAGTGGCAAGGCCGGCCACGGCGGAATACCAGCCGGCTGTAACGCTCATCGACATTGCTGCGCCGGTCGAGGGTCACCACGCCGCGACGCTTGATCGCCACCGAATGCCAGGGGGTGCGCCACAAGTCGCTGGTTGGTACCAGGCGGATGCCGATCTTGCTCGATACCGCCAGCTGCGGGTGGATCGACAGGCGCAGGCAGTGCGGATAACGCGCTTGCAGCAACGCGCTCCAGGCCTCGCTACGCTGGATCACCCGCTGGGAGGCTGGCTTGGCGGCCTTCTTCACCGCATTCATGCTCATGCCTTCGAACTCCACCAGCCCGGCGTAGTCCTCCGCGAGGAAACGATGGATGCCGCAGTACATCAGCCGCATGTGCTCCTCGTCCTCGAAGCGCTGCTGCAGGGCACGCAGCGACTGGCCATGCTCGATCATCAGCTCTTCGCGCATGGAGTCCAGGCAACCCAGTTGCGGATAGGCATCCTTGAGGTCGAACAGGGTGAAACGGCCGGGGTAGTGCTGGCCGGCATAGCGCTGAATATCGTCGGTGTAGGCCTGGACGTGGGCATCGGGCACCCGCACCAGGTCGGCGAAGACGTAGCCGTCCGAGCAGATGTGAATGACCGCACCGGGAGCATGCAATGCGCGGATTTCCTCACCCAGGCGGTTCAGCTCGTCGATGGCATGGTGCTCTGCCAGGTCCGGGAGTGGGCCGAGGGTCTTCTGGCGGTTGGGCGACTTGCCGGGGAAGGCCGGGAGGACCATTTCCACCGGCAGGCCGTGTTCGACGGCCTGCAGCACCTTGGGCAGGTGCGGGGCGAGCACGGCATCGTCCAGCGCCTCATCCTGCCCTGGGGCCAGGCTGCGCCGACGAAACAGGCATTCGAGGATGGCCAGCGCGGTATCGGTGCTGGCGCAGGCATGGCGTTGGCGCGGCGAAGCAGCGCACGGCGAAGGAGCGAAGCTCGATTCGGTCATGGAACAGTCCTTGTCATGTGGATCGATCCGAATGGATCGCGGCCTACCCTGGCCTGCAGGTCATCCTGACCTGCGGCGCATAACATCCGGCAAAGGGCATGGCGCTGTCAACTGCCCTTCGAATGAATTTTCCGAGACAAAAAAACGCCCCGGCAAGCCGGGGCGTCTTGTGCAGCAGCGGTGTTTCAGCGCGCGTAGGTCATCAGCACATCGGCCGCGGTCTGGCTGTCCACGCCCATCATCACGCTCAGGGCGGTGACGGTGAGGATGGAGAAGCCGAATACCTTGCGGGCCCACTTGCTGTCGTCCTCGGCCTTGTAGCCGCCCCAGGCCATGTACAGCCAGTACAGGCCCATGGCGGCCGCCACGGCGAGGTAACCCAGGCCGGCGTAGCCGCCGAGGGTCAGCATCAGGGTGGCGAGGACGAAGGCCAGCACGTACAGCACGATCTGCTTCTTCGCCGCGAGGATACCGCGTGCCACCGGCAGGACCGGAATGTTGGCGGCGCTGTAGTCCTTGAAGCGGAAGATGGCGATGGCAAAGCTGTGCGGCATCTGCCACAGGCTGAACATCACCAGCAGGGTCACCGCGGCCAGGTCGAAGCTGTTGCTCACGGCGCAGTAGCCGATCACCGGAGGCATGGCACCGGACAGGCTGCCGACCAAGGTGCCGTGCACCGATTTGCGCTTCAGCCACAGGCTGTAGAAACCGACGTAGACAACGAAACCGACCAGGGCGCAGAACGCCGCCAGCGGGTTGGCTTGCACATACAGCAGGCTGAAACCCGCCACCCCGAGCAGGGTGGCGTAGATCAGCGCCAGGGGCAGCGACATGCCGCCCTGGACCATGACGCGGTTCTTGGTACGTTCCATCTTGTGGTCGATGTCACGGTCGATGCAGTTGTTGAACACGCATCCGGACGCGACCACCAGGGACGTACCGATCACCACCGCCAGGAACAGGGCGAAATCCACATGCCCCTTAGCGGCAAGGAAGAAACCGCCTGCCACGGAAAGCACGTTACCGAAAATGATCCCCGGTTTGGTGATTTGGATAAAGTGCTTCACGGACATGCAGTCTTACCTCACTTGGCCAACATTTCGAAGTGGATGCTGAACATGATCCACAGCGACAGGCCGACCAGCAGTGCAATTACCAGGACGGTAAACAGGAACGTCGACACGTTGGAACGCTGCTCTTTCGAACGGTCCATGTGCAGGAAGTACACAAGGTGCACGACAACCTGGATGATGGCCATGGCCACCACGATCAGGACGGTCAGGTTCTTCGGCAGGCTCGGGTACATCACCAGGCCGAACGGGATCGCGGTCAGGATGATCGACAGTACGAAACCGATCATGTACGACTTCACGCTGCCGTGATTACCTTCGTGGTGAGTGTCGTGTGCGTTAGCCATTACAGAACCCCCAGCAGGTAGACGACGGTGAATACGCAGATCCAGACCACGTCCAGGAAGTGCCAGAACAGGCTCAGGCAGCTCATGCGGGTCTTGGCGGTCGGCGTGATGCCGTGCTTGTTGATCTGGTACATCATGATTGCCATCCAGATCAGGCCGGCAGTCACGTGCAGGCCGTGGGTACCGACCAGCGCGAAGAACGCCGACAGGAAGCCACTGCGCTGCGGGCCGTAGCCCTCGGCGATCAGGTGATGGAACTCATAGATTTCCATCGCGATGAAGCCGGCACCGAACAGGAACGTCACGGCCAACCAGCCCAGCACGCCTGCCTTGTTGCCGGCGAACATCTTCAGCATGGCGAAGCCGAAGGTGATCGAGGACAGCAGCAGGAACGCGGTTTCAACCAGCACGAAGTCGAGCTGGAAGATGTCGTGACCCGACGGGCCGCCGGCGAAACCGCCGGACAGCACCGCGTAGGTGGCGAAGAGCGACGCAAACAGGATGCAGTCGGTCATCAGGTAGAGCCAGAAACCGAGTACGGTCATCTGGCCCGAGTCGTGGTGGTGGTCGTCGTGCGCATGGTCATGACCATGCGCGCCACCGTGGATTACTTGACTGGACATTGATTACACCCGTTCAAACGATTCGACACGTGCGCCGGCAGGCAGAGCACCTGCTTTGGCCAGCGCTTTCATGCGCTCGCCTTCGATGCGCGCCACTTCTTCGGCCGGAACCATGTAGCCCTGGTCGTCACGCGCGGCGTGGCGAACGAAGACAGCGATGGTTGCCACCAGGCTCGCGCCCACCAGCCACCAGATGTGCCAGATGAAGGCGAAGCCGAACACGGTCAGCAGCAGACCCATGAACAGACCGGTGGAGGTGTTGCTCGGCATGTGGATCGCTTCGTACTTGGCAGGGGCCTTGTACGCAGCGCCGGCTTGCTTGGCTTCGTGCCAGGCGTCCAGGCCAACATGCTCAGGCATGTGAGCGAAGTTGTAGAACGGAGGTGGCGACGAAGTCGACCATTCCAGGGTACGGCCGCCCCATGGGTCGCCGGTGACGTCCATGTTGTCCTTGCGGTCGCGAACCGAGACGTAGATCTGGATCAGCTGGCAGGCGATACCGAACAGGATCAGCACGGCGCCGACCACGGCTACGTAAAGGTAGGGTTCCCACAGCGGGTTGTCGGAGTGGTTCAGACGACGGGTCATGCCCATGAAGCCCAGGGCGTACAGCGGCATGAACGCTACGTAGAAGCCGGAGATCCAGAACCAGAAGGCAGCCTTGCCCCACTTCTCGTTCAGGGTGAAGCCGAAGGCTTTCGGGAACCAGAAGGCGAAGCCGGCGATGTAGCCGAATACCGCGCCACCGATGATCACGTTGTGGAAGTGGGCGATCACGAACAGGCTGTTGTGCAGAACGAAGTCGGCACCTGGAACAGCCAGCAGAACGCCGGTCATGCCACCGATGGAGAAGGTGACCATGAAGCCCAGGGTCCACATGATCGGCGCGGTGAAGCGCAGACGGCCCTGGTAGATGGTGAACAGCCAGTTAAACAGCTTCACACCGGTCGGAATGGAGATCAGCATCGTCGCCAGGCCGAAGAAGGTGTTGACGCTGGCGCCGGCACCCATGGTGAAGAAGTGGTGCAGCCAGACCGCGAAGCCCAGGATGGCGATCGCGCCCGAGGCGTAGATCATCGAGTGGTGACCGAACAGGCGCTTGCCTGCGAAGGTCGAGGTGACTTCCGAGAACACGCCGAAGGCCGGCAGGATCAGGATGTAGACCTCAGGGTGACCCCATGCCCAGAACAGGTTGACGTACATCATCGGGTTCCCACCAAGCTCGTTGGTGAAGATGTGGAAGTCCAGATAACGGTCAACGGTCAGCAGGGCGAGTGCGGCGGTCAGGATCGGGAACGAAGCGACGATCAGCACGTTGGCCCAGGTGCAGGTCCAGGTGAAGATCGGCATGTCCATCAGCTTCATGCCAGGGGCGCGCATCTTCATCACGGTGACGAGGAAGTTCACGCCGGTAAGCGTCGTACCCAATCCGGATAGCTGTAGCGCCCAGATGTAGTAGTCGACACCCACCCCAGGGCTGTACTGGATACCCGCGAGCGGCGGATAGGCAACCCAGCCGGTCTTGGCGAATTCACCAACGCCCAGCGAGATGTTGACCAGCAGCACGCCTGCCAGCAGCAGGTAGAAGCTCAGGGAGTTCAGGAACGGGAAGGCAACGTCACGCGCACCGATCTGCAGCGGAACCGCGAGGTTCATCAGGCCGGTAAAGAACGGCATCGCCATGAAGATGATCATGATCACACCGTGGGCGGTGAAGATCTGGTCATAGTGTTCAGGCGGCAGGTAGCCTTCCGAGCCACCGGTGGCGGCAGCAAGCTGGGTACGCATCATGATGGCGTCGGCGAAGCCGCGCAGCAGCATGACCATAGCGACGATGATGTACATCACGCCGATTTTCTTGTGGTCGACCGTGGTCAACCACTCGGTCCACAAGTAGGTCCACTTGCGGAAATAGGTGATGGCACCAACGACAGCGATACCACCGAGCGCGATCATGGCAAGCGTCACCATGACTATCGGCTCGTGATACGGTATCGCCTCCAGAGTTAATTTACCGAACATCTCTTACTCCTCTGCACCGGCAGCTGGTTGCATACTCGATTCCACACCCTTGGTAGTGGCCAGGTCTTTGCTGCCTGCTTCTTCGTGGTTCGGACGACCGCGGTTCATGCCTTCGTACTTGTCGACGATGCGCTGGAACTGGTCAGCCGGGGCCTCGCTGTACAGCGCGACTGGGTTGTTTTCGCTAGCTTTGGCCAAGGCGTCATATTCGGCCTGGTCCAGTTTCTTCGGCGATGCCTTCACTTCAGCGACCCATGCATCGAAGTCAGCTTGCGAGGTGGCAACAGCCTTGAATTTCATACCGGTGAAACCGGCGCCGCTGTAGTTGGCGGAGATACCGTCAAACACACCGTTCTCGTTGGCGATCAGGTGCAGTTTGGTGGTCATGCCGGCCATGGCGTAGATCTGGCCGCCCAGACCCGGGATGAAGAAGGAGTTCATCACGGCGTCGGAGGTCACACGGAAGTTGACCGGGGTGTTGGCCGGGAAGACGATCTTGTTGACCGTGGCGATGCCCTGTTCCGGGTAGATGAACAGCCACTTCCAGTCCAGCGCGACCACGTCGATCTGCACCGGCTTCACATCGGAATCCAGCGGACGGTACGGGTCCAGCTTGTGGGTGGAGTGGTAGGTGAAGTAACCCAGGGCAATGATGATCAGGATCGGGATGATCCACACCGCGGCCTCGATCTTGGTCGAGTGCGACCAGTCGGGGGTGTAGGTGGCGGCCTTGTTGGAAGCACGGTACTTCCAGGCGAACGCCAGGGTCATGATGATCACGGGCACGACCACCAGCAGCATCAGGCCGGTGGCGATCAGGATCAGGTTCTTCTGCTCAATGCCGACCTGGCCCTTCGGGTCGAGCAGGGTCCAGTTGCACCCACTGAGTAAAAGCATGCCTAAAAAGGGCAATATGCCAAACAGTCTGGGGTAACGCTTTTTACTCATCTCACGACCTCTAGATCAGCTTGCTTCAATGCAATTTGTGTTTTGGTAGCCAACACTTCGTCCTGCCAAGTGCGGCAATTGGCGCCCGTACTCGCCCCTGCCAGGGATCCGACTGCAGGATCTTGGCGTCAAGCGGGTGTGCGGTGCTTATGGTTTCGTAGGCAACAGGCCTGTACTTCAGACCAAGTCCATTTGGTGCGGGAAAACGCGGAGGGGTATCCGCCCGGTATCGCCGTTGGGCGAAACTTGTCGAAGTCAGCAAATGGGAAAGCGCTGCGGCTCCCATCAATCCTGCGACTCGCAAGCAGTGCCGAACGGAAATTGGGGGCGATTGTAGATAGGTCGTTCAACGATGACTATGACTTATTGAGCAACAGTCTTTTACAGAATGCGTAACAATACTGGTCAAAAAATCAACTTCGCGACAGTTTGTCGCACCCCTTCCAGTAGCCCTGAAACCCTTGCCACGCAAGGGCTGATGGCTGACCTGGATCAATCGTGCGGCGCACTTTGCGGCTTATCTCGCCGCGCAATAGACCCAGGTCAATTCGGGACTTTGGTCTAAGCGCGACGTCGGTTCCGGTAGATCCCCAGGGGCACCAGCACCGCCGTCAGGACGAAGGCCACCAGCGCCCATTGCGCCAGCGACAGGCCGAGGATCGGCGGGTACGGGGTGGAGCAGAAACCGTCGACCTGGAAGGCCAGCGGCCAGAGCTTGGCCAGCGGCAGGTCGTCGACGATGGGCTGCAGGGTATCGATGCCGCAGCTGACCATCGGGTTGGCGAGTATATACACATGGTTGCCGGCCGCAACGATCCCACCGATGGCGCTGAGCACCACCAGCGCCTCGAAGAAGGTCAGGCTGCGCCGCCCAGGCATGGCGGCGGCGATGAAGGCGAAGATCGCGATGAACAGCAGGGCATAGCGCTGCAGGATGCACAACGGGCACGGCGCCTCGCCCAGCACCACCTGCATGTACAGGGCGCCGCCGATCAGCGCCAGGCAGATCACGCCGAGGAGCACCAGAAAGCGCCGTTCCCGATTCAGGCGCGATGAGAGTTCGTTCATTGCCGATTCCTTCGATGGAGAGTGGCAGCGCGGGCTGCCCGAGGGGCGCCCAGTCTACACGCTGGAGATGACCTTTGAATGCATCGAGGAGGGGCGTGCGCGGCTATCCATTGATGACCTAGGACCGAGCGGGTCGGTTTCGGTTCACTGGCGCACATGAAAAATACGCCAGCCCGAGCGCCGGACAGGGGCAGGCCCCTCGACACCCGGGAGTGAAGGATACAGTGATTAAAGGAGGATTAAAGATGAACGCGGGTGTAGAGGCGTTCATCTCTTTCTATATAGAGAAGGGGTGGTAGGCCCAATGGCTGGCAAGCCAGCCCCCGCACGGAGAATGCAATCGTCCGCTTCGTTCTCGATTACCCACGGTTGGGAGCATCCGGCACGAGAGCTGGCTTGCGAGCAATTGGGATGGTGGAGTCCGGGGGCGCTTTGCGCCCCCGGCGATTGCTACTCCAACGCCGCCGCCGGCCCGAAGAACTCGTAGCGGCTCTGCCCTTCCGGCACGCCCAACCCCTTGAGCTGGCGCTTGATCGCGGCCATGAAGCCCTTCGGCCCGAGGAAGTAGGCATCGATGTCACGCTCACGCGGCAGCCACTCGCCCAGCAGCGCCTGGTCCAGCAGGCCCACGGCGTCGGCGGCCTGGCTGCCATCTTCCTCGGCGTAGCAATAGAAGCGTTTGAGCTGCGGGTGGCGCGCCGCCAGCCCGTCGATCCAGTCGCGGAAGGCGTGCACCGCGCCATTGCGCGCGCAGTGGATGAAGTGCACCGGTCGCTCGGTCTTGAGCGCCGCCTCGAGCATCGCCAGGGTCGGGGTGATGCCCACGCCGCCACTGATCAGCACCAGCGGCTTGTCGCTGGCGGCCAGGGTGAAGTCGCCGGACGGCGGGAACAGTTGCAGGGTATCGCCGACCATCAAGCCGTCATGCAAGTAGTTGGAGACCTTGCCACCCGCTTCGCGCTTGACGCTGATGCGGTACTGCTCGCCGTCGCACAGGGCCGACAGCGAGTAGTTGCGGCGCTGCTCCTGGCCATCGATGAACAGCTGCAGGCCGATGTACTGGCCCGGCTCGGCCTTGAGCACCGGCTTGCCATCGACCGGTGCGAAGTAGAACGAGACGATCTCGCTGCTTTCCTGCTCGCGGCGCACCAGGCGAAACTCGCGGGTGCCGCGCCAACCGCCGGCGGCCTGCTCCTTCTCTTTATAGAGGTTCTCTTCCGCGCCGATCAGGATGTCGGCCAGCTGGCCATAGGCGGCGGCCCAGGCGGCGATCACTTCAGGGGTGGCGATGTCCTTGCCCAGCACTTCCTCGATGGCGCGCAGCAGGCAGCTGCCGACGATCGGATAGTGTTCAGGGAGAATCTGCAGGGCCACATGCTTGTTGATGATCTGCCCGACCAGGCCACCCAGTTGCTCGAGCCGGTCAATGTGGCGCGCGTACATCAACACGCCGTTGGCCAAGGCGCGCGGCTGGTCGCCGCTGGCCTGGTGGGCCTGGTTGAACAGCGGACGCACCTCGGGGTACTCGCTGAGCATCAGTTTGTAGAAGTGGGTGGTCAGGGTCTCGCCACCGCTTTCCAGCAGGGGGACAGTGGCCTTGATGATTGCACGTTGTTCGGCATTGAGCATTGCGACAACTCCTGAGCCTTTGGCTTCGAATGATTGCGTTAGGCTTTTCAGCAATCGTGCCAACTTTAATCATCAATAAAATCAGGGTGTTGAGCACATAAGTGTCATAAAGACACACTCAGGCGTATAGTCATTACGACCAACAGGAGTCCATATGACTGCAAAGCCCCTGCTCACCGCCCTCCTCCCCCTGGTCAGCGACCTCTCCTGCGACTTGCCCGACCAGGAGCGCTACCGCCGCCTGCTTGGCGCCATGCGCGGCCTGCTGCCCTGCGATGCCGCAGCGCTGCTGCGCCTGGACGGTGAATGGCTGGTGCCGCTGGCGGTGGACGGCCTGTCGCCAGACACCTTGGGGCGGCGCTTCAAGGTCAGCGAGCATCCACGCTTCAAGATTCTCCTCGGGCGCCCGGAACCGACCCGCTTCGCCAGCGACAGCCCGTTGCCCGACCCTTATGACGGCCTGGTCAATGCCGAGCATGTCGACCTCGAAGTCCACGACTGCATGGGCTGTCCGTTGATGGTCGACGAACGGCCCTGGGGCCTGCTGACCCTCGACGCCCTGACCCCCGGCCAGTTCCAGAGCCTGGAGCTCGACGCCCTGCAGGCCTTCGCCAGCCTGGCCGCCGCCACGGTGACCGTGGCCGAGCGCATCGAGCATCTGGCCCTGCGTGCCGAGGACGAACACCAGCGCGCCGAAGTGTACCGCCAGGCCAGCGGCCAGGACCGGGAGCTGATCGGCCAGAGCAAGGCGCACAAGCGCCTGGTCGAGGAGGTCCGCCTGGTCGGCGGCAGCGACCTGACCGTGCTGATCACCGGCGAGACCGGCGTCGGCAAGGAGCTGGTGGCCCAGGCCCTGCACCGCGCCAGCCAGCGCGCCGACAAACCGCTGGTCAGCCTCAACTGCGCCGCGCTGCCCGACACCCTGGTGGAAAGCGAATTGTTCGGCCATGTGCGTGGTGCCTTCACCGGCGCCCACGGCGAACGCCGGGGCAAGTTCGAACTGGCCAATGGTGGCACGCTGTTCCTCGACGAGGTCGGCGAGCTGCCCCTGGCGGTGCAGGCCAAGCTGCTGCGGGTACTGCAGAGCGGTCAGTTGCAGCGGCTGGGCTCGGATCGCGAGCACCGGGTGGATGTGCGCCTGATCGCCGCGACCAACCGCGACCTGGCCGAGGAAGTGCGCAGCGGCAACTTCCGCGCCGACTTCTACCACCGCCTGAGCGTCTATCCACTGCAGGTCCCGCCGCTGCGCGAGCGAGGCCGTGATGTGCTGCTGCTTGCCGGCTACTTCCTCGAACAGAACCGCTCGCGCCTGGGGCTGGGCAGCCTGCGCTTGTCCACCGATGCCCAGACCGCGCTGCTGGCCTACGGCTGGCCGGGCAACGTGCGCGAGCTGGAGCACCTGATCGGCCGTTCGGCGCTCAAGGCGCTGGGGCAACATGGACAGCGGCCGAAGATCCTCACCCTGGAGGCGGCCGACCTCGACCTGCGCAACGTGGCGCCGGCCATGCCGGTAGTAGCCGAGGTGCCGTCGGCCGACGTGCCATTGCCCGAGGGTGGGCTGCGCGAGGCAGTGGATGATTATCAGCGGCAGATCGTCGAAGCCTGCCTGAATCGCCACGGGGACAACTGGGCTGCCGCAGCGCGGGAACTGGGTCTGGACCGGGCCAACCTGAGCCGGTTGGCCAAGCGACTGGGACTGCGCTAGCTTCAGGCCATGTGCAGCCCCTATAGGAGCGGCCTTGTGCCGCGAAAGGGCTGCGCAGCAGCCCCAGAATTGTCGCGTTAAAGCACAGATTGCCGGGGCCGCTTCGCGGCCCTTTCGCGACACAAGGCCGCTCCTACAGTTACAGCTTTGCGATGCACCGCAAATAGCAAACTAAGCTAAAGCCTGACGCCAAAAAGCCGATAACCCGGCATCCTCCCCCATTTCGAACCGAAGGTTGCCCATGGCCACGCAAAAAGCCCGCGCGGACTCGTTGTCCCTGCTGCTGTTCACCCTGCGCAGCGGCAAGCTGATGGCAATCAACCTGCTCAAGGTCAGCGAGATCATCCCCTGCCCGCCACTGACCAAGCTGCCGGAGGCCCACCCGCATGTCAAAGGTGTCGCCACCCTGCGCGGCAACTCGCTGTCGGTGATCGACCTGTCCCGGGCCATCGGCGAAATGCCCCTGGCCGACCCCGACGGCGGCTGCCTGATCGTCACCGAGATCAGCCGCTCGCGCCAGGGCCTGCACGTACAGGCGGTGAGCCGCATCGTCCATTGCCTGAGCACCGACATCAAGCCGCCGCCCTATGGCTCGGGCAACCGCTCGTTCATCACCGGCGTGACCCGGGTCGACAACACCCTGGTGCAGGTGCTGGACATCGAGAAGGTCATCCACGGCATCGCCCCGCCCCCGCACGAACCACACCCGGGCGAAGTCAGCGAGGAGGACGCCAGCCTGCTGGCCGCCGCCAACATCCTGGTGGTGGACGACAGCCAGGTCGCGCTGCAGCAGTCGGTGCACACCCTGCGCAACCTCGGCATCGAGTGCCATACCGCGCGCAGCGCCAAGGATGCGATCAACGTGCTGTTGGAACTGCAAGGCACCGACAGGGAGATCAACATCATTGTCTCCGACATCGAGATGTCCGAGATGGATGGCTTCGCCTTCACCCGCACCTTGCGCGAAACCCCCGACTTCCAGCACCTGTACATCCTGCTGCACACCTCGCTGGACAGCGCGATGAGCGGCGACAAGGCCAAGCTGGCGGGGGCCAATGCGATCCTGACCAAGTTCTCCTCGCCGGAGCTGACCAACTGCCTGGTGACGGCGGCGCGGGCGGTGGTGTTCGAGGAGCGCTGAAAGCCAGAGCGTGAAGAGCCATGCGAGTGCATGGCTCTTGAGGCCTCAGCGGCTATTCGTCGACTGAGGGCGGGGCTGCGAGGCCGCCCTGGAAACGACTGGCTCTCGGTTCGGCGCTTTCACGCCCCCCCGCTTCCAGGTCGGCCACTGCTCGACCTTTTCTCGACATTCATCGAGGTAACGAAGAAATTCCTCTTTACTTCCGTTCATCGGAATCATCCTTCAAGTACATTGACAAAGTATACCCAGCCTCATCCTCATGATCGATGTATGAACAAGGCAGCATCTGGGTGCGCAATCTAGCATCTGCTTCAGTCCAGTCAACCGTTTGCCCATCCTCGGTCTTACGTATGACAGCGTAGCCGCTACCCAGACTCATGGAAAACAGATCAAAGAAGCTTCTTGGGCCCACGCCGATGAAGGCGTCAAAAAATACCCCTTTGTTCGAACGGTCCTGGGAAATCGAATCCGAATGAAATTTCTGAGCCTTACTCTTGGGGTAAGGCTCGACATAAACCACACGGTCGACACCTGCGGCAATAATGTGTTTTGCACAGTTGTGACAAGGGTAAGTGGTGCAATACAGCGTGCTATCAACTGCACTTACCCCCATTCTTGAAGATGACAGCAGCGCTTCCATTTCCGCATGGACGACCCGCCCGTATTCAGTGATATCTTTTATTCCGCTATTTCTTATCAACGGCGCCACTTCATCCCGACAGTGCTCGGGTAATGAGCGAATGATGTTGTCTACAATCTCCTTTTTTTGCATGGCGTTGGAGTCCTCGCCTCGTTTGTAGTCCCTTCCATCCTCCTCATCCACAATTTCATGTGCTTCACTCCTGGTTGGCCAGTACAGGCCGCCTCCTGCCTTGGGTACATCGTTAGCCCCCGTTGCGATGATGCAATCGTGCTTGGTCAGTACAGCACCGACCTGCCGTGATAGGTCAGCGGACCTCAGTGAGGCAGAAAATGCCATGAACATCGCATACTCATCGAAAGTGGGGGTGACGTAGGGCTTTCCGAACAACAGATCCAGAATTCGCCAGACCTGATTCTTGAGGGCATCAAGATTCCCGTCATAACTGACAAAGAAATCAGACAAATGGTAAGTATCTCGGGTGTGCTGCCCATGTGGCTCTTTTTCGTTCTCATCCCGTGAAATCAGATCCGCCGCCTGCTCCTTAGTCAACTGCAAGTCCTTGAGAAGATAGCGACTTCTGCGCTCATGGTCCGCATGCACGCCGATCAAGAAGAACCCTCCAGCGTAAATCTTCCGCAGTCGCTGCACCTCAAACGGTGTTTTCAGTGAGTTGATCAGATAGGCATTTCTACCAGGCGCTCCCTGATTTTTCTGGTACCTCAATTGGCTGATGGCGACAGCAGCACCCAACGCCAGTATCGAATTATCCCCTGACACCTCTCTTAACCGATTACCTTCACGCATGTACCTGTCTATACGCTCAACGCGGTTTTCTGTGTCCGGAACGTTCCCGATTTTTGAAATAACCTCACTGGATATACGAATGGAGTTAGAGGTATAGCGAAACGCCTTGAGCCGATCTTCGACAATTTGGCAAACCACTTTCAGGTCAGTTCCCAGTGCCCCGACGAATCCCAGAACCAACTCGGAATCCGCGTAGGAATCATCCAGGAAGGACATATTCATGAATTCAGGAGCGTGCGCAAGATTTTCCATGAGTGGCCGGGCATCGGGCATGGCCTCACCGTCCTGTGACAGTATCCCTCTTACCAACTGCTCCAGCTCCAGGGAGGACTCCGGCTTCCCCTGAAAACTCAGTTCACCCGTGCCCGGGTACCAAGACATCACACCACCGCTATGGGTGCGAAACTCAAACTGGTTCGGGTTAAGTTCTTTCCATGCTCCAACCTGCGCCAATATTTCCAGGCGCTCCTTCAGCTGCGCGAATGATCCCTCGAAACGCATTCCATGACCTCACCGTTGCCCGTTGGCTTTTGAATCCCTACAGGTATAGCCACGAATCATCCTCTTTCCAGCGCGAGCAATGCTTGCTAATAAAGTTTCAGCCTTCCGCTAAAAACGTAGGAAAATTCGCAATTTGCGTTGCGCCAATGGAAAGGCATAATTCCCTCTCTTGTTGAGGTCATGCCCCATGCTACGTTCGATACTGCTTAGCCTTTCGTTACTAACCGTTTCCGCCCAAGCTTCGACGCCACAAGCCTGGAGCGACCAGCGCCAGCACATGCTCAAGGCCTGCCTGGCCGCCAGCCAGTTCAAGGATGCCCACGCCCTGGGCAAGCCCGCCGAGTTCGACGACCGAGTCGGTTACAGCGCACTGCTGATCGAGGGCACCTACCCCCAGAAGCACATGCAGAACCGCACTGGCACCGAGCTGTGCCTCTATGACCGACAACGCCAGCAAGCCTTCACCACCGAATGGGAAGCCGGCAAGCGATGAGCGACAGCATTCGCTTCGCCTGCACCGGCTGCGGCAAATGCTGCACGGGCCATCATGTACCGCTGACGCTTGCCGAAGCCCATCAGTGGGCGGGGGCCGGCGGCCAGGTAGTGGTGTTGATCGAAGGGTTCATCGCCGATGGCCCTGGCATGCCGACGGACCAGCGCGAGCATGTGCTGCGTCGTTCACACCCGGTACCCTGTGGCGCGGGGCAGCTGCACGTATCAGTGACCTTCGCCGCGTTCAACCCGGGGCGTTGCCGCAACCTCGATGACAACGATCTGTGCGGCATCTATGAAAGCCGGCCGCTGGTCTGTCGCATCTACCCGGCGGAGATCAACCCGCACCTGCCACTGCGGCCGGAAAACAAGGATTGTCCACCCGAGGCCTGGGAACAGGGGCCGGAACTGATTCACGGCAGCCTGCCGGTGGATGAAGGGCTGCGTGCCTTGATCGAGGCCTCGCGCCAGGCGGACCGCGACGATATCGCGGCCAAGGTAGCGATCTGCCAGGCGCTGGGGATGACCACCAGTGCGCTGAAGGGCAACGGATTTACCGCGTGGCTGCCGGACATGGCGGCGTTTGCTGCGGTGCTGGAACAGGCGCCAAGGGCGGTCGATGGACATTGGGTGGTGCATGTGCACGACGAGGCGCTTGCGGCCGATCTACAGGCTCATCGCTTGCAGGTGACAGGCGAAGCGCCGGTCTACTACGCATTCATCGGTTTCTAGATAGATCCAATCGCGGGGCAAGCCCGCTCCCACGCTCCCCACTTCGAAGCATGGATACCAACATTGTGGGAGCGGGCTTGCCCCGCGATAGGGCCGGCCCTGACAACTCAATCAATCACTGACACCGCCGCCAGAACTCATCCGCCAGCCGCCGCAGGTCCTTGGCAAGATCCGCCACATCGCTGGCGCTGCTGTGACTGCGCTGCCCGACGCTGACCGTCGCCTCGCTGGCCTGGCGGATGCTGGTGATGTTGCGGTTGATGTTCTCGCTGACCTGGCTCTGCTGCTCCACCGCCGCGGCGATCTGCAGGCTCATCTCGTTGATCTGGTTGACCCGCACGCTGATGCTGTCCAGCGCGTCGCTGGCCAGTTGCGCCTGCTCGACACTGTGCCCGGCATGGGCGCTGCTCTGCTGCATCACCTGCACCGCCGCGCGGGCGCCGTCCTGCAGGGCGGCGATCATGCGCTGGATATCGTGGGTGGACTGCGCGGTGCGCTGGGCCAGGCCGCGCACCTCGTCGGCGACCACCGCGAAGCCACGCCCCTGGTCACCCGCCCGCGCCGCCTCGATGGCGGCATTGAGCGCCAGCAGGTTGGTCTGCTCGGCAATGCCGCGGATCACGTCGAGCACCCCCGAGATCTCGCTGCTGTGGCTTTCCAGCTGGTGGATCACCTCACTGGCCTCGACCAGCGAGCCGGCCAGGTCCTGGATCGCGCAGCGGTTGCGGTCGACCAGCTGGTGGCCGGACTGGGTTTCGTCCTCGGCCTGGTCGGCGGCCATCGCCGCCATCTGCGCGCTGCTGGCCACCTGGGCGACGCTGGCGCTCATCTGATGGATCGCCGTGGCCACCTGGTCGGCTTCGCTCTGCTGCTCCAGGCTGTTGGCGTGACTGCTGTGCAAGGCCTCGACCAGCGAGCCGGAGTGCCCGGCCAGGCGCGACGAGGTGTCGCCGATACGCCCGACCACCGCCCCCAGTTGCGCCTTGAGCATGCGCATGGCGAACTCGATCTGCCCCAGGCCATCACGCCGGCCGGTGTACAACTGCTGGCTCAACGGGTTGTCGGCAATTACCTGGGCCTGTTGACGCAGCCGCTCATAGGGGCGCAGCAGCACCAGGATTGCCAGGCTGCTCAAGCCGGCGGCCGCCAACACCTCCAGCAATGATTCCAGCAGCGGCGCCCCCAGCCACCACTGCCCTGCCCCCATCACCAGCGCCAGCACCATGCCGACCGCCAACGACAAGCGCGTGCCCAGCCCCAGCACCGGCAAGCGCTCGCGCCAGCCACGCCGGCCTTCGCGCAAATGCGCATAGCAGCGCTCGGCGGCCGCGACCTGCTCGGCAGCGGGCTTGGTCCGCACCGACTGGTACTCCAGCGCCTGCCCGCCGCTGCTGATCGGCGAGACGAAGGCGCTCACCCAGTAGTGGTCGCCGTTCTTGCAGCGGTTCTTCACCAGCCCCATCCACGAGCGCCCGGCCTTGAGCGCCTGCCACATCTGGGCGAAGGCCTGGGGCGGCATATCGGGGTGGCGGACGATGTGATGGGCGTTGCCCAGCAGCTCCTCGCGGGAGAACCCGCTGACCCGCAGGAAATCGTCATTGGCATAGGTGATGCGGCTGTCCAGGTCGGTGGTGGACAGGATGTTGGCGTCGCCGGGGTAATCCACTTCGCGACCGGTAACAGGCATATTGCACTTCATCGGAGGCTCTCGTTGTTGTACGTGAAATCGGCAGGGCGTACGACTCTAGGGGCAAACGCCGGCGCAACATTGATCCACGGCAGGGTATTGGCACTTGGCCATCAACCCGCCGAAACTGACAGCCGTGACAGCCAGGCGTCACGCTGCCGACCCGGTCGGCGCGCTATAACCCTGCAATACCCGAATCCGTTTTCCAGCCCCTTGGCCAAGGTGCCCGCCCCGATGCGACGTCCGTCCCGCTCCCTCGTTCTGGCCGGCCTGGCCATTGTCCTTCTGGTCGCGGTCGCAGCCTGGCAAGGCCTGCGCCGCGAGGCTCCGGCCAGCCGTGCCGCCAGCGCAATCCCGGTGCGGGTGATCGCCGTGGCCGAGCAGGACGTGCCCCGCTACCTCGGCGCCATCGGCTCGGTGCTGTCGCTGCACAGCGTCGACGTCCGCCCCCAGGTCGAGGGCGTGCTGACCCAGGTGCTGGTCAAGGAAGGCCAGTCGGTCAAGCAAGGCGACCTGCTGGCAACCCTCGATGATCGGGCGATCCGCGCGAACCTGGACCAGGCCCGCGCCCAGCTCGGCCAGACCCAGGCGCAGTTGCAGGTGGCCAACGTCAACCTCAAGCGCTACCAGTTGCTGAGCACCGACGACGGCGTGTCGAAGCAGACCCTCGACCAGCAGCAGGCCCTGGTGAACCAGTTGCAGGCGACCATCAAGGGCAACCAGGCGGCCATCGACAACACCGCGGTGCAACTCAGCTACACACAGATCCGTTCGCCGGTGACCGGCCGTGTCGGCATCCGCAACGTCGACCCCGGCAACCTGGTGCGTACCAGCGACACCCAGAGCCTGTTCAGCGTCACCCAGATCGACCCGATCGCCGTGGAATTCGCCCTGCCCCAACAACAGCTCCCCATCCTGCAGGGCCTGTTGAAATCGCCCACACCCGCCGAGGTGGAGGCCTACATGGACGCCGACGGCGAACGCAGCCTGCTCGCCAGGGGCCAGCTGATGCTGATCGACAACCAGGTCTCGGCCACCACCGGCACGGTGCGGGTCAAGGCCGAGTTCGACAACCAGGACGGCCGTCTGTGGCCCGGCCAGCTGGTCACCGTGCGCCTGCGCACGGCGGTGGACGAGGACGCCCTGGTGGTGCCGCCGCCGGTGGTGCAGCGCAGCCTCGACGGCCACTTCGTCTACCGCCTGGACGGCGACAAGGTCAGCGCCGTGCCGGTCAAGGTGGTGTACCAGGACAGCACGCTGAACATCATCGCCGGGGTCAACGCCGGCGACCGCCTGGTACTGGACGGCCAGTCGCGGCTCAAGCCCGGCAGCACCGTCGAGGTGACACCTGACGCCCCCGTGCCGGCGGAAATGGCCGACCGCAGGAGCCAGCCATGAACACCCGCAACGGCGTCTCGGCCTGGTGCATCGACCACCCCATCGCCACCCTGCTGCTGACCTTCGCCCTGGTGCTGCTGGGCGCCATCGCCTTCCCGCGCCTGCCGGTGGCGCCCCTGCCCGAGGCCGACTTCCCGACCATCCAGGTCACCGCCCAGTTGCCCGGCGCCAGCCCGGAAACCATGGCCTCGTCGGTCGCAACGCCCCTGGAGGTGCAGTTCAGCGCCATCCCCGGCATGACCCAGATGACCAGCAGCAGCGCCCTGGGCTCGACCAACCTGATCCTGCAGTTCACCCTCGACAAGAACATCGACACCGCCGCCCAGGAAGTCCAGGCGGCGATCAACACCGCCACCGCGCGCCTGCCCCAGGACATGCCCAGCCCGCCCACCTGGCGCAAGGTCAACCCGGCCGACAGCCCGGTGCTGATCCTCACCGTCAGCTCGACGCAGATGCCCGGCAACGAACTGAGCGATTACGCCGAAACCCTGCTGGCCCGCCAGCTCAGCCAGATCGACGGGGTCGGCCTGATCAACATCACCGGCCAGCTGCGCCCGGCCATCCGCGTGCAGGCCCAGCCCGAGAAGCTCGCCGCCATCGGCCTGACCCTGGCCGATATCCGCCTGGCCATCCAGCAGACCAGCCTCAACCTGGCCAAGGGCGCGCTGTACGGCGAGCACAGCGTGTCGACCATTGCCGCCAACGACCAGCTGTTCCACCCCGAGGACTACGCCAGGCTGATCGTCAGCTATCGCAACGGCGCGCCGGTGCACCTGGCCGACGTGGCCAAAGTGATCGATGGCGCCGAGAACGCCTATGTGAAGGCCTGGTCCGGCGACCGGCCGGGGCTTAACCTGGTGATCTTCCGCCAGCCCGGCGCCAACATCGTCGACACCGTGGACCGGGTGCTCGACGCCCTGCCGCGCCTGCAGGAGATGCTGCCGGCGGCGGTCGATGTCTCAGTGCTGCAGGACCGCACCCAGACCATCCGCGCCTCGCTGCACGAGGTCGAGCTGACCTTGATGATCGCCGTGGCCCTGGTGATCGGCGTGATGGCGCTGTTCCTGCGCCAGTGGTCGGCGACCTTCATCGTCTCCAGCGTGCTCGGCGTGTCGCTGATCGCCAGTTGCGCGCTGATGTACGTGTTCGGTTTCAGCCTCAACAACCTCACCCTGGTGGCCATCGTCATCGCCGTGGGCTTCGTGGTGGATGACGCCATCGTCGTGGTGGAGAACATCCACCGCCACCTGGAGGCCGGCGACGACAGCCGCACCGCCGCGCTCAAGGGCGCCGGCGAGATCGGCTTCACCGTGGTGTCGATCAGCTTCTCGCTGATCGCCGCGTTCATCCCGCTGCTGTTCATGGGCGGCGTGGTCGGCCGGCTGTTCAAGGAGTTCGCCCTGACCGCCACTGCGACCATCCTGATTTCGGTGGTGGTCTCGCTGACCCTGGCGCCGACCCTGGCCGCGCTGTGCATGCGCCGCCCGCCCGAGGAGCAGCACGGCGGCCTCGGCCAGCGCCTGGTGCGCGGGTACGAAAAGGGCCTGGACCGGGCCCTGGCGCACCGGCGCATCACCCTCGGCGTGTTCGGCCTGACCCTGGCGCTGGCGGTGGCCGGCTACGTGGCCATCCCCAAGGGCTTCTTCCCGCTGCAGGACACCGGTTTCATCCTCGGTACCACCGAGGCGGCGGCGGATGTCTCCTACCCGGCGATGATCGAGAAACACCAGGCCCTGGCGAAGATCATCGAGGCCGACCCTGCGGTGCGCGCTTTCTCCCACTCGGTCGGCGTCACCGGCAGCAACCAGACCATCGCCAACGGCCGCTTCTGGATTTCCCTCAAGCCCCGTGGCGAACGCGATGTGTCGGCCAGTGAATGGATCGACCGCATGCGCCCGAAACTGATGCAGATCCCCGGCATCGTCCTGTACCTGCGCGCCGGACAAGACATCAACCTCAGCTCCGGCCCCTCGCGCACCCAGTACCAGTACGTGCTCAAGAGCAACGACGGCGTGGCCCTGAACCTGTGGACCCAGCGCCTGACCGATCGCCTGCGCGAGAATCCGGCGTTTCGCGACTTGTCCAACGACCTGCAGTTGGGCGCCAGCGTCACCCGCATCGACATCGACCGCCAGGCCGCGGCGCGCTTCGGCCTGACCACCACCGACGTCGACCAGGCGCTGTACGATGCCTTCGGCCAGCGACAGATCAGCGAGTTCCAGACCGAGACCAACCAGTACAAGGTGATCCTCGAACTGGATGCCCGCCAGCGTGGCAAGGCCGAAAGCCTCGACTACTTCTACCTGCGCTCGCCGCTGTCCGGCGAGATGGTGCCGCTGTCGGCCCTGGCCCATGTCGCGCCGCCCAGCACCGGCCCCCTGTCGATCAGCCATGACGGCCTGTTCCCGGCGGCCAACCTGTCGTTCAACCTGGCTCCCGGCGTGGCCCTGGGCGATGCGGTGCAGATCCTCGAACGCACCCAGCGCGAGCTGGGCATGCCCGACGCCATCGCCGGCAACTTCCAGGGCGCGGCCCAGGCGTTCCAGAGCTCGCTGTCGAGCCAGCCGTACCTGATCCTCGCCGCGCTGGTGGCGGTGTACATCATCCTCGGCGTGCTCTACGAGAGCTTCGTGCACCCGCTGACCATCATCTCCACCTTGCCCTCGGCGGGCCTCGGTGCGCTGATCCTGCTGTGGGCCATGGGCCAGGACTTCACCATCATGGGCCTGATCGGCGTGGTGCTGCTGATCGGCATCGTCAAGAAGAACGGCATCCTGCTCATCGACTTCGCCCTCGACGCCCAGCGCCACCAGGGCATGACGCCCGAACAGGCGATCCGCCAGGCATGCCTGGTGCGCTTCCGTCCGATCATCATGACCACCCTGGCCGCGCTGCTCGGCGCGGTGCCGCTGATGTTCGGCTTCGGCACCGGCGCCGAGCTGCGCCAGCCGCTGGGCATCGCCGTGGTCGGCGGCCTGCTGGTGAGCCAGGCCCTGACGCTGTTCACCACCCCGGTCATATACTTGGCCCTGGAGCGCCTGTTCCACCGCCGCCGGGCCGCTGCCGCCCCCGCGCCGACCGCCAGTTGAGACAAGACCATGCGTGTGCTGATCATCGAAGACGAAGAAAAAACTGCCGACTACCTGCATCGCGGCCTTACCGAGCAGGGCTTCACCGTCGACCTGGCCCGCGACGGCATCGACGGCCTGCACCTGGCCCTGGAAGGCGACTATGCGGTGATCGTGCTCGACGTGATGCTGCCCGGCCTGGATGGCTACGGCGTGCTGCGCGCGCTGCGGGCGCGCAAGCAGACACCGGTGATCATGCTCACCGCCCGCGAGCGGGTCGAGGACCGCATCCACGGCCTGCGCGAAGGCGCCGACGACTACCTGGGCAAGCCGTTCTCGTTCCTTGAACTGGTCGCCCGCCTGCAGGCCCTGACGCGACGCAGTGCCATCCACGAGCCCTTGCAGATTCAGGTCGCCGACCTGTGGATCGACCTGATGGCGCGCAAGGCCACCCGCGCGGGATCGCGCCTGGACCTGACCGCCAAGGAATTCTCGCTGCTCAGCGTGCTGGCCCGGCGCCAGGGCGAGATCCTGTCCAAGACCGCCATCGCCGAGCTGGTCTGGGACATCAACTTCGACAGCGACGCCAATGTCGTCGAGGTGGCCATCAAGCGCCTGCGCGCCAAGCTCGACGGGCCGTTCGACAACAAGCTGCTGCATACCATTCGAGGCATGGGTTATGTCCTGGAGAACCGTGGGTAGTGACGGGGCCCCTGTGGGAGCGGGTTTACCCGCGAAGTGGCCTGCGCGGTGCTTGGCACCGGCTTCGCCGGTGTTCGCGGGTAAACCCGCTCCCACAGAGACCGCTCAACGGCCCCCATTGCCTTATCTGACAGGGCCTGCCCCAGCGAGAGGCGGTAAATGATCCAAACCATTCTGCCCAGCAAACCCGGCAACTCCATCGCCCTGCGCCTCTCGGCCCTGTTCACCCTGGTGGCCCTGGCCGTGTTCGTGCTGATCGGCAGCGCCCTGTACCGCCAGGTCGACCGCAGCCTCGACCTGCTACCCGCCGCCGAACTGGACGCGCGCTTCAGCGTGCTCGAATCAACCCTCAACCGCTACGGCACTCCCGAGCACTGGGCCAAGATCAACAACAAGCTCAACCTGCTCAGCGAGGAAGACCGGCGCATCCGCTTCTGGGTGGTGAGCAGTAATCCGGCCTTCGAATACGGCCACCCCACCGAACAGGTGCGCGGCTTCGCCGAGGGCGCGCCAGGCATGCGCGACCTGCGCCTGAGCGACAGCCCCTACCCGTACAAGGTGCTGGTCAGCGAACTGCCGGCCCTGGGCGAGCGCCCGCCGCTGCGCTTTCTGATCGGCATCGACACCGAGACTTTCTGGCAGGCCCAGCACAGCCTGCTGGTGGCCATCGTCGGCCTGGCCGCCTTCGGCGTGCTGCTGGCCTCGCTGCTCGGCTACTGGGTCGCGCGCATCGGCCTCAAGCCCCTGCTGGCACTATCGGATGAAGCCCAGGCCCTGGCCCCGCCGCGCCTGGACGGCCGCCTGCAGACCCGCGCCCTGCCGCCGGAACTGGCGCAATTCGCCGGCGCCTTCAACGCCGCCCTCGACCGGGTCAGCCAGGCCTATTCGCAACTCGAAGCCTTCAATGCCGATGTCGCCCACGAACTGCGTTCGCCGCTGACCAACCTGATCGGCCAGACCCAGGTCGCCCTGACCCGCGGACGCAGCGCCGAGCACTACTTCGAGGTGCTGCAATCGAACCTCGAGGAGCTGGAGCGCCTGCGCAGCATCATCAACGACATGCTGTTCCTGGCCAGCGCCGACCAAGGCAGCAAGGCCACCTCGCTGACCAGCGCCTCGCTGGCCGAGGAAGTGGCCACCACCCTCGACTACCTCGATTTCATCCTCGAGGACGCCCAGGTCAGCGTCAGCGTCAGCGGCGACGCCCAGGCCTGCTTCGAGAAGGCCCAACTGCGCCGGGCGCTGATCAACCTGTTGAACAACGCCGTGCAGCACACCGCGCCGCACCAGGTGATCCAGGTACGCATCGAGGCGGGCGAGGAACAGGTCAGCATCGCCGTGAGCAACCCGGGGCCGGCGATTGCCGACGAGCACCTGCCGATGCTGTTCGAGCGCTTCTACCGGGTGGATGCGGCCCGCGCCAACAGCGGCGGCGGCAACCACGGACTGGGCCTGGCCATCGTAAAGGCGATCGCCCTGATGCACGGCGGCAGTGTTTTCGTGCACAGCGAAGCGGGCGCCAATACCTTCGGTATCAACTTGCCAAACGCTCAACTACGCGGGTTTGCGGTAAAAGTCTGAGTATTTTTGCCGCGATCATTACTTTTTGCGCAACAGTGCTTATCTGAACAGCCTCTGTTTCCCCGCTGTTTACAGGACTAACTTTAGCCCTGTCTCCATTAGCACTTGCCCCGCAAGAAGGTTGCATCACATGTCCAACAGTATGGGTATTGCCAGCGTGTTCGTCCTGTCTTCCCTGTTGTTGTCGCCCCTGGCCATGGCGGAAGAATCCCCGGCCTTCGTCGCCCGTAACGCCGAGTTTGCCGCCGTCCATCAGGAGGCTCGCGAAGCCTATGCCGCGCAACAGGCCGATGCGGTAAAAGACGCACGGCAGACTGCTTCCAAAGTCTCTGTCGACACCGATGCCGACAGCTGATTGGCCTAACTCCAGTTTCCAGTTTTCCCTTGGCTACACCATGGGCAGTGCCCGTGACGATATGTTAGCCTTTCAAAGCCGCTGCCTTTCAGCGGCTTTTTTTATGCGTCGAAAATATCAGCCTGGCTGTTACGTCTCTAATAAGAACTTGCAGACACGACAATAAAAAACTGCCCCATCGCTTGACCAAAGGAGTTTGTACCGGTGTCTTTTGCGTTTCGTTTCACCCCGTTGTTCGTTGCATTGGCCGCAACGATGCCCGTGGCCGCACAGGCCGATGAAGACAAGGCTGATGGCTTCATCGAGGGTTCCACGCTGAACCTGCATTTCAGAAATGCCTACTTCAACCGCAACGAGAAGAATGCCTCGATCAAGGACAAGCGCGAGTGGGGCCAAGGCGCCGTCGCCCGCTTCGAGTCCGGCTACACGCCCGGCGTGATCGGCTTCGGCCTCGACGCCCACGCCATGGTCGGCCTGAAGCTGGACGGCGGCAGTGGCCGCGCCGGCACCTCGATCCTGCCGAGTGCGCCGCAAGACAAGGCACGCCACGCCTTCTCCACCGCCGGCGGCGCGATCAAGCTCAAGGGCTTCGACACCGAGTTCAAGGCAGGTGACCTGTTCCTCACCAACCCGGTGATCGCCGGTGGCGAAAGCCGCATGCTGCCGCAGACCTTCCGCGGCGTCGCCGTGACCAACCGCAGCATCGACGGGCTGATGCTCGAAGGCGGCAAGGTCAGCTTCACCAAGCCGTACAACCAGAGCGGCCACCGCCGCATCAACACCTACTACAGCAACCAGACGCGCGAGCAGGACAGCCAGAACCTGAGCTGGGCCGGCGCCTCCTGGAGCGGTACCGAGGGCGTCACCGCCAACGTCTACGCGGCCGAGCTGAAGGACATCTGGAACCAGTACTACGCTGATTTCGACTACACCTACCAGGTCAACGACCTGGTCAGCCTGAACCCGGGCGTGCACTTCTACCACACCCAGGACACCGGCCAGTCGAAGCTGGGCGACATCGACAACAACACCTGGAGCGTGCACTTCACCGTGGCCGCCGGGTACCACAGCGTCACCGCTGCCTACCAGCGGGTCAACGGCGACACGCCGTTCGACTACATCAACCTGGGCGACAGCATCTTCCTCGACAACTCGCGCATGTACTCGGACTTCAACGCGCCGAACGAGCGTTCCTGGAAGCTGCAGTACGACTATGACTTCGCCGGCCTCGGCATGCCGGGCCTGAGCACCTCGCTGTCGTACTCACGCGGCAAGGCCGACCTGACCAAGGCCAGCCAGGACACCCAGTACTACGCCTTCTACAACGCCGACGGCGAGAATGCCCGGCACTGGGAGCGCGACTTCGACGTGAAGTACGTGTTCCAGGAAGGCCAGCTGAAGGACCTGTCGGTGCTGCTGCGCTATGCCACGCACCGGGCCAACGCGGCGTACTCGCAGGAGTCGGACAACGACGAATTCCGCGTGATCGTGGATTATCCGTTGAACGTGTTCTAACGCAGCCCCCTGTAGGAGCGGCCTTGTGTCGCGAAAGGGCCGCAACGCGGCCCCAGCTTCCAAAGTGATGCACAGAATGCTGGGGCTGCTTCGCAGCCCTTTCGCGACGCAAGGCCGCTCCTACACCAGCGCTCCCTGCTTCAACGGTTACGGTTCAAGCCGATCTCCAGGTCATTGATCAGCGCCTTGGCCATGGCACTGAGCATCCGCGCCGCACTCCCCGCTTTCAAATCCCCTTCCATTTCCGCCTCTGTGGTCAGGTGCAGGATGCAATCCTGCAACACCGACAGCTCATCGAATGCCCGGCTCAAGGGCACACCCGGCAGCACGCGATAACACTCCAGAAACGTCTCGTCGCCCGCGGTGACGGGCATATCGGGCTGCTCGCTCATGGCTGCGCCTCCAGCGACCTGGCGTGGGCCATCAGGCAGCTCAGCAGCCGGCTGAGGATGGAAATGTTGTCCACCAGGATCTCGGGACGTTCATCCTCGGGAAAGGCCATGTAGACATCGCAGGTGCGGGTCATCATGGTCATCAGGACAGCGGCATGCTCCCAGACTTCGGCCAGCGGCAGGTGGTCGATGATGGAGATGTAGGGGATGGGGGGATCAGGTACCAGCTTCTTCATGTGCGTTTTCCAATGTCATTAAAGGAAACCGCCAGCTCATCCTTTCTCACCAGATAAGGGTGGCAGCCGTACATGGGGTGAGAAAACCGAGGACATCGGAACCCGGCCAGACCTAGGTCTGCCCATGCACAGCTGCCGTAACAGAATGCGGGACCAACATCGTTCGGGTTTCTCACACCCGGTTGCCAAATTCGGCGACCCGACGACGTTATCCCTGATGCATTTCCCCGCCTATCCAGACCCTTCCGGCAGGCGCGTAGGATAGGTCCCAAGCACAGACCAACTGAAGCATTTGGTTTCAGATTCGGAAATGTCGTACACCCCATCGCGGGGCAAGCCCGCTCCCACGACCATGACCTGAACCTGAACCTGAACCTGAACCTGCCGAATGGTGGGAGCGGGCTTGCCCCGCGATGGGCCTACTGAATCATTTCCGTCGGCCAAATCAGCTTTGATCTTGTCCGACAATCCCGCCTTGCCTAAAATACCGCCGCCGCTTTCCGGCCCACTCCCCATGGATCCCGGGGCTTATGCAGTTGCGAGCATGACGTTGCCCACCCGATCACCACGATCCGCCCTGTACAAGTCGCACCCCGAGCTGGTCCTCAACCTGGGCAGCTGCCTCGCCGTGCTCGCCATCGTGGCCATCGTCAGCTACCTGCTGGCCCGCGAGCGCGACAGCGTCGAGCAATCGGAAATGCGCTCCTCGAGCAACATCGTGCAGTTGATCGAAAGCGATATCCTGCGCAACGTCGAACTCTACGACCAGTCGCTCAAGGGCCTGATCTGGGCCGTGCAGCACCCCGAGCTGCTCAACGTGCCCGCCAAACTGCGCCAGCAGATCCTCTTCAACCAGGCCTTCTCCGCCCCGGTGCGCGGCGACATCCTCTGGCTCGACGCCAAGGGCGACGTGCTTGGCGACTCCACCAGCGCGGTGCCGCGCCAGGCCAACTTCGCCGACACCGTGGCTTTCCAGGCCCACCGCGACCGCCCGGGCCTGGGCTTGCTGATCAGCCCGCCGTTCAAGGCGCGGCTGGGCGACCTGGACTGGTGCATCAGCTTCAGCCGGCGCATCTCCGGCGCCAACGGCGAATTCCAGGGCCTGGCCGCCGGGGCCCTGCGCCTGTCCTACTTCAACGAGCTGTTCCAGCGCCTGGACATCGGCGTGGACAGCAGCATCAACCTGCTCAACACCGACGGCCAACTGCTGGCACGCCAGCCAACCCGCCCGCAGGACCCGTTGATCGGCACCAGTTTCAGCGAGCGCCCCAACTTCAAGCGCATCCTCGAGGAGCGCAGCGGCAGCTTCACCGCCCGCTCGACAGCCTACGAGGGCCAGCGTCTCTACACCTTCGCCCGGGTCGCCGACCTGCCGCTGATCGTGCTGGTGGCGCACTCGGCCGACGAGGTATTCCAGTCGTGGCGCCGCACCGCGATCGTGGTCAGCGTGGCTACCGGCGTGCTGTGCATCGGCATCCTCTGGCTGACCCTGCTGCTGGGCCGTGAATTGCGCCGCCGCCACGATGCCGAGCAAGGCCTGGCCACGCTTGCCGCCACCGACAGCCTCACGGGCCTTGCCAACCGTCGCCGCCTGGACCAGGTGTTGCGCCAGGAATGGGCGCGCGCCCAGCGCAACCGCAAGCCGCTGGCGGTGCTGATGGTGGATGTGGACCACTTCAAGGCGTTCAACCAACGCCATGGCCATGCCGGCGGCGACCATGTGCTGCGCGAAGTGGCCACGACCCTTGAGCTGTGCATTCGGCGCCCGGCGGACCTGGCGGCGCGTTATGGTGGGGAGGAGTTTCAGGTGGTGCTGCCGGAAACCGAGCTGGCTGGCGCCAGGCTGCTGGCCGAGCGCATTCGCGCCAGCGTCGAGGCTATGCCGCCGTTTGGCGACGACGAGCGGTCGGTGACGATCAGTGTGGGGATCGGCCTGCATATCCCAGGCACACAGCAGGATCTGGCGGCGCTGCTGGGTGATGCGGACGAGGCGCTCTACCGGGCCAAGGCCAATGGCCGGAATCGGGTGGAAGGGCCTCAGGGCTGACTGTAATTCTTTGATCCAACTCGGGCAGCGTGGGAGCGGGCTTGACCCGCGATGCACTACATGGCACCGGCTTCGCCGATGATCGCGGGTCAAGCCCACGCCGTTCCCGTTAAATCAGTAAAGGGCTGCAAAGCAGCCCCAAGACTCTCAAGACTGAGCGCGTGCCGCGTTACGCAACGCCTTCACCTGGTCATGATTGCGCTGCACGCCCTGCAGCTGCTTCTCCACCAGCGCATAGCTCTGGTCATTGACCGTACGCCCCAGCTTGACCAGCTTCTCACGGGCCTCTTTATAGGCCTTCAGCGCATGGTCTTCACCACGCTCCACCTCGTTGAGCACCGCCTCTTCATCCTTGCCGGTGACCATCGACTTGAGGTTGACCCAGCCACGGTGCAGGTCGCCGCTGATGCTGGTGCTGGTCTCGGGATCGCCACCCAGCCGGCGCACCTCGCCCTGCAGCTCGGCCGCGGCACTGGCGCACTCGCTGGCGCGCTGCACGAAGAAGGCTTTGAGCTGGGGATTCTTCACATCCTCGGCAGAGGTCTTGAAGCCTTTCTCACCATCCTTGCTGTACTCAATCAGGTCGTTGAGTACGTCGATCGTGTCTTTGTTGGGATTGCTCATGGCAACAAACTCCTTGGCAGGTGATAGTCACCTTTACCGGAGCAGGCTTCGTGCCAGGCTGATTGATATGAAATTAGTCATTAAAATCAATACCTTGAGATGAAAAACAGAAAGCCTGAAAACGGCGTTCTGCATGATCGCCGCTTGGGTCGTCGTGCAGTTTGCAGTATGGTCCGCGCTTCACCTGCCACAGGCCGATGCCCGATGAAACCCGAATCCCTGCAACTGCTGGTCACCCGCACCATGCCCTTCGGCAAGTACCAGGGGCGGATCATCGCCGACCTGCCCGGCGATTACCTGGCATGGTTCGCCCGCAAGGGCTTCCCGCCCGGCGAGCTGGGCGGGTTGCTGGCATTGATGCATGAGATCGACCACAACGGGCTGGGCGACTTGCTGAAACCGTTGCGGGGCAAGACACGGGGCTGACGGCCGCACTCATGGAACAAACCGTAACTCATTGCTTTAGCTAGTCCCTGTGGGAGCGGCCTTGCGTCGCGAAAGGGCTGCGCAGCAGCCCCGGCAATTTCGATGGTGGCTCAGAATCTGGGGCCGCTACGCGACCCTTTCGCGACGCAAGGCCGCTCCCACAGGGGGACAGTTCTCTGCCCGAAGGGCTGGGCGATCTCCTACAGGGATTGCGCAGGGCGTGGCTACCCCTTGGCCGGCGCCGCCACCATCTCCACCTGCTCGCTCTTCTTGATCACGGCATACACCACCGCCGTCAGCAGGCTGCCGGCCACGATCGCCAGCAGGTACAACAGCGCATGGTTGATCGCATTGGGGATCAGCAGCACGAACAGGCCGCCATGGGGCGCCATCAGCTTGCAGCCGAAGTACATCGACAGGGCCCCGGTCAGCGCGCCCCCGGCGATGCTCGCCGGGATCACCCGCAACGGATCCTTGGCGGCGAACGGGATCGCCCCTTCGGAAATGAAACACAGCCCCAGCGCCAGCGCGGCCTTGCCAGCCTCTCGCTCGCTCTGGGCGAACTTGCGCCGGGCCAGGAAGGTGGCGATGCCCAGGCCGATCGGCGGCACCATGCCGGCGGCCATGGTCGCGGCCATCGGCGCATAGCTCGACGACGCCAGCAACCCCACCGAGAACGCATAGGCGGCTTTGTTGATCGGCCCGCCCAAGTCCACGCACATCATGCCGCCGAGCAGCAGCCCGAGCAGGATGGCGTTGGTGGTGCCCATGCTGTCGAGGAAGTGGGTCAGCCCTTCGAGCATGGCGGCCACAGGCTGGCCGACCACGTAGATCATCACCAGGCCGGTGAACAGGCTGGCCAACAGCGGGATGATGAGGATCGGCTTGAGCGCGTCGAGGCTGCTGGGCAGGCGCACCCAGCGGGCGATGGCCTTGGCGCTGTAGCCGGCCAGGAAGCCGGCAACGATGCCGCCGATGAACCCCGCCCCCAACGTACCGGCCAGCAGACCGCCGATCATCCCGGGCGCCAGGCCCGGACGGTCGGCGATGGACCAGGCAATGTAGCCAGCGAGCAGCGGCACCATTAGCTTGAACGCCGCCTCGCCACCAATCTGCATCAGCGCGGCGGGCAGCGTGCCGGCCTCCTTGTAGGCCTCGATGCCGAACACGAACGACAAGGCAATCAGCAGGCCACCAGCCACCACCATCGGCAGCATGAACGACACCCCGGTCAGCAGGTGCTTGTAGACACCGGTCTTCTCGGCCTGCTGCACCGCGCCGGCCGCATCCCCCGTGGCCTGCACCTTGCCCTCGGCCAGAGCCTTGTCCAGCGTGGCCCGGGCCTGCTTGAGGGCGATGCCGGTACCGCAGCGGTAGATGCGCTTGCCGGCGAAACGCGCAGCCGGCACTTCAATATCGGCGGCCAGCAGCACCACGTCGGCCTCGGCGATGGCCTCGGCCGGCAGCGGGTTGCGCGCGCCGACCGAGCCCTGGGTCTCCACGGTGAGCTGGTAGCCCATGGCCTGCGCGGCCTGTTGCAGCGCTTCGGCGGCCATGAAGGTGTGGGCCACGCCGGTCGGGCAGGCGGTCACCGCGACGATTTTCGGCGCGCTGCCCTGCGGGGCCGGCGCCGCCTCGTGCACCCGGGCCCCGGCGGCGGCTTCCTCGAGGAAACCTTCACGGTCCGCCAGCGCCCGGGCCGGCGTGCTCTGGTACAGGCGCTTGCCCGCGAAGCGCGCCAGGTCCACCGACCCGGTGCTGACCACCAGTACCCAGTCGGCCTGTGCAATCTGCGCCGTGGTCAGGCGACGCTCGGGGTGCTCGGCATCCTGCACCTCGACACTGGTGCTCCAGCCCCGACGCTGGGCCGCGGCGGCCAACAAGCGGGCGCTGAGCACGCTGGACACCTGCCCGTTGGGGCAGGCGGTGACAATGGCAATGTTCATCAAGAGCCCTCTTCTTGTTGTTCTGCCAGGTGCACGGCGGCCTCCAGGCGGGCCAGTTGCTCGCGATCCTGGATGCCGAAGCCGACCTGGGTGACCGCCTGGGCGGCGATGGCGGTGGCGCGGCGCAAGGTGGCAGCGGGCGCTTCGGCCTGGAGCAGACCATGGACCATGCCGGCGACCAGCGAATCGCCCGCGCCGACAGTGCTGGCGATGCGCACCTTCGACGGTTGCGCATGCAGCGCCAGGCCGGCGGCGAACCAGGTCACGCCCTGCTCGCCTTGGGACACCACCACATGCTCGACACCGCTGGCCAGCAAGCGCTGCGCGGCGCCGCGCTGGCCGGCCGGGTCAAGCACGGGCTGTCCGAGCACCTCGCCGAGTTCCTCGGTATTGGGCTTGACCAGCCAGGGCGCGGCCTCGAGGCCGACGCGCAAGGCCTCGCCGCTGCTGTCCAGGGCCACCTTCAATCCCTGCGACTTGAACATCAGCAGCAGCTCGCGCAGCCATTCGGGGCTGATCCCCCGCGGCAGGCTACCGGCCACCACCACGGCGTCATGCTCCGGGGCCACCTCGGCCAGACGTTGCAGCAAGGCGTCGCGGGCGGCCTCGTCGACTTCAGGCCCGGGGCCGTTGATATCGGTGACCTGACCATCGGCCTCGACCAGCTTGATGTTGCTGCGGGTCTCGCCGGGCACACGGACGAAGCAGTCGGCGAACCCACGCCAGGCGATCAGCGCCTCGAACGGCGCCAGGTTGTCGAGCCCGAGAAACCCGCCGACGGTCACGCTGTGGCCCAGGTCGGCCAGCACCTGGGCGACGTTCAGCCCCTTGCCGGCGGCATGGCTGTGCTGGGCCTGGCTGCGGTTGACCGCGCCGGGGCGCAGGCGATCGAGGCTGATGGTGATATCCAGCGCCGGGTTGAGGGTGAGGGTGAGGATCTTGGCCATCAATAACGCTCCACCAGCGCCCGGACTGCCTCGGCGCTGTCTTGTTGCAGGGCCTCGCGCGCCAGGGCGCGGGCCGTCGAAAGGTCGGCCTGGCGCACCAGTGCCTTGACTTCAGGAATGCTGCGGGCGGCGACGCTCAGTTCGTCCACGTCCAGGCCCAGCAGCACGGCTACAGCCTGCGGATCGGCCGCCAGTTCGCCGCACACGCCCACCCACTTGCCCTGGGCATGGGCGGCGCGCACGGTCATGTCGATCAGGTTGAGCACCGCCGGGTGCAGGCCGTCGGCCTGGGCCGAGAGGCTCGGGTGGCCACGGTCGATGGCCAGGGTGTACTGGGTCAGGTCGTTGGTGCCGATGCTGAAGAAGTCCACCTCGCGGGCCAGCTGTGGCGCCAGCAAGGCGGCCGACGGTACCTCGACCATGATGCCCACTTGCAGGTCGGCCACCGGAATTTCCTGGCGCAGGCGCTCGACCATGGCCTTGGCGGCGCGCCATTCATGGAGCTGGCCGACCATGGGGAACATGATGCGCAGCGGGCGATTGTCCGCTGCGCGCAGCAGGGCCCGCAGTTGCTCTTCCATCACCTGCGGGCGTTGCAGGGTCAGACGCACGCCGCGCACGCCGAGGAACGGGTTCTCTTCCGCCGCGATCGGCCAGTACGGCAAGGGCTTGTCGCCGCCCACATCGAGGGTGCGCACCACCAGCGGGCGCCCGGCCAGGCCATCGAGCACCCGCCGGTACTCGGCCTCCTGGGTGGCCACATCGGGCAGTTGCGGATGGGCCATGAAGATCAGCTCGGTGCGCAGCAGGCCGACGCCTTCGGCGCCCTGCTCCACTACCTTGTCGATGCCACTGCTTTCGCCGATGTTGGCGAACACTTCGACGCCGTGGCCGTCACGGGTCAGGGCCGGCTCATGGCGGTTGGCCCAAGCGATCTGCAAGCGCCGCTCACGGGCATCGCGCTCGGCCAGCGCCCGTTGCAAGCGGGCCTCGGGCGGCGCGACCTCGACCTGCCCGCGCTGGCCATCGAGCAACAGCGGCGTGCCGCTTTCCAGCAGCAGCACTGCCGCCCCGGCACCGACCACCGCCGGGATGCCCAGGGCCCGGGCGACGATGGCGCTGTGGGCCGTGGCGCCGCCCTGGGCGGTGACGATGCCGGCGACCCGCGCCGGGTCCAGGCGCGCCACATCGGATGGGCCCACCTCGGCCATCACCAGCACGTAGGGCTGCTCGGGCTCGACCACCGCCTGCACGCCACACAACTGGGCCAGCACACGGCGACCGATATCCCGCAGGTCGGCGGCGCGCTCGGCCAGCAGCGCATCGTGCAGCGCTTCCTGCTGGCGGGCGGCGCTCTCGATCACCGCCATCCACGCGGCGGCGGCGCTCTCGCCCTGGGCCAGGCGCAGCTCGACGTCATCGGTCAGGGCCGGGTCGGCCAGCATTTCCTGGTGGGTGACGAAAATTTCGCCGATGGCCTTGTCGCTGCGTTGCACCAAGGCCTGCAGGTCGGCGTGCACCTTGTCGATGGCCGCTCGCAACCTGGCGCGCTCCTGGCCGGGCGACTCACCGCGCAGCGGGTAATCGATTTCGCGCTCGACGCACACATGGGCCGGGCCACTGGCGATGCCCGGCGCGGCCGCGACACCTTGCAGGGTGCTGCCGGGCGCCGGAGCCTGGAGGATTTCGATGGGTGGCGGCTCCACTGCTGCCGTTTGCGGCAAGGGCTCGACCTCCTCGCCCAGCCCCTGCTCGATGGCGGCCAGCAGCACCGGCAAGGCATCGGCGGCAACGCCCGGTTCGGCGATCAGTTCCAGCACCTGGCCACGGCGAGCGCCCAGGCTCAGCAGCTTGCTCAGGCTCTTCACCGAGACGGCGGGCTGGGCGCTGTCTTGCAGGCGAATGCGGATCTCGCCCTCGAAGCCCTTGGCCAACTGCGCCAGCACCTTGGCCGGACGCGCATGCAGGCCATGGGCGTTGGCCAGCACCACCCGGGCGCTGGGCCAGTCGGCGGGCGCCTCGCCGCCGAGCACTTCGAGCACGGCGCGGCTGCTGGTGGCCTGGTAGAGCATCTGCCCACGGCCCTCGATCAGCACCTCGCACAGACGCTCGAGCAAAGCCTGGTGGGCGGCGCCGAGGCTGGCCAGGCAGAACAGCCCATTGAGTGGCTGGTCGCGGTAGCGCAGTGGCTGCTGTGGAGTGACGAAGGCCAGCCCCGGTTGACGCACCTCGCGTTCACTGTGCAGCCACCACAGGCCTTCGCCCAGCGGCAGCGGCTCGGTCTGCTGCAGCACGGCGGCAAAGCCGCTGTCGGCACAGCCGGCGCGGTGCAGCAGGCGGGCACCGCGCCAGGCCAGTTCGTCGAAGTCCTCCGCCGCCAGGTTGAGGCCGACCAGCTGGGCATCCAGCGCCAGCTCGCGCGGCGCGCCTTGCAGCAGTTTGAGCAGCGCCTCGGCGCTGCTGGCCCGCCGCAACGCCTCGGCCAGGTCGGTTTCGCCCAGGGCGCGGGTCAGCAGTTGCAGCAGACGCAGGTGTTCGTCGGAGCGGGCGGCGATGCCGATGGCCAGGTAGACGATCTGGCCGTCGCCCCAGTCCACGCCATTGGGGAACTGCAGCAGGCGCACGCCGGTGGCGTACACCAGCTCGCGGGTCTGCGGCGTGCCGTGGGGGATGGCGATGCCCTGGCCGAGGAAGGTCGAGCCCTGCACTTCCCGGGCCTGCAACCCTGCCAGGTAGCCCTCGGCGACCAGGCCATCGGCAACCAGTCGATCGGCCAGCAACGCCAGTGCCTCGCCTTTGTCGGCGGCACGTTGGCCCATGGCAATCTGCTCCACGGCAAGCTCGAGCATGACCCTCTCCTTTTGCGGCAACCCTGTCGGCTACCGAGGTATTGTTGTGGAATTCGACGGCAAAAGCCGCCAAAACGATCAGCGCAACAAGGGAAACCTTATTTCCAGGCAGGAAATTTCGTTTTGCTGAAACGTTTAATCTGACCAAGCGGCCACGTTACTCGATAATCTGCCGACGAAAAAGCCCCATCCTGTCGGACAATTGCGACAATGGTCGTCTGCGCGCGGGCCCGCCGATGGGTGAAACTAGCCGGTCAAGCCCCGCAGCCAGTCCCGGAAACAACAAGGAAAATTCGGTGAAACTCAGCGATATCGCCCGTCTGGCCGGTGTGTCCGTGACCACCGCCAGCTACGTCATCAATGGCAAGGCCGAACAGCAGCGCATCAGCAACAGCACCGTCGAGCGCGTGCGTGCGGTGGTCGAGGCCCACGGCTTCACGCCCAACCCCCAGGCCGCCGGCCTGCGCAGCCGCCACACGCGCACCCTGGGCTTCATTCTCCCGGATCTGGAGAACCCCAGCTACGCCCGTATCGCCAAGCAACTGGAGCAAGGCGCCCGTGCCCGTGGCTACCAGTTGCTGATCGCCAGCAGCGACGACCAGCCCGACAGCGAGCGTCAGCTGCAGCAGCTGTTCCGTGCCCGGCGCTGTGACGCGCTGTTCGTCGCCAGCTGCCTGCCACCGGAAGACGACAGCTATCGCGAGTTGCAGGCCAAGGGCCTGCCGGTGATCGCCATCGACCGGCGCCTGGACCCGGCGCATTTCTGCTCGGTGATCAGCGACGACCGCGACGCCAGCCGCCAGCTGGCCCAGAGCCTGCTGAAAACCCGCCCACGCAGCATCGCGCTGATTGGCGCGCGCCCCGAGCTGTCGGTGAGCCAGGCCCGCGCCGGTGGCTTCGACGAGGCCCTGCAAGGCTTCGACGGCGACGTGCGCCGCTACCAGGGCGAGGCCTTCAGCCGCGAATGCGGCCAGCGCCTGATGCAGCAACTGATCGACGAGCTGGGCGGCCTGCCGGATGCCCTGGTGACTACCTCCTACGTACTGCTGCAAGGCGTGTTCGACACGCTCCAGGCGCGTCCGGAGAATTCGCGCGAGCTGCAACTGGGCACCTTCGGCGACAACCAGCTGCTCGATTTCCTGCCGCTGCCGGTCAACGCCATGGCCCAGCAGCACGGCCTGATCGCCGCCACCGCGCTGGAACTGGCCCTGGCCGCCATCGAGGACAAGCGCTACGAGCCCGGCGTGCACGCCATCGGCCGCACCTTCAAGCAACGGATCGCCAAGGCCTGAACATGCGCCTGATCGACACCCACACCCACCTCGACTTCCCCGACTTCGATGCCGACCGCCCGCGCCTGCTGGCCAACGCGGCGGCACGCGGGGTGGAGCGCATGGTGGTGCTGGGGGTGTACCAGGACAATTTCCAGCGGGTCTGGGACCTGGCCTGCGCCAACGAAGGCGTGTACGCGGCACTGGGACTGCACCCGATCTACCTCGAGCAGCACCGCCCCGAGCACCTGGCGCAGCTGCGCGACTGGCTCGAACGCCTGCGCGGCGATCCACGACTATGCGCGGTGGGTGAGTTCGGCCTGGATTTCTACCTGCCCGAGCTGGACCCGGCGCGCCAGCAGGCGTTGTTCGAGGCCCAGCTGCAACTGGCCTGCGACTTCGAGCTGCCGTCACTGCTGCACGTGCGCCGCAGCCACGCCCAGGTCATCGCCACGCTCAAGCGCTACAAGCCGGCGCGGGCGGGGATCATCCATGCCTTTGCCGGCAGCTACGAGGAGGCGCGGGAGTACATCAGGCTCGGCTTCAAGCTGGGGCTCGGCGGCGCCGGCACCTGGCCCCAGGCGTTGCGCCTGCGCAAGACCCTGCCACGGCTACCGCTGGACAGCGTGGTGCTGGAGACCGACGCGCCGGACATGGCGCCGGCGATGTTCCCGGGGCAGCGCAACAGCCCGGAGCACTTACCTGAGATTGCCGTAGCGCTGGCCGAAGTCATGGGGATCGAGCCAGGGCTGCTGGCCGAGGCCAGCAGTCGAAACGCTTGCGAGGTCTTTGGCTGGCAGTCCGACACGCATCCCGTGTAGGAGATCGCCCAGCCCTTTGGGCTGCGCTATCGCGCAGGGAACTGCCCCCTGTGGGAGCGGCCTTGTGTCACGAAAGGGCCGCAACGCGGCCCCAACGATCTTTGCGTCAACACTAAAATCCTGGGGCTGATACGCAGCCCTTTCCGACCAGTCCGACGCCTCGGTAAGGCCTTTCCTACACGGGATCTACGCTGCCCTCGATCACACCCTGAACGCCCCGATCAACCGCTTGAGCTCCACCACCTGCGCCGATAACGCCCGGCTGGCGTCCTCGGTCTGGCAGGCGCCCTCGGTGGTGTCCTGTGCCGCGCGGTTGATCGCCACGATGTTCTGGTCGATGTCGTGGGCCACGGCGGTCTGCTGCTCGACGGCGGCGGCGATCTGCTGGTTCTGCTCGACGATCCCGCCCACCGCGCCAAGGATATTGCCCAGCGCCTGCTGCACCTGGCGCGCCTCGTCCACGGTGCCGGCGGCCATCTGATGGCTGCTGCCCATCACCCGCACCGCCGCGCCAACGCCTTCGCGCAGGCGCTGGATCATCTGCGCGATCTCTTCGGTGGAGTCCTGGGTGCGCCTGGCCAGGGTCCGCACTTCGTCGGCGACCACGGCGAAGCCCCTGCCCTGCTCGCCGGCCCGGGCCGCCTCGATGGCGGCGTTGAGGGCCAGCAGGTTGGTCTGCTCGGCAATGCTGCGGATCACTTCCAGCACCCGGCCGATGGCCTGGCTGTCGCCCGCCAGCTGGTTGACCGCCACCACGCTCTGGTCGATCTCGCCGGCCAGGCGGGCAATGCTGCCCTGCTGACTTGCCACCAGGTCGCGGCCCGAGGCGCTCTCGTGGTTGACCCGCTGCGCGCCTTCGGCGGCCAGGGCGGCGCTGCGGGCGACCTCCTGCGCGGTGGCGCTCATCTGGTTCATGGCCGTGGCCACCTGCTCGATCTGCTCGCGCTGGCCGCTGACCGCCTGGTTGCTGCGGCTCGACACCGACAGCACCTGCCCGGCCTGCTCCTCGACCGTGGTCACGGTCTTGCCGACCTGCTCGATCAGCCCGCGAATGCGCCGTACCGTCTCGTTGAAGCCACGCCCCAGCTCGCCCAGTTCGTCCTGGCTGTTGGCCTTGAAGCTGATGGTCATGTCGCCGGCGGCCACCTTGTCCATGGCATTGCCCAGGTTACCGAGGGTTTCGCGGGTGGAGACATAGAAGCCGCCGTACAGGTAGATGATCAGCGCAAACACCGTGGCCAGGGCCGCGACCAGCGCGACCGTGCGCAGGCGGTGCTCGCCCAGGCGCTCCTCCAGCTGGCCGTGCAGGTGGGCCAGGACCGCGTCGTTGAAGCGGTAGGTCTGCGCCATCAGGTCGCTGGTCTGCTGGTAGAAGCCGGCCCAGGGCGCATCCAGGGTCTCGGCCACCACCACCTGGTCCTCGAACAGGGTCGCGGCCTGCTTGACCGTGGCCTGGCTGGCCTGGGCATCGCTGGCCAGCGCGGCCCTGAGCCCAGCATCGCTGGCCAGGACGTCGTCGAGGCGAATGGCGTAGTCGGCCGACAGCCGCTCCAGGCGCTGCAGCAGGTCTTCAAAACGCGCGCTGCCCGAGGAGTCCATGAAGCCGCGGCCCAGGGCCACCGCGCCCATCGCCCGGCCTTCGCCCAGGGCCTGGGTGACTTGCGCCGTGGCGTTGCCGACCAGCTCGCTCAACTGGCGCACCGAGGCCTGGCTGTCCTGGTTCAGCCCCGACTGGCTGGCGACCTGCTTGCCCAGCACCTGGGCCTGGGCCAGCAGCTTGTCGAACAGCGCCGCCTTGTTCTGCAGCGAGCTTTCGTCGCGGGCACGGGCAAAGGCCTCGGCCAGCTCGGTACGCTTGGCTTCGAGGGCCGGGTCGCTGCCCTTGAGGCCGTCGAGTCGGGCCTGGACCTTGTCCTGCAGGGCGGCGATACGGCTCTCCACATCGCCGGCCTGGCCCGATTGGCCCAATACGGCGTTGATCTGCAGCAGGTTGCCCAAGGTCTCCAGGTCGCCGCGCAGGGCCAGGCTCTCGGACAACGGCGCCAGCCCCTGCAGTTCGCCGCGGGTGGCCTGCAGCTGGTTGTAGGCATCGCGGACCAGGTAGAAGCTGGTGACCAGCATGGGCAGGAAGAACAGGACGCTGATCAGGCTGAACTTCATGCCGAAGCTCAGCCGATTCATCAGTGCGATGGCCGGATAGAGCAGACGCTTCACAGGTCACCTCCTTGAATTCTTGTTGTTCTGCGGGGTAGCACAAGGCCATCTAGGGCCAGTGGCTTTGTATAGCGCAGATTGGAATCAAGGTTTGTAACTTATGGTTAAGCAAGTAACGGGCTGATGAACAGCTCAGACCAGCACGGTCCACAGGGCGAAGCAGGCATACCACAATACGGCGCAACGCAGCAGCAGCTCCCACAGGCTGTCCAGGCGCTCCAGGCCACGCTGGCGGTCTTCCTCCTCGGGAATGTCGTCGGCCACCCGGCCGACCTTGGCCACCAGGTGCCCGGCGCTGACATGCCAGTCGAGCAGCTCGTGCAACATCACCCGGGTCACCGCGACGAAGTTGCCGACCAGGGCAAAGCTCACCGTCATCACCCGCACCGGCAGCCAGTCCATGGCGTGGCGCAATTGCCCGGCCAGGGTCTGCAGCGCCGGCTGGCGGCTGTTGTCCATGGTCAGCGCCAGCAGGCGGTAGGTCAACGCAGCTCCGGGGCCGAGCAGGAAGTACCAGAAGATCACCGCGAAGAAGCTCTGGTAGGCCTGCCACAGCAGATGGCCCTGGACCCGCTTGATCAGGTTCTGGGCATCGTCGGCAGCCAGCCCCAGGTCGCGCTCGGCCACATGCAGCGCGGCCTGTTCGTCACCGCGACGCCAGGCGTCGCGAAACGGCCCGAGCGCCGCCTTCACATCGCCGCGGCCCAGGCTGTAGACCAGCACCAGCAGGTGCACCGGCAACGCCAGCAGGCCGTAGGCCACCGGCTCCAGCACATGCAACAGCAGCACGAGCAACACCACCGGCGCCAGGACCAGGATGCCCAGCGTCCACCAGGGGTGGACCTTGCCGCTGCGCTCCAGGCGCACCAGCTCGCCCAGGTAGAAGCCGTCGCGCTGCAACCGCTGGCGCAGGGCCGAGAACTTCTCGATCCACAGCGCCAGCACCAACACCAGAAAACTCATGCCTTGTCCTCGTTGCGTTGCAGCGCGGCCCGGTAGCGTGGCCAGTCGAAGGCCGGGCCCGGATCGGTCTTGCGCTGCGGGGCAATGTCGTTGTGGCCACAGATGCGCTGGGCGTCGATCACAGGCCAGGCCGCGCGGATCTCGCGGGTCAGCCGCTCCAGGGTGGCGTACTGGGCATCGGTATAGGGCAGTTCGTCGGTGCCCTCCAGCTCGATGCCGATGGAAAAATCGTTGCAGCCCTCGCGCTCGCCAAAGCGCGACACGCCGGCATGCCAGGCGCGGTCGAGCAACGAGACGAACTGGGTCACCGCACCATCGCGCTCGACGAACAGGTGCGCCGAGACGGTCAGGTGGTTGATGGTCGCGAAGTAAGGGTGTTCGTTCGGGTCCAGGCGGTTCTGGAAGAACTGCTGCACCTTGCCGGTGCCGAAGCAGGCCGGGGGCAGGCTGATGTTGTGGATGACCAGCAGCGCGATGGCCTCGCCGTCAGGGCGGGCGTTGAAGTTCGGCGAGGGGCAGTGGCTGACGCCGGTGAACCAGCCGGTCGCACGGTCCAATTGCATGGTGCAGATCCTGAAATGACGCCCGAGACAGGTGCCCAGTATGCCGTGGCCGGCCGGCGCTTGCATGTAAATGATTGTGTAGGGAAAGTCAGCGTTACTGCGCCTGCTGCCCGCGCAACTGCTCCAGCACCGCTTCCAGCGCCCGCTCGAACAGCAGGCCGTCGTCCAGCAGGCGCACCTCGCCACGGCGCAGGGCCAGGGCCAGGCCCATGCGGTTCCATTCACGCACCTTCATGCCGGTGCGGTTGGTGAAGACCAGGCGGTCGTTGCTGTCGATGCGCGCCACCAGCTTGCAGCGCAGCGGCTCGTCGTCGTCCATCACCTCGACCCAGGAACCGACCTGCAGGCGCTGAACCTGGCGCAACGCCGGCTCCTGTTCGTCGAGTGGCAGGCCAGGGGCAAGGGCGGACTCGTCGCTGACCGCCAGCACGATAGCGTCTTCCAGCCACACCTCGTCCAGCGCGGCATCCGGCTCAGGCGTGCCACCGCAGGCGCGCAGGTGCAGCTTCTCCAGTTGCAGGAAGAAATCACGGGTGGCGGCGGAGTCCAGCGCTATCCCCGCCAGGCCGTCGCGCAAGGCCTTGAGCAGGCCCGGCACCTGCTCCAGCAGGCGCTGCGGCTCACGGTACGGGGCAATGCTGACCAGCAGGTCGTCCACCGTCGCCAGGGCGTCGGCCCAGGCCGCCGAGGCCTCGCCCTGCTTCAGCCAGGCCAGCAGCAGCACCTGGCTCCAGGACTGCACCAGCATCTGCACCACCACCTGCGGCAGCACCCGGCCATGCAGGCGGTCGTTCAGCTCCTGCTGCACCCGCTGGCGGGCCTGCAGGGTACGGGCACGGCCCTCCTCGGCGTCACGGGTACGCTGCTCGAGCAGTTCGTTGCGTCGGCGCTCGTCCTGGCTGAAGGCGAGAAACTCGTCGAGCAGCTCGTTGAACACCGCGCAGTCGTCGGAAAAGTCATTGAGCAGGCGCTGGACGATACGCTCGACCCGCAGGTGCAGGCTGTCGCGCAGCCCCTCGGCATCGCTCTCCCAGCCGATGGCCACGGCGGCGATCTCGTTGAGCAGGCGCCGCGCCGGGTGGCTGCCACGGCTGAACATGCCCTTGTCGATCAGTGCGACCTTGAGCACCGGGATATGCAGGCGGGCGATCAGCGCCCGCAGGCTGGCCGGCAGGTTGTCGTCGCCCTGGATGTAGGTGAACAGCAGGTCGACCAGGTTGATCGTGTCTTCGTCGTCGGTAGCGATCCGCCGCCGCGTGCCACTGCGCACGCTGACCCGCAGCAACAGCTGCTCCAACTGCTGGCCGAGGTTGAAGTCATCCGGCTCGCCGGGGGCCGGCACATAATGCTGCAAGTGGGTAAGCAGGCGCAGCAGGTCGCCGGTGCTAGTCGGTTGTGCCGCTCCGGCCGCCTGCAGCCGCGGCGCGACACGCCCGCGCACCGGCGCCAGCAGCGCCTGCACCGAGGCGAAGAAGGCCTGGCCGGCGGAGTCGGACAAGCCGCCCAGCGCCGGGCTGGCCGGGATGCGCCGGGCGATACTGCGCCGGTCCTCGGCGCGGCGCCGTGGGGCGGGCATCAGGTCAGGCAGCACACCGGCGCTGGCGAGCAACTGGCTGGCCTCGCCATATAACAGGTCGAGGTCACGCAGCACATAGCGCTCGAACAGCTTGAGCAGCACCATCTTGACGCTGGCGCCGACTCCCAGGTTACGCCCGGCGTCCAGGAAGTAGCCACACAGGTTGCCAGGGCCCAGGGGATTGCTTGCGCTCGCCAGCGGCAACTCCAGCAGCGTGGTGAAGCGCAGGTTCAACTGCTCCAGCAGGAAGCCGTCGCGGGACAGCACCCGGTCGACCATGGCCTGCACGGCCACCGAGCGCTCCAGCGACGGCTTGTCCTGCGTCTGTGCCCTGACCAGGGACTCGAGCCCGTCGCCCTGGCCGATCCGGGCGAAGGCCTCGTAGAAGGTGTCGAGGAAACCCCGTTCAATACTCTTGCGCTTTAGGCGCAGGTCGCGCATGGCTTCGAAATACAGGTTCTGGTCGAGACGACCGCTGGCCTTGTCGGCCATTTCGAACAGGGTGTCGTCGGCATTGTCGAACAGCGCCTGCAAGCCCTGGCGCAATTGCAGCGCGGCCTTGTCGCGCACCTGCAGGAGCAGCACGGGAAGGCATGGCGAGGGCGCGCGCGCACCCCGGTCGATGGCGGCCGCCAGGGGCACCACCTTGCCTTCATCATGCATCCCGGACTCCTTGCTGGATGTTGCGTTGTTCGACTGGAGGTAATCGTCAAAGCTATGACGCCAAATACTGGGCGCTATTATCGGTGAAAATTGTGATAGCTGCCAGCACGCCATTCGCACGCCTCAACTGACAGTGCGTTCGCTGGATTGCTCAAACCGCCGGACCAAAGGTCATCGGCCCGGCAGCTGTACACGCAGCCCCCCTGCCCTATAATCGCCGGCACCTAGCTTGTGGAGCCGACCATGCCGAACCTACGCCTCGCCGACCTGACCGCCGAAATCGAAGCCAACGTGCGCCGCGCGCTGCTCGAAGACATCGGCAGCGGTGACATCACCGCCCAGCTGATCCCGGCCGAGCGCCTGGCCAAGGCGACCATCATCACCCGCGAGGACTGCGTGATCGCCGGCACCGCCTGGGTCGATACGGTGTTCCGCCAGCTCGACCCACGGGTGGCGGTGCACTGGCAGGTGGCCGACGGCGAACGGGCCACGGCCAACCAGGTGCTGTTCCACCTCGAAGGCCCGGCACGCTCGCTGCTCAGCGGCGAACGCTCGGCGCTGAACTTCCTGCAGATGCTCTCGGGCGTGGCCACCCGCGCACGCTTGCTGGCCGACCTGGTAGAGGGCACCCAGGTGCGCCTGCTCGACACCCGCAAGACCCTGCCCGGCCTGCGCCTGGCGCAGAAGTACGCGGTCACCTGCGGCGGCTGCCACAACCACCGCATCGGCCTGTACGACGCCTTCCTGATCAAGGAAAACCATATCGCCGCCAGCGGTGGCGTGGCCGAGGCCGTGGCGGCGGCGCACCGCATCGCCCCGGGCAAACCGGTGGAAATCGAGGTGGAAAGCCTGGACGAACTGCGCCAGGCGCTGGTGGCCGGGGCCGATATCGTCATGCTCGACGAGCTGACCCTGGACGAGATGCGCGAAGCGGTGCGCCTCACCGCCGGCAAGGCCAAGCTGGAGGCCAGCGGCGGCGTCAACGAGACCACCCTGCGGGTGATCGCCGAAACGGGTGTGGACTACATATCGATCGGCGCGATGACCAAGGACGTGAAGGCGGTGGACCTGTCGATGCGCCTGAGCCTGTGAGCTGAAACGCGGGTACAAAAAAACCGGCCAGATGGCCGGTTTTTTTATGCAGGGCTGGCCCGCAAAGGCTGGATCAGTGCGCGGCGTTGGCCAGGCCGTCCAGGTAGCGCTCGACGTCCAGGGCCGCCATGCAGCCGGCGCCGGCCGAGGTGATGGCCTGGCGGTAGACGTGGTCGGCCACGTCGCCGGCGGCGAACACGCCCTCGACGTTGGTGGCGGTGGCGTTGCCTTCACGGCCACCGTGGACCACCAGGTAGCCGTCCTTCAGGGTCAGCTGGCCTTCGAACAGCGAGGTGTTCGGGGTGTGGCCGATGGCGATGAACACGCCGTCGACCTTGATTTCGTCGAAGCTGCCGTCGTTGTTCTTCAGGCGCGCACCGGTCACGCCCATGTTGTCACCCAGCACTTCGTCCAGGGTGGCGTTGAGCTTGAGCTCGATCTTGCCTTCGGCGACACGGGCGTGCAGCTTGTCGATCAGGATCTTCTCGGCACGGAAGGTATCGCGGCGATGCACCAAGGTCACCTTGCTGGCGATGTTGGCCAGGTACAGCGCCTCTTCCACGGCGGTGTTGCCGCCACCGACAACGGCGACCGGCTTGTTGCGGTAGAAGAAACCGTCGCAGGTGGCGCAGGCCGAAACGCCCTTGCCCATGAAGGTTTCTTCCGACGGCAGGCCCAGGTAGCGGGCGCTGGCGCCGGTGGCGACGATCAGCGCGTCGCAGGTGTAGGTGCCGCTGTCACCCTGCAGGGTAAACGGCTTGTTGGCCAGGTCGACGGCGTTGATATGGTCGAAGACGATCTCGGTCTCGAAGCGCTCGGCGTGTTCCTGCATGCGCTGCATCAGGGCCGGGCCGGTCAGGCCATGGGGGTCGCCCGGCCAGTTGTCGACTTCGGTGGTGGTGGTCAGCTGGCCGCCAGCCTGCATGCCGGTGATCAGCAGCGGCTTGAGGTTGGCGCGGGCGGCGTACACCGCGGCGCTGTAACCGGCAGGGCCGGAACCGAGAATGATGACGCGCGAATGACGTACTTCGGACATGTCGAACTCCTGTCGAGCGGGTCGCACGGGGCCGGCATCTAGGTGCCGGTTGCGCCAGCTGGAATTAAAAGGGACCCACGCAGCACTTGGGGAAGGCTACAACGCGTTGGTCCAAAACCAAAAAAGTTGAGCGCACTGTAGCGAGGCCGCAGAGATTAAGGAAATATCCTTCGACAATCCACCTTATAGACAGTCTCTATCCGTCAGCCATTGTCCCAATGCTTTGTTACACGCCGTTTCCCAAAGGCGCGGTGCCTTTCGTCGGCGCGCCAAACTCGGTAAGGTCAGCGCGTTTTCCTCAAGCGGAGCATTCCGATGCAAGCCCCTGTCCTTTCCGGCCCCCAGTACCTGCGTGAAGGCCTGAAACTGATCCTGAGCCCGAGCCTGCGCCTGTTCGTGCTGCTGCCGCTGGCGGTCAACCTGCTGCTGTTCGGCGGCCTGATCTACTTCGCCGGCCATCAGTTCAGCCTGTGGGTCGATGCGCTGATGCCCACCCTGCCCGACTGGCTGAGCTTCCTCAGCTATATCCTGTGGCCGCTGTTCGTCGCACTGGTGCTATTGATGGTGTTCTTCACCTTCACCTTGCTGGCCAACATCATCGCCGCCCCGTTCAACGGCTTCCTGGCGGAAAAAGTCGAGGTGGTGGTGCGCGGCCAGGACAACTTCCCGCCCTTCAGCTGGGGCGAACTGGTGGCCATGGTGCCCCGCACCCTCAGCCGCGAGATGCGCAAGCTGGGCTATTTCCTGCCGCGGGCCATCGGCCTGTTCATCCTCTCGTTCATCCCGGTGGTGAACGTGATCGCCGCGCCGCTGTGGCTGGTGTTCGGCATCTGGATGATGGCCATCCAGTACATCGACTACCCGGCGGACAACAACAAGATGAGCTGGCAGGACATGCTCGCCTGGCTGCGGCAGAAGCGCTGGCAATCGATGGGTTTTGGCGGAATCACTTATCTTGCGCTGATGATTCCGGGGGTCAACGTGCTGATGATGCCGGCGGCGGTGGCCGGGGCGACGCTGTTCTGGGTGCGTGAGCGTACCTGACCTGTGGGAGATCACACAGCCCTTCGGACTACGCTGTTGCGCAGGGAGCTATCTCCCTGTGGGAGCGGCCTTGTGTCGCGAAAGGGCTGCGCAGCAGCCCCAGCAATTTCGATGTTCGCCCGGAATCTGGGGCCGCTGCGCGCCCCTTTCGCGACACAAGGCCGCTGCCACAGGGTCTCACTAAATCAATAAGTTACGGTTTGCTCCATGAAGCCAATCAGTGGCTCAACTGACTGGAAAACTGCCCCACCGCATCCACCACCTTCTTCGCCCCTTCCTGGATCTCGACGATCACCCCGCCGGTATCGGCGGCCAGGGCCAGGCCCTGCTCGGCCTGGCGCTTGCTGGTGTCGATGATGTCCACCGCGGCCTGGGCCAACTGTTCGTTCTGCTGCACCACCTTGGCGATCTCCTCGGTGGCACTGCTGGTGCGCGAGGCCAGCTGGCGCACTTCGTCGGCGACCACGGCAAAGCCACGCCCCTGCTCGCCGGCGCGGGCAGCCTCGATGGCGGCGTTGAGCGCCAGCAGGTTGGTCTGCCCGGCGATGTCGCTGATGGTCTTGATGATCGCGCCGATCACCTTCGACTGCTTGTCCAGCGCCTGGATGCCATCGGCGGCGTCCTGCATCGAGCCTTCCAGGCCGCGCATCACCTCGACGGTCTGGGTCACCACGTCGGTGGCCTTGCGCGCGCTGTCGTCGGTCTCCAGCGAGGTGGTGTAGGCGATGTCGGCGGCCTGGGCCACGGCCAGTTCCTGGTTGACCTGGTCGGTGATCACGGTGGCGAACTTGACCACCTTGTACAGCACATCATGGGCGTCGATGATCGGGTTGTACGAGGCCTCCAGCCAGACCACGCGGCCATGGGCGTCGATGCGCTTGAAACGCTCGGCGACGAATTCGCCGCGACGCAGCCGCTCCCAGAAAGCCTGGTAACCGGCCGAGTTGGCTTCTTCCGGGTCGCAGAACATCCGGTGGGACTTGCCACGGATCTGCTCCAGGCTGTAGCCCATGGTCTGCAGGAAGCGGTCGTTGGCGGTCAGCACCTGGCCTTCGAGGTTGAACTCGATCACCGCGGTGGAGCGCATCAGGGCCTTGATCAGGCTCTCGTGCTCGCGGGAGGTCTCGATGGTGCGGGTCAGGTCGCTGGAGTGCAGAGAGAAGTACTTGATGCGCCCGTCACTGTCCTTGACCGGCTGCAGGATCGAGCGCAGCCAGGCCTCGTCACCGTTGCCGCGCAGCAGACGGAAGGCGCCGTTGAGGTGCTCGCCACGGGTGATGGCGTGCTTCATGCGCTGGTAGAAATCAAGCTTCTTCACATGCGCCGGCACGATCTCTTCGATGTTGCGCCCGACCAGCTGCTCGGCGCGATAGCCCATCTCGGCCTCGAAGTTGTTGTTTACCGACTCGATGCGCCCCTGGGGGTCGAGCTGGAGCACCAGCATCTCGCTGTCGAGGCTGTTCTTGACCTGCTCGATGGACATCAGCTCTTCGCGCAGTTGCTGGATTTCTTTCTTCAGTTTGCTGTTGAACATGGCCGCTCTCCCGGAGCGAATTCCTGTAGTCGAATGCCTCTGCATCGGCTGCGTGACAAGAGTTCTTGAGAGCTTTGCAAGGAAATATTCAAACGACTGAAAGTGCCGGAAATCAGGCGTCATGCGCACGTCACAAAGGCGTCACATGGCCGCAACGGGGGCGGCGGACACTTTTTCTCATGAGCACACCGTCCCTGCGTATCACCCTGGTCAGCGAAACCTTCCCACCCGAGATCAATGGCGTGGCCAATACCCTTGGCCGCCTCAGCGAAGGGCTGCGTCTGCGCGGCCACCAGGTGGAACTGATCCGCCCGCGCCAGGCCTCCGACAACGGGGCCGGCAACGATGAGACCCTGCTGTTGTGCCGGGGTTGGCCATTGCCGGGCTACCCTGGCCTGCAATGGGGCGAGGTGTCGATGCACAAGCTGTGGCGCCGCTGGCGCCGGCAACGTCCGGACGTGCTGTACATCGCCACCGAAGGCCCGCTGGGCCTGAGCGCCCTGCGCGCCGCCCGGCGCCTGGGCGTGGCGGTGGTCAGCGGCTTCCACACCAACTTCCCGCAGTACTCGGGGCAATATGGCCTGGGCCTGCTGTCGCGGATGCTCACCCACTACCTGCGCTGGTTCCATCGGCGCACCGCCATCACCCTGGTGCCCAGCGTCAGCCAGCGCCTGGAGCTGGAACGCCGTGGTTTCGAGCGGCTCGGCCTGATGGCCCGCGGCGTCGATGCCAGCCTGTTCACCCCATCACGGCGCAGCCAGGCCCTGCGCGAGCAGTGGGGGCTGGGTGTGGATGACATTGCCGTGCTGCACGTCGGACGCCTGGCCGTGGAGAAGAACCTGGCCCTGCTGCGTCCTTGCATGGAGGCGCTGGCCAAGGCCTATCCACAGCGGCGATTGCGCCTGGTGATCGTCGGCGATGGCCCGATGCGCGGCCAACTCGAACAGCAACTGCCCGATGCCGTGTTCTGTGGCGCACAGCGCGGCAAGGTGCTGGCCGAACATTACGCCAGCGGCGATCTGTTCCTGTTCCCGAGCCTGACCGAAACCTTCGGCAATGTCGTGCTCGAGGCACTCGCCTCGGGCCTGGCCGTGGTCGCCTACGACGAGGCCGCCGCCGCCCAGCATATCCGCCACGGCCACAGCGGCGCCCTGGCCATGCCGGGGGACCAGGCGGCGTTCATCGACGCCGCCTGCTGGTTGCTGGAGGAAGGCGAAACCCTGCGCCGGGTGCGCCTCAACGCCCGCCAGCATGCCAGCCGCCAGGGCTGGCCGGCGATCGTCGAGCAGTTCGAGGGCTACCTGTACGGCGCCTGCCGCGAGCTGCAGTCCGCCCGCGAACAGACCCCGGCGCTGGTGATCAAGCCAGGGTCGTCAGCGCCTCACGGCTGAACGGCAGCACATCGTCTTCACGCCCGTCCCGCACTTTGCGCGCCCACTCGGCGTCCACCAGCAAGGCGCGGCCCACGGCCACCAGATCGAACTCCTGGTCGTGCAAGCGGCGCAGCAGCCCTTCCAGGCTGGCGGGCTTGGCCACCTTGTCGGTGGCGACCATGAACTGCAGGAACTCGCCATCCAGGCCGACACTGCCCACGGTGATGGTCGGCTTGCCGGTGAGCTGGCGGGTCCAGCCGGCAAGGTTCAACTCGCTGCCCTCGAATTCCGGCTCCCAGAAGCGCCGGGTGGAACAGTGGAAGATATCCACGCCCGCCTCGGACAGGGGCTTGAGGAACGCCGCCAGGGCCTCGGGGGTTTCCACCAGGCGCGCGCTGTAGTCCTGCTGCTTCCATTGCGAGAAACGCAGGATGATCGGAAAGTCCGGGCCGACGGCCGCGCGCACGGCCTGGATCAGTTCGATGGCGAAACGCGAGCGCCCGGCCAGGTCGCCGCCGTATTCATCGTCGCGACGGTTGCTGGCTTCCCAGAAGAACTGGTCGATCAGGTAGCCGTGGGCGCCGTGGATCTCCACGCCGTCCATGCCGATGGCCTGGGCATCGCGCGCCGCCTGGGCGAAGGCGGCGATCACCTCGCGGATATCCTCCCGGCTCATGCCGTGGACCAGCACCTGGCCGTCCTTTTCCTTGCCGCTCGGGCCATAGCCCGGGACCGCAGCGTCGGGCTCGGTGCCCAGGCGGCGCACACTGCCCACGTGCCACAGCTGCGGCACGATGCGCCCGCCCTCGGCGTGCACGGCCTCGACCACGCGCTTCCAGCCGGCCAGGGCATCCTCACCGTGGAAGCGCGGCACGTTGGGGTAGCCGTTGGCGGCCTTGTGCCCGACCGTGGTGCCCTCGGTGATGATCAGGCCGACACCGGCGGCGGCGCGGCGGCGGTAGTACTCGACCACGCCGTCGTGGGGCACGCCGCCGGGGCAGAAGGTACGGGTCATCGGTGCCATGACCACGCGGGTCGGCAGGTCGAGGGAGCCGAGGGTGAAGGGCTGGAACAGAGGGTTGCTGGACATGCGGCGCTCCCGAGGGATGAGATGGATGCGCCCGAGCTTAGGGGCCGTCAGGTGCGTGTCACAGCATCATTGATTGCAGTGATCGGCAGGTATCGCTGCGAGCGGGCCGATTTGCAACAGGAAATTTATTTTGCGAAAGGGCTTGAATTCGTCCGGCGGTTGCCTGACTTTAGAGTCAAGAGGCGCAGAAAACCCAACGCCCTCAGTGGCCTAGGCACGCCTCTCGCGAGCAAGCTGAATAAGGATTGAATCATGCAAATCCAGGTCAACAGCAGCAACCACATCGAAGGCAACATCCGTCTCGACCAATGGGTCCGCAGTACCCTGCAGAGCAGCCTCGAACGTTACGAGGACGACCTCACCCGCATCGAAGTCCACCTGCGTGACGAAAACGGCGCCAAGCCCGGTCCCCACGACAAACGCTGCCAGATGGAGGCTCGCCCGAAAGGTCACCAGCCGATCTCCGTGACCCACACCGCCACTTCGCTGGAACATGCCGTCGATGGCGCCGCCAGCAAGCTGAACCATGCGCTGGAACACTTCTATGGCAAGTTGCGCAGCAAGCGCGGCGTCCTGGAACTGAGCGATCCAGACGCCTGACACTCGAATGTGTCCAATGAAAACGCCCGGCCTCGCGCCGGGCGTTTTCATTTGTTCGCCGATCAGCGGGCCTGAACCAACCCCGGCCGCCTCCGGTCAACCCCTGCAGTCATTCACTGCAGACCCCTACCATGAACAACCCTTTCGATCAGATCAGCGCCGCCTTCGCCCCCGAGTACCGGGTCAACCTGAGCATCGAACGCCTGGACGGCAGCATCATGCTGACCCTTTCCGACGACAGCGGCGTGGTCGCCAGGCGCCTGATCAGCCAGGCCCAGCGCAACGACCCGGTGCGCCTGCAGCGGGTCATCGACAGCATCCGCCTGGGCCTGGCCATCGAGCTGGGGCAGAACCCGCTGGAAGTGCTGGCGGCCCTGACCCGCACTGGGCACGGCGAGCAGCGCTTTCCTGCCGCCGGCATTGCCAACTGAGGCCTACTTGCCCTCGTCCACTTCCTTGCCGCTGGCATCCAGCGCCTTGGTCGACGGGTAGCGGTACGAGGCGTAGCGCACCACCAGGATGGCGAAGGCCAGCAGCAGGATGCCCCCGCACACGTACAGCAGCCCGACATCCGGCGCCTTGTGGTGCGAGACATCGCCGATCAGCAGGCGGGTCAACGCGGTGATCGCCACGTAGAGCAGGAAGCGGATCGGCATGTGGTTGGTCTTGAAGTAGATCCCCACCATCGCCCCCAGCTCCAGGTAGATGAACAGCAGCAGGATGTCATCGACGCTGACCCCGCCCTTGCCCAGCATGTCCAGGAAGGTCACCACCGCCGCATAGGCGGTGATCGCGCCGATGCCGAACAGCGCCAGGTAGTGGAAGGCTTCCACGCACAGGTTGCCCAGCGAGTCGGCGGAGCCGTGCAGGCCCTTGCGCAGTCTTTCTGCCCATTTGATGTTCACGATGTTCGATTCCTAGATACGGCTGAAGGTCTTGTGCCATGCAGTTAAAGGGCCACGGCCCCTGTCTTGGAAGGCGGCCGATTGCCGCAGGACACCTGTGGGCTACGCTGATTTTCAGTTTGCCGGGCCATCATTGCGGTTGCAGGATGATGGCCGGGCGATGTACTGTATAAAAATACAGTTGTCCGCAACCCAACCAGCAAAAAGGCACAGAGGTGATGAATGGCCGTCGAAGTGGTGTATCGCAGCAGCCGCGACCCGGAGCGCTTGTTCATGGATAAGGCCGAAGCAGACCGTCACGACAAGATGCTCGAACTGGCCGAGCGCCTGGCCGAGGTGCTGCACAAGGCCGTGCCGTCGCTGAGCGAACAGCAGGTCGAGGAAGCCGGTATCTACATGGCCAAGAACCGCGACGTGTTCGCCCGGGCGTTCAAGAGCCAGCCGGATGCGCTGGCGGAGTTGCTCGAAGGTGGCACAGCCGAGTAAACAGCATCGCGGGGCAAGCCCGCTCCCACGCCCCCCTCCTGTAAAGGCGGCCAGCGTGGGAGCGGGCTTGCCCCGCGATTGGGCCATCAGCCATACAACAATCTTTCGGCCAACATCTGCGCCACCCTGGCCGGCGACCGTTTCTCCGCCTGGGCATGGGCGAACACCTCGGTCAGCCGCGTGGGAATTCGCGCCAGGTGCGCGGTGATGGTGCCCACGGCTTCCCCCCGGTGGGTCAGCGCCACATAGATCAACCCGCCCGCGTTGATCACGTAGTCCGGCGCATACAGAATCCCCCGACTCTCCAACTGGTCGGCCACCTGCAGAGTGGTCAGCTGGTTGTTCGCCGACCCCGCCACCGCCGCGCAGCGCAACTGCATCACGCTCTGGCCGTTGAGCACCGGCCCCACGCCACAGGGCGCGAAGATGTCGCACGGGGTGCTGATCAAGGCCTCGTGGGCCACCGGATGGGCATTGAACTGCTCCACCGCCAGGCGCACCTTGCCTGCATCCAGGTCGCTGACCAGCAACTCGGCGCCCGCCGCATGCAGTTGCTCGGCCAGGGCATAGCCCACGTTGCCCAGCCCCTGCACCGCCACCCGCAGCCCCTCCAGGTTGTCGCTGCCCAGTCGGGCCATGGAGGTGGCGCGGATGCCGGCGAACACGCCGATGGCCGCATGGGGCGATGGGTCGCCCGAAGCGGTGGTGCTGGTCACATAGGGGGTGGACTGGGCGATGCAGTCCATGTCGAGGGTCGAGGTGCCGCTGTCCACCGCCGTGATGAAACGCCCCTGGAGGGTGTCGACGAAGCGGCCGAAGGCCTCGAACAGCGCCGCACGGTTTTCCACGTGCGGATTGCGCACGATCACCGCCTTGCCCCCGCCCATCGGCAGGCCGGCCAGGGCCGCCTTGTAGCTCATGCCCTGGGCCAGGCGAATGGCGTCGGTCATGGCGCTTTCATCGTCGGCATAGGGCAGGTAGCGGCAGCCGCCCATGGCCGGTCCCAGCTGTTCACTGTGGATCACCACCACGGCCTTCAGGCCCGTGGGCGGGTCGATGAACAGGTGCAGTGACTGAGCGCGGGTGCTTTGCATGAGCTCGAACATAGACGGGCTCCCCAACGAGGTGCTCCTACCAGTATAAACAGGTCGTGGCCGGACAACTCACGGGCGGACCACTGGACGAAAAGCCGCGCCAGGGCTACAAGTTAAGCGTGATGGAGAGGTCCCATGAACCCACGCCAAGCCTGCCTGGCCTGCCTGGAACGCGAGCCGGTCGCCCTGCTGGAAGCCGCCCTGTGGATCGCCGCCGAGCATGACGGCAGCGTCGAGCCTGCGGCCGGCCTGGCACGGCTGCACGAGCTGCAACGCGACGTCAGCACCAGCCTGCCGATGCTGCCACTCGTTGAGCTGGCCCAACCCTTGCTGCGCCAGCTCAACGCCCTGGGCTTCCAGCAGGACGAGTACCACCCGCTGCGACCGCAGGCGGCCCTGATGGACAAGGTGCTGCAGCGCCGCCGCGGCCAGCCGTTGCTGCTGGCCATCCTTGCCCTGGAACTGGCCCGCCGCCTGTCGATCCCCTTGGAAGGCGTCAACTTCCCCGGCCACTTCCTGCTGCGCGTACCCGGCGCCGACCACCTGCTCGACCCCTGCGGTGGCCGGCGCCTCTACCCCAACGACTGCCGTGAACTGCTCGCCCGCCAGTTCGGCCCGCAGATGCCGCTGACCGCCGAGCACCTGCGCAGCGCCTCGCCGATGCAGATGCTCCAACGCCTGTCGCGCAACCTGCGCCAGCTGCATACCAGCAACGACAACGACCTGGCCGCGCTGGTCGATGCCGAGCGGGTCATGCAACTGGGCCCGGTGCAGGTCAACGACTACCTGGCCCGCGCCACGCTGTACCAGCATCTGGACTGCCCCCAGGCCGAACGCTTCGACCTGGAGCACGCGCTGCTGCTGACCGACGACCCGCTGCAGCGCCTGAAGCTCAGCGAACGCCTCGGCCAGTTGCCCAGCGGCAAACGCTCAATCCATTAAGGCCTCGCCCTCGACCTTCGGCTCACGCGGCCGCGGCGCCCGCACCCTGCTGATCAACAGCGCCCCCAGCACGGCCGGGACGGCGCAGAAGAAGAAGATCTGCTCCACCGGCATGTGCAAGGTCAGCAGCAGGCTGCCCAGAAGAGGCCCGAGGATCGAGCCGAAACGCCCGACGCCCAGGGCCCAGCCAGTACCGGTTGCACGCACCTGGGCCGGGTAGAAGTTGCTGACGAAGGCATTGAGCGTCAACTGGCCGCCGATGATGCAGAATCCGGCGGCGAACACGCTGGGCACCAGCCAGCGCGGATCGTCATGATTCAGGCCGACCAGCACGCTGAACAGCGCCGCGCCCAGCAGCACGGCGGCCAGCAGATAAGCCTTGTTGGCCATGCGGTCGGCGCACCAGGCCAGGCACACCGCGCCGAAGGTGCCGGCGAACAGGAACAGCGAGGTGACCAGGTTGGCCTGGTTCAGCGCCAGCCCGCTTTCCTGCAGCAGCGACGGCAGCCAGCTGATCATGAAATACAACAGGATCAGGCTGACGAAGAAGGTGCTCCACAGCAGCAGGGTCGGGCGGGCGAAACCGTCGCGGAACAGCGACACCACGGTGAGTTTGCTGTCCGCCGGCTCGTCGGCCGTGATCCGCGCCGCGGGTATCTGCCAACCGGGCAACAGACGGGCAGTCACCCGCTGCAACCGCACATAGGGCGGGGCGTCGCGCAGCAGGCGCGGCAGTGACTCGGGCAGGAACAGTGCCAGGAACGGGAACAGCAGCAAGGGTGCAACGCCGCCGGCGAGGAACACTGCCTGCCAGCCGTAATGGTCGATGAAGCCCGCAGCGACGAAGCCTCCCGCAGCGCCACCCAGGGAAAAACCGCAGGCCGCCAGGGTGACCATCAGGGTACGCAGTCGAGGCGGCGCGTAGTCCGCCATCAGCGCCATGGCGCTGGGCATGGCGCCGCCCATGCCGATGCCGCAGAGAAAGCGCGCCAGCATCAGACTGTCGAGCGAAGAAGCGAACACCATCAACACCGTCAGGCTGGCGTACAACAGCACGCAGCACAGCAGCACCCGGCGCACGCCAAAGCGGTCGGCCAGTGGCGTCACCGCCAGCGAGCCGACCGTCAGCCCCAGCAGGTTGGCGCTGAACACCGGCCCGAAGGCGGCCTTTTCCAGGCCCCAGTCCTGGGCCAGCGCGGGAATCACATAGCCCAGCACCTGGGCGTCATAACCATCAGTGACCAACAGCAGGATCAACAGCAGCAGCAGGCGCCACTGGTAGGGTGACACCGGGCGCGCGTCGAGCGCCGCGCGAAAGCTGGCTATCTGGTTGTGCATCGCAAGGTCCCTGTCTTTTGTTGTTATGAGTGCAGGTGCGGGCGGTGGCGATCAGTCGGGCGTGTCGGGCTGCCTCGCCGGGTGGGCCTGGTGGAAGGCCGGGTGCTGCTCGGCCAGGGCGGCCACCCGGCGAATGCGCGGGTAGCCACCGAGGTCGATGTTGAAGCGCTCGGCTGCGTACAACTGCGGGATCAGGTAGACATCGGCCAGGCCCGGCGTCGCCCCGAAACAGAAGCCGTCATCGCCGATCAGTTGCTCCACCGCCGCCAGCCCCTGGCTGATCCAGTGGCCGATCCACTGGTTGACCTGGGCATCGTCGTGCCCCAACTGACGCAGTTGGTTGAGCACGCTGACGTTGTGCAACGGATGGATATCGCAACCGATGATCGCCGCCACACCGCGCACCTTGGCCCGGGCTTCGGGCGCACGAGGCAGCAGGGGCATTTGGGGGAAGGCTTCCTCCAGGTACTCGATGATCGCCGGCGACTGCACCAGCAGCTCGCCACTCTCCAGGCGCAGGGCCGGCACCCGGCCCTGGGGGTTGAGTGCCAGGTAGTCCGCGCCGCGCTGCTCGCCCTTGAGCAGGTTCACAGGCTCGGCCTGGTAATCCAGGCCCTTGAGCGCCAGGGCGATGCGCACCCGATACGACGAGGTGGAGCGGTAGTAGGTGAACAGTTCCATCGCCCTGCCCCCCTCAGTTGGCCGCGACGATGGTGCCGCGGCACTCGCCGAAGCCGATGCTGGCCACGCCATCACGCACGCAACGGGCGCGCAGGATCAGCTCGTCGCCGTCCTCGAGGAACTTGCGCACCTCGCCGCTGGCCAGTTCCACCGGGTGCTTGCCGCCCTCGGTGATCTCCAGCAGGCTGCCGAACGAGCCCGGCGCGGCGCCCGACAGGGTGCCCGAACCGAACAGGTCGCCCGGCTGTAGCTGGCAGCCGTTGACACTGTGGTGGGCGACCATCTGCGCCACGGTCCAGTACATGCTGCGGGTGTTGCTGAGCGTGAGGCGGTGGGCCGGCAGGTTCTGCTCGCGCATGTTCGCGGTCAGCAGCAACACTTCCAGTTCGATGTCGAAGGCGCCGGCGGCCTGGTCGCGCTTGTCCAGCAGGTAGGACAGCGGCTGCGGGTCACCGTCCGGACGGGCCGGCTGGGCGCAACGGAACGGCTCCAGGGCCTCGGCGGTGACGACCCATGGCGACACCGTGGTGATGAAGCTCTTGGACAGGAACGGGCCCAGCGGCTGGTATTCCCAGGCCTGGATATCCCGCGCCGACCAGTCGTTGAGCAGGCAGAAACCGGCCACGTGCTCGGCGGCGTCGCCTACCGGGATCGGCTGGCCCATTTCGTTGCCCTGGCCGATCCAGATGCCCAGCTCCAGCTCGTAGTCCAGGCGCGCGCAGGGGCCGAAGCTCGGCTCCGTCTGGCCCGCCGGCAGGGTCTGGCCCTTGGGGCGGCGCACATCGGCGCCGGAAGCACGGATGGTCGAGGCGCGGCCGTGGTAGCCGATCGGCACGTGCTTGTAGTTGGGCAGCAGCGGATTGTCCGGGCGGAACAGCTTGCCGACATTCTTGGCGTGCTCGATGCCAACATAGAAGTCGGTGTAGTCACCGATCTTCGCCGGCAGGTGCAGTTGGCATTCGCTGGCCGGGTACAGCGCGGCCTTCAGCGCGCCCTGGTGCTCGCTGCCCTCGCCCAGCAGCGCCAGCAGGCGCTCGCGCAGGGCCACGCGGGCCGCCCGGCCGAGGGCGAAGAAGGCGTTCAGCGCGCCACCGACGGTGGCTTCGACGGCGGCCTTGGCCGCGCCGTCGAACAGGCCGGCGGCCAGCACGGCCTCGAGGTCGAGGATCGCGTCGCCGATGGCCACGCCGCAACGTGGCGCCTGCCCTGGGCGGCTGAAGATGCCCAGGGGCAGGTTCTGCAGCGGGAAGTCACGGTGCCCGTTGGCGTGCTCGACCCAGCTGCGGGCAATGGCGGTGTGGTTCATCGGTTATCTCCGGTTCGGGTTGAAGGTGCTCGGCAGGGTAGCCCAGCAACTATCGTAGTCGGCCTGCAACTGCGGGCTTTCGAGGGCCTGGCGGCTCGGACGCAGCACCTGGCTGGTCTCGAACATGAAGGCCATGGTGTTGTCGATCTTGTGCGGCGCCAGGTCCACCGAGATGGCCTTGTCGCAGGTCTCAGCGTCCGGGCCGTGGGCGCTCATCACCCCGTGCAGCGAAGCACCGCCGGGCAGGAAGCCTTCGGCCTTGGCGTCGTAGGCGCCCTGGATCAGGCCCATGAACTCGTTCATCAGGTTGCGGTGGAACCATGGTGGACGGAAGGTGTTCTCGGCCACCATCCAGCGCGGCGGGAAGATCACGAAGTCCATGTTGGCCATGCCATGCACGCTGGTGGGCGAGGTCAGCACGGTGAAGATCGACGGGTCGGGATGGTCGAAACTGACCGTGCCGATGGTGTTGAAGCGGCGCAGGTCGTACTTGTACGGCACGTTGCTGCCGTGCCAGGCGACCACGTCCAGCGGCGAGTGCTGCAGTTCGCAGGCCCAGTGTTCGCCGAGGAACTTCTGCACCAGTTGCACCGGGCCGGTGCTCTCTTCGTAATGGGCGACCGGGGTGAGGAAGTCACGCGGGTTGGCCAAGCCGTTGCTGCCGATCGGGCCGAGGTCCGGAATGCGCAGCGGCGCACCGTGGTTCTCGGCGATGTAGCCACGGGCCTGGGCATCAAGCAGTTCGACCCGGAACTTCATGCCCCGTGGGATCACCGCGATCTCCAGCGGCCCGACCTCGAGCACGCCCAACTCGGTGGCGATGCGCAGGCGACCTTGTTCAGGCACCAGCAGCAGCTCGCCGTCGGCATTGAAGAACACCCGCTCCATGGAACGGTTGGCGCGGTAGATGTAGATGCTCACGCCAGCCGGCTTTTCCGATGCCGAGTTGGCCACCATGGGTACCCAACCGTCAATGAAATCGGTCGGCTCGGACGGGATCGGCTGGGGGCTCCAACGCAGGCGATTGGGGTTGACGGGCCCCAGCGCGCCGGTCAGCGGCTGGCGCTCCAGGCGCTCGAAGCGTGGGTGCAGCGCCGACGGGCGAATGCGGTACAGCCAGGTACGGCGCAGTTCGCTGCGGGTCATGGTGAAGGCAGTGCCCGACAGCAGCTCGGCGTACAGCCCGTAAGGGGCCTTCTGCGGCGAGTTCTGCCCGACCGGCAGGGCGCCGGGCAAGGCTTCGCTGGCGAATTCGTTGCCGAAGCCGCTCAGGTACTCGAGTTCAGGGGAAGTGTCGCGGGTCATCGGTGCCTCCAGGCTGCTGGGAGCCGTTGCGGGCAGCTGGCTGCGGGCCCGATCCTGAAACCGGCACCAAGGGCGGCAGCGCGTCTGCATTGTTTTTATCGTAATCAGATTACGAATAACGTAATTTGCCCGCGCGCAGGCGTCAAGCTATAAAGGCGCCACTCCATGAAATCTGCATAGAAGCCCCCCATGGCCAAAGCCAGCAGCAGTGCCGACAACGGCAAACAGAAGGTCCGCTCGGCGGAAGTCGGCACCGACATCCTCAAGGCCCTGGCCGAACTCTCCCCCTCCACCTCGCTGTCGCGCCTGGCCGAGCACGTGGACATGCCGGCGAGCAAGGTGCACCGCTACCTGCAGGCACTGATCGCCAGCGGCTTCGCCGAGCAGGACCCAGCCACCAACCACTACGGGCTCGGGCGCGAGGCGTTGCGGGTAGGCATGGCGGCCCTGGGCAGCATCGATGTTCTGAAAGTGGCGGCGCTACCGCTGTCGCAGCTGCGCGACGAACTCAACGAAAGCTGCTTCATCGCCGTGTGGGGCAACCAGGGCGCGACCGTGGTGAGCATCGAGCCGGCAGTGCGGGCAGTGACGGTGGTGACCCAGATCGGCTCGGTGCTGCCGTTGCTGAGTTCGTCCACCGGACTGGTGTTCGCGGCTCATCTACCCGAGCGGGAGACCGTGGAACTGCGCGACCAGGAACTGGCCACGCTCGGCCAGAAGGCGGACGACTATGCGCCCCTGCTGGAGCAGATCCGCCAGCGCGGCCTGCACCATGTGCACGGGTTGCTGATGCCGGGGGTGGATGCGCTGTCCGCGCCGGTGTTCAACGCCATGGGCCAGGTCGCCGCGGTGATGACCGTGGTCGGGCCGACCTCGATCTTCCATGCCGACGAGCACGGCCCCGCCGCCCGGCGCCTGCTCGCCGCCACCCAGGCCACCAGCTGGCGGATGGGCTACGGCGCGGACCAGTGAAAGGACTTACAAAGCATTACGGATTTTCACTGCGAAGGCTGGCTATAGTCCGCCTTGCACTTTTACCCGAAACGTAAAGGTGAATGTCATAAGCGGCTATTTTTCCCACGGGTTCGAACGCTTATCCTGATCTCACTGGCCGGCACGAAGGGCTCTCCCCCCCGCCTTTCGCGCCCGCCCAGGTTCACCGACGTTGATTTTGAAGCTCCTTGATCTAACGTCTCGATTGGCCGCTGCGATTGCAGCGGCCTTTTTTATTTGTGCAAGAATCGGCTGACGGAACCTTGTGGGAACGGGCTGGCTGAGAGCGGTCTTTGTGGGAGCGGCCTTGCGTCGCGAAAGGGGCGCACAGCGCCCCCAGACTCCGAGCCTCCATCGAAATTGCTGGGGGCTGCTGCGCAGCCCTTTCGCGACACAAGGCCGCTCCCACAGGGGGATCGTTCCCTGCGCGACAATTCGGCCCAAAGGGCTGGGCGATCTCCCACGCAAATCCGACCCTGCCGTGACACGCGCGCCTCAACCCAACGGATACTTCTGCAGGTTCGCCATCATCTGCTGCAACGCCTGCAGGCTGTCCTGCGGATGCCCGGCGCCCTCGAAGTCGCCAATCCGCGCCCAGTTGTCCGCCACCTGCTCGGGCGTGAACCCTTCGCGCGGGTCGAAACCCACGCCCTGGCTGCGCTCCCAGCGCACCTTGCCGACCCAGCCGCCACCCACCTCGAACAGCTCGCCGCTGTCCTGGCACTGATCGCTCCCCAGGTACACCACCAGCGGGCTGATCAGCTCAGGCTGCAGCCGTTCGAACACCTGCGGCGGGATCAACCCCTCGGTCATGCGCGTGCCACCGGTCGGGGCGATGGCGTTGACCAGGATGCCATGCTTGCGGCCCTCGATGGCCAGGGTGCGGGTCAGCCCGTAGAGGCCGAGCTTGGCCATGCCGTAGTTGGCCTGGCCGAAATTGCCGTAGATGCCCGAAGTGGACGAGGTGAAGATCACCCGCCCCCAGTTCTGCGCCCGCAGGTGCGGCCAGGCGGCATGGGTGACCTTGTAAGCACCTTCGACATGCACGCGGTAGACCAGCTCCCAGTCGCTGTCTTCCATCTTGTGGAAAGTCTTGTCACGCAGGATGCCGGCGTTGTTGACCAGCACATCGACCTGGCCAAAGGTGTCCATGGCTTGCTCGACGATGCGTGCGCCGTCCGTGACCGAGTCATGGTTGGCGATCGCCGAACCGCCCGCGGCGCGGATCTCCTCCACCACGCGGTCGGCCGCCGAGGCGTTGGCACCTTCGCCGTGGGTCGACCCGCCCAGGTCGTTGACCACCACATGCGCGCCGCGCGCGGCGAACAGCAACGCATGGGCCCGGCCCAGGCCGCCACCGGCCCCCGTGACGATCACCACTCGATCCTGCAGACGTACTGGTTCGCTCATGCTCAAGGCTCCTGGCAATGAAGGGATGCAACGCAGTCTCCGCCAGCCGCCGGGGCCGGGCAATCAAGCGCACCGTGGCGAATGCCGCCCGATAACGCCCGGCGATGATCGCCCGGTCAGGACCAGGCGACCTTCAGCGGCACATAGCTCATCGGTTGTTCACGAAAGGCCAGGTAGTGGCGCAGCACCTGCACTGGCGCCTCGGTATGCGGGTAGTGGCCGATGCCCTGCAGCACCACGGTGTCGGGCTCCGGCACCAGTTCACGGTAGCGCTCGACCATGTGCGCGCCGGACAACGGATCCACAGCGCCATTGATGAAGCGCAGCGGCACGCCCGGGCGTTGCAGCGCCGCGACCCAGCGTTCGCGCTGGGCCCTGCGCTCGGGCAGGAAGCTGATGAGCCGGTGCAGGATGCGCGGGCCGCGATTGGAAGCGATCAGGCTCCAGTAGTCGTCCAGGGCGCTTTCGCTGGGGTGGGTGCAGGGGCCGTAGACCTGGGTGACGTTGCGCACCAGGTCGTCGCGCCCGAACGAGCGCCCGACCAGCCAGCCCAGGCGGCTGAGCAGCAGCTTCTGCACCAGCAGCACACGGCAGCTCTCGGGGAACAGCCCGCTGTTGAGGAATACGCAACTGGCCACCTCGAGCCGCTGTTCATGGTGCCTGGCCAGCAGCTCCTGGGCGACACTGCCGCCGTAGTCGTGGGCCAGCAGGTGCACCGGCTGGTCGATGTGCAGGTGCGCCAGCAACGCCTGCTGCAGGTCGGCCTGCTCGAGCAGGCTGTAGTCGTGGTCCGCGGGCTTGGCCGAGTCGCCGAAGCCGAGCATGTCGCAGGCCACCACGCGAAAACGCTGGGTCAGGGGTGCCCACAGGTAGTGCCAATCCCAGCTGGCCGTGGGGAAACCGTGAAGCAATAGCAGGGGCTCTCCTTGCCCTGCCGTCCAGTAGCGGATGCTCTGGCCCCGGAAGGTGAAACCCTGGCTCCGGGTGCGCCAGACGCACAATGGAATCTCGGCCAGTGGCATCACGGTCGTCCCGGTGGATAAGTGTCGGAAGAGGGCAAGGCTGCGTTCATTGCATGTCACCTCGGCACATACATGTGCTCTCTATGTCGAGGCTCAGTCTAGAAGCCTATACGAAGGTGATAAGTCGCCTTGGCAGCCAGCCTGATGACCGTGCGAGTCAGTGGCACGAACGGTCAGATCAGCTTCATCAAAAGCGGCGCCGCCAGCAGGTTGAGCAGCCCGGTCAGGACCATGACCAGGCCGGCCACCGAGCCCTCCTCGCGGCCGACCTCCTGGGCCCGGCTGACGCCCGCGCCATGGGCGCCGACGCCGAACAGCGCGCCCCGCGCCAACGGCGTGCGCAGTGGCAGCCAGCGCAGCAGGATGCCGCCGAACATCGCCCCGAGCACGCCGGTGAACATCACGAACACCGCCGTCAGCTCCGGCACGCCGCCCAGGTCCTGGGCCACCGGCATGGCGAACGGCGTGGTGATCGAGCGCGGCAGCAGCGACAGGCTGACCGCCTCGTCCAGCGCCAGCAGGTGCGCCAGCGCCCAGGAACTGCTGATCGAGGCCACGCTGCCGGCCAGCATGCCCACCAGCAGCGCCGGCCAGTGGCGCGCCAGCAGTGCCCGCTGCTGCCAGATCGGCACCGCGAAGGCGACGGTGACCGGGCCCAGCACGCCCATCAGCCAGTGGGTGTTGCGGGCATATTCGGCGTAGGCGGTGTGCAGCGGCATGGCCACCGCCAGCAGCAGCGCCGGCACCAGGATCAGCGGCGACAGCAGGTAGCGCCCGCTGCGCCGGTACAGCCAGCGGCTGCCCAGGTAGGCGCCCAGGGTCAGCGCCAGCCAGAACAGCGGCATGGGTTCAAGGCTCATGGCGCAACCTCCAGCGGCACACCAGTTCCACGGTCAGCGCGGTAACGACCATAACCAGCAGCGTGCTCAGGGCGATCACCAGCAGGATGCGCCAGCCTTCGCTGCGCAGCAGGCTGGCGTAGTCGAGCAGGCTCATCAGCGCCGGGATGAAGAACAACAGCATCTCGGCCATCAGCCAGCCGGCGCCCAGTTGCAGGGTGGCCGGCTTGAGCACGCCGGTCGCGAACAGCACCAGCAGCAGCGCCAGGCCCATCACCCCGGCGGGGATCGGCCAGGCCAGCCAGGCGGCCAGCTGGCCACCGATCAGGAACAGGGCCAGCAGCACCGTCAGCTCGGCGAGCAGGCGCAGGGTTTTCTTCAGCAATTCAGGATTCATGGCGGGGTTCCTCGACAACGCGCCCATTGTAGAAGTCGCGCACCTAGGCCAGAAGCGAATTGTTAGACTGACAGCCATTCCAGAATGGAATCGAGCGATCATGGAATTCAAACAGCTGCGCAGTTTCATCGAGGTCGTTCACAAGGGCGGCTTCACCCAGGCGGCGACCACCCTGCACATCAGCCAGTCGGCGGTGAGCAAGCAGGTCGCCCAGCTGGAACAGGCTATCGGCCAGCCACTGCTGGAGCGCCAGGGCTCACAGTTGCTGCTGACCGCCGCCGGGCGCATCGTCCTCGAGCGTGGCGAGGCGCTGTTGCGTCAGCGCCAGGAGTTGCAGAGCGAGCTGGACGATCTCAGCCAGATGGCCCGCGGCGAATTGCGCCTGGGCCTGCCGTTGCTGGGCAGCGACGCGCTGTTCGCCGGACTCTTCGCCGAGTACCGGCGGCGGCATCCGAACATCTCGATCCAGTTGCTCGAAGGCGGCAGCCGCATGGTCGAGCAGGCGGTGAAGGGTGGCGAACTGGAACTGGGCGGCAGCCTGACGCCGAGCGATCCGGCGTTCGACTATCAACCTTTCTGCAACGAGCCGCTGGAGGCCCTGCTGCCCGCCGGGCACCCGCTGGCCGGGCACGCCGACGTCGCCCTGGCGCAACTGGCCGACACGCCGTTCCTTCTGTACCAACGCAGCTTCGTGTTGAACGATCGGTTGCTCAGTGCCTGCCAGCAGGAGGGCTTCACGCCCAGGGAAGGCGGACGCAGCGGCCAGGCGGACTTTCTCGCCGCGCTGGTGGCGGCCGGTCAAGGCGTGGTGCTGCTGCCGGCGATCGTCGCGCGGGCGCTGGAGCGGCCCGGGGTGGTGCGCCTGCCGTTGCGGGCGCCGGAGTACCTGCGCTGGGACATCGCCTTCATCTGGCGGCGCGGGGCTTATCTGTCGCGGGCGGCGCAGGCGTGGCTGGCGTTGTTGCGCGAACAGAACGAATGACACGAACGTGTAGGAGCGGCCTTGTGTCGCGAAAGGGGCGCGAAGCGGCCCCAGGTTCTGAGCGTCTGCACATAAATTGCTGGGGCCGCGCTGCGGCCCTTTCGCGACACAAGGCCGCTCCTACACGGGCGATTTAACCTTTGAGTGCTGCCACAAACTCCGCCAACCACGGCTCGGCATCGGTCTCCGGCGTCACGGTCTCGCTGGCATCGAGCCGCAGCATCGGCAATACCTCGTTCACCCCCAGCTCGGCAAACAGCTCGCGCATCTGCTCGCCGCCGCCGCAGTAGGTATCGCCATAGCTCGAGTCGCCCAGGCCGATCACCGCCCCAGGCAGCCCCCGCCAGGCCGCCGGCAGCACGTCACGAATGGTGCTGTACAGCGGCATCAGGCTGTCGGGCAGTTCACCCATGCCGGTGGTCGAGGTCACTGCCAACAACGCGTCCGGGGCAAAGCCCTCGATGTCCTGCAGGGTGGCACGGGCGGCGTGCCAGGCTTCAAGGCCGGCGGCCTTGAGCAGCGACTCGGCGTGACGGGCAACTTCTTCGGCGGTGCCGTATACCGAACCGGAAATAATGGCGACTTTCATCGGGTGAGGATTCCGAAACTGAGTGAAAACGTAGGATACTAGCACTCGACAGTGGCAAAAGGCCGCCTACGCCTGAAGTCACACGTTTCAGGATTATCCGACGAATGACCGGAACGAAGCGTATTGCCCACTGTCCATCGCCGTGAAGAAATCGCCCTTACCGATCGCCCCTTCGAGTTCGACCATGCAAGCAGACGCCCTACTCTCCCAGGACGAGCTGGATTTCATCCAGGACATGCAGCATTCGCCCCAGCTGAACCTGGCCGACCCCATGTCGAGCCTGCTGGTCAATGGCGACCGTCGTCTGAAGGAGCTGCTAACCCGCCTGGTGGCCAACGAGCAGGTGACCCTGCAGGCCAGTTTCAACAACCAGCAGCTGAGCTTCCCCTTGCAACTGGTCGAGGACGAATTCCACGCCCTGCACCTGCAACTGGGCTCGCCGGACATCTACGAGGACGGCCCGATGCTGCGGCCCTGGCGCCTGTCGCTGGAGCGACCGAGCGCCCTGCTGGACGATCATGGCCGGGCCTGCGACCTGTGGGTGCGGGATATCTCGTTCAAGGGCGTGCTGCTGGAAGTCCGTGGCCAGCGCGAGGCGCCGTCCCACTTCAAGCTGCGCTTCGCCGCCGCGGATATCCCGCCGATCGGCCTGCACGGCGTGCTGCGCCGACGCATCGGTCCGCGCCTGGCTGCCTATGACCTGTCGCACAGCCCGGCCGAGGAAATCGAACGCCTGCGCGAGTACATCCTGCAGGCCCACCGCCAGGCCCACCCCGAGCTGCACGCCCAGACCCCCGCCGCGTTCTGAGGACCGTCCAGCCGCTGAAACTGACCGGTCATGACTGATCGCGCATAATCTGCGCCCGATTCTTGCAAGTACGCCTGCGCCGCCCACCACCCCGGGCCGCATGCCAAGGGGCCGGCTACCCGCCAGCCCCGTCGCCAGGAGATACACGATGTCTACCCCACCCGTCACCTTGATGGTGTCGCGCCGCGCCGCCTGTGGCCGCTACCAGGACCTGCTGGCCTGGCTGCACGAAGGCGAACAGCTGGCCACCGACTTCCCCGGCTACCTGGGCTCGGGCATCCTCGCGCCGCCGGCCGAGGGCGATGAATTCCAGATCATCTTCCGCTTCACCGACGAGCAGACCCTGCACGCCTGGGAGCATTCCGCCTCGCGCCGGGCCTGGCTGGAGCGCGGCGACGGCCTGTTCGAACGCCCCAAGGAGAGGCGTGTAAGCGGCATCGACGACTGGTTCGGCACCAACATGGTGCAAAAACCGCCACGCTGGAAACAGGCCACGGCCATCTGGCTGGCGTTCTTCCCGGTCTCGCTGCTGTTCAACCTGGTGTTCGGCCACTGGCTGGCGCCACTCGAACTGTTGCCCCGCGTGCTGTTCAGCACCCTGGCCCTGACCCCCTTGATGGTGTACCTGTTCATCCCGCTGTCCACCCGTTTGCTGTCCGGCTGGCTGAACGCCGCGCCACGCGCCGCCGCCGACCGCGCCCAGGGGCTGCGCAGCCGCTGAGGCACGGGCTCGCAAGGCCGCGCAGTTCGGGTATGCTGGGGCATCACGCACGGACAGACGAACAGACCGCCCGCACATGAACAGCCCAATCCTCATCACCGGCGCCAGCCAGCGCGTCGGGCTGGCCCTGGCCCTGGAGCTGGCCCAGGCCGGCCATACGGTGGTCAGCGCCAGCCGCAGCCTGCATGCCCAGGCGGCCCACCCGAACATCCGGCAGTTCCAGGCCGACCTGACCCGCAGTGAAGACCGCCAAGCCCTGATCGACCACCTGCACGACCACTACGACGGCCTGCGCGGGATCATCCACAACGCCTCGCTGTGGCTCGACGATGGCCTGGACAACCTCGACACCATGTTCCGCCTGCACGTCGAGGCGCCCTACCACCTCAACCTGGCCCTCGGCGAGTGGCTGAACAAGGTGGACAAGGCCGATATCATCCACATCTGCGACGAGACCTCCTCACGCGGCAGCAAAAGCCATATCGGCTACGCCGCGACCAAGGCCGCGCTGCAGAACATGGTGCTGTCGTTCGCCGAAAAATACGCGCCCAAGGTGCGGGTCAACGGTATCCTGCCGGGCCTGTTGATCCTCAAGGAAGGCGGCGACGAGCAGTACCGCCAGCAGACCCTGAAAAAGGCCCTGCTCGAATTCGAACCCGGCGCCCGCCCGCTGATCGACGCCGTGCTGTTCCTGCTCGAAAGCCAGTACAGCACCGGCAGCCAGGTGGTCATCAACGGTGGCCGCCATCTGAAGAACCGCATGACCTGAAGAGACACCGCCCATGACCCCGCAACAACAGCTCGAACTCGAAGCCGCCGCGTTCCGGCGCCTGGTCGACCATCTGCAGAAACGCACCGACGTGCAGAACATCGACCTGATGAACCTCTCCGGCTTCTGCCGCAACTGCCTGTCGAAATGGCTCAAGGCCGCCGCCGACGATCGCCAGATCGAGCTGAGCCTGGACGATGCCCGCGAGCAGGTGTACGGCATGCCCTACGCCGAGTGGAAAGCCCAACACCAGAAAGAAGCCAGCGCCGAGCAACAGGCGGCGTTCGAACAAGGAAAACCTCGTGACTGACCTGAACACCCTGCGCAGCAGCCTCGCCAGCGGCGAACACGTTTTCGCCGACACCCTGGCGTTCATCGCCGCGAACTACAGCTACCAGCCCCAGGCCTTCGACAACGGCGACGTGCACAACGCCGCCGGGCAGAACGAGGGTTCGTGCAAGACCCTGGGCCTGGCGCTGCTGGAAGGGCTGAGCGATCAGGAAGCGCTGCTGGCCTTCGGCGAGCACTACCGTAGCGTGGTGGCCACCCCCGAGGGTAGCGACCATGGCAACATCCGTGCGCTGATCAAGCATGGGCTGGCCGGCGTGAAGTTCACCGCCCAGCCGCTGGCGCGCCTGGCCTGATAGCGTGTCATGCCCAAGTCCGCTCCGGTTATGTGGGAGCGGGCTTGCCCCGCGATGAGGTCCTCAACCGATAACGCGACCCGGCACCTGGCCCTGCAACTGCCCTTCTCGCAGCCATCCCAGCGCTATTGGCCACAAACTTTCACGAAACCGATCGTGAAAGAACGCGAAATGCCCGATTTCCTCCACCGAGATATCCACAGGCGCCACCCGCAGGTGCCGACGCTCGGCCTGCCGCAGATACCCCAACAACCGCTCGGTGGCCGCCACCGTGCCGAACGGATCGTCGGTCAGGCTGACGGCCAGGGTCGCCGCCCGCACCTGTTCGAACGGCACCGCCCCGAGCAGGCGCCCGCTAGGCCGGTGTTCGTAGCGCGGGGTGCGGGTGCTCCAGTCGTGCACCACACCGGCCGGGGTGTCCTCCAGCCAGCCCAGGCGCTTGCCGGGGAAGTAGCCGAACACCCGGGTCAACAGCGGCATCAGCACATGCCATTTGCCGAACAGCTGCCAGCGTTGGTCCGCCGCATAGTCGCGCCAGTAGGCGAACTGCGCCCCCACCAGCACCGCATGGCGCACCTGCCCCGCCGACGGCGCCAGCCCGAGGGCCCAACCGCCGAAACTGTGGCCGACCACATGCACCGACTGGCCGGGATGCTCGGCGGCAGCCAATTGCAGCATCGCCTCGAAGTCCAGGCGCCCCCAGTCGCTCCAGGACGCCTGGAAGCCGCGCAGCGTGGCCGGGCGCGATTCGCCGATGCCGCGGTAGTCGTAAGTGAGCACATCGAAGCCCTGCGCAAACAGGTAGTCGGCGAAGCGTGAGTAGTAACGGCAGCGCACCGAGGTGGCGGCGTTGATGATCACCAGCGCTCGCCCGGGATCGGGCTCGGCGTGGCGCCAGCGGAATCCGCCGAGGCTATAACCATCGGCGGCGACATGACGAAAGGCACAGGCGGGTTGGGTGAGGCTGCTCATGGCGCGCTCCCTGCGGCGTCGCGCCATGCTGGCGGACGGGCTGTTGTCGTGCGCCCACGCTAGCAAAAAAATCGCTGGCTGTACCGGCCCTATCGCGGGGCAAGCCCGCTCCCACGCCACCGTGGTCATCTCAAGGCGGCGTGGGAGCGGGCTTGCCCCGCGATAGGTTCAGGCAGTCGGCAGGGCCCGCGCCACACCCGGCTTGCGCAGCACCGCCAGGCGCGAGCCGTCGTAGCGGGTTTCGCGGAACAGCTTCCAACGGCCGAGCAGGCCGTACACATGCATCACCCGCCCCTGCTCGTGATAGCCCATGCGCAGGTGCAACTTCATGGCCGGCACGTTGTGGGTCTCCACCACGTCCACCACCTTGTGGCAGCCCTTCTCACGCATGGCGTTCCACAGCTCGACCTGGGCCGTCACCGACAGCTCGCTGCCAAAATAGGGCCGGGTCATCTCGCCGCCGAATTCGAAGAACTCGCCTGGTTTCACCGGGAAGGTGCAACCGTAGTAGTGCTTGTCGTAATAGTCGACCACGCTGGCCCAGATGAAGGCCACGGCGTCGCCCTGCTCGTCCAGGTACATGTGCCCGGTGTGCCCTTCGGCGGCCAGTTCGCGCATGGTCTCGACACGGTCGCCGAAATTCGCGGCGAAGGCGTCGGCGTTGGCAGTGGTGATCTGCACCAGGGTGACCGGTGTATGGGCCTTGAGGCTGTAGGGAGGCACCGGACTGATCAGGTCGCGTTCCATCCACAACAATTCCCAGTGGAAGAACACGTAACGTTCGAACAAGGTCTTGAAGGTGCGCTTGAGGCCCTTCTGGCGAATGCGTTCTTGTAGTTTTTGCAGTGCGCCCATTGCTCCCTCCTCGGCCCCGGCGGAATTGCCAGGCCAATAGCTGGGGTATAGATCAGGCGCGGGGTGCCCATGGCAAAGGGCCATTGGGTGATTTGTTTCAGAATATTAACAAGTCGTCGGCGGGAACCGCGCAGCCGCCATCAACGGCTGCGCGGTCAAGGACTTGCTTACAGCTCGATGCAGTCGAACCGTACGTCGGTGGCCACGTCTTCGTCGTAGTTGACGTCAGCGCGCTCGAAGCCGAACAAGTTGAGGAACTGCTTCTTGTAGCCGGCGTAGTCGGTCAGCTCGAACAGGTTCTCGGTGGTCACCTTCGGCCACATGGCACGGCAGGCGTCCTGCACATCATCACGCAGTTCCCAGTCGTCCAGACGCAGGCGGCCTTCGTCGTCCAGGGCAGCCGGCGCACCGTCCGCACGGTACATGCGGTCACGGAACATGCGGTCGAGCTGGTGCTGGGTACCTTCGTGGATACCCTTCTCCTGCATGATCTTGAAGACCATCGACAGGTACAGCGGCATCACCGGGATCGCCGAGCTGGCCTGGGTAACCACCGACTTCAGCACCGCAACGTTGGCACTGCCACCGACTTTCTTGCCCAGGCGCTGGGCGGTTTCGTCCAGGTCCTGCTTGGCCTTGCCCAGCGCGCCGTCCCAGTAGATCGGCCAGGTGATGTCGGAGCCGATGTAGCTGAAGGCCACGGTGCGGGCCTGCGGCGCCAGCACGCCAGCGGCGTTCAGGGCGTCGATCCACAGTTCCCAGTCCTGGCCGCCCATCACGGTGACGGTGTCGGCGATTTCCTGCTCGGTGGCCGGCTCGATGCTGGCCTCGATGATGGTGTCCTTGTTGGTGTCGATGGCGGTCGACTTGTACGGCTGGCCGATCGGCTTGAGCGCCGAGCGGATCACTTCACCAGTCTGCGGCAGCTTGCGCACCGGCGAGGCCAGGGAGTAGATCACCAGGTCGACCTGGCCGCCCATTTCGTTCTTGATCAGCTCGATGACCTTGGCGCGGGCTTCGTCGGAGAAGGCGTCACCGTTGATCGACTTGCTGTACAGGCCTTCGGCCTTGGCGAACTTGTCGAAGGCGGCGGCGTTGTACCAGCCGGCGGTACCGGCCTTGGTCTCGGTGCCCGGCTTTTCGAAGAACACGCCCAGGGTGTCGGCCTTGAAACCGAACGCCGCGGTGATACGCGCGGCCAGGCCGTAGCCGCTGGAGGCGCCGATCACCAGGACTTTCTTCGGACCATCCTCGCGCACGCCCAGCTTGCGGGTGGCTTCGATCTGGTCACGGACGTTGAGCTCGCAGCCCTTGGGGTGAGTCGTGGTGCAGATGAAACCGCGAACCTTGGGATGAATGATGGCCAATGTCTGTACCTCGTCAGGTTTAGGCTGGGGCAGCACCCGGATTCGGGGCGCTACCGTTTGATCTAGAGGGTGAGACTACCCTCGTGGGATATCCGACACATATTACGGGGTCATTGAGATTGCTGCATGGTCTGTACAGCCCGATTCGGCTCTGAGCGTAAGGCTGGCTCGATCCTGTGGGAGCGGCCTTGTGTCGCGAAAGGGCTGCGTAGCGGCCCCAGGATTTCAGAGTTGACACAAAGATCGCCGGGGCCACTGCGCGGCCCTTTCGCGACACAAGGCCGCTCCCACAAGGTCCAGTCCATCAGGACGACACAGGCGACAGGGCCTCTCGCAACCACGCCAGGAACTGCCGCGCCAACGGATCCTCCTGGCTTTCCCAGTGCACCAGGCAGCTCCACACCGGCCCGCGTACACGCTGTGCCGACAAGGGCCGTAAACGTCCCTCGTCGACCATCCGCTGCGCCAGCAGCTGACTGACCAGGGCAGTCCCCAGCCCCTCGCCCGCCGCCTCCAGCAGCAGCCCCGGGTCGGAGAAATTCAGCCCCTTGCCCTGCTGCCCTACCTCCTCGCCGCCCTCCAGCTGCCAGTGGCTCCAGTCCATCTCGCGCTCGCCGTGCAAGGTCGTGCGCCCGGTCTCGGATAATGTCGGGTGACAAGCCGGATACAGCGTGTCCTGGTGTAGCACAGTGAAGCTGCATTCGGCCTGCGGGCCGATATCGTCGCGAATCGCCAGGTCGATGGTCTCGCTGGCCATGTCCGGCACCTCGAAGCTGGTGAACAGCCACAGATCGACATCCGGATGACGCTGGTGGAAATCCGCCAGACGCGGCAACAGCCAATGGCGGGCGAACGCCGGGGTGGTGTTGACCACCAGCTGGTTGGGCTTGCGGTACTGATCGAGGCGACGGATACCCACCGCCAGTTGCTGCAACAGGGCCTGGGTGGTGCTGAGCAGGTCATGCCCGGCATCGGTCAGGCTGACACTGCGCCCGCTGCGGTGGAACAACGGCTGTTCCAGGTAGCTCTCCAGGCTGCGGATCTGCTGGCTGATCGCCGACTGGGTGAGGTTCAGCGCCTCGGCAGCCTTGTGGAAGCTGCCCAGGCGGGCGGCGGCTTCGAAGCCGCGCAGGGCGTTGAGCGGGGGCCAATGCTTGAGCATGCTGATAAGCCTGACTGATCAGAAATACGCTAAATCTATCGTTTGTCGCCCCACTTTCCCAGCCATAACATGGGCAACAACACCCGCGACGGCGGGCTTCGTTGATAACAATCCCTAATAGATCGGAGTTCACTATGACCCTGTCCCGCGACAGCGGCTGGCGCATGCCTGCCGAATGGGCCCGCCACGCCGCCACCTGGATGATCTGGCCACACAACAAGCCGCTGTGGGAGTCGGGCTGGGGCGTGACCCTGGCCGACGTGCAGCGCGACTATGCCCGCGTGGCCGCCGCCATCGCCCGCTTCGAGCCGGTGAAGATGGTGGTCGATCCTTCGGCCATGGCCATTGCCCGCGAACTGTGCGGCCCCGGCATCGAGCTGGTCGAACTGGCCGTGGACGACAGCTGGTGCCGCGACAGCGGCCCGACCTTCCTCATTCACCCGCAACAGGGCGTGGCCGGCCTGAGCTGGCGCTTCAACGCCTGGGGCGACAAGTCCGAGCACGGCAAGGACCGCAGCCTGGCCCGGCGCATCCTCGATCACCTCGGCCTCGAAGGCCTGAGCACCCCGCTGTGCAACGAGGGCGGCGCCATCCATGTCGACGGCGAAGGCACGCTGATCACCACCGAGTCGGTGCTGCTCAATCCCAACCGCAACCCGGGCGTGAGCAAGGCCGACTTCGAGGACTGCTTCGCCCGCCTGCTGGGCATCCGCAAGACCATCTGGCTGCCGGGCGACCCGCAGTACGTCACCGGCGACATGACCGACGGCCATGTCGATGGCGTGTGCGCCTTCGCCCGTCCCGGCGTGCTGCTGGTGGACGCGACCCACGACCACGGTTCGGTCTATGCCGAGGTGGCCCGCGAGAACCGCCGCGCCCTCGAGCTGGCCACCGATGCCCAGGGCCGCTCGTTCGAGCTGCTCGACCTGTACGAAGCCACGGCGGCCGTGGATACCGAAGCCGAGGTGTTCTGCGCCTCCTACACCAACTTCTACCTGGCCAACGGCGCGGTCATCATGCCTGCCTACGGCATCGACGCCGACCAGGCCGCCGCGCAGCAGCTGGCCCTGGCCTTCCCCGGCCGCGAGGTCGTGCCGGTGCGCATCGACCACATCGCCCACGGCGGCGGCGGCATCCACTGCATCACCCAGCAGCAGCCGGCCTGGCAGGGAGCGCGCCCATGAGCACCTTGCGCATCGCCACCACGCAGATGGCCTGTAGCTGGGACCTGGCCGCCAACCTCGAGCGCGCCGAGCAACTGGTGCGCCAGGCCGCCGCCCAGGGTGCCCAGGTGATCCTGCTGCAGGAACTGTTCGCCACCCCGTACTTCTGCATCGAGCAGTGCCACAGCCACCAGGCCCTGGCCCAGGACTACCACGACAGCCCGCTGCTCAAGCGCTTCGCCGCCCTGGCCAAGGAGCTGGGCGTGGTGCTGCCGCTGAGCTGGTACGAGCGCGCCGGCAATGCCTTCTTCAACTCGCTGACGGTGGCCGACGCCGACGGCCGCCTGCTGGGGGTTTACCGCAAGACCCACATCCCCAACGCCATCGGCTACCAGGAAAAGGAATACTTCAGCCCCGGCGACACCGGCTTCAAGGTCTGGGACACCGCCTTCGGCCGCCTGGGCATCGGCATCTGCTGGGACCAGTGGTTCCCCGAGACGGCCCGCTGCCTGGCCCTGATGGGCGCCGAGGTGCTGCTGTTCCCCACCGCCATCGGCTCGGAGCCGGGCGCCGCCGAACTGGACTCACGCGATCATTGGCAGATGGCCATGCGCGGCCACGCCGCCGCCAACCTGCTGCCGGTGGTGGCCGCCAACCGCGTCGGCCATGAAGTGGCGCGCAGCGACGACAACCTGTCGATGCGCTTCTACGGCTCGTCGTTCATCTGCGACCACAAGGGCGCGATGCTGCAAGAGGCCGACCGCGACAGCAGCGGCGTCTGGCTGCACGACCTGGACCTGGAACGCATGCGCGAGGACCGCCTGACCTGGGGCATCTACCGCGACCGTCGCCCCAGCATGTACGCGCCGTTGCTCAGCCTGGACGGCCGCACCCCACAGACCGCGAGGGCCTGAACCATGCCAAGCCGTCCATCGAAACTGCTCGCCATCGCCACCCTGATGGCCTGCACCGGCGTCGCCCAGGCCGAGCAGGATGCCCTGCGCCTGTACAACTGGGCCGATTATTTTGCCGAGGACACCCTCAAGCGCTTCACCGCCGAGACTGGCATCCCGGTAATCTACGACGTCATGGACGGCAGCGAAGTGCTCGAGGCCAAGCTGATGTCCGGGCGCAGCGGCTACGACCTGGTGTTCCCCGGCGACACCGTGGCCGAACGGCTGATGCGCGCCGGCAGCCTGCAAGCCCTTGATCGCAAGCAACTGACCGCGCTCGACGATATCGAGCCCGGCCTGCGCCAGCTGCACGACCGCTACCCCAAGGCCAGCCAGGCCACCGTGCCCTACACCTGGGGCACCATCGGCCTGACCATGGATGCGGCGAAGATCCGCGAGCGCATGCCCGACGCCCCGCTGGACAGCCTCGACCTGCTGTTCAAGCCGGAGCTGGCGGCCAAGTTCGCCGACTGCGGCATCTCGATGATCGACTCGCCCGACGAAGTGCTGGCTGTGGTGCTCCATTATCTGGGCCGCGAACCGCGCAGCGCCAAACGCGAGGACCTGGCCGCCGCCAGCGAGCTGCTCAAGGGCATCCGCCCCTATGTGCGCAAGCTGCAGTCGCAACCGGTCACCGAGCTGGTCAACGGCAACACCTGCCTGTCGCTGGGTTACAGCGGCGACGTGATCCAGGCTCAGCGCACCGCCGAGGCCGCCGGCAAGGCCATCGACTTCCAGTACCGCGTGCCCCGCGAAGGCACCACGGTGTGGATGGACACCATGGCCATCCCCGCCGACGCCAAGCACCCGGAATACGCCTATCGTTTCATCAACTTCGTCATGCGCCCGGAGAACATGGCCGCGATCAGCAACTTCACCGGCTACCCCACCGCCAGCGCCAAGGCCCGCCCCCTGGTGGATGCGCGTCTGCGCGACAACCCGGACATCTACCTCAACGATGCCACCTACACCCGGCTGATCCCGGGCAAGGACATCCCCCAGGCCGACATGCGTGCGCGCATGCGCGTCTGGACCCGCTTCAAGACCGCACAGGACTGACCCCATGCCCACTCGCCGTACCTTCCTCCAGCAAATGAGCGTCGTCGCCGGCCTCGGCGCCGCCGCCAGCTTCGGCCTGCCGTTCGGCGGCAGCAGCGCCCGCGCCGCCGAGTCTGGCCGCTGGTTCATGCCCGACGAGGGCGAACCGCACCAGCGCGCCTACATCGCCTTCGGCGCCCAGGACGCCATCTGGGAAGACTTCACCGAAGACGTCCAGGCGGCCCTCGGGCGCATCGCCCGGGCCATCGCCGCGTTCCAGCCGGTGACGGTGTTCTGCCGCGCCAGCGAGCGCGATATCGCCGAGGAGGAGTGCGGCAGCCACAACATCACCTACGTCGAGACCGAGCTGGACGACATCTGGATGCGCGACATCGGCGCCAACTTCGTGGTCGACGACGACGGCGCGCTGGGCGCGGTGGACTTCAACTTCAACGGCTGGGGCGGCAAGCAGCAGCACCGCTACGACGCCAAGCTGGCGGCCCGCGTCGCCAAGTTGGCCGGCGCCCAGTATCAGCAGAGCGAATTGGTGGGTGAAGGTGGCGGTATCGAGGTGGATGGTCACGGCACCGGGATAATGACCGAGAGCAGCTGGATCAACGGCAACCGCAACCCCGGCTGGAGCAAGGCCCAGGTCGAGGCCGAATTGAAGGAGCGGCTGGGGCTGCGCAAGATCATCTGGCTGCCGGGCATCAAGGGCAAGGACATCACCGATGCCCATGTGGACTTCTATGCGCGCTTCGCGGCGCCCGGCGTGGTGGTGGCGAACCTGGACAACGATCCGGACTCCTACGACCACGACGTGACCCTCGAGCACCTGGAAATCCTGCGCAACGCCACCGATGCCGATGGGCGCAAGTTGCAGGTACATACGATGTCGCCACCGCTCAAGCCTCGGCGCAGCAAGTTCAGCGAAGACAATCCGGACTTCGCGGCGGGGTATATCAACTACTTCGTCATCAATGGCGCGGTGATCGCGCCGCAGTTTGGTGACCGCAGTGCCGACGAGAAGGCGCGGGCGTTGTTGGTGAAGCTCTATCCGGGGCGCAAGGTGGTGCAGCTGGATATCGATGCGATTGCAGCGGGTGGCGGCGGGATTCACTGCGTGACCAACCAGTGCCCGGCGGTGTAGGCACGATTGCCGGGGCTGCTGCGCAGCCCTTTCCGACCGGTCCGACGCCTCGGCAAGGCCGCTCCTACAGGGATTGCGTTCCCTCTGTAGGAGCGGCCTTGCCGAGGCGTCGGACCGGCCGGAAAGGGCCGCAAAGCGGCCCCTCTTTCACGGATCCTCAGAGGACCTGCGCCGCCCCGTCACCATCGACCACGGCAGGTTCTCGCGCAGCCGCACGCTCTCCACCAGTGCCGCCAGCAGGTGCACGCAGACCAGCGCCAGCAGGCCATCGGCCAGCCAGCTGTGCAGCGTTTCCAGCCACTCGGCGCCCCACAACGCATCCACCTCCAGCATCATCCAGCCGGTCAGGCCCAGGCTGGCGATGCCGGTCATCATCAGCACCATCACCAGCGCGCCGATCGGCGTGTGCCCCAGGCGGTGATAACGCTCGCCGCACCACAGCGCCCGTGCATGGCCCAGCAGGCGCGCAGGCGTCGGCCAGAAATCCGCCCAGCGCGCACTGCGCGGCCCGACGAAGCCCCACGTCAACCGTATCACCAGGCACACGCAGGCGTAGTAGCCCAGCCACTGGTGCCAGTCGTCACCGGCCTCGTTGACGAAATAGTCGGCGAAGAACACCAGCGCGAGCGACCAGTGGCACACCCTGAGCAACGGGTCCCACAGCTGCACGCTGGCGGTCACTTATGGTACTCGGTCTTGACCGCCTTGCCCGTCACCGGGTCGTGGTAGATCTCGACCTTGCGGCCGTCCTTGTCGAAACCGTAGATCTCGTAGCAATTGCCCTTGGTGACCTGGAACTTGTTGATCTTGTAGCCCTGCTCCTTGAGCTGGGCCTGGAACTTGTCGGCATCCTGCCAGGTGCTGCGATCGGCGGTGGTGCACTCGGTCCTGGCGAACGCACCGGCGCTGGCGAGCAGCAGGGTGATGGCGATCACTGAATGGCGCATGGTCGAACCCCTTGTTGTTGGCGGGAACCAGCCAAGCTTAGCCCTGCCCGATTGAAGGCACCGACCCGCGCCAATCATTCATTTGAATTTCAGATCAATGGCAAAGAAAAACAAACTTCTCAAATAAGCCCCAGGCGGGGATGCTGTGAGGATCACGCCCGCATCCCGGAGAACAACAATGAACGAAGTCGTCATCGTCGCCGCCACCCGCACTGCCATCGGCAGTTTCCAGGGGGCCCTGGCCAACGTGTCCGCCGTGGAGCTGGGCGCCGCCGTGATCCGCCAGCTGCTGGCCCAGACCCAGCTGGACCCGGCCCAGGTCGACGAAGTGATCCTCGGCCAGGTGCTTACCGCCGGCGCCGGCCAGAACCCCGCACGCCAGGCCGCGGTCAAGGCCGGCCTGCCCTTCGAGGTCCCGGCGCTGACCCTGAACAAGGTCTGCGGCTCGGGCCTCAAAGCCCTGCACCTGGCCGCCCAGGCCATCCGCTGCGGTGACGCCGAGGTGGTGATCGCCGGTGGCCAGGAGAGCATGAGCCTGGCGCCCTACGTGATGCCTTCGGCGCGCACCGGCCAGCGCATGGGCCACGGCCAGCTGATCGACAGCATGATCACCGATGGCCTGTGGGATGCCTTCAACGACTACCACATGGGCATCACCGCCGAGAACCTGGTGGACAAGTACGCCCTCACCCGAGAACAACAGGACGCCTTCGCCGCCGAGTCGCAGCGCAAGGCCGTGGCCGCCATCGAGGCCGGGCGCTTCAAGGACGAGATCACCCCGATCCATATCCCGCAGAAAAAAGGCGAGCCGCTGGTGTTCGACACTGACGAGCAGCCACGCCCCGGCACCACTGCCGAGTCCCTGGGCAAGCTGCGCGCCGCGTTCAAGAAAGACGGCAGCGTCACCGCCGGCAACGCCTCCAGCCTCAACGACGGCGCCGCCGCGGTGCTGCTGATGAGCGCCAGCAAGGCCAAGGCCCTGGGCCTGCCGGTACTGGCGAAGATCGCCGCCTATGCGAGCGCCGGCGTGGACCCGGCGATCATGGGCATCGGCCCGGTGTCGGCGACCCAACGCTGCCTGGAAAAGGCCGGCTGGCAGTTGGGCGAGCTGGACCTGATCGAGGCCAACGAAGCCTTTGCCGCCCAGGCACTGGCCGTGGGCAAGCAGCTGGAATGGGATGCGGCGAAGGTCAACGTCAATGGCGGCGCCATCGCCCTAGGCCACCCGATCGGCGCCTCGGGCTGCCGAGTGCTGGTGACCCTGCTGCACGAGATGATCAAGCGTGATGCCAAGAAAGGCCTGGCGACGCTGTGCATTGGCGGTGGCCAGGGCGTGGCATTGGCAATCGAGCGTTGATCTGAAGGTCTATCGCGAGCCCGCTCCCACAAAGCTGAAGCGCTTTTCGTGGGAGCGGGCTTGCCCCGCGACTGGGCTCCACTCGTTCAGAAGCGCTCGTCGCGTAGCGCCGGCAGGGTGATGTCGCGAACATAGCTGGCCGACGACAGGCTCAGCATCATCCGGCACACCTGCACCACGTCGTGCAGTGGAATCAGTGTTCCCTCGCCGCGCTGCTCGGCCTCGGCCAGCGGCACATCCAATCCGTCCTCGGTGTTCAGGTAGCCAAGGTTCAGGCAACTCACGCCAAGGCCCTGGTCGCGGAAACCTTCACGCAGCGCCTCGGCGATGCCGCGCAGGCCGAACTTGCTGGCGCCGAAGGTCACCTCGGGACGGCCACTGCCTGGCAGGCCGGAGGTGGAACCGGTCAGGATGATCCGTGGCCGCTCGCTCCTGAGCAGCACCGGCAGCAAGCGCCGGATCAGCAGCAGCGGCGCGGTGATGTTGGTGTCGACCATGCGCTCGATCTGCGCTTCGTCATCGTCGAGAAAGCTGTAGTTCTCCTCGAAGGCCCGCGCCTCCCAGATGCCGACGTTGTACACCAGCACGTCCAGCCCACCATCGGCCACCGCCTCATGGATGATCGCCGCGGCCTGGCGCGGCTGGCCGAGGTCGGCCTCGATCCACTGCGCCGTGCCCGGCAGCGACGCCGGCCTGCTGCGCGACACACCGATCAGCGTATCGCCATGCCCACCGAGGCCCTGCACCAGCGCCTGCCCCAATCCCTTGCTCGCACCGACCACCAGAATTCGCATCGAATCACTCCCTATGGACTGCGCCAGATAGTACCCTGCCCAACCCAGCAAATCAGTCGGAAATAACCGTAAGCCGTGGACAGAGATCAACTCGAGCGCAATCAGATCCCCCTCTACTTCATTGCCGTGGTGCTGGCCGCCGCCATCGGCCTGTTCACACCGGGCGTCGCTCGCCCGCTGGAGGCGCTGGTGACGCCGGCCATCGCGGTGCTGATGTACGCGATGTTCCTGCAGATCCCCTTCCTCGACCTGCGCGCCGGCCTGGGCAATCGGCGCTTCATGGGCGCGCTGCTGCTGGCCAACTTCGTGCTGGTGCCGCTGCTGGTGTGGGCCGGTACCCGTGGGCTGGTCGAGCACCCCGCCGTGCTGGTCGGCGCCTTGCTGGTGCTGCTGACGCCGTGCATCGACTACGTGGTCGTGTTCACCCATATCGGAAAAGGCGACTCGCGCCTGACCCTGGCGGCGACGCCGGTGCTGTTGCTGGTGCAACTGGCGCTGTTGCCGCTGTACCTGGCATTGATGCTCGGTGGCGGCCAGGTCGAGATTTCCGTCGTGCCCTTTGTCGAGGCTTTCGTGCTGCTGATCGTGCTGCCGCTGCTGCTGGCCGTCGCCACCAGTGCCGGGGCGCGGCGCTCGGCGCTGGTGGCGAAATGGAACGATGCCTGGGCCTGGCTGCCGGTGCCGGCCATGGCCCTGGTGTTGGTCGCGGTGATCGGCTCGCAGATCAGCGTGATGGCCAGCCGGCTGGACGACCTGCTGCCGGTGGTGCCGGTGTATGTCGGTTTTGCCCTGCTGGCGCCGTTTCTTGGCTGGGGCGCGGCGCGGCTGTTCAAGTTGTCCACAGGGGAAGCGCGGGCTGTGACCTTCAGCGCCGCCACGCGTAATTCGCTGGTGGTGCTGCCGTTGGCGTTGGCGCTGCCGGAGTCGATCCGGGCGTTGGCGGCAGCGGCGGTGATTACCCAGACGCTGGTGGAGTTGGTGAGCGAGTTGATCTATGTGCGGACCGTGCCGGCGTTGGTGCGGCGGTAGGCATGCCATGGGGCCGCTTCGCGCCCCTTTCCGACCGGTCCGACGCCTCGGCAAGGCCGCTCCCACAGGTACAGCATATCCCTCAAGGGCACTGCTGTACCTGTGGGAGCGGCCTCGTGTCGCGAAAGGGCTGCGAAGCGGCCCCGGCGATAGCGGCCAATGCACAGGCATCAGCCCAATTGCAGCCGCCATTGCCCGTAATGGCTCAAGCGCACGCGGGCCAGGGGCGGCACATCAATCCGGTGAAACGACTCGAAAGGCGCGCCCAACGCATGCAGCATCGCGGCGCGAATGACGAAGGGATGGGTGATGGCGATCCACTCGCCCGGCGCCAGTGCTGTATCCATCCAGGTCGCGACACGCTCGCACAGCATGGCGATGGATTCGCCACCGTGAGGGGTAGCCTGGGGATCGGAAAGCCAAACCCGGAGGGCGGCTTCGTCCAATTGCTTGAGCGGGATGCCTTTCCAGTTGCCGAGGTCGCAGTCGCGCAGGCCTTCGTCGACAGTCGCGTTCAGGCCCTCGGCAGTCTGGCGGGTACGTAGCTCAGGTGCCGTGAGGTAGCGGGCGGTTGTGGGCAGATCAACCGAAAGCGACGACGGATCACGCAGCGGCTCGTCGTCCACGGCGAAACGTCCCACCCGTTGCGCCTCGGTGCAGGCGTGGCAGATCAGGGTGAGGTGGGTGGGTTTCATGGCTGGGTGTTCTGCTCGGACTCGAAAGCACGATGTTGCCTGAATGATCCCGGGGCTGCTATGCAGCCCTTTCGCGACACAAGGCCGCTCCTACAGAAGACCGCGATCCCCTGTAGGAGCGGCCTTGTGTCGCGAAAGGGGCGCAAAGCGCCCCCGACGGTCACCGAACCATGGCGCGCAACTCCCGGGCAGCGGCCACCATATTCACCAACGCCGCCTCAGTCTCCGGCCAGGCACGGGTCTTCAACCCACAGTCCGGGTTGACCCACAGCCGCTCCGCCGGAATCCGCCGGGCAGCCTTGCGTAGCAAGTTGACCATCTCTTCCTTGCTCGGCACCCGTGGCGAGTGGATGTCGTACACCCCCGGGCCGATCTCGTTCGGGTAGTCGAAGCGCTCGAACGCCTCCAGCAACTCCATGTCCGAACGCGAGGTCTCGATGGTGATCACATCGGCATCCATCGCCGCGATCGACTCGATCACGTCGTTGAACTCGCTGTAGCACATGTGGGTGTGGATCTGCGTTTCATCCCGCACGCCCGAGGCGCACAGGCGGAACGCCTCGGTGGCCCATTCCAGGTAGTGCGGCCAGGCACTGCGGCGCAACGGCAGGCCTTCGCGGAAGGCGGCTTCGTCGATCTGCACGATCTTGATGCCCGCCGCCTCCAGGTCCACCACCTCGTCGCGGATCGCCAGCGCCAGCTGACGGGCCTGCACTTCGCGGCTCACATCCTCGCGCGGGAAGGACCACATCAGCATGGTCACCGGGCCCGTCAGCATGCCCTTCATCACCTTACGGGTCAGGCCCTGGGCGTACTTGATCCACGCCACGGTCATGGCCTTCGGACGGCTCAGGTCACCGAAGATCACCGCAGGCTTCACGCAGCGCGAACCATAGCTCTGCACCCAGCCGAAGCGGGTAAACACATAACCGTCCAGTTGCTCGGCGAAGTACTCGACCATGTCGTTGCGCTCGGCCTCGCCGTGCACCAGCACGTCCAGGCCCAGGTTTTCCTGGATCTGCACCGCATGGCGGATCTCGCTGTGCATGGCCTCGACGTAATCGGCCTCGGTCAGCTTGCCCTGCTTGAACGACTGGCGCGCCAGGCGGATCGCCGAAGTCTGCGGAAACGAACCGATGGTGGTGGTCGGAAATGCCGGCAGGTCCAGCCCGGCACGCTGCTTGGCAATACGCTGCTCGAAAGCGGTGGCGCGCTGGCTGTCGGCTGGCTTGATCGCGGCGACACGAGCCTGCACCGCTGGCTTATGAATACGCGGCGAGGTGGCGCGACTGTCTTGCACGGCGCGACTCTGCGCCAGCGCCTCGACGACATCGGCAGCCTCGGGCTGGTTGAGCGCCTTGGCCAGCAGCGCTACTTCCTGGCACTTCTGCACGGCGAAGGCCAGCCAGCTCTTCAGTTCGTCATCGAGCTGGTCTTCACGCGCCAGGTCCACCGGGCTGTGCAGCAGCGAGCACGACGGCGCCACCCACAGCCGATCACCCAGGCGCTCATGGGCATGGCGCAGCACGTCCAGCGCCTTGTCGAGGTCGCAGCGCCAGACGTTGCGGCCGTTGACCACGCCCAGCGACAGCACCTTGTAGGCCGGCAGGCGGTCGAGGATGGTCGGGTACTGATCCGGGGCGCGCACCAGGTCGATGTGCAGGCCATCGACCGGCAGGTTGGCGGCCAGGCCCAGGTTGTCTTCCAGGCCGCCGAAGTAGGTGGCGATCAGCTTTTTCAGCGGGGCGCGCTGGAGGATGTTGTAGACGCGCTCGTAGGCGTTCTTCCAGTCCTGCGGCAGGTCCAGGGCGAGAATCGGCTCGTCGATCTGCACCCACTCCACGCCCTGCACGGCCAGGCGGTTGAGGATATGGTCGTACAGCGGCAACAGGCGGTCGAGCAGCTCCAGCTTGTCGAAATCGGCGCCCTTGGTCTTGCCCAGCCACAGGTAGGTCAGCGGGCCGATTAGCACCGGCTTTACCGCATGGCCCAGGGCCTTGGCTTCCTCGACCTCTTCGAACAGCTGCTCCCAGCTCAGGGCGAACTGTTGGTCGGCGGTGAATTCGGGGACCAGGTAGTGGTAGTTGGTGTCGAACCACTTGGTCATTTCCTGGGCGTGGGCGCCGTTGCAGCAGCTGTCACTGACGCCTCGGGCCATGGCGAACAGGGTCTGCAGGGTCGGCTTGGCACCGTCCTTGGCACGGAAGCGCTCGGGGATCACACCGAAGGTCAGCGAATGGGTCAGCACCTGGTCGTACCAGGCGAAGTCGCCCACTGGCAGCAGCTCGATGCCGGCGGCCTTCTGCACCTGCCAGTGCGCGGCGCGCAGGCCACGGCCCACGGCACGCAGGCCGGCTTCGTCCAGCTCGCCCTTCCAGAAGGCCTCCTGGGCTTTCTTCAGCTCGCGGTCGCGGCCGATGCGCGGGAACCCCAGGTTGTGTGCCAGTGCCATGTTGTCGTCCCTCGAACCTTAAAGTGAATGAGGGCATTCTGGGCGCGGGGCAAAAGTGAGACAAACTCATTAAATTTGAGATGAAATCAAGATTTGTTCATGATGAATGATCGAAATGATGAACCCTGTAGGAGCGGCCTTGTGTCGCGAAAGGGCTGCGAAGCAGCCCCAGGATTTCAGTGTTGATGCAAAGATTGCCGGGGCCGCTTTGCGGCCCTTTCGCGACACAAGGCCGCTCCTACAGGGATCTGCGTCGCCTGACAGAACGTTGTGAATGTCTCAACCAGCACAGTACTCCGCGCAATCAGACATGCCCCACCCGCCAATCTGCCGCACACTGCCACCCTGCCCCAACCCGGTAGCCCGTACCCCATGAGCCTGCTGAAAACGACCCTGGACGCCAACGCCTTCGCCTGCATCCTGGAATTCGTCCCCAAGCCCGGCGCCGAGCGTTTCGCCACCCTCGAAGCCCTCATGGCCCGCACCCGGCTGTGCGGCTGGCCCATGACCGTGGCCATCGGCGACCGCGTCGCCAGCGCCCTGGACATGTCGCCACTGGACGCCTTCAGCAGCCTCTCGAACCCCGTCCCCGCCCTGCTGCACTTCTCCGGCAAGGACCGCGAACGCCGCGACCTGCTGGCCCAGCTGCAACGCATGGACGCCGCCGGCCTCGACCAGCTCCTGCTGCTCACCGGCGACCGCCTGCCCGGCCACAACCCGGACGAACGACCGGTGCGCTACCTGGAATCGGTCGCCGCCCTGCAGATCGTCCGCCAGGCCCGCCCCCACTGGCTGCTGGCCGCCGCGCTCAACCCGTTCAAGTACCAGGAAGCCGAAGGCGGCGCGCAATACTGCAAGGCCGAAAAGAAACTCGCCGCCGGCGCCGACCTGTTCATCCTGCAGCTCGGTTTCGATATCGACAAACACCAGGAAGCCTTCGACTGGATGCAGCGCCAGCCCCGGCCCAAGCCGCTGATGGCCTGCATCATGGCGCTGACCGAGGGCCGCGCCGGGATGCTCGATCACGTTGCCGGGGTGACCGTCACGCCGTCGATGCGGGCGCTGCTGGCCGCCGAAACGGCGCTGTCCAAGGCCTACGCCAAGGCACGCGCCAACCATCGCCTGGCCTTGCAGGTGATCGGCCTGAAGTTGATGGGCTATGCCGGCGTGCACCTGTCCGGTATCCACGAGGTGGCGCAGTTCGAAGCGCTGGAGCAGGCCATCGACACGCTGCAGCCGCAGTTCACCTCACTGCAGGACTGGACCCCGGCCTGGGAAGCGGCCTGGCAGGAAGCGGACCTGGCGCCGGTCACCTTCCACCCACCCGGACATGCCTGGCGCCTCGGGCAACGGCAGATCACCGCATCGAACAAGGAAAAGGCCCGCTATCACCTGCTTTCGGCGATGCACCATCAGCTGTTCAGCCGCACCACGGCCTTGAGCAAGGCCTTCGGCTGGGCTGTAACCCGGCCGCTGTGGGCCAACCCCACGGCGGCGACGTGGCTGCATCAGCTGGAGCGGCGTATCAAACGCCCGCTGGTGGGGTGCGATACCTGCGGCAGTTGCCGGTTGGAGGACACGCTCTACATCTGCCCCGAGACCTGCCCCAAAGGGCTGGCGAATGGGCCGTGCGGTGGCACGAGCCTGGACCGTTGCGAGTTTGGCGATCGGGAGTGCGTGCACAGTGCCAAGTATCGGCTGGCGGTGAGCGTGGGCAAGACCGAGGTGTTGCGCGAGCGGTTGATTCCTTGCGTGCAGGTGGAGAACCGGCATCGCAGTTCGTGGCCGGTGTGGTTCGAGCCTGCACCACTTAACATTGCCGAGCCCACACCGATGAGCGACGACGACCTGCTTGCCAAAACACGGGAGCGCCTGGCTGCGCCACAACGAGTGAAGGTCTCACTGGACGACCTGTAGCCAGGCACGAGCGGATCAGCCTGCGTGCTGAGCCAGTGAAACCTCCACTCCCTGCCACTCCCCAGCCTGACCGGAAACAACCAACAGCCGATTCCCGGTAGCTGAAGCAGTCACGACACACCGCCCCTGCTCGTCCCAGAACGCGCTGCGGCCAGCCGCCGCCCAGCCGCCCGAGGTGCCGCCATGGTTGGCCATGAGCACGGCCATGGCATGCCGCTGTGCATAACCCTGCAGCAACGCGCTATCCGCCGGATACCCACCCTCCCCGATCAGCACACCCGTCGCGTACACCTGCGCACCGCGCTGCGCCGCCTGGGCGGCATGCCCCGGATGGCTGAAATCGGCACACACCGACAAGGCCACGGACAGCCCCGCGACGGACAACAACTCGCCGCCGCTCCCCGCACTGAAGAACTTGCCCTCGCCGGTATGCAGGTGCTGCTTGGTATAGACCGCAATCGAGCCATCCGGGTGGAGGATGCAGGCCGCAATTCGCGGCTTGTCCTGGCCCGGTACCTTGAGCGGCATCCCGACCACCGTGGTCATGCCCGCTTCCTGGGCAAGCTGGCGCAGTGGCGCCAGCAGCGGCGTGTCCAGGTCCTGCGCCAGGCCACTGGCCAACGCGGGGGCGTACCCCGTGAGCGACAGTTCGGGGAAGAGCAACAGGTCCACGCCATGCTCATGGGCCTGGCGCATGAACGCCAGGTGCAAGGCCAGGTTGGCGGGGAGGTCGCCATCACCAATGGCGCATTGGGCGGCGGCGAAAACGGCGGATGGCATGGGCGTCTCCTGACAAGGTAGGCAGACTCTGCTCGGCTACCGTCCGGAAGACAACCTTTGCATCAACGATGGGTCGGCGTGGGAGCGGGATTGCCCCGCGATGGGCCGCTAGAAGATCCATATGTAAACCATTTTTTGATTTGTTAACTACTCAGGTTTACAGTGCAAAAATCACTTAACACGACACGCTCTCGACATGGTTAACCCACGCAAGGAAACCCAGCGCTACCTTGAGTCCATCCTGGGTGTGCCCACTCACTTGAAACCGGTGTCCCCCAGGCTCCCCTACCATCTCCAGGACGCTTACACCTGTTTCGAACTCACCCTCCAGTTCACGCCGTCGTCGCTTGCGTTGTTGCTGCTCTTTCCCAGTACTCCAAGCTATCCAGGCGCGATAACGCTCACTAAACACATCGCCCAGATAAGCCAAGCCACCAACGCCATACCCGTTTACGTCTGCCCTGCCCTGTCCCCCGCCGACCGTCGCAGCCTGATCAGCCACCAGCTGAACTTCATCCAGCCAGGGTATCAACTGTTCATACCCGAACTGGCCATGGACCTACGCGAACGTTTCCGCCAGCGCCGCGAGCAGGCCGCCATCACCGCGCTGCTCCCGGCAACACAGGCGATGTTGCTTGCCCGCCTCTATGAGGGCGTGATCAACGCCACGCCATTTCCGGCCAGCGCACTGATGGATGACCTGCACTACAGCCGCGTGACCCTCTCGAAGGTCGTGGACCAACTGCTTCAGACTGGCCTGCTGATCGCCAGCCAACACAAAGGCGCGGTGCAGATCTATACCTTCAGCGCCAGCACGCCCGAGCTGTTCAAACAGGCACGGCCTTACCTGCGCTCCCCGGTGAAACGCAAAGTCGCAATTTCCGCCGAACCACCTCTCGGCCATGGTGTTTTCCTGGCCGGTGAAACCGCCCTGGCCAGCCAGACGCTCCTGGCCGCACCCGCGCAGCCCGTCTACGGCATGACCAAGCGGCGCTTTGATGCGCTGCTTGGCGATGGCTCGCTGCACCTTAGCCAATCGGTGGACGACACCCGGGCGTGGGTGGAAATCTGGGCCTACGACACCCTCGAGACATCCGGCAACCATGCCGATGCAGCCTCCCTGCTCCTGAGCCTGGACAATAGCCAGGATGAGCGCGTCCAGATGGCGCTCGATCAACTCAGGGAGCAGGTGGAATGGTTGGGGTCAGGGGACTAACGCTTTTCGGGCAGCACTTCAGCCACTATCGCGATCAGTACGTGCTGATTGGCGGGGTGGCTTCCTCGCTTGTGATGGACAAGGCCGGTGTCTCATTCAGGACCACCAAGGACCTCGATATCGTTCTGATCATCGAAGCGCTGGACAGCCAGTTCGTCGGGGCGTTCTGGGCATTCGTCCACAGCGGTGGCTACCAGATCCGCCAAGCCAGCACCGCACGCCCAGTGTTCTATCGGTTCCAGAACCCCACGGACGAAACCTACCCTGCGCAGCTCGAACTGTTCTCCCGTACGCCCGACGGGCTCGACCATCCCGAACTCGCCACGCTGACGCCAATCCCCACCGACGAATCCGTCTCCAGCCTCTCGGCAATCTTGCTCGATGAAGGCTATTACGCCTTTCTGCTCGAAGGTCGCCAACAGAACGGCACACTCTCATACATCGGCGCAGACCGATTGATTCCGTTCAAGGCCAAAGCCTGGCTGGACCTGTCAGCGCGTAAATCTGCAGGAGAGCACGTCGACTCCCGGAACATTCGTAAGCACCGCAATGACATCATGATGCTGACAGGCTTGCTGACAGGTGAATGGGTAAGTCTGCCGTCGGGGATTGCCAACGACATGGCACTGTTTCTGGAGCATTTGGCTGAAGAAGAAATGGATCTGAAAGCCATGGGTTTGAAAGGCACTCGCGAATCGATCATTGAGCGCCTGGCTATAGCGTTTGGTATTGATCCACCCGCCCAACACCGCCAGTGACACCTTCCCCACCACATCCAGCATCCCGAGCCCGGCTCGAACCCTGCCTTTTACCCAAGGTATACTCCCGCCCCGTCGCGCCCAGAGTGGCGCGTAGCCTTCATGCGCAGGATGCCCTATGTCAGTTCAGCAACACGTTGCCGCCGCCGATACCACCCTCACCGCCACACCCGAGCCGCTCAGCCGCGCCCTTGAACAGGTACGGCAGGCCGAAGCCTGCCTGCACCAGCGCAGACGCCAGGTCACCCTGGCATTCATGGGTGTACAGACAGCCTACTGCGGCTACCTGATGCTCAAGTGGATCTGGCAGGGGCATTACATCGGCGGGCCGATCTATGCCGTGTTGCTCTGGTGCCTGTTGTGGCTGCTGTACTACCCGGTGTCGGTGCTGTGGTACCCGCGCCAGCGCGCGCTGGACAAGGCCTGGCGCACGCTCGATGCGGCGCGGATGGAGGAAGGCAAGGCATTCCTGGCCAGCCAGGCCCTGGGGCCGTATCGCTGGGTCTGCCGCGGCGGGCGCATGCTGGCGGTGTTCCCCGACAGCCACGTGCTGTACGTGCTGGCCCCGGAGGTCGGCGAGCGCCACGCACTGATGGACGCGCCACGGGTGGTCAAGCAGGTGCGCGTGGACGAACAGGCCGTCACCCGCAGCACTACCAAGACCACCACCAAGCACGGCTGGCGCAACGTCTACGCGTTCAACAATCAGTTCGGCATGATCGGCGGCGGCAAGTCCCGCTCCACCTCGACCACTACCCACGACACCGTGCGCACCTTCACCCTGCACGTGCAGTTGCAGAGCGCCGGCCAGCATCCCTACTGGATTCAACTGCCCTTCGCCGATGACTGGCAGGAAGCTCGCAACTGGCAGTTGCTGATCGAGCAGGCGAGCGCCCGCTAACGGCCTACATCGCCCCCTGTAGGAGCGGCCTCGTGTCGCGAAAGGGCCGCAAAGCGGCCCCGGCGAGCCAAGACTGTGAACAAGCTTTGTGGACTGTAATCACCCAAGCCCACAGCTCAGAAATTCACCTGATCAAGATGTTTGCATCACTGATTAGCAGCTGCATCCAGTATCTCCAGTTTGCGTGCCTGGTGGAACTGATAGACCGTCATGCCCAGCAGCTCCGCCGCCTTGGACTCGCCGACAATCCCCTCCCCCAGCGCACGGTAGACCAGTTGCTGGAACAGCCGCGTGGTTTCTTGCCGATAAGCCGCCCCCGGCTCCTGCTTGCGCCAGCCCTGTTTGACGAACACCATGAACAGCCGCTCACGCACAGCCTGCGGGATAATCTCCAGGTCGCCAGCGCGATACAGGCAACCCTGCATGCTGAGCCCAAATTCCGCCTTGAGCAGATACAACTCGCGCACCTCCAGCATGTGGCGTTTGTTGCCCAAATGCTGCCGCATGGCGCTGGCCGGCACCAGCAATGCCGAGGCGAAACGGTTACAGGCCTTTTCCTCGTCCAGCCCTTCGGCCAACCGACCGTGCATCAGCAGGTGGCCGAGTTCGTGGGCCAGGGTGAACCGCTGCCGGTCACCCGGCCAGTCCGCCGACACCACGATGACCGGCTGCCCCGCCACACTGGCCTGCAAACCATCGAACTTCGCCTGCGCATCGACCTGGGTGATGATCACCAGAATCCCATGCGTCTCCAGCACGTCGATCAAATCGGGAATCGGGCTCGCCCCCAGGCCCCACAGCTGCCGCACATGGTCCGCCAGGCTGTCGACCGCCTGCAGCGAGACCAACTGTGCGGGCAGCCCTGCCGGCGCGCTGAACGCCTGCACGGGATAGTCCGGCCACAGGTTGATCAGTTCCTGCCAACGCTCCGCCTGATCCAGCACATCGGCCTCGATGCGCTTGAGGATCGCCTTGGGCGTGCTGCAACGCTTGCGATATTCGACACCCGCCAGCTCGACCTTGGCAGGGCGGAAAAAGTACTCGGCGCGTACCGATAGCGCCTTGCACAAACGCACGAGCACGCCGGAACTGGGCATGCTCTGGTCATGTTCATACTTCTTGATCATGTTGGCGCTCACGCCCACCTGATCACCTAGCGCCTGCATCGACAGGCCAGCAGCAGCGCGGGCACGTTTGAGCCGCTCGCCGATCATCGGCTGTCTCCCTCGGTTTACGATTCCATAAAATTTCAAAGAAATATAAACCCGATACACTTACCCGTCGAGCCATGGGTGACGACCGTCCCACCGCGTCCAGCTCGGCATCGCGCAACACCCCCTGATTCATATGCATCACCAAAGAATGTATAAAGCGCCAGCAACCCGCGCCCCCCGACGTCTGCCAAAGGAAACCGTCCATGCTTCGGCTCTTGATGCCAGCCCTGCTCCTGCTGCTTGCCGGCTGCGCCACCAAGCCCCCGGCCAACCCCGACAACCTCTGCGAGATCTTCCGCGAGAAGCCGAAATGGCACGAGGCGGCGCTGAAGATGCAGGCGCGCTGGGGTGCGCCGGTGCAGGTGCCGATGGCGATGATGTACCAGGAGTCGTCGTTCAAGCACGACGCCCTGCCGCCGCGCTACTACTTCCTCGGCTTCATCCCCTGGGGCCGGGTCAGCACCGCCTACGGCTACGCCCAGGCCAAGGACGAGACCTGGGCCGACTACAAGCGCGATGCCGGCGGCTGGGGCGCCGCCCGCGACGACTTCGCCGACGCGATCGACTTCATGGGCTGGTACATGCAGAAGAGCCAGCAGGTCAACGGCGTGTCCAAGTGGGACGCCTATGGCCAGTACCTGAATTACCACGAAGGCTGGGGCGGCTACCGCAACCGCAGCTACGACGCCAAGCCGTGGTTGAAGAACGTTTCGCAGAAGGTCCAGGCCCGGGCTTCGGTGTTTGGGGCGCAGTATCGGAGTTGCGAGCAGGAGCTCGCGCGGGGTGGGTGGTTCTGGTAGACCCGCCTGGCAATACGTTGCCGATCGCTACCGCTAAACCAGAAACGAAAAAGCCCGCTGCCTGGCGGGTTTTTCGTTTCCCACGGTGATCGCCCGTTCATGGCATCCACCTGCGGGCTTGGGTGGGGTCACTTCAAATGCACTTTCAGCGCCTCGCCAGCCTGCAGCATTGCCGCGCGTACCGCCGGCACCTGGCTGACCACGTTCAGCAAGCCATAGTCATGGATCATGCCGTTGTAGCGCACCGCCGTGACCGGCACGCCGGCTTGGTCCAGCTTGCGAGCATAGGCTTCCCCTTCATCACGCAGCACATCGGCACTCGCGGTCTGCACCAGCGCTGGCGGCAGGCCTTTCAACTGCTCGGTGGTCGCGCGCAGCGGCGAGGCGTAGATCTCGGCACGTTGCTTGGGGTCGGTGGTGTAGTTGTCCCAGAACCACTTCATCATGTTGCGGGTGAGGAAGTGCCCCTCGGCGAACTGGTTGTACGACGCGGTCTCGAAGTTGGCGTCGGTCACCGGCCACAGCAGCACCTGGTACTTGATGGCCGGGGTGCCTTTGTCCTTGGCCATCAGGCTGACCACCGCCGCCATGTTGCCGCCGACGCTGCTGCCCGCGACCGCCAGGCGCTTGCCGTCGACATTGATGTCCTTGCCGTGCTCGGCCACCCATCGGGTTGCCGCGTAGGCCTGGTTGATCGCCGTCGGGTAGTGCGCTTCAGGGGACGGGGTGTAGTTGACGAACACCGCCACCGCCCCGGAGCCGACGACCAGGTCGCGCACCAGGCGCTCATGGGTCGGGAAGTCGCCGAGCACCCAGCCGCCGCCGTGGAAGTACATGAACACCGGCAAGGTCCCCTTCACACCCGCTGGGCGCACGATGGTCAAGCGGATGGCCTGGCCATCGACGGTGATGGTCTTCTCGCTGACATCCGCCTTGGGCAGCGTCAGTTTCACCCCAGCCTGGGCGCCGCTCAGCACCGCGCGGGCATCCTTCGGCGAAAGTTGCTCGATGGGTTTGCCACCGCCCGCGTTCAAGGCATCGAGGAATGCCTGGGTGTTGTGCTCGACGCCAGCGTCAGCGAATGCGTTACCGATCGACAAGGCAAGCAGCGAGCCCGCGAGTGTTTTGGTCAAAACGTTCAATTCATTTCCCCTGTTTCTGTTGAGGCAGTAGTCAGATGGTCACGTGCAGATGGCTTGTTGCTGCCAAGCCTTTGGTGTCATGCCTTCAGCCTTCACGAAGGTGCGGCAGAAGTGAGATTGATCGCAGAAGCCGCATTCCAGTGCGATCTCCGCGAGCAACATCGTGGAAGTCTTCAATAGCTCCCTGCTCTTCATCACCCGCTGTTCACGCAGCCATTGTTGCGGGGACATCCGGGTACTTTCCTTGAACATGCGTGAGAAGTGACTGCGCGACAATGCGCACGCTTGGGCGATTTCAGTCACTGATAGGCAGGTATCCAGCCTGTCCAGCATCAGCTGTTTGGCCGTTCTCAACTGCCAGGATTTGAGCTGCCCTGTCGAAGCCAGTGTCAGCGTCGCCAGCACGGTAGAGTTGTCCTTGTTCATACACACCCATCAATCCAGGTAGCAGGATGCGAGCGCCTGACGCGAACAGCACTGTGCGCTGGAGACCCCAGAGGTTCCAGGCCAGGCTCATTGATTCGGATCAGCCCACTGCGCACCCTTCGCACGTCAGTGAACAGCCCCCAAGGCAGGGGCTGGCAAAGGCTCAGACAGCAGCGACAGGCGCCAAGGTGGGGCCATGCTGAACGCGCTCAGGCGCCTTGTGCACCATGGTGTAGGCGTAGTCGACGCCCATGCCATAGGCACCGGAATGCTCCTTCACCAGCTCCATCACGGCGTCGTAGGTGTCGCGGTTCTTCCAGTCCCGCTGCCATTCCAGCAGCACCTGCTGCCAGGTCACCGGCACCACGCCGGCCTGGATCATGCGCTGCATGGCGTAATCGTGGGCTTCCTTGGTGGTGCCGCCGGAGGCGTCGGCGACCATGTAGATTTCATAGCCGGCATCGTTCATTGCCGACAGGGCGAAGGTGGCGTTGCAGACCTCGGTCCACAAGCCGGAGACGATGATCTTGTTGCGGCCATTGCGCTTGAGTGCGTCGCGCACCTTCTGGTCATCCCAGGAGTTCATCGAGGTGCGCTCCAGCAGCGGCGCGTCGGGGAACACCGCGAGCAGCTCGGGGTAGGTGTGGCCCGAGAAGCTTTGCGTCTCGACCGTGGTGAAGGTGGTGGGGATATTGAAAATCTTCGCGGCCTTGGCCAGGCCAACGGTGTTGTTCTTCAGCGTTTGCCGGTCGATGCTCTGAACGCCGAAAGCCATCTGTGGCTGCTGATCGATGAAGATCAGTTGGCTGTTGAACGGGGTCAGGACTTCAGTCTTAGGATTGCTCATTGTTGTTTCCTTTCAATTTGATGAAGTTCGATCGCACCCGTTTCGGGGCCCGCACGTTGCGGGCATTGCCGTAGCCACGAGTACGCACCTCAGCGTCGTTGCTTGAGGACGAGCAAAAGATAACGAAACAAAGCGCCTTTCGGTGGCGCACTTTTGCGCCTCTAACGGCTCATTTTTGCGCCATTGAATACGCGACCGCGCTGCTAGCATTCGCCGTTCCATTCGGATCAAGCCGGTCCGTCATGTGCAGGAGAATGCAATGGCAGCTTCACAACCGTTCAACAAGCAGACCGCCTACTGGGGCGTTTCCTGGGAGGAGGCGTATGGCTATCCGCAGGCACGGCGGGTAGGCAACGAGATCTACGTATCAGGCCAGTTCAACCATGACGAGGCCGGCAATCTGCTGGCCCCGGCGCCGCTGAACGCCGACGGCAAGCCCAGCGATTTCTCGTCGATGGGCGAGCAGATGCAGGTCGCCTACGACAACATTGCCAAGCTGCTCGCCTTGTATGGCGCAACGCTGCAAGACGTTGTCGAGGAAACGCTTTATGTACTGGACATGGACGCTGCGTTCGCGGTGGTCGGCAAAGTGCGCAAGGCGGCCTATGGCACTGAGCGGCCTCAGTGCGCGAGCAATATCATTGGGGTGTCGAGGCTTGCCCAGCGCCCGCAATTGATCGAGATCGCCTGCAAGGCCGTGATTGGCGCCCGGGAAATCTAAGCTGCACTCCCGGTTGCGATCAGCTGACCGGGAGTACCGACTGCCCCTCGACCAAGGGCTTTTGACTGGCCACGGCAGCGGCGCAGAAGGTCATGAATGCTTTGACGCGCCACGACTTGCGAATGTCCTGGTGCGTCAGCAGCCACAGCTCGTCCTGAAGCTCTGGCACCACTGGGCCTGCGCGTACCAACCCCGGGGTGATGTCGCCCAGCATGCAGGGCAGGAATCCATACCCCAGGCCCGCCGCGATGGCGACGCTTGCGGCTGCAACGGAGTCGGTGCGGTAGGCAATGCGCTCAGCGGCGACCCGGCTTTCGACATAGCTTGTCGCCCGCAAACCGCAGAGCGCCGCCGAGTACGACACCCATGCCTGCCCCTCTGCGAAAAGGGGCTCGGCAGTCACCTGCTTGGCGCTGCAATAAGGTGCCCAGGCAATGTTCGCCAGTTTACGGCCCACCAGGCTCTCCGCAGGTTTTCTCGTCGCCCGAATGGCGATATCCGATTCATCCCGGGCGAGGCTGAGGGTTTCATTGCCCACCAGCACCTCGAGGCTGATCCCCTCGTTCAGGGCCTTGAAGTCCGCGATGATGGGGGTGAAGAAGTACAGCAGCAGCGAGTCGCTGGTGGTAATGCGAAGTTTCCCCAGCGGGCCTTGGCCTGAACGTGAAACACGCCGCGTGACGCTGACGATATCCAGCTCCACGCGCTCGGCGAGTGCTCGCAGTTCCGCGCCCTCGGCGGTGAGCAGATAGCCTGATTTGCGGTGGTCGAACAGCGCGATGCCGAGCGTTCGCTCGACCTGGGCAACCCGACGCGAAACGGTGGAGACATTGATGCCAAGCTTCTTGGCCGTCGCCGCACGGTTGCCGCAATCACTGAGCGTCTTGATGATGCGCAAGTCGTCCCACGAGAGCTGATTGACAGCCTCGGCGACGTCCCACTTCGGCCCATCAGCGGCAGTTGGCGCTTTTCCAGTTGGCGATTTCACACAGTTCGTTCCGGATGCGAAGGCGCTGATGATACGAGATGGGGGGTGGGTGAAGCAGCCATATTGTTCTGGCGACTGGTTGAAAACCGGGCGGTGCAAGTGGCGGTCGATCAGGGCACGCCACGCAATAGGGCCGCAACGCGGCCCCGGTGATGCGCGGCATCAGTCTTCGGAAACACTCTCGTCTTTCATCGCCTCCAGCTTGCCGAACTGCTCGCTGGCCAACCGGCTGATGATCCGGATTGCCTGGTGGATGCCCGCTGTGTTGCGGAAGCTCAGTTGCGGGTTGTGCTCGCACTCCAGTACCTCGTCGTGCTGGACCAGCGCCTCGCCTAGCAGTTCGAGGGTCCAGATGTAGCTCTGGAGGGTGGACAGGCGTTCATGGTCAGGCATGGGGAACCTCCCGGTTGGCGCGGGTGGCGAGGGAGTGGCTGTCGATCGGGTAGAAGGTTGGGGATGGGGTGGCCGCGGGGGTTGGGCGGCGGAGAGCGGATGCGAGGATCCTGTACAGACGTGTGATGGTCATGCATGAGACTCCAAGTTAGGTTGGAACCACCACGCACTGTCGCCAAACAATGGGTGGCAGCTGTACGCAGGTTGGCGAACCGGGAACTTGGAACCCGGCAGACCCGAAGATCTCCCGCGCACAGCCGCCATGGCACGAGGCTGCGGACGCAAAAAAAGCGCCTGCAATCGTGTGGGGCGCTGCTGCGCCAAGTTTATCCGGGTCGCCAAACCCGGTCGCGGAATTTGCCGCGACTGGTAGGGAATTTATTCCTTGGGGGCTTCTAGCGCAAGGGTCTTGGGGATGGGAAATGGCGATGGAAAACGTAGGAAATGGATTGCACGGAGGGACAGGGTGGCAACAGTACGTGGGTTGGCCGACCGGAACGAAAGGGACCGGCACACCTGAGGTGTCCCACGTACTGCTGCCATGGTGAAAACGCACTCGATATAGATTGCGTTCTGAGTGGTGAGGGTGGCTGCTTTACGCAGATTGGCGAACCGAGGAAAAGATAACCCGGCAGACCAGATGGTCTTCTGCGTACAGCAGCCATTTCACAGCAGACGCGTGCAGGTTAGCTACATCTGGTCATTGATGAGGCTTGCTGAGATGGCCAGAAACAAAACGCCCACACTGCAAGGACTGCGGTGACTTCTTAGGTGCTGGTGCGGAAACAGACGGACGGTTGTTGGCCGTGAGGGCCCGGTTTTCGCGGGGCTGGAATTTTGTGGATTTTTTGATGTACCTCATAGGGTGTCTATAAACAAATCAGCTGGTTATGGCTTTCAGTGGAATCGAATCGGGATATTTTGGGTTCCAGGTAAATTTGGCACCATCTGACTGCTCTGGAGATTGACACACCCTACCCCCAGAGAAATCAGGTGTTAGCTCGAGCAGGGCGTGACAGTGGTTGACTGTCAATTCTTGGCACAGGGATTAACTGAATTTACCTTACCCAACCAGCACCATTGACACCCAGAAAACACCATGTGCCCCTGCCCCCCTTTCAGACCATTGACCTTCCCCCAATCAGCTCGGCCTGCCGATAAATCCAACAAGGGGTTTCTGATCAGCTTCGTGCTGCCTCAATGAAAGGATGCTCGAATGTCTCCGGGACGGTTTCGGAGGGGTCGCGCCAGCTTTCGCTTCGTAAGCCCGTAAGTATTCGAGACTATTAATAGCCACATTTTGAAAAGATTGTGATGGCCAAATAATACCGAAACGCCATGTAGCGCCTACGCTCAGGAATTCCCCTAAGAGATGAGCTCGACATGACGAAGATTGAGATAGTGCCTGTAGTAGCCGATGACTTCGAAACCTGGCTGAGCGGACGCCCCAAGTGGCTGCAGACAGCAGCTCGAATGCTCATCGACTCAAAGCGGCAACTCACTCAGGATGAAATCAAGTCTCTAGCCAGGCTTTGTAAACTCGAAGCCAAGAACGAGGCTGATCCAGGATTTCTGACGGTTGCTCCTGGCACGTTGTCGCAGGTGGCCAACAGACCTTTGCTTCGGATTGAAGAGATCCTTGATGTACATGGACTGAATGCAATCAAGCCCGGTGCCGCTTTGCCCTTCGGCAAAAGCAATCTCTCCGTGATTTATGGACAGAATGGAACCGGCAAAAGCGGGTTTGCACGGTTGCTGAAACAGATCTGCGGGTCACGATCCAAAGACGATATTCACGGCAATGTCTTCGACTCAACACCTACGCCCTGCCGTGCGCACTTCAAGGTGTCCATTGACGGTAAACCAGCTGATGTTCACTGGGATATCTCAAGCGGGCCCCACAAGGCTCTGCGGCACGCACAGGTTTTTGATAGTAAGGCTGCTCAGCAGTACATGGGCCGGACTGAGGCATGCTATGAGCCTAGCAGGATGAAATTTGTGTCGGCTCTGATCTCCACAGCAGACGCTGTGAGTGCAGAACTGGCCGGGGAAAAGGCATTACTCAGCAAGGCGCTACCCGCCCTTCCATCAGCCCTAAATCACACAGCTGAAGCGAGATGGCTTCAGAGTTTGAAAGGTACGACCACTCCCGCGAGCATCGATAAGGAATGCCTGTACACCCAACAGCTCGATAAAGAGCGTATTGAGAGCGAAGCCCTGCTTGCAGAGAAAGACATTGCGGGCCGCCTTTTGGCCATTAACAATGAAAAGACCGCGCTGAAAAGTATTGAAACAGCGATGTCGGCACTTCAACTGGGCCTAAACGACGCGACGGCCGGCGAACTCGAAAACCTGAAAAATACAGCCGCCAAGGCGAGAAGCGCCTGCGAAGAGGCGGCAGCAGCAATCTTCGGCAAGGCAGAGCTTGAAGGTATCGGCTCCGCAACCTGGCAGAAGATGTGGGAACAAGCCCGCGCCTACTCCACCGGTACAGCCTACGTCAACACGCCATTCCCTAACGTCTCAACTGACTCACGCTGCGTGCTTTGCCACCAGAACCTCAGCAAAGACGCTAAAGCCAGGCTGACAGGGTTTGAGAAGTTCGTGACCGACGGCCTAGAAACAACTGCTAAGACGGCTGAAAAAAGTTTTGTTGATCGTAAAAAGCTGTTGCCAATCCTTCCCGGACAAGCTGACTGGATCGTTCACATATCCACTCTAGGCTTTGAAGAAGCTGATGGGATCACTTGGCTTGGCCTATTGAAGGCACGGCTTGATCAAATTGCCATAGGCAGCCCTGTAAGCGCCTTGCAACCTTTCGACTGGTCGAGCATAAACGAAGCGGTTAAGACCAAGTCTGCAGACCTGATCACAGAAGAGGTGAGCCTATCTGCGATGCTACAGGACGAGCATCGTCAGGCAGTACAGAGCCGGGTTCAGCAGCTCCAAGCCAAGCAATGGCTTTCCCAGAATAAAGCATCGATCAGCGCTGAAAGGGCGAGATTGATCGCCGTTGCGGCTATAGATAAAGCCTCCCGCTCAGCCGCTACCAACGCCTTGACCTCCAAGAAAAATGATTTGGCCAAGACAGAGCTAGACGCTGGTTATCAGACTCGATTCTTGGAGGAATTGAAGCTATTGGGCGGCCACCGCATGCCAATCGCTCCACAGAGTAAATCGGGCGGTAAAGGGAAGATCACCTTCGGGTTGAACTTGGTGGGAGCGCATGGCTCGCATGGCCTGGATTATATTTTGAGCGAGGGTGAAACCAGAATTGCGGCCCTAGCTGCGTTTCTAGCAGACACCACCGGCTCGAACCAACTGGCCCCCTTCATTTTTGATGACCCGATTTCGTCGCTTGACCAAGATTTTGAAGAGAAGGTCGTTGAGCGATTGGTGTCCTTATCCGCGACCCGCCAGGTCATCATTTTTACTCACCGACTCTCCTTAGTGGCATTGGTCGACGCGGTTACGGAAAAATGGAGCAAGATGCCTGCGATGCCATCCGTCAAGCCGACGCTGACCTCGCTAAGAAGAATGAACAAAGTGGCTGGCATCGTTGCCACCGCTAGCGCCCGAGACCTGAAACCGGAAAGCGCGGTTCGAGGTTTGATCGACAACACTATTACGCGCCTGAAAAAACACCAGGAAAGGGCCGAAGTGGACGATTACGAGACGCTCGGCAAAAGCGCATGCAGTGACTTCAGAGTGATCGTCGAAAAGACGATTGAGCACATTCTTTTGGCAGATGTCGTAGGCCGATTCAGACGTGCGATCAACACACAAGGAAAATTGCACAAGGTCGCGAAGGTATCAAATGTAGTGGTCTACTAACCCCGGACACCCATTTAGGCGAGAATGCTCGCCACAGAGAGGTGTCCGATGACCAAGCAACGCCGTACCTTTACCCCTGAGTTCAAGCGCGAAGCTGCCTGCCTGGTGCTC
>NZ_QJRP01000009.1 GCF_003205295.1 Pseudomonas mosselii
TCATGAACACTGCGGGCAGAAAGGCACTCTTCGATGAGTGCCTGCTTGAGTGCCAGGTTGTATTTCGTCATGGAACACCCTCCGGTTGGGGATCAGGTGTCCAACTTTCGGGGGTCAGTTCACGTAAGGGCGGAAAGGTGACTTCGCGTCACCATGGCAAATGAATGCGCATATAATTTTCAAGACTCGTGCTTTAAAAGTCAAAGTCAAAGTCGGTCGGTGCTGGTTTTAATCGTTATAAGTGCATTCATTTACGATGTCGACGCATAGTCACCTTTTCGCCCTTACGGCGAGTTCCTTTTTGAAGGATCAAAAAGGAACCAAAAAATCCTCGCTCCATTCATCCGGCCCTCCGCTTCGCTCCGGGTCCCCTCACTCCGGCCTTGCTCCCGGGAGGACCGCGCTGCAGGGCCCATCCTGGGCCCCAGCGCTTGACGGGCATCCATGCCCGTCACCTCCCTGCGCAAGGCCTGCGTTCGGCCTCCTGAAGTCGCGAAGTTACGGGCGGCGCCTGGGCTGACGCAGCTGTCGCTAGCGGGCTATGGGGCTAAACTTTTGATCGGCAACGGCAACGGCAACGGCAACGGCAACGGCAACGGCATAGCGCTGAGCTTGCCTCGTTGGGACGCCGGCGTGTCTCAAGCCACCTTGAGCAAGGCCTCGACCAAATCTCCCTTACGCATGGTCGACACGTGGCATGGTCGTTCTCCTCTGCGTCAGTGGGTCTGCCAGACACCGTTGTTGCGCTCACAATCGCTACGCGCCTGGCCCAGGCTCGGGGTGTCGTAGTAGTAGGTGATGATCCGCGCATCCTTGGGCACGGCAGGGCGGCTGGAGGGCTCGCCGCGCCCCGCGGCATCGGGATTGGCCAGGGTTTCCTGGGTCAGCGGCGCGATGCAGCTGCCAACGCTGCCGTCGACACAACGCTCGACCCTGCGTTTCTGGCTGTTGAGCATCTCTTTGCTTTCATTGCTGCACGACCAGGCGATCGCTTCGGCGGGCATGTTGCCGTAGCTGTAGCAGGTGTGCTGCTGCACCGGTTTGACCGCCTCGCTGGACGAGCGGGTGACCACGTCGCAACCTTCGGCCAGCACCTGCCCGCTGGCCAAGGCGCCCAGCAGTGCCATACACAGAGCGAACCGCATGATGTACCTCCCAGGCCCGAAGGCCCTTCAGCGCTTGTCGAGGGCCGGCCTGGCCTGTTGACGCAAGGCCTTGGCGCGCTTCTCGAGGATCAGGTAGGTGACCACCGCCAACAGCAGCGGAATCAGGTAGTACAACGTCCGATAACCCAGCAACGCGGCAACCAGCGTGCCCTGGCCGAGCTGGCCGTGGAGCAGGGCGAGGAACACGGCCTCCAGCACGCCGAGCCCGGCGGGAATATGCGCGACCACGCCCGCCACGCAGCTGATCAGCAATACGCCCAGCACCGAGGGATAGAACAGTTCCGGAGGCAGCAGCAGGTGGATCAACGCCGCCATCAAAGCCCAGTTGCTGGCCCCCAGGACCACCTGGCACAACGCCAGGCGCAGGCTTGGCAGGGTGACTTCGTGCCCACGCAGGTCCCACGTTCGCCGCTTGGCGAAGGCACAGGCGAACAGGTAAGCCAACCCGATCGCCACCATCAGGACGCCTATCAGACGCAGGCCGTCGGCGCCCACCGCCCAGCTTTGCGGCAACTTGACCAAGCCCAGGGCGAATACCGTTCCGGCCAACAGCAGGTAACCCATCCAGTTGGTCAACAGGCCCAGGGTGAGGATGCGGGTGATGGTCGGGGTATCCAGCCCCAACCTGCTGTACAGGCGATAACGCAGGGCCACGCCACCGACCCAGGTGGTGAAATTGAGGTTGAACGCATAGCAGACGAACGCCACCGGCAGCACCTGGCGGGCCGGCAGGCGGTGGCCGGTGTAGGCGCGGGCGAGCAGGTCGTAGCTGGCGAACACCAGGTAGCTGCACAGGGCCAGCAGCAACCCCAGTGCCAGGGTCGAGGGTCGGTAGGCCAGCAGTGACTGGCGCACTTCGTTCCAGTCCAGGTTACGTGCCAGGGTGAACAGCAGCACCGGGATCAGCACCAGGAACAGCACGGTCAGCAGGCGTTTGCCCCAGGTCTTCCAGCGTGGCGTGGCCATCAGGTCTTGCCCCCGTGGTAGTCGGCCGGGGCGTCGCTGTCGGCTTGCAGCGATTGCAGGCGTTGCCGGTGGGCCGGGAACCAGCCGGCGATGCGTGGGAAATAGCGGGTGATGTGGAAACCCAGGAAGATCAACGGCGCACGCCACCAGTAGCCGCGCACCATGCGCTCCAGGGTCACGGTCTTGCAGTGCTTGCGGGTCAGCTCGCTCAAGTGCTGGTAGAGACCGTCGTTGAACGCCCGGTCGCGGATCAGCAGGTTGGCTTCGAGGTTGAACGACAGGCTCAGCGGGTCGAGGTTGCTCGAGCCCACAGTGGACCAGTCGTCATCCACCAGCGCCACCTTGCCGTGCAGCGGACGCTGGCAGTACTCGTGGATGCGCACATCGTCGCGCAGCAGGTAGTTGTAGAGCAGTCGCGAGAGCGCGCGTACCCAGCGCATGTCCGGTTGCCCCTGGAGGATCAGCGTCACCTCGACCCCGCGCCGGGCGGCGTTGCGCAGTTCGCGCAGCAGGCGATAGCCGGGGAAGAAGTAGGCGTTGGCCACGACGATACGTTGCTTGGCTTCACGGAAGACCTGCAGGTAGCTGACCTCGATATCGTTGCGATGGCGCCGGTTGTCGCGTTCCACCAGCACGGCGCTGGCCGGGCCTGCGGTGGTGCAGGTCGGCTGGATCTGGCTGGCGGCGTCCAGCACGGGTGCGAGCATACGGCACGAGGAAGCGTGCACCTGAGCCACCACCGGGCCGACGACTTCGACGGCGTAGTCCTGCTTGGCCTGCGGACCGAAATCGCCGAGGTGGTCGGCGCTGTAGTTGATACCGCCAATGAACGCGCGCTGCCCGTCGATCACCAGGATCTTGCGGTGCAGGCGGCGGAACAGGTTGGTGCGCATGCCGGCCAGTCGGGGTTGCGGATCGAACGAATGGAAACGCACCCCGGCCTCGGTCATCGAGGCGATGAAGTCGTCGGGCAGGTCCGCGGTGCCGTAGCCGTCCACCGCCACCTCGACCCGCACCCCGCGCTGCGCGGCGTCGACCAGAGCCTGGCGCAAGGGTTGGCCGACCTTGTCGTCGTAGATGATGAAGGTCTCCAGGAGGATCTCCTCCTGTGCCTGGGCCATGGCCTCGAACACGCGCGGGTAGTACTGCTCGCCATTGATCAGCAGTTCGACACGGTTGCCGTCGCTCCAGGACTGTTTCATAGCGTCACCTGCGCCACCAGTGGGGCATGGTCGGAGAGGTGTGACCACGGGTATCTGGACAACACCCGCGCCTCGCAGGCCTGAGCATTGCGCAGATAGATGCGATCCAGGCGCAGCAGCGGCAGGCGGGCGGGAAAGCTGCGCGCTGGTTTGCCAAAGGCTTCGCGCAGATGGCCCGACAGTCGGGCATCCGCTTTCAGGCGCCAGTCGTTGAAGTCGCCAGCGACGATGACCGGCTCGTCCGGCGGCAGGCTGTCGAGCAACGCCAGCAGCAGGCCGACCTGGCGCTGACGATGGTCTTCGCGCAGCCCCAGGTGAACGCAGATCGCGTGCACCTGCTCATGGCCGGGCACTTCGAGGAGGCAGTGCAATAGACCGCGCTCCTCGTTGCCGTGGATCGTGACGTCGAGGTTGTCGTGGGCGCGGATCGGAAACTTGGACAGCAGGGCGTTGCCATGGTCGCCATGGGGATAGACCGCGTTGCGCCCGTAGGCGAACTGCGGCCACATGCTGTCGGCGAGAAATTCGTACTGAGGGGTCTGCGGCCAGGTGGGGTGGCGCTCGGCATGCTGTTGATGGCTGCCGTGGACCTCCTGCAGAAACACCAGGTCGGCGCCTGTCGAGCGGACCGCCTCGCGCAGCTCCGGCAGGATGAAACGGCGGTTGAACAGGGTAAAGCCCTTGTGCACGTTGAGGGTCAGCACCGTCAGGCGGTGCACGGCGCTGACCTTATCGATGATGCAGCGGGGGGCGGGCAGGGTCCCGTTCATAGCGCCCCCTGGCACAGTCCCCTGGGGTAGAAGCCCTTGCGCCATGGGCCATAGCGCCAACTGGAAATACCAATGCGGATCTCGCTCACGAGGGCTTCCTACGTTCGTGTACTTATCAGTAGCGACCGGTAGCGGAGCGAGAGGGTTCAGCAGGATTGACGAGTGGCGCTGGCTGGGAAACCGGTTCACCGCTGGCTGATGACCATGCTGCACCAAGGTGTCGTCATCCGTCGGATTATTCCTCGGGTGGCACCTGGCCTTCCGGCCAGTCGGGTACCTCATGTTCCGGAGCGGGCGTTGGGACCTTTTCGCCGGGATCGTGCGGTACTTCATCGACATAAGGGTCTGGATGGTTGGGGTCGATCATGGTTGTTACCTCGTCAAAGCATTCGCGGCCTCACATACCGGCAGGACCGGAACCGTTCGATACGATCCAGGGCGAACGCTGTCGCCCTGGTTGGACCCCTTCGGAATCAGCGTTCCTTGTCCATGCCCTGGTCTTGGTCGCGTTGTTGACCACCGACTTTTCCAGTGTCGGTAAGGTTCTTCCTGTCATCAGGCTGTTCCACCGATTGCCCGCCTTGTCGCCCGGTATCCTGGGACTGCGCCCAATCCTTGTCGGTCTTGTCCTCAGGCCGTTGACCGCCTTGCTGGCCGCCTTTCTGCCGGTCGGTCATGTCGCCTGCTGCGCCGTGGCCGCCTTGTTGGCCGGCGTTGCCCATATTGTTGTCGGCGCTACGGTCGCCGCCCTTGTCCTGATTGTTAGCCATGATGGCTTACCTCTGGTCGAACACAGGAAGGTCTGTGTTCAGTTATGACTGGGCTGTCAGTCATCGCAGTAAAAATATTCTCGGTTTTTCGGACCAGTTGCCTGAAGGACCGCGAGGCAAATATTTAGCGGGTGAACAACAGCAGTGCAGGGAGGCGCCCTGCACTGTGAGAACACCTGCCGAAGGGGGCGAGAAAAACCGGAACTTTGCCCGCCTTGTGGGTCTCCACCGCATGCCAGCGTGCAAATCGAGGTGAGTCCATGAACAGCGACAACGATACCGACGACAATCGACCACAATCCCCGGTGCAACCGGAGGATGACGAGCCGCAGGTGCAATCAGACGACCCGGACATAGGCCAGCCTGGCGAAACCGGGCAACCGGCCTGAAGGAGATCCAGCCATGAAATTCGACCGGTTTGCCCAATGGCTGGCCAACCACAGTGGACGCCCGGTGACCTTCGCCATTGCCTTGATGCTGATCATCGCCTGGGGAGTGAGCGGGCCGTTGTTCCACTTCAACGACACCTGGCAACTGGTGATCAACACCTCGACCACGATCATCACTTTCCTCATGGTGTTCCTAATCCAGAACACCCAGAACCGCGACAACGATGAGTTGCACATCAAGATCGACGAGCTGCTGCGCACCACCAAGCGGGCGCACAAGGCACTGCTCGACCTCGAGGACATGGGGCCGGCTGAACTGCATGCGCTGCGCAAGCATTACCAGCAGATGGGCGAGCACGACCCGGCGACGCCGGGCAGTGACGCTGTGGAAAAGAACACGCCTGACTGACCCTGGAGGACGACATGGCCAGACACATCATCCACTACACCGGCCCGATCAACTCCGCGACCTGCGGCAACCTGATCAATACCTGCTCCAAGGCCCTGCAACAGGACGCCGAGGTATTGCAGCTGAACATCGCCACCATGGGCGGCGAATGCAGCTACGGCTTCACCCTGTACAACTTCCTGCGCGCCTTGCCGGTGCCGGTGCATACCCACAACCTGGGCACGGTCGAGTCGATGGGCAACATCCTGTTCCTGGCCGGCGTTCATCGTACGGCCTGTGCCTGCAGCAAGTTCCTGTTCCATCCCTTCCATTGGACCTTGCACGGCTCGGTGGACCATGCGCGCATGGCCGAGTACGCCATGAGCCTGGACTACGACCTGCGCCTGTATGCGCAGATCGTCGCCGAGCGCACCGAAGGCGCCAGCGACGTGCTCGACGTGCCGCGCTACCTGATGGCCTATCCGCGTATCCTGGCGCCGCAGGAGGCGCTGGCCAGCGGGATGATCCATGCCATCGACGAGTTGCCGATCGCTGCGGATGCGGTGCAATGGAGCGTACATGCGTGAGGCGGCACACCTCAGGCGCTGATTGCCGTTAGTCAGAACGCGACGAGAACCAATGAGCTGTCGCGAATCTCGACAACTCATAACTGTTGCACGGTGGCACTGTCTGCCACGTCCAACCAATACGTAGAAGGAGACACGTCATGGCTCGTGACCCAGACCAGACCGGCCGGCGCGGCGGTACCAAGCAAACCAATCCCGGCAACTTCGCCAACGACCGCGAGCGGGCATCCCGTGCAGGTCAGAAGGGCGGCCGCAACTCAGGCGGTAACTTTGCCAATGACCGGGCTCGTGCCTCCGAGGCGGGCCGCAAGGGGGGGCGCAACAGCCATGGGGGCGGCAGCGGTTCGTAACAGGCTGGCCCTCCCTTCACAGTGTCGGACAATTTTTTTGAATTTTCATGGAGCACCGCGATCAGTCAGAGAGTCATCCATGGAGAAGAGGAGGGCCAGCGGCAATGCCAAGTCCCCAGCTATTTACCATTGAATATCGGCTGCACGGAGAGCCGCGGCGGTTCATCATCCGCCAGGAGCACATGGACAACGCCGAGGCCTGGCACTGGGCCAGTTGCGACGCGGGGTTGGGGATCATCCCGAAGTTTGGGCGGGAAAAGATCAAGAAGGTCAGCCGGCCGATGGCCGAGCGGCATGGCATCACGGATGTGCACTGGCGGGTCTGACCCGCTCCTTCGGTAAGGTATCGGCCCTTTGGGCGCGGGCAGTCTTCAAGCCCCGGATTCCGGATCACTGGCCGGTACACCGGGGCGATTCTCTTCCTCGGTCAGGTTGGGATCGGTATCCGGGTCGTCGGCCTGGTCATTGCGTCGGTCAGGCTCCAGTTCCGGCCAGTCGCTCTGCACGTCACCACCACCCATCCAATGTTTCTCGTTCATGTCGGCATCCTCGTTCAACGCGTGAGGCGGATTAATCCGCTCCTCGTGAATTGGGATCGTGCAGCGGCATGGGAAGGTCTATTTCATTCGATCCTTGGCGACAAGCGGTCCCTCAGTTTCCGGAATACTTCACCGCCGCCGCCGTGCGGGTCGGTACATTGAGGGTCTTGAGCAGCGAAGACACATGGATACGCACGGTAAACGGCGAGATATCCAGCGCCCGTGCGATCTCCTTGTTGGTCTTGCCCTGGGCGATCAGGCGCAGCACATCCTGCTGGCGGTGGGTGAGCTGTTCCAGTTCGCTGGAGGCCCCCAGTTGCGGCAGCAGACCACTGGGCAGGTAGTTGACCACCACCTCGCCGGCGCGGATGGCGAGGATGGCCGCGCCGATTTCCGCAGGGCTGACGCTCTTGCCGATAAAGCCATCGACACCGGCGGCCATGACTTCGCAGATCACCTCCGGGTCGTCGACCATCGACACCACGATCAGCGTGGTGCGCGGCAGCTGCCGGCGCAGCTCGGCGAGGCGGCCGATGCAGGTAAGGCCGGGAAAGCGCAGGTCGAGGATCAGGGTGTCGGGGGTGGCGCCCAAGGTGGCCAGGCGCAGCACGTCGGCCAGGCTGCCGGCTTCCTCCAGCCGGGCTTCGGGCAGGATTCGCCGCACGGTATTGACCATGGCTTCCCTGAACAGCGGGTGGTCATCTGCCACGATGATGCGACAACTCACGTCGAGGAACTCCCTGTCGTCCGACACATGCTAATTTAGCAGTCAACTGTGGCATTTTCCCATGATGCATGCCGCAAATGCCGACTGGCGCACAAGGACGTTACCCCATGAAGTTCGAGAAGAACAACGAACTGGACCAGGCCAACCTGCGCATCATCGTCGCCTCCTGCGCGATCAGCTACGTGGCGCTGCTGGGCTTCCTGCCGGGTCGCTCGCCGGCCACCTATCTGCCGGTGATACTCTACTACGCCGCTTTCGTGGTGGTTTCGATCGGCATGCGCCAGGCTATCAAACGCTGGCCGGGGCATTATCCGGCGCGGCGGATCTTCGGCATGCTGGGCGACTACACCGGCACCAGCTTCGGCCTGGTGGTCGGCGGCGAGACCGCGCTGCCGTTGTATGCGGTGATGGTGTGGATCAACCTGGGCAACGGCATGCGCTTCGGCTCGCGCTACCTGGCCATCGCCACGGTCCTGGCCCTGGCTGCGCTGCTGGTGGTATGGCGGCTGACCCCGTACTGGCAGGAGCAGCCGTTTCTGCTGCCGATGCTGCTGACCACCAGCACCCTGATCCCGTTCTATGCCCACCTGCTGCTGGAGCGCACGCGCAAGGCCACGGCCCTGGCCGAAGCCGCGACCCGCGAGAAATCGCGCTTCCTGGCCCAGGCCAGCCACGACCTGCGCCAGCCGATCCACTCCATCGGCCTGTTCACCGCCTGCCTGCGCGAGGCACGCCTGGGCGAGGAGGAGCGGCGCCTGGTGGACAGCATCGACCGCTCGCTGCTCAACGTCTCGCAGCTGTTCCGCTCGATCCTCGACTTGTACACCCTGGACAATGGCCGGGTACAGCCGAAGTGGGAGACCTTTGCCGTGGACGGCTTCCTGCGCGAGCTGCTGCGCCAGAACAGCGAGGCGGCGCGCTGGGCCGGGGTGGAGATGCGCCTGGTGCCGAGCCGTCACTGGATCCGCGCCGATCCGGGCATGCTGGCGACCATGGTGCAGAACGTGTTGTCCAACAGCTTCAAGTACGCCACCGGACGCCGGTTGCTGATCGGCGTGCGGCCTTGCGGGCAGGGCCTGGCCATCGTTGTCTGCGACCAGGGTCGGGGGATTGCCGAGGAGCACCAGGACCGGGTGTTCGAGGAGTTCTACCGGGTGCGCGAGGCACGCGACAAGGATGTCGAGGGGGTTGGCCTGGGTCTGGCCATCGTCAAGCGCCTGGGGCGGTTGATGGGCCTGCAGGTCAGCCTGCGCTCGCGCCTGGGGCATGGCACCTGCGTGACCCTGCAGGGGTTGGCCAGGGCCCCTGCGCAAGTGCCGCGGGCCACGCTTGACCAGGCCGTGCAGGCGGGCCTGCTCACTGGGCTGCGGGTGTGCCTGGTGGAGGACGACCACAACGTGCTGCAGGCCACCAGTGCCTTGTTGCAACGCTGGGGGTGCGAGGTGCAGGCCGAGAGTTCGCCCCATGGCCTGGTCAGCGACTGTGATGTGATCGTCGCCGACTATGACCTGGGACCGCAGGCTACCGGCATTGACTGCATCGACCAGTTGCGCGCGCAGCGCGGCGCCGATGTGCCGGCGCTGATCATGACCGGTCACGACATCGACAGATTGCAGGGCGCCTTGCACGCACGGGGTATCGCGGTGCTGGCCAAGCCGGTGCGACCTGCCGAGTTGCGCGCGGCGTTGCGCGCCCTGCGCGAGACGGCAGCGGCGCCGGCGGTTCAGGCCGGCGCTTGAGGGTGTCACTGGAAGACGGGGGCCTGGCCTTCCTTCCAGCAGGTGGGGGACGGGGTGTAGATGCCCATGCCGGCCACGGCGACCAGGCCGCCGCTGGGCACCTGGCAATCGAACTGCCCCTTGCTGGTGCTGGCAGTGAAGTAGGTCGTGTTCGAGTCGCTGCGCAGGTTGCTGACCTTGCTCACCGGCACGCCGAGGGTCACCTCGGTGCGCTGCTTGAGGGTGTCGGCGCTGGGGCTGGCGGTCTGGCAACCGGCCAGGGCAGCGAGGCCGGCGAGCAGGAACAGGGACTTGAAGGGGAAGGACATGGGGATCATCGCGTTGCTTCCTTGGCATTGTTCTCGGTACGGCGCCCCCACCGCCAGGAAGGGGACTGGCGGTGGGGCGGTGGGCCGACTATAGCGCCGAGGGGTGTTGCACGATGTAGGGCGGATGTGCGAGGTGGCATATTGCCTTTATTGTTGGGCCTTTCAAGCCTATCGCCAGGCCCCTCGCAACCCAACCACGCTCACCGCTTCACCACCAACGTCAAGATGTCATAACTGGCCACCAGCTCACCCAGCTGGTTGGTCACCTCCACATCCCAGGCCACCACCCCTTGGGCCTGCCCTTGCGGACTGGTCTTGCCCTGGTCGATCTTGCGCTTGCAGGTCAACCGCGCCTGGATCGTGTCGCCGATACCCACCGGGGTGATGAAGCGCAGCGTGTCCAGCCCATAGTTGGCCAGCACCGGCCCTTCGCCCGGGCTGACGAACAGCCCGGCCGCCGCCGACAGTACGAAATAGCCATGGGCAATGCGCTTGCCGAACTGCGACTGCTTCGCCGCGATTTCGTCGAAGTGCATGTAGAAGTGATCCCCCGACAGGCAGCCGAAGTTGACCAGGTCGGCCTCGGTCACGGTACGGCGGTGGGTCAGCAGCGACTCGCCGATGCGCAGGTCGTCGAAATACCGGCGGAACGGGTGTACTTCGCTCTCGATCACCTCGGCGCCGCGCACGTACTCGCCGGTCACCGCCATCAGCATGCTCGGAGAGCCCTGCACGGCGGCGCGCTGCAGGTAGTGCTTGACCGCGCGCAGCCCGCCCAGCTCTTCACCGCCGCCCGCACGGCCGGGGCCGCCGTGCTTGAGCTGCGGCAATGGCGAGCCATGGCCGGTGGATTCCTTGGCCGCCTCGCTGTCGAGCACCAGCAGCCGCCCGTGCCAGGCCGCCGCCACCGGGATGGCCTTGGCCGCCACGGCGCGGTCGGCGGTTACCAGCGATGCCACCAGGCTGCCCTTGCCGCGGGCGGCCAGGGCCAGGGCTTCGTCGAGGTCGTCGTAGGCCATCAGCGTGCTCACCGGGCCGAACGCCTCGATATCATGGGCGCCGCCCTCGGCATGCGGGTCGCGGGCCAGCAGCAGGGTCGGGGCGAAGAACGCGCCTTCGGCCACGCCTTCGCCCACCGGGGTGAAGCCATCGCTGGCGCCAAGCAACTGCTCGCAGCTGTCCAGCAACTGGAGCACACGCTCGGCGACATCACGCTGCTGGTCATGGGAGGCCAGCGCACCCATGCGCACACCTTCCATCGAAGGATCGCCCACCACCACCTTGCGCAGGCGTTCGCGCAGGCGGGTGGCCACCGCGTCGAGGTGTTTGGCCGGGACGATTGCGCGGCGGATCGCCGTGCATTTCTGCCCGGCCTTGGTGGTCATCTCCCGCGCCACTTCCTTGATGTACAGCTCGAACTCCTCGCTGCCGGGGCTGACGTCCGGGCCGAGGATGGCGCAGTTCAGCGAGTCGGCCTCGGCGGTGAAGGGCACCGAATGGCGGATCAGGTTCGGGGTCACGCGCAGCTTGGCTGCGGTGTCGGCGGAGCCGGTGAAGGTCACCACGTCCTGGCCCTGCAGGCGGTCGAGCAGATCGCCCGTGCTGCCGATCACCAGTTGCAGGCTGCCGGTCGGCAACAGGCCCGATTCGTTCATCAGGCGTACCACGGCTTCGGTCAGGTAGCTGGTGGACGTGGCGGGTTTGACGATGCACGGCATGCCGGCGAGGAAGGTCGGGGCGAACTTCTCCAGCATGCCCCAGATCGGGAAGTTGAAGGCGTTGATATGCACGGCCACCCCCGTGCGCGGCACCAGGATATGGCTGCCGGCGAAATGGCCATGCTTGCCCAGCGCGATTGCCGGGCCTTCATGCACCAGGTTGCCCGACGGCAGTTCGCGCCGGCCCATGCTCGAATAGGCGAACAGCGTGGCGTTGCCGCCCTCGATGTCGATCCAGCTGTCGGCGCGGGTGGCGCCGCTGTGGTGGGACAGGGCGTAGAGCTGCTCCTTGCGCTCGGCCAGGTACAGCGCCAGGGCCTTGAGCCGGGCGGCGCGCTGCTGGAAATCCATGGCCAGCAGCTGCCTGAGGCCCTGGGCCCGGGCGAAATCCACGGCTTCGGCGAAGTCCGGGCGCTCTTCGTGGCTGTAGGCCAGGATGTGGCCATCCAGGGCGCTGCGCAGGGCCTGGGCGCCGTGCTGGCCGATCCAGCGGCCGGCGATGAAGCTTTGCAGGGTAGGGGCGGCGGACATGCTGTTCTCCTTTGAAGGGGCGCGGTTACCAGAGCGCCAGGGTGTAGCCGATGATCAGGCGGTTCTCGTCCACGGCGTTGGTCAGGCCGTTGCCGGACCGGAAGGTGACGTTGCGCCAGCGCAGGCTGACGTCCTTGAACGGGCCGCTCTGGATGACGTAGGTGATGTCGGTGTCGCGCTCGCGCTCGCGGCCATTGCTGACCGTGGCGGTCTCGGCGTGGCGGCCGTCGGTGTAGCGGGTCATGAAACTCAAGCCGGGGATGCCCAGCGCGACGAAGTCGTAGTCGTAGCGCACCTGCCAGGAGTCGAGCCCGGCGCGGGTGAAGGTGTTGTAGGTGACCAGGTTGACGGTGTACGGATCGCCGCCGTTGAGGAACGGGAAGGCGCTGTCGCCGGACATCTGCTGCCAGGTGGCGGTGAACTTGTGGGCCTTCACACCCAGGGTGAACATGGCGTTGAAGTTGCGGTTGTCGATGCGCCCGGCGCGCTCGGCGCCGTCGCCGCGGCTGTCGAAGTAACGCAGGTCGCTGCGCAGGCTGACGCCTTCGGCCAGGGGCTGGGTATGCAGCAAACCGATGTATTGCTGGCGGTAGATGTCTTCGAGCTTGGCGTAGTAGTAGCTGACGCTGGCCTGCGGGGTGATGGCGTAGCTGCCGCCGCCGAAGTCGAAGTGGTCGCTGCTGGCGACGCCGTAGCCGATGTCGTCGCGCCCGGAGGAGTCGCGCAGGTTGGCCTTGGTCAGGCGGCCGCCGTTAAAGGTCAGGCCGTCCAGCTCCTGGCTGGTCAGCAGGCCGCCCTGGAAGGTCGAGGCCAGCAGGCGGGTGTCGTTGTACACCACCACCGGCAGAATCGGCTGCAAGGTGCCCAGGCGCAGGGTGCTCTTGGACACCCGCAGCTTGCCAGTCAGGCCCAGTTCGCTGTAATCGTCCACCGGTTCCAGGCTGCGTGGCCCGTAGGGCAGCAGGCCGGTGTTGCGCCGGTCGCGGCTGGAATCGAGCTTGATCCCCAACTGGCCCATGGCGTCCACCCCGACACCAACCGGCCCCTCGGTGAAACCCGATTCGAAGCGGGCGGTGAAGCCCTGGCCCCATTCCTCGGCCTTGCTCTGCGGGGCGTTGCCCTGGCGGAAGTCGCGGTTGATGTAGTGGTTGCGCAGTTCGAGGCGTGCGTGGCTGTCAGCGACGAAGTCCGCCATGGCCGGCAAGGGCAGGGCGAGGGTGGCCAGCCAGGCGGCTGACTTGAGGTGCGTGCGGTTCATTGTTGTTGTCCCCGACATTGTTATTGTTCTTGAGGTCAGTGCTTGCTGGCGCCGGCGGCGCCGATACCGGTCATCGAGCGGATGAACTGGGCCAGGTAACGCCCACGCTCATCGCGCGCCCGCTCCGAGCCGTCGGTGACCGAGAAGGCCCAGGCGGCGAGGAAGGCCAGCGACATGGAGAACAGCGCCGGATTGCTGTAGGGGAACAGCGCCCGCTCGTTGTGCAGCACGTTGACCCACACCGCCGGGCCCAGCACCACCAGCACGATGGCCGAGACCAGCCCGGCCAGGCTGCCGCCCACCGCGCCGCGAGTGGTCAGGCCTTTCCAGAACATCGAGAGCAGCAGCACCGGGAAGTTGACCGAGGCGGCCACCGCCAGCACCAGGCCGGAAAGGAAGGCGATGTTCTGCGACTCGAACAGCAGCCCCAGCAGCACCGCGAACAGGCCGATCCCCAGGGTGGCCAGGCGCGATACGCGCATCTCTTCCTTCTCGCTGGCCTGGCCCTTGCGCACCACGCAGGCGTACAGGTCGTGGGACACCGCCGAGGCCCCGGACAGCGCCAGGCCCGCGACCACGGCGAGGATGGTGGCGAAGGCCACCGCCGAGATGAAACCGAGGAACAGGTTGCCGCCCACCGCCTGGGCCAGGTGCACCGCGACCATGTTGCCGCCGCCGATGATCGCCCCGCTGGCGTCGCGGTAGGACGGCTCGGTGCCGACCATGACGATGGCGCCGAAGCCGATGACGATCAGCAGCAGGTAGAAATAGCCGATGAATCCGGTGGCGTAGAACACGCTCTTGCGCGCTTCCTTGGCATCGCTGACGGTGAAGAAGCGCATGAGGATATGCGGCAGGCCGGCCGTGCCGAACATCATGCCCAGGCCCAGGGAGATGGCGTCCACCGGGTTTGACAACAGCGCTCCCGGCGCCATGATCGCCTGGCCCTTGGCGTGCACGGCCACGGCGCTGGCGAACATCGCCTCGGTGCTGAAGCCGAAGTGCCTGAGCACCATGAAGGCCATGAAGGTGGTGCCCGACAGCAGCATCACCGCCTTGATGATCTGCACCCAGGTGGTGGCGAGCATGCCGCCGAAGGTGACGTACAGCACCATCAGCACGCCCACCAGCATCACCGCGTACAGGTAGCTGATGCCGAACAGCAGCTCGATCAGCTTGCCGGCGCCGACCATCTGCGCCACCAGGTACATCAGCGCCACGGCCAGGGTGCCGAAGGCCGAGGTCAGGCGCACCGGGGCCTGGGCCAGGCGGTAGGAGACCACGTCGGCGAACGTGTACTTGCCCAGGTTGCGCAGGCGCTCGGCGATCAGGAACAGGATGATCGGCCAGCCGGCCAGCACGCCCAGGGCGTAGAGCAGGCCGTCGTAGCCGTTCATGAACATCATCGCCGAGATGCCGAGGAAGGAGGCGGCGCTGATCATGTCGCCAGCGATCGCCAGGCCGTTCTGCATGCCGGTCAGGCCGCCGCCGGCGGTGTAGAAGTCGCTGGCCGAGCGGGTGCGCAGGGCGGCCCAGCGGGTCACCAGCAGGGTGAAACCGACGAACACCAGGAACATCGAGATGGCGGTCCAGTTCATCGCGCGCACTCCTGCTTGACCACCTCGTTGAGCGGGTCGATGACGCGGTTGGCGCGGTGCATGTAGATGCCGGTGAGGGCGAAGGACAGCAGCACCATCAGCACGCCCACCAGCATGCCGACGCTGGTCACCCCGCCGCTGAGGGACTGGCCGAGCACGCCGGGGGCGAAGGCCACCAGCAGGACGAAACCGTAGTAGGCGACGAGCATGGCCAGGGTCAGCGAGCCGTTGAGGCGGCGCTTGCGCTGGATCAGTTGCACGAAGGCGGGGTGCTTGCTGATGGATTCGAGGTGTTCGGGTGTCATGGGGAGCGTTCTCTCTGGCTGTTGTAATTGTTTTTTCAGGTCACGCGGGTGTTGCCGGTATCTGTGTTGGCTTCTTCGCGGGTAAACCCGCTCCCACAGGGACGGCGTTGGTCTTGAGGGCGCCGATGTACCTGTGGGAGCGGGTTTACCCGCGAAGCAGGCGACGCGGTGCTAGAGCTGATCGAAATCGAGCACCACCTTGTCGCTCAGCGGGTAGGTCTGGCACGACAGCACATACCCGGCCGCCACTTCGTAGTCCTCCAGGGCATGGTTGCTGTCCATCTCCACCTCGCCCTCGATCACCTTGCACTTGCAGGTCGAGCACACGCCGGCCTTGCACGACCAGGGCAACTCGGCGCCGATGGCGTTGCCGGCCTCGAGCACGCTGCGGGTGTTGCGCGGCAGGTCGAAGGCCAGGGCGCGGCCGTCGCTGATCACGGTGACGTGGCTGACCGCCGAATCCACCTGGCGCGCCGCCTCGCGGGCTTCGCGACGGGCCTCTGCACCGGCGGCGGCGAACAGCTCGAAGTGGATGCGCTCCGTGGCCAGGCCATTGGCCCGCAGGCTGTCGCGCACGGTCTCGGTCATCGCCTGCGGGCCGCAGATGAATGCCGCATCGAGTGACTTCACGTCGAGCCAGCGGGCGAACAGCTGGCCGCACTTGTCGGCGTCGATGCGGCCGTTGTACAGGTCGACATCCTGCTGCTCGCGGCTGAACACGAAGATCAGGTTGAGGCGGTCGAGGTACTGGTTCTTCAGGTCTTCCAGGCGATCGCGGAACAGCGCGCTGTTGCTGGCGCGGTTGCCGTACAGCAAGGTGAAGCGGCTGTGGGGTTCGCAGGCCAGGGTGGTGGCGACCAGCGACAGGATCGGGGTGATGCCGCTGCCGGCGGCCACGCCCAGGTAGTGGCCTCGGCGCGCCGGGTCCAGCGGCACGAAGAAGCTGCCCGACGGCGGCATTACCTCGAGCTGCTGGCCGGCCCTGAGCACTTCGTTGGCGAAGGCCGAGAAACGACCGCCCGGCACGCGTTTGACCGCCACGCGCAATTCGCCGTCCTGCACCGCGCTGCAGATCGAATAGGAGCGGCGCACTTCTTCGTCATCCAATCGGGTGCGCATGACCAGGTACTGGCCCTGGGTGAAACGAAACTCATCGTGCAGGTGCGCGGGCACGTCGAAGGCGATGGACACCGCGTCGCGGGTCTCCTGGCGCACTTGCTTGACGGTCAGGCTGTGAAACTGGCTCATGGCGTTCTCCACGGCTCAAAGGCATTTGAAATAATCGAACGGTTCCAGGCAGGCACGGCAGCGGTACAGGGCCTTGCAGGCGGTGGAACCGAACTGGCTGAGCAGTTCGGTATCACTGCTGTCGCATTGTGGGCAGCACACTTTTGGCGAAGCGCCGCGCAGGCTGACGCTGCCAGCGGGCGGTGCGATGCCGTAGGCGCGCAGGCGCTCGCGGCCCTGGTCGCTGATCCAGTCGGTGCTCCAGGCCGGGGTAAGCCTGCGCTCCAGCGCGGGCTCGGCGAACCCGGCCTGTTCCAGCGCCTGGCGGATATCGCCCTCGATCACCTCGGTGGCCGGGCAGCCGGAGTAGGTCGGGGTGACCACCAGGTGCAAGTGGCCGGCGCGCCAGTCGAGGTCGCGCACGACACCTAAGTCGACCACGCTGACCACCGGTACCTCCGGGTCCATCACCTCGGCCAGCACCGCCCAGGCCTGGGCCAGGTCGCCGTCGCGCAGGGCGCGGGCGCCGCGGTCACCCGCGATCAGCTCACCAGGTCGCATCGGGGTAGGCTCGCGGCAGAAACTGCATCTCGGCCAGCAGCAGGCCCAGGTGCTCGGTGTGCAGGCCCTTGCGCCCGTCCAGGTAGAAGTGGCTGGCGGCTTTGGGCAGCGGCAGCTCGACCGAGGCGAAGATCGTTTCCACCGTGGCGTGCCAGCGCTGGGCGACCTGCGCCGGGTGGGCGGCGATGCCGGCCTGGGCCAGTTGCACTTCGCTGTCGCTGGCGACCGTCAGCTCGACGGTGAAGCGCCACAGCACGGGGATGGCCTCGAGCATGCGCTGGCGGCTCTCTTCGGTGCCGCCGCCCAGGCGCTGCACCCACTCGCCGGAGCGGCGCAGGTGGTAGGTCACCTCCTTCAGGGCCTTGGCGGCGATACCGGCGATGCGCTCATCGTTCGAGGCACACAGACCGTCAAGTACAGCGTGGTGCCAGGCGTCGTAGAGGAACTGCTTGAGCATCGTCACGGCATAGTCGCCGTTGGGCTGTTCGACCAGCAGCAGGTTGCGGTAGGCGCGCTCGTCGCGGCGGAAGACCAGGGCGTCGGCATCGCGGCCGTCGTCCTGCAGTTCGGCGGCATAGTCCAGCCAGTTGCGCGCCTGGCCGACCAGATCGAGGCCGACGTTCATCAGCGCCAGTTCTTCCTCCAGCGCCGGGGCCTTGCCACACCACTCGCACAGGCGCTGGCCCTGGACCAGGGCGCTGTCGCCGAGCAGCAGCAGGTATTGAATCAGTGCTTGCTTGTGCATGGCGCGCCTCACATGTGTCCGACTTCTGCCGGCAGCTCGTAGAAGCTGGCGTGGCGATAGACCTTGTCATCCGCCGGGGCGAACAGCGGATCCTTCTCGTCAGGAGAGGAGGCGGTGATCAGCGCCGAGGGCACTACCCACAGGCTCACCCCCTCGCTGCGGCGGGTGTACAGCTCGCGGGCATTCTCGATGGCCATGGCGGCGTCGGCGGCGTGCACGCTGCCGACATGCTTGTGGTTCAGGCCGTGCTTGCTGCGCACGAAGACTTCGAACAGGGTCCAGACAGACATTGGGGGTATCTCCGCATCATTCGCCGCTTCAGGCGGCGTTCTTGTTCTGTTGCTTGCGGGCATAGGCCACGGCGGCCTCGCGCACCCAGGCACCGCTTTCGATGGCGTTGCGCCGGGTGGCCAGGCGTTCCTGGTTGCACGGGCCGTTGCCCTTGAGCACTTCGTAGAACTCGTCCCACTGGATCTCGCCGAAGTCGTAGTGGCCGCGGGCTTCGTTCCACTTCAGGGCTGGATCCGGCGCGGTGCAGCCGAGCAGTTCGAGCTGGGGCACGGTCTGGTCGACGAAGCGCTGGCGCAGTTCGTCGTTGGTCTGGCGCTTGATCTTCCAGGCCATGGACTGGGCGCTGTTGGGCGAGTGCTCGTCGCTGGGGCCGAACATCATCAGCGCCGGCCACCACAGGCGGTCGATGGCGTCCTGGACCATGTCCTTCTGCGCCTGGGTGCCGTGGCGCATCATGGTCAGCAGCAGTTCGTAGCCCTGGCGCTGATGGAAGCTCTCTTCCTTGCAGATGCGGATCATGGCGCGGGAGTAGGGGCCGTAGGAGGTGCGTTGCAGCACCACCTGGTTGACGATCGCCGCGCCGTCCACCAGCCAGCCCACCGCGCCCATGTCGGCCCAGCTCAGGGTCGGGTAGTTGAAGATGCTCGAGTACTTGGCCTTGCCACTGTGCAGCTTGGCGATCTCTTCGTCGCGATCGGCGCCGAGGGTTTCCATGGCGCTATACAGGTACAGGCCGTGGCCGGCTTCGTCCTGGATCTTGGCCATCAGCTGCAGCTTGCGCTTGAGCGACGGCGCGCGGGTGACCCAGTTGCCTTCCGGGAGCATGCCGACGATTTCCGAGTGGGCGTGCTGGGAAATCTGGCGGATGAGGGTCTGGCGGTAGGCCTCGGGCATCCAGTTCTTGGCTTCGATCTTGATCTCGGCGTCGATCTTCTCCTGGAAGGCGCGCTCTTCGGGCGACATCTCCTCCAGGGACTTGAGGCGTTTGACGCCGGTTTCTACGAGCTGTGCGTACATGTTCAGGCTCCCGGTTGTGGGCTGCTTGGGGCGTGGGTTATTTATAAGCGATACAAAACACAACATCAAACAGTATTTGATGTATCAAATAAGAATTGTGTATCGCATTGGGATTGTCGGGGCTGCTGCGCAGCCCTTTCGCGGCACAAGGCCGCTCCTACAAGGGGAATGCGATCTCCTCTGTAGGAGCGGCCTTGTGCCGCGAAAGGGGCGCAGAGCGCCCCCCAGCTTTCTAAAGGCCAAAAAAAGCCCCGGACCATGCCGGGGCTTCCTTCTCAGCGCTTGCCGTCAGCCAGCCAACCGCTTGTCATACACATGACAAGCCTTGCCCTCCGAACGTTTCAGCGTGCCGCAAGGCTGCAACTGGACCTGCGTGCTGATACCGATATAGGTCTTGATCTGCCGCGCCAGCTCGCCCACCACCTGCTTGCGCTGGCCCTCGTCGAGGTACTGGCTGTCGCTGCGCAGTTCCACATGCACCTCGACGCTGTCGAGGTTGCCATTGCGATACAGATGGATCTCATAAAGCTCTGAAAGCTGTTTTATCTTGAGCACCTGCTCCTCGATCTGCGTCGGGAACACATTGACCCCGCGGATGATCAGCATGTCGTCGCTACGCCCGGTGATCTTGCCGATGCGCCGCATCGGCCGCGCCGTGCCGGGCAGCAGGCGGGTCAGGTCGCGGGTGCGGTAGCGCACCATCGGCAACGCTTCCTTGCTCAACGAGGTGAACACCAGCTCGCCGAGCTGGCCATCCGGCAGCACGTCGCCGCTGACCGGGTCGATGATCTCGGGGTAGAAGTGGTCCTCCCAGATGGTCGGGCCATCCTTGGTCTCGAGGCATTCCATGGCCACGCCCGGGCCCATGATTTCCGACAGTCCGTAGATATCCAGTGCGTCGATGCCCAGGCGCTGCTCGATGGAGCGGCGCAGCTCGTCGGTCCAGGGTTCGGCGCCGAAGATGCCCAGGCGCAGCTTGAGGTCGTGTGGGTCGATGCCCTGGCGCTCGATCTCGTCGGCCAGGTTGAGCATGTACGAGGGCGTGACCATGATGATGTCGGGCTGGAAGTCGCGGATCAGTTGCACCTGTTTCTCGGTCTGGCCGCCAGACATGGGGATCACCGTGCAGCCCAGGCGCTCGGCGCCGTAGTGCGCGCCCAGGCCGCCGGTGAACAGGCCGTAGCCATAGGACACATGCACCTTGTCGCCACGACGCCCGCCAGCGGCGCGGATCGAGCGCGCCACCACGTTGGCCCAGGTGTCGATGTCGTTCTGGGTGTAGCCGACCACCGTCGGCTTGCCGGTGGTGCCGCTGGAGGCGTGCAGGCGCACCACCTGGTCCTGGGGCACGGCGAACATGCCGTAGGGGTAGTTGTCGCGCAGGTCGTTCTTGCCGGTGAAGGGGAATTTCGCCAGGTCGTCCAGCGACTTCAGGTCATCGGGGTGGGCGCCGCAGGCGTCGAAGCGCTGGCGATACAGCGGCACGTTGGCGTAGGCGTGGTTCAGGCTCCAGCGCAGGCGATCCAGCTGGTGCTGGCGCAGCGCGTCGAGGCTGGCGGTTTCCATCGGGTCGAGCAGGGCGCGGTCGGCATCGTGGTAGAGGTTCATGGTTTCACTCGAGTTGTTCTTGTCGTGGGCCGAAGCCCTGAGTGTCATGGCAGGCAGCATACTGCCCGCGTCGCGTGGCGTCTCTGGCGGCTGATCAGAGGCGTTCGAGCACCAGGGCGATACCCTGGCCGACGCCGATGCACATGGTGCACAGGGCATAACGCCCGCCGGTCTGTTCCAGCTGGTGCAGGGCGGTGGTGACCAGCCGTGCGCCGCTCATGCCCAGCGGGTGGCCCAGGGCGATGGCGCCGCCGTTGGGGTTGACCCGGGGATCGTCGTCGGCCAGGCCCAGCTCGCGCAGCACGGCCAGGCCCTGGGCGGCGAAGGCTTCGTTGAGTTCGATCACGTCCATGTCGGCCAGGGACAGGCCGGTCAGTTCCAGTACCTTGCGGGTGGCTGGCACCGGGCCGATGCCCATGAGTCGCGGCTCGACGCCCGCCGCCGCGAGGCCAAGCACCCGGCCGCGAGCCTTGAGGCCATGTCGCCGGGCTGCCGTGGGGCTGGCCAGGAGCAGGGCGCAGGCGCCGTCGTTGACCCCCGAGGCATTGCCGGCGGTGACGCTGCCGCCCTCGCGAAACGGCGTGCCCAGGCGCGCCAGTTGCTCAAGGGTGGTGTCGCCCCGTGGATGTTCGTCCTGCTCGATACGCTTGGCCGGGCCTTTGCGCTGGGGGATCTGCACCGCGACGATCTCCCGGGCCAGGCGGCCATTGGCCTGGGCGGCGGCGGCCTTGAGCTGGCTGCGCAGGGCGAAGGCGTCCTGGTCCTCGCGGGAGATGGCGAAACGCTCGGCGACGTTCTCGGCGGTCTCGGGCATCGAGTCGATACCGTAGTGCGCCTGCATCAGCGGATTGACGAAGCGCCAGCCGATGGTGGTGTCGAACAGCTGCGCGCTGCGGCCGAAGGCCTGTTCCGACTTGCCCATGACGAAGGGCGCCCGCGACATCGATTCGACGCCGCCGGCCAGCATCAGCCCGGCCTCGCCGCAGCGCAGGGCGCGGGCGGCGTTGCCGATGGCGTCCAGGCCCGAGCCGCACAGACGGTTGAGGGTGGTGCCGGGCACCTCGATCGGCAGCCCGGCCAGCAGGCCGGCCATGCGCGCGACGTTGCGGTTGTCTTCGCCGGCCTGGTTGGCGCAGCCAAGGATGACATCGTCCACGGCCGCCCAGTCCAACTCGGGATGGCGCGCCATCAGCGCCTTGATCGGCACTGCGGCAAGGTCATCGGGGCGCACGCTGGACAGGGCGCCGCCATAGCGGCCGATGGGCGTGCGCACGGCATCGATGATCAGCGCGTGGGGCAGGGTGGCGTCAGTCATGGGAGGTCTCCGGCGACAGCACGGTGCCGCGCACTTTGTAGGATTTGCCGTGGAACAGGGCGATCAGCTCGCCCTGCTGGTTCTCGATGCGCACGTCGTAGTTGCCGGTACGGCCCTTGCGGCTCTGCTCGCTGGCGGTGGCCAGCAACTGATCGCCCAGGCGTGCCGGCGCCACATAGTCGATGCTGCAACCCAGGGCCACGGCGGCTTCATCGTAGCTGTTGCAGGCGAAGGCGAAGGCCGAGTCGGCCAGGGCGAACAGGTAGCCGCCGTGGCAGGTGCCGTGGCCCTGGAGCATGTCGGCGCGCACGCGCATGCCCAGCCGGGCGCTGCCTGGGCCGGCGTCGAGCAGTTCGATGCCCAGGCCCTGGCTGGCGGCGTCGCGGGCGAACATGGCCTGGGCGCAGGCGCGGGCCAGGGTGTGTGCGGATTGCTCAGTCATGCAGGCAGCCTCCTTCGGCGTGGGTGCGGCGCAGCAGCAGGGACGGGCGATAACGTTCCTCGCCGTAGCTGCGTTGCAGGTTGTCGAGCACGTTCAGGGTGTAGCCGACCCCCAGGTCGTCGGCCCAGGCCAGCGGGCCACGCGGGTAGTTGACCCCGGCGCGCATGGCCAGGTCGATGTCGCCGGGCGTACCGACGCCTTGCAGCACGGCGTCAGCGGCTTCGTTGGCGAGCATGGCCACGGTGCGCAGCACCACCAGGCCGGGCAGGTCAGCCACCGGGCAGGCGCTCAAGCCGGCCCGGGCGAGCAGGGCAACGGCCTGGTCCAGGGCCTCGGCACTGCACTCGGCGCCGTGACTGATGGCCAGGCGCGTGGCGCTGGTGTAGTCCAGGGCCAGGTCCAGCAGCACCAGGTTGCGCAAACCGTCCTCGCGGGCGCGCTGGCTGGCCAGGCGGCCATCGGACAGCGCCAGGGTGGCATCCCCCACCCGCAGCAGGCCGCTGCCAGCGCGCTCGGTGACGTCGATACCCTTGGCGCGCAGACGCTCGACCAGGGGCCGCAGGACACCGAGGTCACCTTCCACCGTGCAGCGCTCGACAAGCGCCTGGCTGGTGAGTGCCGCAGGCGCTGGCCGCTCGGCGCCTTCGGCGTAGCTATAGAAGCCCTGGCCGGTCTTGCGCCCGAGGCGCCCGGCGTCGACCAGCTCTTTTTGCACCAGCGATGGCTGGAAGCGGAAGTCGCCATAGAACGCCTCGAACACCGAGCAGGTCACCGCGTAGTTGACGTCATGGCCGATCAGGTCGGTCAGCTCGAAGGCGCCCATGCGAAAGCCTCCGGCGTCGCGCAGCAGGGCATCGAGGGTGGCGCAGTCGGCGGCGCCTTCTTGCAGCAGGCGCAGGCTTTCGGCGTAGAAGGGCCGAGCCACGCGGTTGACGATAAAGCCCGGTGTCGAACGGGTGTGCACCGGTTGCTTGCCCCAGTTGCGGGCGGTGTCGTACAGGGTGCTCGCCAATGTCGGCGCCGTGGCCAGTCCGGACACGACCTCCACCAGCGCCATCAGCGGTGCCGGGTTGAAGAAATGCATGCCGATCACCCGTTGCGGGTGCCGGAGCCCGGCGGCAAGGCTGGTGATTGACAGCGAAGAGGTGTTGCTGGCCAGGATGCAGTCGTCGGCGCACCGGGCTTCAAGCTGGCGTAGCAGCTCCTGCTTGATCGGCAGGCTTTCGACGATGGCCTCGATCACCAGGCGGGCATCGGCCAGGTCGGCGAGGCTGTCGATCGGTTGCAGGCGAGCGCGGATGGTGCTGCGGGTGTCGGGGGTAAGCCTACCTTTCTCCACCAAGCGGCCGAGCTGTCGGTCGATACCCTCGATGGCCTGCGCGGCGGCGCCGGGGCGGTTGTCATACAGGCGTACCGGGTGGCCGGCCTGGGCCGCCACCTGGGCGATACCAGCCCCCATGGCGCCGGCGCCGATCACTGCCACCAGGGCGTTGTTGTCGAGTGCGGCCATGGTCAGCGCCCCTTGAACACAGCTGTGCGTTTGTTCATGAAGGCGCCGACGCCCTCGCGGTAGTCCTCGCTGCGCCCAGCCAGGCGTTGCAGGTCGCGCTCCAGTTCCAGCTGTTGGTCGAAGCGGTTGTCGAAGCTCTGGTTGAGGGCGCGCTTGATCAGGGCCAGGCCATAGGTGGGCTGGGTCGCCAGGTGGCGGGCGAGCTTGAGCGCTTCGTCGCGCAGCGCGGCATCGTCCACCACCCGGTGGATCAGCCCCCATTGCTCGGCCTGCTCGGCGCTCAGGCGCTCACCGAGCAGGGCCAGCGCCTTGGCCCGGGCCATGCCGACCAGGCGCGGCAGCAGCCAGGTGCCGCCGGAGTCCGGCACCAGGCCGATCTTGCAGAACGCCTGGATGAAGCTCGCCGAGCGCGCCGCCAGCACCAGGTCGCAGGCCAGCGGCAGGTTGGCCCCGGCGCCGGCGGCCACGCCGTTGACCGCGCAGATCACCGGCAGCGGCAGGTCGCGCAGGCTGCGCACCAGCGGGTTGTAGAACTGTTCGATGGACTGGCCCAGGTCAGGCAGCTCGGCGCCGGGCGCGACATTGCGGTCGGCCAGGTCCTGGCCTGCGCAGAAGCCACGGCCTTCGCCGGTCAGCAGCAGCGCCCGGGCGGTTTCGCTCTGGCGCACCTGCTTCAAGGCCTCACGCACCTCCAGGTGCATGGCACTGTTGAAGCTGTTGAGCTGCTCGGGCCGGTTCAGCGAAAGCAGGGCGACGCCGTCGTCGCCGATGGAAAACAGGATGTGCTGGAAGGACATGACTGGCTCGCTCCGTCAGTCGGTGGAAGGCTTACAGCCCTTGGAATCGGGCCGGGCGTTTGGCCTGGAAGGCGCGAATACCCTCGTCGCGGTCGGCGGTGCCGGCCAGCAGGGTGAAGGCGTGGCGTTCGAAGCGCAGGCCGCAGGCCAGGTCCATGTCCTGGGCCTTGAGCAGCGCTTCCTTGGCCAGGCGCACCGCCAGCGGTGCCTTGGCGGCGATGGCGGTGGCCACCTGCAGGGCGCGCTCGACGGTGAGTTCGGGCTGGGTGACTTCGCCGACCAGGCCCGCCTGCAGGGCATGAAGGGCGTCGATGGCTTCACCGCCGAGGACCATCTGCATGGCCAGCGGCTTGCCCACGGCGCGCAGCAAGCGCTGGGTGCCGCCGGCGCCGGGGATGATGCCGAGGTTGATTTCCGGCTGGCCGAAACGGGCGTCGCTGCCGGCGATGACGATGTCGGCGCACATCACCAGTTCGCAGCCGCCGCCGAGGGCAAAGCCGTTGACGGCGGCGATCAGCGGTTTGCCAAAGCCGGCGATGCGCTGCCAGTGGGCCACGCGCGGGTCGTTGAGGATGCCGACCAGGTCGCGCTGGGCCATTTCGTTGATATCGGCGCCTGCGGCGAAGGCCTTTTGGCTGCCGGTGATGACCACGGCGCGGATCTGCGGGTCCTGATCGGCGGCGTCCAGTTGTTCGGCCAGCTCTTCCAGCAGTGCCGTGTTCAGGGCGTTGAGGACTTGCGGGCGGTGCAGGGTGATCAGGCGGACGCCGTCCGCCGGGGCCTGCACGATGAGGTTGCTTGGCATGGGGGTACCTCAGGCTGCACGTTCGGCGCCGGCTGGGGCCGGCGTTTCTTGGAATTGTTCGTGGTGCTGGGGCAAGTATATGTACAAAGCGATACGTAAAATCAATATTGAAATTGTAATTGTGTATCTATATTTGAGTCGAGCGACGCTATCGCGGGGCAAGCCGCTCCCACACTGTCACGCTGTTTTAGCCGTTTGTTGGCGCTGGCTTGCCCAGCGATTAGGTCATCACTGTCCTGAAGCTTTGCGAAGAAAGCGATACACCAGCAAGGCATTGACTAAGTGATTTGATCTGATACAGGATCGCCAAATCTTCTGAATCATATCGAGCACCCAGTCCATGCCCTGCTATCGCCTCGACGGCCTGACCCCAGTGGTACATCCCAGCGCCTACGTACACCCCAGCGCGGTGCTGATCGGCGACGTGCTGGTCGGCCCCAACTGCTACATCGGCCCCTTGGCCTCGCTGCGCGGCGATTTCGGGCGAATCATCCTGGAAGAGGGCGCGAACCTGCAGGACACCTGCGTGATGCACGGCTTCCCCGGCGGCGACACGGTGGTCGAGCGCAACGGCCACATTGGTCATGGCGCCGTGCTGCACGGTTGCCGGATAGGTGAGGACGCCCTGGTTGGCATGAACGCGGTGGTCATGGATGGCGCGCATATAGCCCCACGCTGCATCGTTGCCGCCACGGCCTTCGTCAAGGCGGGGTTCACATGCCCGGAGCAAAGCCTGGTGGTTGGTGCACCGGCCGAGGTCAAGCGCCCGCTCAGCGATAAGGAGCTGGCCTGGAAGCAGCGCGGCACCGCCGAATATCACCACCTGGCCCGGCGCTGCATGACCGCGCTGGTGGAGTGCCCGCCGCTGACCGCGCCCGAAGCGGACCGGCCGCGCATGGGCGACTCCGGCTTCAGGCCCAAGGCCGAGGGCGGCGCATGAGCCTTGCGCGGTCGCGGCAGGCAGGTATAGTCGAGGCTTTAGCCGCGCCTCGTTCCCCCATGAGCAGCCTTGCCCCCCTGAACCACCTGATCACCCGTTTCCAGGAGCAGACGCCGATCCGCGCCAGCTCCCTGATCATCACCCTGTATGGCGATGCCATCGAACCCCATGGCGGCACGGTCTGGCTGGGCAGCCTGATCAACCTGCTGGAGCCGATGGGCATCAACGAGCGGCTGATCCGTACCTCGATCTTCCGTCTGACCAAGGAAGGCTGGCTGACCGCCGAGAAAGTCGGCCGGCGCAGCTACTACAGCCTGACCGGCACCGGTCGGCGGCGTTTCGAGAAAGCCTTCAAGCGCGTCTACAGCGCCAGCCTGCCGGCCTGGAACGGCGCCTGGACCCTGGTGCTGCTGGCGCAGCTCGACGCCGGCAAGCGCAAGGCCGTGCGCGAAGAGCTGGAATGGCAGGGCTTCGGCGCCATGGGCACGAACCTGCTGGGCTGCCCGCGCACCGACCGCGCCGACCTCGCCGCGACCCTGCGCGAGCAGGACGCCGAGGACGACTGCATCGTCTTCGAAACCCACGCTCAGGAAGTGCTGGCCTCCAAGGCCCTGCGCGCCCAGGTGCGGGAAAGCTGGAACATCGAGGAGCTGGGCCAGCACTACAGCGAGTTCATCCGCCTGTTCCGCCCGCTGTGGCAGGCCATGAAGGACCTCGAGGCGCCGAGCCCGCAGGACTGCTTCCTGGCGCGCACGCTGCTGATCCATGAATACCGCCGCCTGCTGCTGCGTGATCCGCAACTGCCGGACGAGCTGTTGCCGGGTGACTGGGAAGGGCGCGCGGCGCGCCAGCTGTGCCGCAACCTGTACCGGCTGGTGCAGGGCAGGGCGGAGGAATACCTGGCCTGCGCGCTGGAAACGGCGGATGGGCCGTTGCCGGATGCCAACGAGAGTTACTATCGGCGCTTTGGCGGGCTTGGCTGAGTGGCATCTAACTGATGGGTTTAGCAGGGAACTGTAAGAGATCGCCCAGCCCTTCGGGCTACGTTGTCGCGCAGGGAACTGTCCCCCTGTGGGAGCGGCCTTGCGTCGCGAAAGGGCTGCGCAGCAGCCCCGGCGATTTCGATGGTGGCTCAGAACCTGGGGCCGCTACGCGCCCCTTTCGCGACGCAAGGCCGCTCCCACAGGGTCTAGCTAAATCAATGGGTTACGATCTATTTCATGAAATCGGCTTTAGCTGCGAACACCGGCAAAGCCGGTGCCATCCACCGCGTCGCTTGCTTCGCGGCTAAAGCCGCTCCTACAGGGTGTGCGCTAGCCACGCAATCATGGTTTTCTGCGCGACAGCACAGAGCCGATAGTCGGGTGTTTTTTCTTCAGATCACAAAGAACCCATGGGTCCCATCCCGCCCCAACTGGTCCACGAGCCCAAACTCCCAGTCCAGATACCCCTGCATCGCCTCCCGTGGATTGTCGGTGCCCTCGTAGGGGCGGCGATAGCGATCGATGCGCGGCGCACCCAGACGCTGTTCGCCTTGCTCAGTAGGCAGTCCCTCGGCAATCCAGGCGCTGTTGCCGCCCTCGAGCACGAACACCGACTTGCCGCTCAGCGCCGCCACCTCCGGCGCGGCATAGCGCGCCAGCTGGCTCGAGCCGCAGGTGAGGACAAAGCGCCGCGCTCCGGACAATGACGCCAGCACCTCCTTCAGCTGGCTGCGCAGCGCCCACACCGCGCCAGGAATATGCTGCCTGACATGGTTGGCGCTGGTGGTGAAGTCCAGCACCTGGGTATCCGGCTCCGATAGCCAGTCGGCGAGGCGGGCGGGGCTGATGGTCTCGGCCTGGGCCGGCACCGGCACGGGCGCGACCCAGGCACCGGTTTGCGTGAAGTCGTCCGATGACAACCCATCGAGCACCGCCACCTCCCAGCCCATCTGGGCCAGCCACGACGCGCTCATGTTGGCGCGCACGCCGTCGTCGTCTACCAGCACCAGGCGGGCGCCGCGTACACTGGCGACATGGTCGGTCTCCTGCACCAACTGGCCGCCGGGCGTGGAGCGGGCGCCGGGCAGGTGGCCCAGGGCAAACTCCTCTGGCGTGCGCACATCGAACAGGTAGGTGGTGCGCTGCGCTTCGGCCTGCCATCGGCGCAGGCCTGCCAGATCGATGCGTGCCACGCCGGCACGGTCGGCCACCTGGCGGGCGCGTTGCGCGGCGCTGTCACGGGTGGCGGCGGTCACGGCGCGGAAACGGCGCGACTGGCCTTGCTCCAGCGTCTGCCCGGCGAGGGTCCAGCCGATGGTGCCGTTGCGCAGGGCCGCCACCGGGTTGGGAATACCGGCATTGACCAGCGACTGGGTGCCGATGATGCTGCGGGTGCGCCCGGCGCAGTTGACGATCACCCGGGTGCCCGGATCGGGGGCCAGCTCCGCCACGCGCAGCACCAGTTCGGCGCCGGGCACGCTGATGCCGCCGGGGATGCTCATGGTCTGGTATTCGTCGAAGCGACGGGCATCAAGTACCACCACGTCGGCGTTGGCGTCGAGCAATGCCTTGACCTCTTCGGCAGCTAACGAGGGTGTATGGCGTTCGGCCTCGACCAGTTCGCCAAAGGCCTTGCTCGGTACGTTGACATCGCGGAACAGTTCGCCGTCCGCTTGGCGCCAGCCGGCCAGGCCGCCTTCGAGCAGGGCCACGTCGGTGTAGCCCAGGGCTAGCAGGCGCTGCGCGGCGGTCGACGCCAGGCCTTCGCCGTCGTCGTAGACGGTGAGGGGCGTGTCGCGCCGTGGCACTCGGGCGTAGATCTCAAGCTCCAGGCGTGACAGCGGCACATTGGCGGCGAACAACGGATGGGCCTGGGCGAACGGGTCTTCCTCGCGGACATCGAGCAAGGCCAGCTCCTGGCCGGCAAGGAGGGCGGTGCGGATGGCGTGATAGCTGCGGTGGGTGGCCTGGCTCATGCGCGGTTCTCTTTCGTCAGATCCCAGAGGTTGGGCAGGTAGCTGTTGGAATAGCCGGAAATGAAGGGCTTCTCTGCGCCCTCGGCGCTGTACACCGCACGGCGCACCGCGCCGATGTTGGCGCCGTAGACATGGATGCTGATGGAGGTGCGGTCGGCATGGGCGTTGCGCACCTGGTGCAGGTCACCGATGCGCGGCGACACCGCGATCACCTGGCCGGGTTCCAGCCGCTCGGCCAGTCCTTCCGGTTGCAGGGCACCGTGTGACAGGGCGTAGCCCTGGCTGATCTCGCTGCCGCGCAGCATGCCGATCAGGCCCCAGGTGCGATGGTCGTGCACGGGCGTTTCCTGGCCCGGCCCCCAGACGAAACTGACGATGGAAAACCGCTGGCTGGAATCGGCGTGCAGCAGGTACTGCTGGTAGCGCTCCGGGCTGGGCCGGGCGTAGTCGTCCGGCAGCCAGTCGTCGACACTGACCAGGTCGCGCAGCAGCCGCGCGCCGTGGTCGAGCAGGCGTGGCTCGTCCGGTGCCTGGGCGAGGAGGTCGGCCAGCTCGCCGATGAAGCCGCGTAGCCGTCCGAGGTTGGGCGTTTGAGACATGGGTTCCCTCGATGTCCGTCAGGTGAGGCAGCGCCGGGCGCTACCGTGGCGAGGGAAAAGGTATTATTCTTGTTGCGTATTTTTCCAGATATTTATTATGCGAATTAAGAATGAAGATAGATGATATCGATGCATTCGTGGCCGTCATCCGCAGCCAGTCCATCAGCCAGGCAGCCGAATCACTGCGCCTGACCCAGCCGGCCATCACCCGTCGGGTGCAGAACTTCGAGGAGGCCCTGGGCGTCAGCCTGTTGGACCGTAATACCAAGCCGCTGAAACCCACGCCCATGGGTATGCGCGTCTACGAGCAGTGCCGGGCGGTGCTGCGCGAGATGGACGCGCTGCGTGAGCTGGTGCTCAGCGACTCTTCGCCCAGCGGCGCACTGCGCCTGGGGGTGCCGCAGACCGTCGGCGACGTGGTGCTGCTCGACGCCCTGAGCCAGCTCAAGGCGCTGTATCCCGACCTGCAGACCCAAGTCGCCACCGGTTGGGGCAGCCATCTGCTGGGCAAGATGGAGAACGGCGAGCTGGATGCCGTGGCGGCGCTGTTCCCGGCCGGCAAGGTATTCCCCGAGGGCATCGTCGGTCGTTCGCTGGCGCGCATGGACCTGGTGGTGGTGGCCGCTCGCGGCGAGGTGGGCAAGCGCAGTTGCAAGCTCGCCGACTGCTACCAGCGCGGCTGGGTGCTCAACCCCGACGGCTGTGGCTTCCGTGCCGGCCTGCAGCGGGCGTTGAACGACGAAGGGTTGTCGCTGCGGATCAACCTGGAGACCTTCGGTACCGAGCTGCAGTTGGGCTTGATCGCCAATGGCCTGGGTTTCGGCCTGGTGCCGCGGCCGTTGCTGGACAACAGCCGTCATCGCGAGCGCCTGGAGATTGTGCAGGTGAGTGATTTCAAGCCGGTGATCGACCTGTGGCTGATCCATCCGCGTTTTCTCGGCAACCTGCAGGCGCCGGTGGCGTTGTTCGGTGAGACTGTGGCTCAACGGGTGGCGAATCAGCTGTAAAGCCAATCGCCGCCCATATCCTGAGGTTAAAATTGTTGCATGTAAGAAGTCGTTATAAATGCATTTTTTGTATATTAGGTTAGAAGCAGATCGAATTTCACGCCCCTTTTTAAGATCGATAGCATAAGGATCAAGCCAGGCACCGGCGGGCTCGATCCACACTCCCGCCACGGCCAGCAATCAATGGAACGGCCTTGAGCGAGGAGAGGGAATGTCCCGGCACAGCAACACCCTGGTACCCATCACAGCCCTGCTGCGCTGGCAGGGCTTTCGCAACCTTGGCCTACGCTTGGTCAGCCCATTGCTTCTGCTGGCGGCCTGGGAACTTGCCTCGCGCAGCGGCCTGCTGCCGCCGCGGATCATCGCTGCGCCCAGCGCCATTGGCGACACCCTCTGGCAGATGATCGCCAGCGGCGAGCTGGCCGGGCACCTGTGGGTGTCCCTCAAGCGTGCCCTGAGCGGCCTGGCCATCGGTGTCAGTGTGGGCACCGCGCTGGCCTTGCTGGCGGGCCTGTCGCGGCGCGGCGAGCTCGCCATCGATTCGCCGGTGCAGATGCTGCGTACCTTGCCGTTCCTGGCCATCGTGCCGCTGTTCATCCTGTGGTTCGGCGTGGGCGAGACGCCCAAGATCGCCCTGATTGCCCTGGGCACCACCTTCCCGGTGTACCTCACCCTGTTCTCCGGCATCCGCGGTGTCGACCCCAAGCTGGTGGAGGCCGGGCAACTGTTTGGCCTGGGCCGCCTGGGGCTGGTCTGGCATGTGATCCTGCCCGGCGCGCTGCCGGCATTCTTCGTCGGCCTGCGCTATGCCTTCGGCATCAGCTGGCTGGGCCTGGTGGTGGTCGAGCAGATCAACGCCAGTGCGGGTCTGGGCTACCTGGTAAACGACGCCCGCGACTTCATGCGCACCGATGTCATCGTCATCTGCCTGATCGTCTACAGCGTGCTGGGGCTGTCCATCGACGCCCTGGTTCGCCTGCTCGAACGCCTGGCCCTGGCCTGGCGCCCCACCTTCATAAGGAACTGACCATGGAAGTCGCACTGCAACGCCTGCGCCCCCCGGTGCGGGTGCGCGGGCTCACGCGCAGGTTCCAGGACCACACGGTGCTCGATGGCCTGGACCTGGACCTGGCGCCCGGCGAGTTCGTCGCCTTGCTCGGCCGCAGCGGCTCGGGCAAGACCACCCTGCTGCGGGCGCTGGCCGGGCTGGACCGGGTGGAGGCGGGCACCCTGGAGGTGCCCGGCGCCCATGCGGCGGTGTTCCAGGAGCCACGGCTGATGCCCTGGAAGCGGGCCTGGCGCAATGTCGTGCTGGGCTTGAGGGGTGCCGAGCCGAAAGCGCGTGCCCTGGCGGCGCTGCGTGAGGTGGGCCTGGCGCACCGTACCGAGGCCTGGCCGGGCACCCTGTCCGGCGGTGAGGCCCAGCGCGTGGCCCTGGCCCGGGCGCTGGTGCGCGAGCCGCAACTGCTGCTGCTCGACGAGCCGTTCGCCGCGCTGGACGCCTTGACCCGCATTCGCATGCACCAGTTGATCCTCGAACTGTGGCGCACCCATCAGCCGTCGGTGCTGCTGGTCACCCACGACGTCGACGAGGCCTTGCTGCTGGCCGACCGCGTGGTGGTGCTGGAGGCGGGGCGCCTCGCCGAGCAGATCCCGATCCGCCTGCCGCGTCACCGCGAGGTGGCCAGCCGTGGCTTCCAGGAACTGCGCCAACACCTGCTGGCCCTGCTCGGCGTCGAAGCGCCCGCAGCCAGCCATGCCCACACCCTCGCACGGACCGCCCAACGATGAGCCTCGACCTGCACACCAGCGCCAAGGCGCCTGATCTCGATTCGCCGGCCTTCGCCGACCTGCTGGCCCGCCTGAGCGACGAATTTGCCGCCAGCGCCGCCGAGCACGATCGCCAGGGCAGCTTCCCCCACGCCAACCTGCAACGCTTGCACGAACACGGCCTGCTGGCCCTGACCGTGCCGCGCCGCCTGGGTGGCAGCGAAGCAACGCTGACCCAGGCCCGGCGGGTGATCGCCGCCGTGGCCCGGGGCGAGCCGTCCACCGCCCTGGTGTTGGTGATGCAGTACCTGCAGCATGCCCGCCTGCAGCAGAACCAGGCCTGGCCCGAGCACCTGCGCCTGCGCCTGGCCCGCGAGGCGGTGACTGACGGCGCGCTGGTCAACGCCCTGCGTGTCGAGCCGGAGCTGGGCACCCCGGCGCGGGGCGGCCTGCCGGGCACCGTCGCCCGGCGGGTGGCCGAGGGCTGGCGGATCAGCGGGCGCAAGATCTACTCCACCGGCATCCCCGGGCTGACCTGGCTGGCGGTGTGGGCACGCAGCGACGAGGCCGAACCGCGGGTCGGCACCTGGCTGGTGCACCGCGACACGCCGGGCATCCGCATCGAGGAAACCTGGGACCACCTGGGCATGCGTGCCACCTGCAGCCACGATGTGATTTTCGATGATGTACTGGTGCCCGCCGAACAGGCCGTGGATGTCCTCCCGGCGCGCCAGCCACGCCCGTCCGAGCTCGACCACAACGGCGTGCTGTGGCTGGCCGTGCTGCTGTCGAGCATCTACGACGGCGTCGCCCGGGCCGCCCGCGACTGGCTGGTGGGTTGGCTGGCCGGGCGCACGCCGGCCAACCTCGGCGCGCCGCTGTCGAGCCTGCCGCGGTTCCAGGAATTGGTGGGGCGTGTCGATGCCTTGCTGCTGTCCAACCGGGTCCTGCTCGACGCCGCCGCCGAAGGGCGCATCCCGGCGAGCGAGGCCACTCAGGTCAAGTACCTGGTGACCACCCAGGCCATCAGCGCCGTCGAGCTGGGCGTGGAGGCCATCGGCAACCCGGCGCTGGCCCGGGGCAATCCGCTTGAGCGGCATTACCGCGACGTGCTGTGCAGCCGTATCCACACGCCGCAGAACGACGCGGTGCTCGGCGCCGCCGGTCGCGCGGCGTTCGCCTTGCCCAGCCGTGGCGGCCAGGCATGAGCGGCGTGCGTATCGCCAGCCAGCTGGACGCCCGGTTCAACGCGTTGCTGGCCGCCGCCGTGCCGGGCGTGGAGATCCTGGCGCTGCCCAGGGGTGTGCCCCATGGCCTGCCGGACGATGTACGGGTCCTTTTGGCCGCGCCCGACGCTAGCCTGCGTGACGCCGTTGCGCCGCCCTCGGGCTGGCCGTTCGGGCTCGGCTTCGTGCAATTGGTCAGCTCCGGCATCGACTACTTTCCCGGCTGGCTGCTCGAGCCGCTGCCTGTGGCCAGTGCTCGCGGGGTGACGGCGGACAGCCTGGCCGAATTCGCCCTGGCATCGATGTTCGCCGCCGCCAAGCAACTGCCACATCTGTGGATCGACGAACCCGGGCAATGGCAACCACGTCCGCTGGCCTCGCTGGCCGGCAGCACCTTGGGTCTCTACGGCTTCGGGCGGATCGGCCAGGCCCTGGCGCGCAAGGCCCTGGCCCTGGACATCGAGGTGATTGCCCTGCGCCGTTCGGCCAGGCCGTTCGAGGTGGCCGGCGTGCGGGGCGTGGCCAGTGTCGAGGAACTGTTCGCCCGCGCCGATCACCTGGTGCTGGCGGCGCCGGCCGACCCGTCTACCCGGCATGTGGTCGATCGGCGCAGCCTCGCCCATGCCAAGCCCGGCCTGCACCTGATCAATATTGCCCGTGGCGCTCTGGTGGACCAGGACGCCTTGCTCGAGGCCCTGGACAGTGGCCAGGTGGCGCTGGCCAGCCTCGATGTCACCGAGCCCGAGCCGCTGCCGGCTGGGCACCGGCTGTACAGCCACCCCAAGGTCCGGCTGAGCCCACACACCTCGGCCACCACGCCGCAGGTGTACCGCAACCTCGCCGCGCTGTTGGCGCGCAACCTCGACCATTTCCGTAGCGGACGACCGCTGGAGAACCTGCTGGCCCAAGGAGAGACCGCATGAGCGCCAGGCTGAGCCGCCTACCCACCGCCTATTCATTGCCCCGCGACGGCCACACCGTGCATCGCTGGCAGGACCCGCCGCAACAATCGACCCACGAGGCCGAGCGGTTGCTGCGCAAGCAGCGCCTGGCCGGTTCGTTCCGGCTGTTCGCCCGGCACGGCTTCGACATGGGCGGCGCCGGCCATATCACCGTGCGCGACCCTCAGCACCCCGATCACTTCTGGGTCAATCCGGTGGGCGTGTACTTCGGCCATATCCGCGTCAGCGACCTGCTGCTGGTCAACCCACGGGGCGAGATCGTCGAAGGGCAGGGCGCGTTGAACCTGGCCGCCTTCGCCATCCATGCGGCGTTGCACGAGGCGCGCCCGGACGTGGTGGCCGCCGCCCATGCCCATTCGTTGTACGGCAAGGCCTGGTCGAGCCTGGGGCGCCTGCTCGACCCGCTGACCCAGGACGCCTGCGCCTTTCATGGCAAGCACGCGCTGTTCGACAACTTCACCGGGGTGGTGCTGGAGGCCAGCGAGGGTGCGCGCATCGCCGCCACCCTGGGGCCGGACAAGGTCGCGCTGATCCTGCAGAACCATGGGCTGCTCACGGTCGGGCGCACGGTAGAGGCCGCGGTGTGGCGCTTCATCGCCCTGGACAACGCCGCCCACGCGCAACTGCTGGCCGAGGCTGCCGGCACGCCGCGGCCAATCCCGGCGGCGGTGGCCGAGCACACTGCGCGCCAGGTCGGCACCGAGTTCGGTGGCTGGTTCAGCTTCCAGCCGTACTGGGACCGCCTGCTGCGCGACGAACCCGATTTTCTCGACTGAGTGCAAGGAGGCGCCATGAATCGCCGTCGTTTTCTGCAGTACAGCGCCCTGGGCGGGCTCGCCTGCGCGCTGCCAGGCGCCTTTGCCCGCGACTGGCAGGGGCTGACCCTGGGCGTGGCCACCTACAAGGGCGCCGCGCCGACCTTCTTCGAGGAGGCCGGCATCGAGCGCCCTGCGTATGAGGTGAAATACGCCGAGTTCAACGGCGGCAACCTCGGTTTCGAAGCGTTGATCAGCGGCACCCTGGACCTGGCGCCGATGAGCGAGATACCGCCGATCTTCGGCATTCGCAACCAGGCGCCGGTCAGGCTCATCGCCGTGCTGACCGGTGACGTCAACAACCAGGCCTTCGTCGTGCCCAAGGGCTCGACCATGCAGTCGCTGGCCGAGCTGCCGGGCAAGCGCGTGGGGTACATCCGCTCCACGTCCTCGCACTACATGCTGCTGCGCGCCCTCAAGGACCAGGGCCTGACCCTGGCGGACATCCAGCCCCTGGCGCTGACGCCCCAGGATGGTTTCGCCGCGTTCCAGAACGGCAACCTGGATGTCTGGGTGACCTTCGGCTACTTCATCCAGCTGGCCGAGCTGCGCAGCGGGGCGCGGGTGCTGCGCACCGGGCAGGGCTACCTGTCGGGCAACTACGTGATCGCCGCCAACCAGCGGGCGATCGAAGATCCGCGCAAGCGCGCGGCGATCGAGGACTACGTGCGCCGCGAGTACCGCAGCTGGCAGTGGGTGCAGCACCACCCCGAGGCCTGGGCCGCGCGTTGCGAGCAGGTGCTGGGCATTCCCCGGGAAGTGTTCATCGCCCAGTACAAGGCCCAGAGCGGGCCGCGGGTGCTGCAGGCGGTGGACGATGCCGCGGTGCGCTCGCAGCAGGATGTGGCAGATACCTTCTACGCCGCCGGCGTGCTGCCCCAGCGCCTGGATGTGGCGCCGTTGTGGGATCGGAGTTTCAGCTGGGCTTCGTGATTAATGCGGCCTCTTTCATGGAAAACCGTAACTCATTGATTTAGCTAGTCCCTGTGGGAGCGGCCTTGTGTCGCGAAAGGGCCGCGTAGCGGCCCCTGGTTCTGAGCCACCATCGAAATTGCCGGGGCTGCTGCGCAGCCCTTTCGCGACACAAGGCCGCTCCCACAGGGACCGTGCCTAGCAAGCCCACTTTGTGAAAGGAATCCAATGTCTCGCTCAACTCGATATGTCTGGGTGGCGTTGATGTTTGCCTGCGGCTGCGCACTGGCCGATGTCCCGCCCGCAGTCCGCGCCCTCCACGAACGCCTGATCGTCCTCGACAGCCACCTGGACACGCCCATGCAACTGGCCCGGCCCGGCTGGGACATCGGCCAGCGCCACCGCTATGCCGACGACCTGTCCCAGGTCGACCTGCCGCGCATGCGCGACGGTGGTCTGGACGGCGGTTTCTTCGCCATCTTCACCCCCCAGGGACCGCTCACGCCCGAGGGCCGTACCCTGGCCAGCGAGCATGGCCTGGCGGTGATCACCCGGATCCGCGACATGGTCGCCGCCCGGCCGGACGCATTCGCCCTGGCCACGCGGGCGCAGGAGGTGCCGGCGATCGTCGCCTCCGGCCGGCGGGTGGTGCTGATCAGCATGGAGAATGCCGAACCGCTGGCGGCCGACCCCGGCCGGTTGGCCACTTACCACCGCCTGGGTTTGCGCATGCTGGGCCTGGTGCATGCGCAGAACAACGACTTCGCCGACTCGGCCACCGCGTTGCCGAATTGGCATGGGCTGAGCCCGGCTGGCCGCGAACTGGTGCAGGCGGCCAACCGCCTGGGAATCCTCATTGACGTGTCCCATGCCTCCGATGCGGTGTTCGACCAGGTGCTGGCGTTGTCCAGCGCCCCGGTGATCGCCTCGCATTCCGGGGCCCGGGCCATCGGCCCGCATCCGCGCAATCTCGATGACGAACGATTGCGCCATCTCGCCGCCAAGGGTGGAGTGGTGCAGGTCAACACCTACGCCAGCGACCTGGTGCCGCGTGCGCCGAACCCCGAGCGGGACAAGGCCCTGGCGCCGCTGTACCGGGAGTTCCGCCTGGCGGCCAGCCTGCCGCCGGCGCAGGTGGCGGACCTGGCCCGGCGCATACGCGAGGCCGAAGCCCGGCATCCGTTGCCGGCGACCAGCCTGGACGACTTCATGCGTCATCTGCTGCACATCCTCGAGGTGGTTGGCCCGCGGCATGTCGGCATTGGCGCGGACTGGGACGGTGGTGGAGGGGTGGAGGGGTTGCGCGATGTCAGCCAGTTGCCAGAGATCACTGCGCGGTTGCTGGCGGCGGGGTACAGCGAGCAGGACCTGGCGGATATCTGGGGTGGGAACCTGTTGCGGGTGATGGGGGAAGCGCAATCCGCCCATTGATGAACGCGATCGCTGTAGGAAACTGCCCAGCCCCTCGGGTCACGCTGTCGCGCATGGAACTGTCCCCCTGTGGGAGCGGCCTTGCCGAGGCGTCGGACCGGTCGGAAAGGGGCGCGCAGCGGCCCCAGATTCCGCGCCACCATCGAAACTGCTGGGGGCTGCTGCGCAGCCCTTTCGCGACACAAGGCCGCTCCCACAAAAAAGCAGGTGTTTCAAAATAATTATGTGTTTTGTGCAGCATGCAAAGCTTAAGACATTACACATTTTAATATTTGCATATGCTCAAAATGTATTTCTCTTAGCTCATCCCGCTCTCTAGGATGGCTCCACATAGAGCGTTTTCGTAGCTTGAAAACATCAAGCCATAACCGAAAGCGATAACCGTGGACCAGGGAGAGTGCCCGCGATGCCATTGACCAGACGCCAGCTCATTGCCCGTATCGGTATGGTCGGTGGCCTGCAAGCCGCCACGGCGGCCCTGGGGTTGTTCGGGTCGCTGGGCCCGGCGCGGGCCGGCCAGGAGAACTACGCCCAGCTGCCGCTGACCCGTGTCGGGCAGGGCGCCAGTGTCACCGTGGTCGGCGCCGGCATCGGCGGCCTGGTGGCCGCCTACGAGCTGCGAAAGGCCGGCTTTGCCGTCACCCTGCTGGAGGCCCGCGAGCGGGTTGGCGGGCGCAACTGGACCGTGCGCCGGGGGGATCGGGTCACGTTCACCGATGGCAGCGTGCAGACCGTCGAGTTCGATGATGGCTTCTACCTCAACGCCGGCCCCGGCCGGTTGCCCAGCCATCACCAGTTGATGCTCGGCTACTGCCGCGAACTGGGGGTGGAACTGGAGGTGCTGGTCAACACCAGCCGCAACGCGCTGGTGCGCCCCGACCTCGACCAGCCACCGATGCAGATCCGCCAGGCGGTCAACGACAGTCGCGGGCACCTGGCCGAACTGCTGGCCAAGGCCGTCGACCGCCAGGCCCTGGACCAGGAGCTGAGCTTGGACGACCGACGCAACCTGCTGGGCTTCCTGCGCACCTGGGGCGACCTGTCGGAGAAGCTCGAGTACCTGGGTTCTGCGCGCTCCGGCTACAAGGTCTGGCCCGGGGCCGGCGACCAGCAAGCACTGCGCAACGACCCGCTGCCCCTGCGCACCTTGCTCAACCCGGCGCTGGGCACGGCGCTGATGATCGACGAGTACCCGGAGTTCTCGCCGACCATGTTCCAGCCGGTGGGCGGCATGGACCGCATTCCCCTGGCGTTCCAGCGCCACCTGCAGGATGCCCTGCGCCTGGGGGCCGAGGTACGCTCGATTCGCCATTTCGACGACCGGGTGGAGATCGGCTACCAGCAGCATGGCCAGCCACGGCGCATCACCAGCGACTATGCGGTGATCGCCTTGCCGTTGCCGCTGCTGGCGAAGCTCGACAGCAACTTCAGCGCCCCGGTGCGCCAGGCCATCGGCGCCGTGCAGTTCGGTCATGCCAACAAGGTGGCCTGGCAGTCCCGGCGCTTCTGGGAGACCGACTACCAGATCTACGGCGGCCTGTCGTTCATCAACCAGGCGTCGTCCGGGCTGTGGTACCCCAGCGGCGGCTTCAACCAGGCCGAGGGCATTCTCGTCGCCGCCTACAACAACGGCGAGACCGCCCGCCAGTTCGCCGACAAGTCGGTCGCCGAGCAGATCGCCCTTTCGCGCCAGGCCGTGGAGCTGCTGCACCCGGGCCACGGCCACGAACTGCGCAAACCGCTGGTGGTGGACTGGGGGCGCATACCCCACAGCCTCGGGCCGTGGATCAGCCATCCGCTGGCCGACGCCGACTACGACCTGCTCAACCAGGCCCAGGGCCGGGTGCACCTGACCAGCGACGCCCTGGCCCACAGCGGTATTGGCATCTGGCAGGAAACCGCTGCCGGTGCCGCCCGGCGGGTGGTGCGCAACCTGTGCGAGCGTGCCCAAGGCACCTCGCAGGCCCGGAAGACCGCCTGAGCAATACACAACTAAAACCATCTGCCAGGTAGCGGACCTCCGAGGCTGGCGCCTACACATCAGTGGAGCTTCGCCATGCCTTTCAAGCACGCCCTTCTGGGGTTGGGGGTTCTGTTCGCCGCGGCCAGCCAGGCCGCCGATATCGAGCGCGTCCCCTCGACCTATCCCAACTCGCCGATCCTGCAGTCGGCGACCCTGCCGCCGGGCACGGCGCTGACCTTCGTCTCCGGCATCCTGCCCGACCCGGCCGACCCCAAGGCGGCCAAGGACGAACTGCGCGCCAGCGGCGACACCGAGGCGCAGACCGTGGCGGTGCTGCGCAAGGTCGAGGCCGCCCTGGCGCCGCGCGGGCTGGGCCTGGGCGACGTGGTGCAGTTGCGGGTGTACCTGGTGGGCGACCCGGGGTTGCAGGGACGCATGGATTTCGACGGCCTGCAGCGCGGCTTCCGCCAGTTCTTCGGCAATGACCGTCAACCGTTGAAACCGACCCGCACCACGGTGCAGGTGGCCGGGCTGGTGCTGCCCGGCGCCCTGATCGAAGTCGAGGCGGTCGCCGCCAAGGCCCGTTGAACCCCGAACCCGATAGCGGCGGCCGGGCCATGGCCGCCACAAGGAATATCCGCAGATGCCCAAGACCTTCAAGCTTTCCCCCGTGGCCACCGCCCTGGCCCTGAGCCTGGCTGGCGAGGCCATCGCCGCCGAAGACCCGGCGCTGTCCACCGTGGTGGTGACCGGCGTGCGCGGCAGCCAGCAACGCACCGTGACCGACAGCCCGGTGCCGGTGGATGTGATCTCTGGCGAGCAGTTGCGCACCAGCGGCCAGAACGGCCTCAAGGACATGCTCACGCGCCTGCTGCCCTCGTTCAACGCACCGACCATCAACGGTGGCGGCACCGCCTTCCTGGTGCGCGGCATCAGCATGCGCGGCCTGGGTGGCGACCAGGTGCTGATCCTGGTCAACGGCAAGCGCCGGCACAACACGGCGATGATCAACAACAACGCCCGGGTCGGCACTGCCGCGGTGCCGGTGGACCTGGACCTGATTCCCACCGCGGCGATCGAGCGCATCGAGGTACTGCGCGACGGCGCGGCGGCGCAGTACGGCTCCGACGCCATCGCCGGGGTGATCAACATCATCCTCAAGCAGGATGCCGAGGGCATCACCTCCGACAGTTCGGTCGGGCAGTACTACGCCGGCGACGGCACCAGTGGCCATGAGGCGGCGAACGCCGGCTTCGGCCTGGGCGACGGCGGTTTTCTCAACCTGTCGTTCGACGCCAAGGTGCAGGAGCCCTACGACCGCGCCGGCGCCGTGCGCGGCAATTTCACCACCCTGGCCAACGGCCAGCCCGACCCGCGCCTGACAGAGCGTCACGGCTGGGGCGAGGAATACGGCCTCGGCCGAGACCGCACCTACAGCGGCGCCTACAACCTGGAACTGCCCCTGGGCGAGGAACTGAAGCTGTATTCGTTCTCCACCCTCAGCTACCGCGACGGCAAGAAAGTCCTCGGCCACCGCGCGCCCACCGACATCACCGCCACCAACTGGCTGGCCAACGCGCCTTATCCGAAAGGCGGCCAGGCCACCCGCGAAGTGGAGGAGACCGACTACCAGCTGCTTGCCGGCCTCAAGGGCCTGGCTGCCGAGTGGGACTGGGACCTGTCGACCACCTATGGCCGTGACAAGGCCAAGCTGTACACCGACAACAACCTCAACCTGTCCAACGACCCGTTGCTGAGCCAGCGACGCTTTCACCTGACCGACGAGATCTTCGACCAGTGGACCACCAACCTGGATTTCAGCCGGGCCCTGGACATCGGCTGGAGCAGCCCGCTGGAAACCTCGTTCGGCGTCGAGTACCGCTGGGAGAAGTACGAGCTTACCGAGGGCGAACCCAATTCCTACAACTACGGCGACTATGTGATCCCCAGCGGCCCGCTGGCCGGACGCCGCCCGGACCCGGGGCTGTTCTCTGTCAATGGCACCACCCCGGAGGACGCCGGGCAGATGATCCGCCACAGCGGCGCGGCCTACGTCGACTTCGGTCTCAACCTCACGCCGCAGTGGTACAGTGCCTTCGCCCTGCGCTACGAGCGCTACAACCAGGAGGTCGGCGAGACCGTCAGCGGCAAGTTCACCACCCGCTACGAGTTCGCCCCGGGCTATGCGGTCAGGGCCGCGGTGAGCAATGGCTTTCGTGCGCCGTCACTGGCGCAGAACGTGTTTTCCTCGACCAGTTCGGTGACCATTTTCGGCGCCGGCGGCAGCACCAGCACGGCGCGCACCAAGCAAATGCGCCCAGGCTCGCCCGAGGCCATCGCCTTGGGTGCCCAGACCCTGGAGCCGGAGAAGTCGCGCAACTACAGCCTGGGCTTCACCGCCGAGCCCACCGACCGCCTGCGCCTGACCGCCGACTTCTACCTGATCGACATCGACGACCGCATCCTGCAGACCGGCGTGCTCACCGGCCCCGCCGTGTCGAGCATCCTGGTGGCCAACGGCCTGTCGCCGGACCTCTCTGGGCAGTATTTCGCCAACGCCGCCGACACCCGCACCAAGGGCGTCGACCTGGTGGCCGAGTATCGCCAGCCGCTGGCCGAGTACGGCACCGTGCGCTGGAGCCTGGCTTACAACCACAACAAGACCAGCATCCGCGACCTGGCCGACACCCCGGCGAGCCTGTCGAGCCTGGGCGCGGGCTACGTGCTGTTCGACCGCCAGCAGCAGATCGACCTGACCAAGGCCACACCCAAGGACAAGTGGATCCTCAACAGCAACTACAAGGTCGACGACTGGACGGTGAACCTGACCCTGACCCGCTACGGCGAGTACACCGAAGGCTCGAACATCCCGGCCAACGACCGAACCTACGGCGCCAAGTGGATCACCGATATCGACGTGGCCTACGACCTCACCCAGAACATCACAGTGGCGCTGGGCGCCAACAACCTGTTCGACAAGTACCCGGACAAGATCGGCATCGTGCCCTGGGCCGGGACCTACGAGTACGGCATGTTCTCGCCTTATGGACTGGGTGGGGGGTACTACTACGGCCGTGTGAGCCTGGCGTTCTGATGGGTACTCGCGAAGCTGACGGCTTTCCTGTGGGAGCGGGTTCACCCGCGAACACCGGCATGGCCGGTGCCATCCACCGCGGTGTGCCATTCGCGGGTAAACCCGCTCCCACCGGGGCGTGGCTCGCTGGCGTGTTGCTGTGCCTGATGCTGGGCGTGTCACACGCCGACGAAACCCTGCGCGTCTCCAGCCAGAAGAACTCGCTGCAGGTGCTGCTGCAGGCCGCCGGCGAGCTCGATGATGTGCCATACCCCCTGGAGTTCGCCGCCTTCGGCGCTGCCGCGCCCACCGCTGAAGCCCTGGCGGCCGGCGCGGTGGATATCGGCACCCTGGGCACCGCGCCGTTCGTGTTCGCCACGGCGGCCGGCGCCGGGCTCAAGACCGTCGGGGTGGTGCGCCTGCAAGTCACGCCCACGGCGGTGGCGATCGTCGTGCCCGAAGCGTCGCCCCTGACCGACGCGGCGTCGCTGGTGGGCCGGCGCATCACCACCACCCGCGGCTCCATCGGCCATTACCTGGCGTTGGCCGCATTGCGCGCCAGCGGCCACAAAGGCCGCGACGCCACGTTCGTGTTCCTCCAGCCGGGCGAGTCGCGCAGCCTGCTGGCCAACGGCGGCGCCGATGCCTGGGCCACCTGGGATCCGTACACCAGCATGGTCCAGCTTGAAGGCGGCACACGGGTGCTGGTCAGCGGCGAAGGTTTGTTCGCCGGCAACATGCTGCTGGTGGCCAATCCTGCGGCGATCCGTGACAAGCCGGCGCAACTGCGGGATTTCCTGCATCGGGTCGGCCGCGCCTGGGACTGGGCCAACGCTCATGTCGAGCAATTCTCGGTGATCCAGGCCCGCCAGAGCGGGCTGCCACTGGAAGTGCACCTGCGCTCGAACCGCTACTCACAACCTCGCCGGGTCGAGGTGGATGACGCCCTGGTCAGGGACTTGGCCGACACCGCCCGGCTGTACCGGGACGAGGGGGTGATCGGCCCGGGCTTCGTTGCCGAACAACAGGTGGACAGGCAGTTCAATGAGACGCCGGAAGTTCAGTGAAAGTTATCCGCGGCGCGTGACGGAAGTTGTCATTTTTATAATGTTCATGCGCATTGCTGATAATGACTGAAGTTGCTCTGTAATATTTTGAAAAAAGTTTTGACGCTAGAGAAAAACGATATTTCACAAGTGCTTGCCGCTTGTTGAAGATGGCTTGGCGACCATCGGATGTCGCCGGTTATCCGCCCATCACAGGTGCAGTCAAACCGTTCAGGAATACGCGAGGGAGTGTTCATGCTGACGATTACCACGGTCGAGGAGTTGACCGCCGCACAGTTAGACGATGTGATTCACGCCCGCACACTGGGCATCCTGATCAAAGGCTTCGCACCCGCCGATACCGTGGCCCTGGCTCTGGAGCGCCTGAGCCATCACGAACTGCGCGGCGCCTTCAGCGAGCAGACCGAGTTCGTGCGCCTGGGCAAGGCCTACATCGAGATCAAGGACGAGGCCAGCCGCGCCGAGTATCACGGCCAGGCCATCGGCAACATCCGCAAGATCCGCAGCGCCTTCGGCCCGCTGGCATCGCCCATCGATCACCTGCGCCTTCTGCTCGACGAGGTCTGGCCCAAAGGGGCGCGGCTGCTGGATGTGAACGGGCAGAAGTGCTTCGTCGGCATTGCCCGCTTCCAGGGCAACAATGTCGACCTCACGCCGCATACCGACGACCTGGCGCGCAACGCCCCGGCCGATCACCAGCCGCGGCTGCTCACCCAGCTGTCGACCAACATCTACCTGCAGATCCCCGAGGACGGCGGCGAGCTGGAGATCTGGAACCTGCACCCGGACGAGGCCGAATACCAGCGCCTGCGTGGTCAGCGCGCCTACGGCATCGAGCGTCACCTGTTGCCGCCGCCGGACCTGGTGGTCAAGCCCGAGCCGGGCGACCTGATCTTCCTCAACCCGCGGCTGATCCACGCGGTGCGCCCTTCGGCCACCAGCACCCGGGTCACCCTCGGCGTATTCATCGGTTATTTCGGCGACGACCAGCCTTTGGCCTACTGGAGCTAAGCGACATGAGCAATGTGGAAGCGATCAACCTCAAAGCCTATTTCAACAAGGGTGGCGAAGAACTGGACTTCACCGGCAAGCGCTGCGTGCTGGCAGTCAGCGTGGGCCAGGAATACCACGAGGAGCACAAGCTCAGCTCCACCGTGCACCTGATCAACAAATCCGGCTTCAGCCAGGTGAAGGTAGTGGTGGCCGACACCTTGCAGCGCCACAACAAGCACGGCAAGTCGCCGGGCGAGGCACTGTCGGCCTCGATCCGCGACGGCGATGCGTGGCTGGCGCGCAATCGCAAGTACCTGGCCGGGCTCGAGGCGCCGGTGCGCATCAGCCGCTGGAACCAGGAGCTGGCCTCGGACCGCTACGCCGAACTGCGCCAGCAGGTGAACCAGCTGTACCGCGACAGCGAGGACCTGCGCGGCGCCATCGAGGCGACCATCGGCGTGTTCATCGAGCGTTTGCGATTGCGTGACCCCGACGCGGACCTGGAGCGCGCCGCCGCCCAGTGCCGGGAGTACATCCTCGAGGAGGTGCCGATCATCCTGCCGCAGTGGGCAGAGGAGGGGTACGACTACGTGATCTACCCGCAGCAGATGACCGATGCCATGGCCACCGCCCGGCGCCTGCTGGTCGAGCCGCACGCGCCGGAGCGGGTGCACTGGCTGCCGCTGAAGTTCAAGAAGCGCGGCATCCCGATTCCCTTCACCCTGCCAGGAGCGGTGCATCCGGCCTGGGCCGCCAGCGCCATTGCCATCTGACTCTTCGCAACCCCGGCCCCACGCCACACGGACGACGGCCTTCATACTGAAATCCGGAACAGGAGTTTCCATGGGCGTTTTTGCGCAACAGCAACGCAAATGGTGGGCTTTGCTCGGCGTGAGCATCGCCAGTTTTCTCGGCTGCGTCGACTTCACCATCGTCAATACCGCGCTGCCGGCGCTGCAGGCCGACCTCGGCGCTTCGGTGGACAGCCTGCAGTGGGTGATCAACGGCTTTATCCTGGCGCTGTCCAGCGCCATGGTGCTGGTCGGCCGGCTGGCCGACCTGAAAGGCCGCCGACGGGTGCTGAATATCGGGCTGGGTGTGTTCGGGCTGGCGTCTCTGGCGGCGGGACTGGCCAGCGGCATCGATACACTGGTGGCGGCCCGGGTCGCCCAGGGCCTGGCCTGCGCGGTGCTGTACACCGCGTCGGGGGCGATCGTCGCGGCCACCTTCGCCAGCGAGGAGCAGGGCAAGGCGTTCGGCGTGCTGTTCGGTGTCAACGGCATCGGTCTTGCCGCGGGGCCGGTGCTGGGCGGGCTGATCACCAGCGCCTTCGGCTGGCAGTGGATCTTCCTGGTCAACGTGCCGTTCGTGCTGCTGAGCCTGGCGATCATTGCCGTGGCGGCGGACGAGTCGCGGGCCGGCGAGGCGGGCGCGCGGCTCGACTGGCTGGGCGCGGTGCTGTTGCTGGTGGGCTTGCCGAGCCTGGTGCTGGTGATCGTCCAGGGCGCCGCCTGGGGCTGGACCTCGGTCAATACCCTGGGCCTGCTGGCGGTGGCGCTGCTCGCCTTGCTGGTCTTCGTTGGGGTCGAACTGCGCGTCGATGCACCGATCATCGACCTGCGCCTGTTCGCCAACCGCCGTTTCGTCGCGGCGGTCACCGCCAGCTTCGGCCTGGCGGTGTTCTATTGCGTGGCGTTCTTCGTGATGCCACTGTACCTGGCGTTGATCCGTGGCGAGAGCGTGCAGGCCAGCGGCCTGCTGTTGCTGCCGACAACGCTCGGGGTGGCGTTGCTGTCGCCGCTGGTGGGCCGCCTGGTGGACCGCAAGGGCCCGGCGCTGCTGGTGCAGGCCGGGCTGCTGCTGTTCGTGCTGTCCGCCGTACTGCAGGCAGCATTCGGCGAGCACACCTCGCTGGTGCATCTGTTGGGCGCATTCGCCGTGATGGGGCTGGGTTGGGCCTGCATCCTCGGACCCTCGACGGTGCTGGGGATCTCGTCGGTGCCGCAGCAGGTGAGCTCGGTGGCCATGGGCTCGCTGATGACCCTGCACAATGTCGGCGGCGGGCTGGGGCTGGCAGTCGGGGTAGGGTTGTACCGGGCGGTGGCGGTCGACACGCTGTCCGCAGCCACGGGCGTGCCGGTGCAGACCGACTGGCTGGCCCGGGCGGCGGCTGCGCCGGAGCAGGGTGCGACCTTGTTGGCCGAGCACCTGGGGCAGGGCGACGATGTCCTGCAGGGCTGGGTGCATGCCGCGTTCCTCGACGGTTACCAGGCGCTGATGGTGTTCCTCGCCGTCAGCCTGTTGCTGGTCTGGGGTGGCGTGACCCTGCTGCTGCGAGCGCAGAAGGCAACCGTACCCGCCCAGGAGCCCAGCCATGGCAAGGCGTGACGGCCGCCTGCGGCTGGGGGCCTTTCTCTCCGGCGCCGGCGCTCACGCCGGCAGCTGGCGACACCCACAGGCCGACGCCGATGCCTCGATCAACTTCGAGCGCTACCGGCAGTACGCCCAGACCTTGGAGCACGGGCGTTTCGACGCGCTGTTCCTCAACGACAACGTCGCCGTCGGCGAGCTGGACCCACGGGTGCTGCGCAGCAGCGCCTACAGCCTGCGCTGGGACCCGCTGACCCTGTTACCGGCGCTGGCGGTGGTGACCCGCCATATCGGCCTGATCGCCACTGCCAACACCAGTTTCAACGAGCCCTACAACATCGCCCGCAGCTTCGCCTCCCTCGATCATCTGTCCGGAGGCCGCGCCGGCTGGAACCTGGTTACCGCGCTGATCGGTGGCGAGAACTTCAACCAGGGGGCGCACCTGCCTCACGCCGATCGCTATGCCCGTGCCGAGGAGTTCTTCGACGTGGTCACCGGGCTCTGGGACAGCTGGGCGGACGATGCCTTCCCGCTGGACAAGGCCTCCGGTACATGGCTGGAGCCTGCGCGCATGCGGGTGCTCGACCACCAAGGCGAGCATTTCCGCGTGCGTGGCCCATTGAATGCCCCACGCCCGGTGCAAGGCTGGCCGGTGATCGCCCAGGCCGGTTCCTCGCAGGCTGGTAGAGCGCTGGCGGCGCGCAGCGCCGAACTGGTGTTCACCGCCCAGCAGACCTTGAGCGAGGGCCAGGCGTTCTACGCCGACATCCACCAGCGCCTGGCCCTGGCCGGGCGGGCACCGGAGTCGTTGCTGGTGTTTCCGGGCATGGCGCCGGTGGTGGGCCGCACGGCCAGCGAAGCCCAGGAGAAGCACGAGCAGCTGCAGGCGCTGGTGGATCCGGAGGCGGCGCTCAAGGCGTTGTCGTTCCTGCTGGACATCGGCATCGATCTGGAGCGGCTGCCGGCGGATGCCCCGGTGCTGCTGCCGGACCCTTTGCCGTTGACCGAGCGGCACAAGAGCCGCCAGCAGTTGGTGGTGGACCTGATCCGCCGCGAACGGCCCACCGCCAGGCAGTTGCTGGCCAGGCTCGGCGCGGGCGGGCACCGGCTGCTGGTGGGCACGCCCGGTCAGATCGTCGAGGAGATGGCCTGCTGGTTCGAGGAAGGGGCGGCGGATGGCTTCAACCTGCTGTTTACCCACCTGCCGGGCGGGCTGGATGATTTTGTCGGGCAGGTGGTGCCCGAGTTGCAGCGGGTGGGGTTGTTCCGGCGCGAGTACGAGGGGCGCACGTTGCGGGAGAATCTGGGGCTGCGGTATGTGCCCAATCGATATTTTCAGGGCTGAGGATCGCTGGGGGCGCGTTGCGCCCCTTTCGCGGCACAAGGCCGCTCCTACAGGTGATCGCGTGCCTGTGTAGGAGCGGCCTTGCCGAGGCGTCGGACCGGCCGGAAAGGGCTGCATCGCAGCCCCAGGGCCTCAACCCCGCTGATCGAAGAAATGCCCCATCAGCTGCAACAACGGCCGCCGCCGGTTCTTCACCGCGAACTCCCACTCATGGGTCTGCGACGGCGCATGGCCGACCTCATGCTCGCTCAGCAGCTTCTGCACCTGGGCCAACCGGTACCACGGCACCGAGGGGAAGGCGTGGTGGACGATATGCAGGTTGAAGTTGAGGATCACATAGCGCGACCACAGCGGCAGGTCCTTGCAGTCATGGGAAACGCCGTCCTGCTCCCAGAACTGCAGGCGGTCGGCGTCCCGCGCAAGCAACGGCGCCTCGGCATGGTGCGGCAGGTTGAGCAGCTCGACCATGAAGAACAGGAACACCCAGGTGATCCCGTAGAACAGCACCAGGTCCAGCAGGTGCCCCAGGCTCCAGGCCAGCACGGCCGCCGCCAGGTACCCGACCAGGTACAGGCGGGCGAAGCGGATCTCCTTGAGAATCCTCGGCGAACTGTCGCCCTTGGCCCGGGCAATGAACGGCGCGCGCCAGTTGAGCAGGAAATGGTTGGCGGCGATCATCGGGATCCAGTGCTTCCAGACGAACTCCAGGGTGCGCTCCTGCTTTTTGGTCATCACCGAAAAGCGCTCGATCATGCCGCGGTTCTCCGGGTCGTTCACCGGGTGTGCGGTCCAGGTGTGGTGGGCCATGTGGAAGCGCCGACGGACCAGGAACGGCAAGGCGATCAGCCAGCCGTTGCAGTGACCGATGAAGTCGTTGAACCGGCGATTGGCCGAGGCGGCGCCGTGGGTCGCCTCGTGCATGATCAGGTAGAGCTGCACCGTGGCAAGGCCTGCCAGCGCCAGGCCCAGCAACTGCAGGGCGGTGGAGTCGGCGAGCCAGAGATTCCAGGCCACCGCCAACAACGCCAGGTCGGCGACCCAGAGCATCACGGTCCAGGGTTCCCGGGCGCCGTCGGGGATCTGTTTTCTTACACTAAGCCATTGGTCCTTGGTCACTTGCAAAAACTCCGATCGGTTAGCTGGCGGCCCGGGAAGCCGGGGCCGCGGGAAGGCTGCAGAGGTTGTTGGCCAGGTGCGCGTAGGCCAGGTCGAAACGGGCGATGTCGTCGTCGAAGCCGTGGCTGCGCGGCGCCACGTCGAAGTCCTGGAACACCAGCTGGATGCAGTCGTAGCGCGTGCCGTTCTCCAGGTGCCAGGCCGGCAGGTAGGCGGTGATGGCAAAGCCCAGGCGGCGCAGGCTGGCCAGCAGTTCGAGCTTGTCGGCCAGGATCACCAGGCTGACGTACTCGGCCTGCGCATGTTGGCGCAGCAGTGCGCCCAGCTCCGCCAGCACGGCTTGGCTTGACAGGTAGCGACCGCACTGGCCCGACAGCATCAGCGCGCGGGCCTCAGGATCGTGGGTGTAGCTGAGCTGGCCATGGCGTTCGGCGCCGGTGGGGCCGCTCAGAAAGGTGTCCGGGTAGCTGCCCGGGGTGACGCCGAGCCGCAGGGCGGTGTAGAGCAGGCGGCGGACGAATTCGGCGGCGCGGGTGGTCACGTACCAGGGCGCAACATGGACAAAGCCGGCCTGCAGCACCGGCTGGATGGCGGTCAGGTGATATTCGCGCAGGCCGTCGACCGTGTCCGGGCCGCCGTCATGCCCCACCAGCACGGCGGGGCGGATCTTGTTCATGACGCTGTGGCTTGCGATGTTGCGGGTGATGTAGAAGCCCAGCTCCACGGGCTCGGGCCGGTGGGTCTCAAAGCCCAGGCGGATCAGGCTGGAGATGGCGCCGGTCCTGCGCGCATCGGGGTGGATGACCCCGTGGCAGACTTCCCACGAGCGGTTCCAGGGGCGACGGGCGATGCAGCAGCAACCGAGCAGCTGGCCCTGGGCCTCGGCAACGAACCACTGTTGTTGCCCACTGCCCATGGAGTGGCGGATATAGCCCGGGTTCTGGCAGGGGTGGGTGGTCTGCCCATACACCTGCTGGAACAGCGCGGCGAGGGCTTCGATATCGGCGGGGCTGGCCGGGCGATAACGCAGTGATTCGGTTTCCGGCAACGGCGCAACGGCCGTTTGCGGCGAACGGGTCGCAGTCATGACGCACCTTTTGTATTTATTGAAGGCGAACGAATGCAGTGACCGCCCAAGGCGGGTCACAGGCACGTGGCGGGGTGGGTGCAGGGGTCAGTGACGGGGATGTCGTCGCAGGTCGGCGCGGCTGGGTGATGCGTGTAGAGGGTGAGGCGAGGGTGCGTCATCCGTGAGCATGGCCATCATACGACTCCTGTACATGGCGGGTTCTTGTCCAAGGCCAGCGGAAATCCTTGCCGCTGCCAGGAAACGGACTATAGAGCCACGCCATGGGCCGTCAAACGGGGGGCGACCGGCGTCTGCAACGCGGTGCCCCGTCACGGTGCCGAGGCGGCGGGCAGGCCCGCCCCCTGTTTTTCGGCACGCAAGGTCCCCAGGTGAAACGCTGTAGGAACAGGCTTACATACAAGTGGCCGTAAGGATGACTCTGCGTTCAGATATCGCTGCCCTTGAGGCGGGCAAGGCCGCTGTCGCGCTCGGGCTTTGCATGGCCCTGCAGCGGCTCTGGCAGGGGCTGCCCAGCCGTGCTGTAGACCTTGGTGCGACTGCCCAGGCCGTCCACCAAGGTGCCTTGCAACGGGTATCGGCTTGGCGGCTTGTCGCGGGCCTTGAGGTCAGCGATCACCTCGTCGAGCAGGGCGTCGATCTGTGCGCTGTCCTGATGGTGGGCCGTGGTGATCAGGTGCGCGGTGTCGCCCGAGGTGGCCAGGCAATGGCGTTTCCACACGCTGGCCGAAGGGCAGGGGAACACCACGGTGATCGAGTTGGGGTTGCGCCAGGCCTCGATGCCGGCCGCCCGCAGCCGGTCCACCGCGTGCTGGGCCAGGTCCAGGCAGCGCTGGATGCGCTCGCGCCAGTCCTCCCGCGACCGGCTGCACAGGGCGGCCCACATCATCAGTGGCGTGTGGCCGTTGCGCGAGCCGCTGATGGTCTGGTCGCGGGCGCTGATGTAGTCGATTTCCACCGAGATGCGCTCGACGTTGCCGCGCCGCGCCACGACGATGCCGCAGGGCATCGGCGAGCCGATCATCTTGTGCCCGGAGACGCAGATCGAGTCGATGCCGTCGGCGAACGAGTAGGGCTCGGGGGCGTCGACGAAGGGCAGGATCATGCCGCTCAGGGCCGCGTCGGCATGCAGGTAGTAGTCCTCGCGGCGAATGCCGGCCTGGGCCAGGCGCTGCTGGATGGTGGCGATGTTGTCGGTGGCGCCGCGCAGGGTGGTGCCGAGGTTGGCAAAGATGATCGGGTGGCGTTCGCCATCGGCGGCGATCTGCGCGACCAGGTCGTCGTAGTCCATCTCGCCATTGGCCTGGGATTCCACCACCTGGGCCTTGATGCGCAGCAGGCGGACGATCTTGGCCACCGAATAGTGGGTGTCCTTCGAGTAGTAGAGGATGGCGTCGGGGAACAGCTCGCGGGCCAGGTAGCAGCCGAACATGTTGCCTTCGGTGCCGCCGTTGGTGACATAGCCCCAGCTGTCCTCGAACGGGATGTGGAACAGCTCGGCGAAGAAGCGCATCACTTCGCGCTCGAAGTCGAAGGAGTTGAGCAGGTAGTTGCTGGGCTCGTTCCAGTCGCCGCAGTTGTTGATGGAAAAACGCATGAAGCGGTGCAGCAGGCTGTAGTCGAAGTCGGCCGACTCGGGGTAGCCGACGTTGAAGTACTGGTGGGTGAGGCAGTATTGCCAGAAGGCCTCGAGACGCTTGTGGTTGGCGGGTGAGAATGTCATGTCCAGCTCCATGGTGCGCGCTCGGCCAGCCAGGGCCGAGCGCGGTGCGGGTGAAAGTCCTTGTCAGTGCCGCATCAGGCTCAGGCGGCCAGGGTGGCGCCGCCGTCGACCACGATATCCTGCAGGGTCACGTGGCCGGCCTGCTCGCAGGCCAGGAACAGCACCACATTGGCGATGTCGTCGGGCGTGGCGATCTTGCCCAGCGGCACGCCGAGCTTGAACTGCCCGGGCAGGCCGTCGACCAGCTGGCGCTCGAGCGCCGGGTCGCCGAGCATGCCGGCGAGCATCGGCGTGCGCGTCGAGCCCGGCGAGACCACGTTGCAGCGCACGCCATAGGGCGCCAGTTCCAGGCCCACGCAGTGGCTCAGGCTCACCAGTGCGGCCTTGGAGGCGCAGTAGGCGGCCATGTTCAGGCGGGGTACATGGGCGGCGTTGGAGGCGACGTTGACGATGGCGCCGCGGCGCTGGCGGCGGAACACCGGGGTCCACTGGCGCATCAGGTAGAACGGCGCGCTGACATTGACATCCAGGCAGCGCTGCCAGTCCTCCCAGGACACCTCGTCGCTGCGCCCCAGGCGCAGCACGCCGGCGACATTGACCAGTACGTCCAGATACTGTGCCTGCTCCTTGAGGCGGTCGCAGACCCGCTGTACGTCGGCCGGATCGGTGAGGTCGACATGCAGCAGCGGGAACGGCACCTCGGCCTCCTCGCAGTCCAGGCCGATGACCTCGGCGCCTTCGTCGAGAAACTGCTGCGCCACGCAGCGGCCGATGCCACTGGCGGCACCGGTGACCAGCACGCGCCGGCCGGTGAAACGGGCCATGGCCATCAGGCGGCACCCCGCGCTTGCACCAGCGACCACCAGCCGTCCAGGGTCGGTGCGTTGGCCAGTTCCTCGAAGCTGACGGCGATGCCGCGCTGCTTGAGCTCGGCGGCCAGCTTCATCACCTGCAGCGAGTCCAGCCCGTAGAAGATCAGGCTTTCCTGCGGGTCGAGGTCGCTGTCGTCCTCGATCATCTGGCGCACCCGGCCGTGCAGCCAGTCGCGGGTGGTTTCGCCCGCGGGCTGGGTCAGCAGGGTGGCGGTGTCGGTGACATGGCCGCAGCGGGTGGCCACGTACTTCAGGGCCAGGCGGTGCTCCTCCTCGGAGAAGTCGGCCACCGCATCGCCCACCAGGAAGGCCTGGATATCGTTCATGAAGGCGTCGGCGGCGGTGATCATGCAGCCGATATGGGCGTACACGCCGCCGATCAGCAACTGGTCGCGCCGCCAGTCGCGCATGCGCTCGAGCAGGTCGGAGCGCTGGAAGGCGCTGTAGCGCCACTTGGTCAGCACGGTATCGCCCGGCTGCGGCGCCAGGGCGTCGATGATCGGTTGCTGCTCGGGGCTGGCCGCCGGCAGGCCCGGGCCCCACATGGCGTTGAGCAGGGCGCGGTCCTCGGGCGGCTGTTCATGGGGCTGGGCGGTGTAGACCACCGGGATGCCCTGCTCGCGGGCCCACTGGATCAGCCGCGACAGGTTGTCCACCAGGGCGGTGAGCAGGGCGCCGTCGGGCTGGTAGAAACGCAGGAAGTAGCGCTGCATGTCGTGGATCAGCAGCACGGCGCGGGCCGGGTCGGGCTGCCACTGGGTCTTGTTGGCCGGGTAGCTGGCCCGCTGTGGCATGGCATAGTCGTGGATGGTTGGAATGGTCATGTCGGGTCCTTGGACGGTCAGGCGGTCGGGGCGACGGCGAGCAGCGCGCGCAGTTGCTTCTTGTCGATCTTGCCCACTGCGGTCAGCGGCATGGCGTCGATCAGCCGGATCCGGTCCGGGAGCTTGTACTCGGCGATGCCCAGGCCCATCAGGTGACGGCGCAGGGCAATCGGCTTGAGCTGCGGATTGCGCGAGACGATGAAGGCGCAGCTCTTTTCGCCGAGCAGGTCGTCGGGCAGCGCCACCAGGGCGGCGTGGGTCACGTCCGGGTGCATGACGATCAGGTTCTCGATCTCTTCCGAGGCGACCTTCTCGCCGCCGCGGTTGATCTGGTCCTTGACTCGGCCGACCACCCGCAGGTTGCCGTCGGCGCTGCGCTGGACGATGTCGCCGGAGTGGTAGAAGCCGTCCTGGTCGAACACCTGGGCGTTGTGCTCGGGGCTTTTGTAGTAGCCGCAGAAGGTATAGGGGCCACGGGTGGCGAGCATGCCTGGCTCGCCGTCGGCGACCGGCTGGCCCTGCTCGTCGAGGATGCGCACTTCGTCCAGCTCGCTGATCGGCCGGCCCTGGGTGGTGAACACCTGCTCGTCGCTGTCATCCAGCCGGGTGTAGTTGACCAGGCCCTCGGCCATGCCGAACACCTGTTGCAGCCTGCAGCCCAGCACCTCGGGAACCTGCCGGGCCAGGGCCTCGGCGAAACTGGCGCCGCCGACCTGCAGCAGGCGCAGGCTACGCAGCTTGGCGGCGTGCCCGGGGGCGGCCTGCAGCCACAGGGCCACGGCGCTGGGCACCAGGGCGGCCATGGTCACGGCGTGGCGCTCGATCAGGGCGAAGCAGTTCAACGGCTCCGGGTTGGCCGCCATGACGATGCAGCCGCCGGCGTGCAGCACGCCCAGGCCACCGGGGGAACTGAGGGTGTAGTTGTGCGCCGCGGGCAGGGCACAGAGAAAGCGTGTGTCGCTGTCCAGTGCGCAGATCTGCGCGCTGGCCCGCACGCTGTAGGCGTAGTCGTTGTGGGTGCGCGGAATCAGCTTGGGAGTGCCGGTGCTGCCGCCGGACAGCTGGAACAGCGCCACTGCGCAGGCAGCGCTGGGCGCGTAGTGGGTGCCGCGCACATCGGCGCTGGCGCTCCAGTCGTCGAGGGCATCGAGCATCAGCGTCAGCTTCGGACGCAGGCCTTCCTTGGCCAGGTCGTCGAGGAACGCGTCGTTGCGGAACACCTCGTGCTCGGCCGAGGCGATCAGCAGGGCGGGGTGGATCTGCCGGGCAAAGGCGCCCAGCTCGTGCTGGCGGTGGCTGTAGAGCGCGTTGACCGGGGCGATGCCGGCCTTGAACAGGGCGAACAGCACGATGTAGAACTCGGCGACGTTGGGCAGCTGCACCAGCGCCGTGTCGCCCTGGCCCAGGCCGTGGGCGGCCAGGCGCGAGGCCAGGTTGGAGGCGCGCCGGTCCAGTTCGCCGTAGCTGATGCGGCGCTCGCCACAGAGGATCGCCGGTGCTTGTGGCTGCGCGGCGGCGCGCTCGATCAGCAACTGGCTGAGCGGCTGGTCGTTCCAGTAGCCGGCGGCGCGATAGCGCTGCGCCCGGTCCGCGGGCCAGGGGGTGAATTCGATAGTCATGAAGGTCTCGGAAAACGGATTTGAGGTCAATGGTCCAGGCCGCAGGCACGCAGCATGGTGCCGAGCTTGGTCTGCACTTCGTTCCATTCGGTATCGGGGCTGGAGGCCTCGACGATGCCGGCGCCGGCGAACAGGCGCACGCGCTGGCCGTTGAAGGTGCCGCAGCGGATGGTCACTACCCACTCGCCGTTACCCTGGGCGTCGCACCAACCGACCATGCCGGTGAACAGGCCGCGCTCGAAGGGCTCGACAAAACGGATCAACTGGCGTGCCCGCTCGGTGGGATAGCCGCACACGGCGGGAGTCGGGTGCAGGCGGCAGGCCAGTTGCAGGGCGTCGATATCGGCCGTGGCCAGTTCGCCCTCGATGCGGGTGGACAGGTGCCACAGCGCGGCGGTGCTGATCAGCGACGGTCGCTCGGGAACCTGCAAGCGGCTGCACAGTTCGCCGACGCGCTGGGCGATGTCCTCGGTGACCAGACGGTGCTCGTAGTGGTCCTTCTCCGACGCCGCCAGCCATTGCGCATTGGCGCGGTCGGCCTCGGGGTCGGCCATGCGCCGCACGGAGCCGGCCAGCGGGTTGCTGACGAACGCCGTGCCTTGCTTGTGCACCAGCAGCTCCGGGCTCACACCCAGCAGGGTGGCGCCATCGGCCAGGGGCACGCGGAAGTGGTAGCCCTCGCGGTTCAGTGCTTTCAGGTTGGCCTGCACCTGTGCCGGGTCCACGGGTGCGGCAAAGTGCAGTTCACGCTGCACCGAGAGCACGGCCTTGCGCACATCGCTGTGCTGGAAGTTGACGATGGCGTGGCGCACGGCGCGCTTGAAGCCGTGTTCGTCGGGGATGTTGGCCTGGCTGAGCAACGCCGGCAGTGCGCCGGCCTGGGCGGGAGCCGCGGTGCGCGCCTGCCAGGCATAGGCCTGGGGGACGTACAGGCTGCAAGCCTGGGTGGTGTCGAAGGGGATGGCGCCGACCACGATGGGGTTGTCCTGCCCCGCCTGGCGGGCGCGTTCGAAGGCCTGGTCGATGCTGCGCCGCAGTGCGCCGCCGGCCAGATGGCTTCCTTGCGCCGGGGTGTCGATACGCTCGCGCAGACCGCTGACGCTCAGTTCGCGGTCGCCGGATGTGAATGAAAAGCTCGAGTCCTCTTGGATGAGCGGCACGGTGTCCCTGTCTTGCAAACGCAGGGTGCCTGTCTTCATGGGTAGCCTCCTTGGCGGTGGGTGAGAAAGAAAACCTTGAAATATAATCATTCTCGTTAGTAAATATGAGGACGCGAAACACATGGATTTGTCAACCACGCGGGTAAGCGATGAGAGAGTTAACTTCGATGCAGGCCGCCTGTTGGATCGGGCGGGATGCACATGCGGCACTGGGTGGCGTCAGCGCTCACCTGTATGCCGAGTTCGATGGCCAGGCCATCGATGTGGCGCGCCTGACGGGCGCACTTGAGGGGCTGTACCGGGCGCATTCGATGCTCAGGCTGCGCATCGACGGGCAGGGGCGGCAGACCATCGACGAGGCGCTGTGCGCCCAGCTGGAGCTGGAGGATTTCAGCCACCTGGACGGGCCGGCGGTGGAGCGGCGCCTGCTGGAGAAACGTCACCAGTGGAGCCACCAGCGCCTGGACCTGAATGCCGGCCAGGGCGCACGCTTCGGCCTCAGCCTGCTGCCGGGCGATGCCAGCCGGCTGCATGTGGACACCGACATGATCGCGGTGGACCCGTCGAGCTTCCGGGTGCTGATGGAAGACCTGGCCCGGCTGTACGACACCCCTGGAACCGTGCTGCCGACCACGCCGAGCTACTTCGACTGGCTGGACCAGGTGCGTGCCGATGCCGACCTGCACGCCGCCCGCAGCCGCGACCGCGGCTGGTGGCGAGCACGCCTGGCGCAGATCGCCCCGGCGCCCTCGTTGCCCTTGCTTGCGCCAGGGCCGGCGCGCAGCGAGCGCCTTGCCGCCCGGCTCGAACGTGCCCAGTACCGCGCCTTGCAACAGGCGGCGCGGGCGCAGCGGATCACCTCGTCGGCGTTGATGCTCGGGCTGTTCGCCACCGCCCTGGGTGAACACACCGGGGACCGCCGCCTGCGCCTGAACGTACCGGTGTTCTGGCGCGAGCCGGTGCTGGAGCCGGTGCAACGGATCGTCGGCGAGTTCGCCAACCTGGTGCTGGTCGATGTCGACTTCACCGGCGTCACCAGCCTTGCCGCGCTGTGCCAGGACCTGCACCGGCAATTGGTCGAGCGCCTGGCGCACAGCGCCTATCCGGGCGTGGACCTGATGCGCGACCTGTCGCGCCATCACGGCACGCCGCAACTGGCCCCGGTGGTGTTCACCGCAGGGCTGGACCTGCCCGGTGGCGAGCTGTTCTCCGAGCGCGTGGGCCGGGTGTTCGGGCCGATGGACTGGGTGATCTCCCAAGGTCCGCAGGTGGCACTGGACGCGCAGGTGGCCCAGGTCGATGGCGGCCTGCTGGTCAACTGGGATGTGCGCCTGGACGCACTGCCGGCGGATTGGGTCCAGACGCTGTTCGAGCGCTTCATCGCCTTGGCCGTGGCGGTGGCCGCCGACTCCGGCGCTCTGCACCAGCCATTGGCGATCGAGGCCAGCCGGGATCGCCCTTTGAACGCCCTGCAGCAGGCCTACCTGCTGGGGCGTGGCGAGCATCTGCCGCTGGGCGGCGTGGCCATGCAGGAGTTTCGCGAGTATCGCGGGCGCATGGACCTGGCGCTGCTGCGCAGCCGCCTTACGGACATGGTGCGCCGCCACGACAGCCTGCGCACCCGCATCGACGCCCAGGCGCTGACCCAGTCGGTAAGCGACCAGGTGCAGGTCAACCTGGAGGTGATCGACCTGCACGCCTTGACGGCCGAGCAGGCCCAGGCACAGCTCGACGTTCGTCGTGAGGTCTACGCCCATGCGCTGTCCGACCTTGCCGGGCCGCCCTGGAATGTTACCGCCTTCCAGCTGCCGCAGGGCGAGCTGGTGGTGTTCGTGCGCTTCGATGCGCTGATCCTCGATGGACGCTCCATCGCTACCCTGATGGTCGAACTGTTCGACGGGCACTGCCAGCCGCTGACCGCCAGCGAGCCGACGGCGGCTGTTAACGACCAAAGCGAGGTGCGCAAAGCCGATGCCGAGTATTGGAAGTCAAAGCTGGCAGAGGTTGATGGCGCGCCACGGCTACCGTGGCGCTGCGCTCTGGACAAGGTCGGCGTGGCCCGGTACGCACGCCAGCGTCAGGTGATCCCGGCCCCGGCGTTCAAGGCGCTGAGCCGCGCCGGTGCGCGCGAGGGGCTGTTCAAGAACTCGACGATCATGGCCGTGGTACTGGAAGTGCTCGGCCACTGGCTCGATGAGGGCAGCCTGTGCGTGGCGGTGCCGGTGGCGCCGCCCCAGGACGGCGCGTTCGCCAACCGTTCCAGCTTTATCGCCCTCGATTGGCAACGCAGCCTGCCCACGCTCGCCGAGCGCGCCAAGCGTCTGCAGGCCGATGTGCTGGAGGGCCTGCAGCACCTGGCATTCTCCGGCGTGGACCTGGCCCGCCTGCTGTACGACAGCAACGGCCCGGGCCCGGTACTGCCGGTGGTGTTGACCAATGGCCTGTCCTGGCCGGTGGGCGCGGTCGATGGCCCGATGACCTTGCGCACGGGCCTGACCCAGACGCCCCAGGTGGCCATGGACATCCGCTTCTGCAACACCGCCGAGGGAGGCCTGGTGTTCGAGATCGACTATGCCTGCGAAGCGGTCGATGGCCGTTGGGTCGTACAGTTGCTCGCGGCTTTTGGCCAGGCGGTGGCACAACTGGCCGGGCAGGCCACGTTCGAAGTCCAGGCACGGCAGTTCATCGACCTTGGCCACTACCGCCTGAACAGCAGCGAGGCGCGGGCCGAACCTGTCGATTTCCTCGGGCGTATCGCCCACAACCTGTTCGGCCCGGACAATGGACGCATCGCCTTGTTGCACGGTGAGCGGCGGATCAGCTACGCCGAACTGGGCGAGGGCGTCGCCCGCATCGCCCAGGCTTTCAAGGCCCGGGGCCTGCGCCCTGGCCAGGTAGTCGCGATCTGTCTGCCACGTGGCCCCGAGCACACCATGACGACCCTGGCCTGCGCCCTGGGCGGGCTGGTCTGGGTGCCGATCGACGCGGCGGCGCCCGAGGAGCGCCTGCGCTACCTGCTGGACAACTGCCAGCCCGCGCTGGTGGTCGACGCAGTCGGTCCACTGCTGGCGAGTCCGCCGGCAGCCCTGGACCTGACTGGCCTGGCGGCCTTGTCGGCCAGCAGCGCGCCGGCCTACTACCTCTACACCTCCGGTACCACCGGCAAGCCCAAGTGCGTGGTGCTGAACAACCGCGCCACGGCCAACGTCATCGGCAGCACCCTGGCGCAGTGGCAGGTCAGTCGCAATGACGTGTTCATCTCGGTGACCCCGCTGCACCACGACATGTCGGTGTTCGACGTGCTCGGCAGCCTCTGCGCCGGGGCGGCGCTGGTGTTGCCCGAGCCCGGCGAGGAGAAGGACGCGCTGCGCTGGAACCAGCTGGTCAGGCAGCACGGCGTGAGCCTGTGGTGCTCGGTACCGGCCATTCTCGAAATGCTCCTGGCCTGCCGCCAGGGCGACGGACTGAACAGCCTGCGCCTGCTGGCCCAGGGCGGCGACTACATCAAGCCGGCGGTGATCGCCGAGCTGCGCGAGCAGTTGCCAGCGGCGCGGCTGGTGTCCCTTGGCGGGCCGACCGAGACCACCATCTGGAGCATCTGGCACGAGATCGGCGACCAGGACCTGGCCAAGGTGCCTTACGGCCGGCCACTGCCGGGCAACCGCTACTGGCTGCTGGACGAGCACGGCGAGCATTGCCCGCAGGGCGTCGCCGGGCGTATCCACACCAGTGGCGTGGGCCTGGCCCTAGGCTACCTGCAGGAGAGCGAGCTGGTGCAGAACGACTTCGTCAGCGTGCTCGACGAGCACGGCGCGCCGGTGCGTGCCTTCCGTACCGGCGACCGTGGCCGCTATCGCGAGGACGGCGTGCTGCTGTTCGACAGCCGGGTCAATGGCTATGTAAAGGTGCGCGGCGTGCGCGTGTCGCTGCCGGACATCGAGATCGAGCTGATCCGCCACCCGGCGGTGCAGCAGGTGCTGGTGGTGGACTACGGCGACACGCAACAGGGCGAGGCCTGCATCGGCGCGCTCTATGTGCGGCGCAACGGCGCGCCGCCCGGCGCCGTGGCGCTACGCGAGCATGCCCGGGCGCTGCTGGCGCAGTCCCACGTGCCCACGCGCTTCGTCGAGGTGGCCGAGTTGCCGTTGACGGCCAACGGCAAGCCGGACCGCCGCCGCGCCCGCACGTTGCTGGAAGGCGAAACCGAGCAGGCACCGGCACCGACGCCCAGTGATCCAAAGCGTTGCGCCCAGGTGCTGGCGATCTACCTGCAGGTGCTCGGCGCCACGCAACCGGCCCGGGATTTCCTCGCCATGGGCCTGCGGCCGCAGCACCTCAAACCCCTGGCCGCACGCCTGGGCGAGGCCTTCGCGGTGCGCCTGTCGCCCGCACAGTTGCTGGCGTGCCGCACGGTCGAAGACGTCGAGCGCCTGCTTGCCGCCACGCCTGCCTGAATCAACCGCCCTGGGCCCGGCCCAGGGCGCCATCCGTAGTTTTTGGGAAATCATCGAGCATATGGACATAGCAACCGTAGACATCGCCGGCATCGGCGTCGGACCGTTCAACCTGGGCCTGGCCGCGCTGCTGTCGCGCCACCCGGACCTGCGCTGCGCGTTCCTCGAGCGCAAGGCGGAATTCCGCTGGCACGAGGGGCTGCTGCTGCCGGGCACCACCTTGCAGGTGCCATTCCTCGCAGACCTGGTGACCCTGGCCGACCCGTGCCACCCGTTGAGCTACCTCAACTACCTGCACCAGCACGACCGGTTGTTCCAGTTCTACTACTACGACCACTTCCAGGTGCCCCGGCGCGAATACGATCACTATTGCCGCTGGGCCGCGCGCCAGCTGCCGGCCTGTCACTTCGGCGAGGAGGTCACCGGGGTGCGCTACGATGGCGGCAGCGAGCGCTTCGTCATCGACAGTGTGTCGGTGTCGGGCCTGGAGCGACGCTACAGCAGCCGCGACCTGGCCATCGGCCTCGGCACCCGGCCGTGGCTGCCGGCCTGGGCGCGTACCCGCAGCCAGGCGCCGGTGCTGCACTCGGCGGAGTTCGGCAAGCGCCAGGGCGAACTGGAGCAGTGCCGACGGGTGGTGGTGGTCGGCTCCGGGCAGAGCGCGGCGGAGTGCGTGCTGGCCCTGTTCAATGCGTTGACGCCGGAGCAGGTGGAGGCGGGGGCGTCGATCCACTGGATTACTCGGTCGGGGGGCTTCCATCCCATGGAGTACTCCAAGCTTGGCCAGGAGTGCTTCACCCCGGCCTACATGAACTACTTCCACACCCTGGACCGCGACAAGCGCCGCGAGATCGTCGCGGAGCAGGGCCTGCTGTACAAGGGCATCAGCTTCTCCACCATCGGCGCGATCTACGACCTGATCTACGAGCGTTCCATCGGCGGGCGCGAGCCGGGGCTGACGTTGCTGTCCAGTTGCGAGGTGGAGACGGTCGAGGACCTGGCCTCGGCGGGCCTGCGCATGAGTTTCCGCCACCGCCAGCTGGACCAGCGTGCGACGCTGGAAACCGACGCGATCGTCGCGGCGACCGGCTATGCCCATGCCTGGCCGCAGTGGTTCGAGCAGCTCAAGGGCACGGTGCTGGCCACCGACGCGCACGGTGACTGCATCGTCGGTGAGGATTTCACCGCACAGCGTTGCGATGGCGGCAGTGGCCGGGTGTTCGTGCAGAACGCGGAGATCTTCCAGCATGGCGTCGGCTCGCCGGACCTGGGGCTGGGGCCGGTGCGCAATGCGGTGATCCTCAATCAGTTGCTGGGCAGGGCGCAGTATCGGGTGCCGCAGCGGTCGTCGTTCCAGCTGTACGGGTTGCCGCAGGACTGAGCCATGGGGCTGCTTGCAACTCTGTTCCGTGTGGGAGCGGCCTTGCGTCGCGAAAGGGTCGCGTAGCGGCCCCTGATTTCGAGCCACCATGGAAATTGCAGGGGCTGCTGCGCAGCCCTTTCGCGACGCAAGGCCGCTCCCACAGGGACTAAATAAATCAATGAGTCTTGAGAACGGCCTTGTGCCGCGAAAGGGGCGCAAAGCGCCCCCAGGGTGCTACAACAGCACGTCGCCCAGCGCCCGCCGGCCGGCATCCACCTCGGCAAATACTGCGAACGCCGCCGAAATCATCGCGCACAGGCGCTCGACCTGGACGGCGCTGTAGCGATCACTGCGGTAGGTAACCACCAGCCGCAGCGAGCGCTGGCCGTCGAACACATCCTCCATGATCTCGAACTGCAGGCCGAACATCGATTCGCTCTTGTCCGGGTCGATCTGCTTGTAGCGGATCGCCTGGCCCTCGGGCGTGCGCAGGGCGCCATTGAGGGCGTTGTTGGCGTGGATCTGCACGTACACATCGAACATCAGACCCTCGGCGGGCGTCATGCCCAGTGCCTGCTGGATGGTCTCCATGGGCACGTCGGCATAGGCCATCGAGTCGTTGATCATTCGCGTCACATCGCCCAGCAGGTCGCTCAGCGACTGTTCCGGGGCGAACTGCACGCGGTGGGCGACCATGGTGGTGAAGTAGCCGACGGTGTCGAAGAATGCAGGGTCGGTACGCCCCGAGGCCGAAGTGCCGATCACCAGGTCCGACAGGTTGCCGAGCTTGTGCAGCGACAGGGCGATGGCGGTGTAGATCACGCTGAACAGCGATGACTGGTGCTGCCGGGCACTGGCGCCGAGTTGCTCCAGCACGCCGGGCTCAGGACGCAGCTCCAGCCAGCGCGCACGGGTGGTCGCCTGGTCGGCGGGCAGCAGCGTGGCGTCAGCGGGCAGGGCAAGGCCGCGGGTGGCGTCGCGCAGCAGTTCGGTCCAGTACGCCAGGTGGCGCGGGTTCGGGCCCTGGGCACTCTGGGCGAGGGCGAATTCGTGGAAGGTGCGCGCCGGCGCCGGCCATTGCGGCGCCCGGTCCTGGGCGCGGGCCAGGTAGGCCTCGGCCAGTTCGGCCATGATCACGTTCAGCGACCACTCGTCGATGGCCATGTGATGGACCAGGAACGACAGCACCTGGTGGCCGCTGTGCGGGTCACGCAGCAGGCGTAGCCTCAGTGGCAGTTCGCGGGCCAGGTCGAAGCGGTGCTTCGCCTCGCTGGCAAGGCTCGCGCCGGTGCTCTCGGCGCTGCTCCAGAACCACTTGTAGCGGCCCAGTTCGGCCAGCGGCACGATGCGCTGGCTGGCGTTGTCGCCTTCGCCATGGTAGGTGGTGCGCAGGCTGGCGTGGCGTTCCAGCAGGTCAGTGAAGGCCTGTTGCAGCAGCACTTCGTCCACCGGGTCGTGGAAGTCCAGGGCAAAGGGCAAGTTGAAAATGGTGCCGTAGTCGAAGGCCGCGCAGGCGCGCCACAACGATGCCTGGGCCAGGGCCATCGGTGCCTGCTGGATATCCCCGGCCTGATCGCTGGCCTGGTTGGCTTGCCCTTGACTCAGCTTGGCGCGGGTCGCCAGCGCCGATGCGCTGGGCGAGGCGAAGAAGTCGCTGAAGCGTAGTTCGATGCCGTGCTCGCCCTGCAGGCGCCCGATGATCCGCGTGGCCAGCAGCGAGTGGCCGCCCATGTCGAAGAAGTCGTCGTCCAGGGTCATGCCAGGCTCCGCCAGCGCCTGGCGGAACGCGTCGAGGATGCGTTGCGCGATGTCTGTCGAGGGCGCCTGCGACAGCGGTTCGAGCACCAGTGGCTGGTCACCGGCCTGGGCGTCGTATTCGGCGCGGATGCGTTCGAGCAGGGCTTGTGGCGACTGGCGCAGCACCGCATGGCAGAGCAGGCCGAGCGCGGCCTGCTGTTCGCCGGCCAGCAGCAGGGCCTCGAACGGCGGCTCAGTGGTGGAGTCCCAGGGCGCCGCCTGGCGCGCGCGCAGCAGGGCGTCCATGCCCTCGGCCGCGCTCCGTTCGATACGCAGGCACGGGTACCAGCCGGGTTCCTGGGTCTTGTACAGGTCGCCGTCGTCGCTGAAGTGGTAGCGGCTGTTCAGGCCCGGCGTGGCTTCAACCACCGCCTGCACGGCCAGGGCCAGCAGCGACAGGTCGGCCCGGGGACCAAGGCGCCAGGCGCCCAGTTGCCGGTGCAACCGCTCGGGTTGCTGCTGCTGGGCGAACCAGGCGAGTTCCTCGTGTTCGTCCAGGACCTGGGGCGAGGGTGGGGTGGTGTTGCGTTCCAACATAGCTAGCTTCCTGCTGTTCGATCGTTCAAGGCCCGCGTCGGCCTCACTGCCATCCATGGATCGCGGTGAGTGGCCGCGCAGAGGGGTTGCACCACCGGGGTGCATTGCGTGAATCCCGGGGATTCGTTATGGTGTGAAAGATGCAAATAATTATCATCTAGATTGGCGTACGTCAAAGGAAGCCGTCTGGAATGCACCACGCTCAGGGAGAGGTACCGTGGACAACGGAACGTTCGCGCTTCGTCAGCAGCTGCACCAGCTGTATCAGGATCATCATGGCTGGTTGTGCGACCTGCTGCGGCGCAAGTTGGGCAACTCGGTGGACGCGGCGGACCTGGCCCACGACATCTACCTGCACCTGATGAACAAAGGCCAGGTACCCAGCGCCGAGCAATCGCGCTGCCACCTCACGCAGATCGCCAACGGCAAGGTCATTGACCTGTACCGCCGTCGCCAGCGCGAAAACCGCTACCTCGAAGACCATGGCCTGCTGCCCGAGCCACGGGTGCCGTCGGAGGAGGCGCGGGCGCTGGTGGTCGAAGCGTTGGGTGCGATCGACAGCGCCCTGCAGCGGCACTCGCCCAAGGCGCGCCAGGCCCTGTTGCTGTGCCGCCTCGACGGCATGGCCCATCGCGCCATCGCTGACGAGCTGCGGGTCTCGGTGTCCTCGGTGGAAAAGTACATCGCCGCTGGCCTGCGCACCTGCCGGCGCTATCGGCTGGGCGGCGCCTGAGCGTGCGCAGATTTTCTTGCGGGTTTGACCGCCTCGTGCGGAATACAGGTTGAGAAGGACACGCGGGCAGGGCGCCCCTGGGACGGCCCGGCCCGCTCCTCGAGCTGAAAAGGAGCATTCATGAGTGTTGAACAAGGGGTGGCGGAATCGTCCGCCCGTGGGCCGGTCGCCGCGGTGCTTGCGCCGATACGCGGCCGATTGATCGTCGCCGGGCTGCTCGCCGCCCTGGGCGCCATGCTGACCCTGGCGCCCCTGGCGGCGATCGCCGAGGTCGCCCGGCTGGCCTTCGCCGGCGGGCAGGACGTCGACCAGGCCTGGCCGGTCATCGCCGTGGGGCTGGGTTGCCTGTTTGCCGGCATGGCGCTGATCTCGCTGGGCGACCTGGTGGCGCACCTGGCCGACAACCACATCACCGGCACGCTGCGCCTGGCGATCATCCGTCGCCTCGCGCGGGCGCCGCTGGGCTGGTTCACCAGTCGCGCCTCGGGCGAGGTGAAGCAGGCCATGCAGGACGACATCGGCATCCTGCACAGCCTCACCGCGCACTTCTATACCACCCTCGGGCGCAGCGCCGGGGCGGTGCTGGCCTCGATCGTCTACCTGTTCGCCATGGACTGGCGCATGGCGATCGTGTCGATGCTGCCGTTCCCGCTGTTCTTCCTGTTCTTCGCCCGCGCCCACCAGGCCAGCGCCCGCAACATGCAGGCCTTCGGCGCCGGCATGGGGCGGATCAACCAGGCGGTGGTCGAGTTCGTCAACGGCATCCCGGTGGTCAAGGCCTTCGGTGGCCAGCGCAAGGCCCATGGCAGCTACCGCGAGGCGGTGGACGCCTTCGCCGCGGCCTTCACTGACTTCACCCGGCCGCTGGTCAGCGCCATGGCCAACGCCAACGCAATGATCGCCCCGGTGTCGGTGCTCGGCGTGGTCCTGGCGTTCGGCACCCTGTTCGTCGGCCTGGGTTGGATCACCCCGGTTCAGGTGCTGCCGTTCGCCCTGGTGGCGCCGGGCATCTGCGCACCGTTGCTGTTGCTGGCCTACATCACCCACGACCTGAACAACGCCACCGGCGCCGCCCAGCGCGTGCAGGCGTTGCTGCGCACACCGGTGCTGGAGACCGACGGCCAGGGCGCCGACAAGCTGCCGGCCAATGCTCGAATCGAAGTGCAGGGCCTGGGCTATCACTATGACCCGCGCAATCCGGTGCTGAGCGAGGTGTCGTTCACCCTCGAGCCCGGCACGGTGACGGCGGTGGTCGGTGCCTCGGGGGCCGGCAAGTCGACCCTGGCGCGCCTGCTGCTGCGCTTCTTCGACCCCAGCGCCGGGCGCATCACCCTGGGCGGCGTCGACTTGCGCCAGATCGACAGCGCCCAGCTGTACCGGCGTATCGGCTTCGTCCTGCAGGACGTGCGCCTGATCCATGCCAGCGTGCGCGAGAACATCGCCCTGGGCCGGCCTTCGGCGAGCCAGGAGCAGATCGAGGCGGCGGCGCGGATCGCCAACATCCACGAGCGCATCCTCGCCCAGCCGCGCGGCTACGACGCGGTGATCGGCGAGGACGTGCAGTTCTCCGGCGGCGAGCTGCAACGGCTGAGCATCGCCCGTGCCGTGCTGCTCGACCCGCCGGTGCTGGTGCTCGACGAAGCCACCGCGGCGGCCGACGCCGAGAACGAAGTCAAGCTGCAACAGGCGCTGTCGCGCTTCGCCCAGGGGCGCACGCTGCTGGTGATCGCCCACCGCCTGGACACGGTGATGCACGCCGACCAGATCCTGGTGCTGGACCAGGGCACGGTCGCCGAGCGCGGCAATCACGATGAACTGCTGGCCCGTCGCGGTCTGTACGCCCGCTTGTGGGCCGCCGGGGGTTATGCAAAGGCGCGGGTGACCGCGCAGGTGGAGGAGCACTGATCATGCTGGGGATTTTCGTTCGACTGCTCGGCGCCGACGCCGTGTTCCTGCGCCGCTACATGCGCCTGGCGCTGGTGTATGGCGTACTCTGCGGGCTGACCATCGTCACCCTGGTGCCGATCTTGCGCGACCTGCTGGGCAACCAGCTGGAAGCCGCCGGCCAATGGCTGGCGCTGCTGGCCCTGGGCGTCGTGGTGTGCTGGTACCTGCGCCGGCGGGTGGAGAAGGCCGGCATCGCCGTGGGCATCGCGGTGCTGCGCGGCGGCCGCCAGCGCCTGGGCGAGCATGTCGGCACGCTGCCGGTGGGTTGGTTCAGCGCCGCCAATACCGCGCGCCTTAGCCATGTCACCACCCAGGGCATGATGGAGATCGCGCAACTGCCGGCCCACGTGTTCACGCCACTGTTCACCGGTGTGGTGACGCCGCTGGTGATCCTCGTCGCGCTGTTGCTGGTCGACCTGCGCCTGGGCCTGGTGGCCCTGGTCAGCCTGCCGCTGCTGGCCCTGGTGATGCTGGCGACCATGCGCCTGGGCCAGCGCGCCGACCAGCGCTACCAGCGCGACACCGCGCAGACCAGCCAGCGCATGGTCGAGTTCGCCCAGGCGCAGTCGGTGCTGCGCGCCTTCAATGGCGAGCAGGGCGGCACGCGCTTCCTGGAGCAGGCCGTGGCCCAGCAGCAGCAGGCCGCGCGCAAGCTGATCCAGCTTTCGGCGCTGTCGTCGGTGCTCAATGTCTGGGCAGTGCAGGCCAGCTTCGCCGCCTTGCTGGTGGTCGCCACGCTGTGGCTCGGCGAGCAGGTCGGTGCAGCTTTCGACAGCGCGGCGGTGATCGCCACCCTGGTCGCGCTGGTGCTGGCGACCCGCTTCATCGACCCGTTGCTGGATGTGGCCGGCTACAGCGAAGTGTTGCGCGGCACCCGTGGCCAGTTGCAGGCGGTGGCCGAACTGCTGGCCGTCGAACCGCTGCCCGAACCCGCTGCGCCGCAGGCGCCGGTCGAAGGTTCGGTGCAGCTGGAACAGGTCGGTTTCCGTTACGGCGACGGCCAGCCCGAGGTGCTGCGCGAGGTCAGCCTGGATATCGCGCCCGGCAGCATGACCGCGCTGGTCGGCGCGTCGGGGTCGGGCAAGACCACCCTGGTGCGCTTGATCGCGCGGTTCTTCGATGTCACCCAGGGCCGGGTCAAGGTCGGCGGCGTGGATGTGCGGCAGATGTCCGCCGAACAGCTGGCCGGGCAGATCAGCCAGATCTTCCAGGACGCCTACCTGTTCCAGGGCAGCATCGCCGACAACATCCGCCTCGGCAAACCTGACGCCAGCGAGGCCGAGGTGCTCGAGGCGGCACGGCTGGCCGGGGTGCAGGAGATCCTCGAACGCCTGCCCGAAGGCTTGCACACGCCGGTGGGCGAGGGCGGTGCGCGCCTGTCCGGCGGCGAACGCCAGCGCATCTCGATTGCCCGGGCGCTGATCAAGGACGCGCCGATCCTGTTGATCGACGAGGCCACCGCAGCGCTGGACGCCGAGAACCAGGCGGCTATCGCCGAAGCGCTGGCACGGCTGCGCGGCAAGCGCACGCTGATCGTCATCGCCCACCAGTTGTCGACGGTGGCCATGGCCGACCAGATCGTGGTGCTCGACCAAGGGCGCATTCGCGAGCAGGGCGCCCATGCCCAGCTGGCTGCCGAGGGTGGCTTGTACGCGCACTTCCTCGAGCAACGCCGGGCCGCCAAAGGCTGGCGCATCGGCGAGGCGGCAGGCGATGGAGTGACCGCTTGAGTCGGGTGCTGCTGCCAACCTTGCTGTTGCTCTTGTGTGGCGCTTCATTGATGGTCGGGGCCAGCCAGATGTCCTGGTCGGCCTTGTGGTCGGCCAGCGACGATGCCTGGCTGACCCTCACCGCCAGCCGCTTGCCGCGCCTGGCGGCGCTGGTGCTGACCGGGGTCGGCCTGTCGATCTGCGGGGTGATCCTGCAGCAGATCGTGCGCAACCGCTTCGTCGAACCAGCCACCTGCGGCGGGCTCGACGCGGCCAAGCTGGGCATCCTGGTGGCCCTGACCGTGCTGCCCGGGGCCGGGGCCAGCGGGCGCATGCTGTTCGCCCTGGTGTTCTGCCTGCTGGCCAGCCTGGTGTATGTGGCGATCATCCGCCGCATCCGCTTCACCAACCTGGTGCTGGTGCCGGTGATCGGCCTGATGTACGGCAGCCTGCTCAGCGCCATCGCCGAATTCTACGCCTACCGCCACAACATTCTGCAGAGCATGCAGGGCTGGCTGCTGGGCGACTTCTCGCGGGTGATCGAGGGCAACTACGAGATCATCTACCTGATCCTGCCGATCGTCGTGCTCACCTACCTGTACGCCCAGCGCTTCACCGTGCTCGGCATGGGCGAGGGCATGGCCACCAGCCTCGGGCTCAACTACGCGGCCACCGCGATCCTCGGCCTGGTGCTGGTGGCGGTGACTGTGTCGGCCACGGTGATCACCGTGGGCGCGATCCCCTTCGTCGGCCTGGTGGTGCCTAACCTGGTAGCGCTGCGCTACGGCGAGAACCTCAAGCGCACCCTGCCCATCGTAGCCATGTGCGGCGCGGCGCTGCTGCTGGCCTGCGACATCCTCGGCCGGCTGCTGATCCATCCCTACGAGGTGCCCATTGGCCTGACCGCCGGCAGTGTCGGTGGCGTGCTGTTCCTGTTGCTGATCCTGTGGAAGTGCAAATGATGCGCCGCGCCGCCTGGTTGTTGTTGCCGGCCCTGGCGCTGGCGTTCCTGTTGCTGGGCTCGGGCCTGGACTTCAGCTACGTGATACCCAAGCGCCTGGTGCGCCTGGGCGCGATCGTCGTGGCCGGGGTGTGCATCGCCTTGTCTTCGGTGATCTTCCAGACCCTGGCCGGCAACCGCGTGCTGACTCCGGCGATCATGGGTTACGAAGGCATCTACCTCTTGTTCCAGGCCCTGCTGGTGCTGTGGCTGGGCACCGCCAGCGTGGCGCTGCTGGGCGCCCAGGGCAACGCGCTGCTGTCGATCGCGCTGATGCTCGGTTACTCGTGGCTGCTGCAGCGTTGGCTGCTGCGCGAGGGGCGGGGTGATGTCTACCGCCTGTTGCTGCTGGGCCTGGTGCTGACCATGGTGCTGGGCACCTTCACCCAGTTCATCCAGCTCAAGACCAGCCCGGGGGAATTCTCCATCCTGCAGAGCCTTGGCTACACCAGCTTCAACCGCGCCCAGCCGGCCCAGGTGCTGTACTCGGGCCTGCTGGTGGCGGCGGTGGCGCTGCTGGTGGCGCGCGGCACGCGGGTGCTCGACGTGCTGGCGCTGGGTCGCGACCAGGCCATCGCCCTGGGCCTGGACCATGGCCGCTGCCTGCGCCTGCAGATGGCGCTGATCGCCGTGCTGGTGGCGGTGGCCACCAGCCTGGTGGGGCCGACCGCGTTCATGGGGGTGTTCGTCGCCAACATCGCCTACGCCCTGGCGCGTAGCGCCCGGCATCAGGTCATCCTGCCGCTGGCCTGCGCCGTGGCCATCGGCATGTTCCTGCTCGCCCAACTGCTGGTCGAGCACCTGTTCAACTACCGGACCAGCGTGAGCATCCTCGTCAACCTGGTGTGCGGCGCGTACTTCCTCGCGCTGATGGTCCGCACCCGAGGCACCCCATGATCACCCTTGAACACCTGCACAAGGCCTACGGCGAGAAGACCGTGCTCGACGATGTGAGCCTGGCGTTTCCCGCAGGCCAGGTCACTTCGCTGATCGGCCCCAACGGCGCCGGCAAGAGCACCCTGCTGATGTGCATCGCCCGGCTGCTGCCGGCCAGTCGCGGGCGCATTCTGCTCGATGGCCAGGACATCGGCCGCATCGCCATCGCCGACTACGCCCGCCGCGTGGCCACCCTGCGCCAGGTGCTGGACTTCAACCTGCGCCTGACCGTCGAGGAGTTGGTCGCCTTTGGCCGCTTCCCCTACAGCCGCGGCCTGCTGACCGCCGACGACCAGCAGGTGATCGACGAGTCGCTGGATTTCCTGGGGCTGCAACCCCTGCGCGGGGCTTACCTCGACGAGCTCAGCGGCGGCCAGCGGCAGATGGCGTTCCTGGCCATGACCATCGCCCAGCGCACCGACCTGCTGCTGCTCGACGAGCCGCTGAACAACCTCGACATGAAGCACGCGGTGCAGATCATGCAGGCGATCCGCAGGCTCTGCGACGAGCAGGGGCGCACGGTGATCCTGGTGGTGCACGACATCAACTTCGCCGCCAACTATTCCGACCACATCGTCGCCATGAAGGGCGGCGCCGTGCACAGCCACGGGACGGTCGCCGAGGTGGTCACCCAGGCCAACCTGCGCGCGCTGTTCGGCCTGGCCTTCGAGATCCTGCCCAGCGCGCACGGTTTCGTCTGCAACTACTTCAACCCATCACTATCGAGAGAGCTGGTATGAACGGAATCTGCAAGATACTGCTGGCCGCCGCCGTGGCGGCCGCGCTGCCCGGCTGCGACCAGGCCCCGCCGGCCCAGGAGCGCGCCGCCAGCGCCGACTACGCCCCGGTGAAGGTCGAGCACGCCCTGGGCACCACGCTGGTCGAACACCAGCCGCAGCGCGTGGTGGCCTTCGACATGAGCGAGTTGGACACCCTCGACCAGCTCGGCGCGCCGGTGGTCGGTATCGCCAAGGACTATGTGGCGGGCTTCCTGGCCAAGTACCGCGACGACCCTAAGGTGGCCGATGTCGGCACCACTATCCAGCCTAACCTCGAGCGCCTGCATGCGCTCAAGCCCGACCTGATCCTGATCTCGCCGCTGCAGGCGCAGAGCTACCAGGAACTGAGCCAGATCGCGCCGACGGTGCACTACGACATCGATATGGACAACCGCCAGGGCAACGTCATCGAGACCGCCAAGCAGCACTTGCTGACCGTCGGGCGGATCCTCGGCAAGGAAGAACGGGCCCGGGAAACCGCCGCGCGCATCGACGCCAAGGTGGCCCAGGTGCGCCAGGTGACCGACGGGCGTCCGGAGAAGGCGCTGGTGGTGCTGCACAACAACGGCGCGTTCACCGCCTACGGTGTGCGTTCGCGCTACGGCTTCATCTTCGACACCCTCGGGGTCAAGCCGGCCAGCGACGACATGCAGGCCGGCCTGCACGGGCAGCCGATCTCCAACGAGTTCATTCACCAGGCCGACCCGGACATCCTCTACGTGATCGACCGCACCGCAGTAATGGAGCGCCGGGCCGCGCTGGACCGCGAGACCCTGGACAACCCGCTGCTGCGCCAGACCAAGGCGTGGAAAAACGGCCATGTGGTGTTCGTCGACCCGCAGACCTGGTACCTGTGCACGGCCAGCGTGACCTGCCTGGAGCGGGTAGCGGACGAGGTGGTGAAGGGGTATCAGGGTTGATCCTGCATTCAGCCCATACGTAATTCCTGTGGGAGCGGCCTTGCGTCGCGAAAGGGCTGCGCAGCAGCCCCGGCGATTGATGGGTCAACGCTGAAATCCTGGGGCCGCTTTGCGGCCCTTTCGCGACACAAGGCCGCTCCTACCCGAAATGAGTTGCTGAACCGATACTGGCCAAATGACTGTAATTTCTGTTGAGGGATTCACCGCCTCGTACGGAATGACTAATGAGAAACATTACCATTCCGTCCCAAAGGAACCCCTCATGTCGCCACTGCAATACCCCAAGGCCCCAAACCTGCCCCGCAGGGCCTTGCACATGGCCCTGCTGCTGGGCATGACCACCCTCGTCGGCAACGCGTTCGCGCAACCGCCACGGTCCACCTCCACGGCGCAGCAACAGACCCCCGATGTGAATGAAGAGGGCCTGACCCTGCCGGAAACCCTGGTGCAGGACACCCGCGACTCCCTGGGCGCTCCACCACCGGAATACGCCGGTGGCCAGGTCGGCTCAGGCAGCCGGCTCGGCCTGATGGGCAACAAGGACTTCAGCGAAACACCATTCAACGCCATCAGCTACACCAAGGAATACATCGAGAACCGCCAGGCTCAGGACATCGGCTCGGTGATCGGCGCCACCGATCCGTCGGTCTACGTGCCGAGCAAGCGCGGCATCTTCGAAACCTTCTTCATTCGTGGCCTCTACAGCACCGGCAACGACATCACCTTCAACGGCCTGCCGAGCATGGCGCCAAACATGCGCGGCTCCACCGAGCTTGCCGAGCGCATCGAAGTGCTCAAGGGCCCGTCGGCGCTGCTCAACGGCATGCCGCCTGACGGCAGCGTCGGCGGCAGCATCAATATCGTGCCCAAGCGAGCCGGCGACGAGCCCCTGGCCCGGCTGACCGCCTCCTACGAGTCCGACGGCCTGGCCGGCATGCATGCTGATGTTGGCCGCCGCTTCGGTGACCAGAAGCAATTCGGCGTGCGCTTCAACGGCGTCTACCGCGACGGCGACACCCCGGTGAACGATCAGCAGCATCGCATGCAGCTGTCGTCGCTGGCCCTGGACTGGCGCGGCGAGCGGGCGAGGGCGTCGCTGGATTACTACCACCAGCGCGAGCGCATGGACGGGGTCAACTATTTCGGCATCTCTTCGATCAGCCCCGGGGTGACCCACCTGCCCACGGCCAAGAAGGGCGATAACTCGCTGGCCCCGGAGTGGGCCTATACCGTCAATGACACCGACACCGTGGTGCTGCGCGGCGAGTACGACCTCAACGACTCGCTCACCGCCTTTGCCGGCTGGGGCCATAGGGAAGGGGGCTACAACGCGCTGATGACCAGCGGCATGCTGCTCAATGATGCCGGCGACATCTCCGCCACACCGATCCGCTCGGCCCGCGACGGCGAGCAGAAGTCCGGCGAAGTCGGCCTGCGCGGGCGCTTTGCCACCGGCCCCGTGGACCACGCCTGGTCGCTGGCAGCCACCCGCTACGACTCCGAGAACAGCTTCAAGGACAAGCGCCTGCCGACGCGCATCCTCACCAACTACTACGATCTGGACTACGGCCCGCGCCCGGAGATCGGCGAGTACGGCAATGTCACCTCGCGCATGCGCGCCCGGCTGAGCAGCGAAGCCTTGCTCGACACGATGTCGTTCCTCGATGACAAGGTGCAGTGGACCGTGGGCGCACGTCACCAGAACGTGCGCGCGTCGAACTACGACGGCAACCACCAGCGCACCTCCAAACCCTACGATGAAAGCCGGGTATCGCCGGCCACGGCCCTGCTGGTCAAGGTCACCGACGAGCTGTCGCTGTACGGCAACTACATCGAAGGCCTGAGCCAGGGCGGCATCGCCCCGGACAACGCGCGAAACGCGGGTGCGATCATGGCGCCGTACCAGACCAAGCAGTACGAACTGGGCGCCAAGCTCGACCTGGGCACCTTCGCCCACACGGTCAGTGTCTACCAGGTAAAGAAGCCAAGCGCCTATACCGACCCGGTCACGCAGGTCTACGGCGTGTACGGCGAGCAGCGCAACCGTGGCCTGGAATGGTCGTTCTTCGGCGAGCTCGAGCCGGGCCTGCGCCTGCTGGGCGGTGCGTCCTACACCAAGGCCGAGCTGACCAAATCGATACGCAAGGAGAACGAAGGCAACCAGGCCACCGGCGTGCCCAAGGTGCTGGCCAAGCTCGGCGTCGAGTACGACCTGCGTGAGCTTCCCGGCCTGACCCTGACCGGCAACGCCAACTATGCTGGCCGGCGCTACGCCACCGATGCCAATAACCTGTCGCTGCCGTCCTACACGATCTTCGACCTGGGCGCCCGCTACAGCCTGAAGATCTCGGACAAGCCGGTGACCTTGCGCGCCACCGTGCAGAACGTGGCCAACAAGGCCTATTGGATTGGTTCGTGGAACGGCGGCGATGGCAGTGGCCTATCCGGTGGGCTGGGCACGCCGCGGTCGTTGTTGTTCTCTACCTCGGTGGATTTCTAGCCAGACCAGCGCTGGCTACGTGGGAGGGGCGGTGCGACTTGCACCGCGATCACCACGCAGCCGGTGCCAGGCTCTGCAGCCCCTTGACGCAGGATAACTATTCACTATGATTAATTTTCAATCGAACCGCTGAAAGACTGCTCAGATCACCATAAAAGGTGCTCATCCCCAGCAGGCTCGCTTTCAGCCATGCAAGTGAGGAGCGCCCATCATGGCGACCACAGTCAAAACCCGCTCTGTTACGGCTCACGTGCCGGTGCAACTCGCTGAAAAAGTCGATTTGCTGGCCGAGCGCCTGGAGCGCTCGAAGAACTGGATCGTCAAGCAGGCCCTGATTGCCTGGATAGACCAGGAAGAAGAGCGCAGCCGGCTGACTCGCGAGGCCTTGGCCGATGTTGATGCCAACCGTGTGATCGACCATCAGGCCGTTCAGGCCTGGGCCGATAGCCTCGGCACGGACACACCATTACCCGTTCCCCGCTGATGGACTTGAAGTGGACCAGCAAGGCGCTCTCCGATATTGCCCGACTGTATGAGTTTCTTGCAGCGGTCAATAAACCGGCTGCCGTGAGAACCGTCCAGCAGCTTACCGGCGCTGCCTCCATGCTCTTGGCCAATCCGCGTATCGGTGAACGTCTGGAAGAGTTCGAACCACGGGATGTGCGCCGGCTCCAGATCGGCCACTATGAGATGCGTTACGAGATAGCGGATTCCACGCTCTTCCTGCTGCGGCTCTGGCACACCCGCGAGGATCGATAGCCCTACACACCCTGTGGGAGCGTGTTTACCCGCGAAGCAAGCAACGCGGTGGATGGCACCGGCTTCGCCGGTGTTCGCGGCTAAAGCCGCTCCCACAGGTCCTTGCCAAATCAACAAGTTATGTGTTGAACCAAGAGGGCAGCCAGCCCCCTCACACCCGAAACCGCGACACACTCGCCTGCATGCCCTGGGCAATCTCGCCCAACCGCTGCGCCGCCGAGGCCAGCTGCCGCGTGGTGTCGGTACTGTCCCTGGACATGCGGGCAATCAGCTCGACCTGCTGCGCCACCTCCTGGCTGGCCTTGGTCTGCTCGCCGATGGTCTGCGAGATCTCCTCGACCACAGAGGCGGCGCGGCGCGCCCCTTCACGAATCTGCTGGATCGACGCGCCGGCCTGGGTGGCCAGCTCCACCCCGGCGCGCACCCGGGTGACGCCGGTCTGCATGCTGTCCACGGCATTACCCGTGCTTTGTCGGATGCGTTCGATCATGCCGGTGATCTCCCGGGTCGACTGCGCCGTGCGCCCGGCCAGGCCGCGTACTTCGTCGGCGACCACGGCAAAGCCGCGCCCGGCCTCGCCGGCACGAGCGGCCTCGATGGCCGCGTTGAGGGCCAGCAGGTTGGTCTGCTCGGCGATGGTGTTGATCACCTGGATGATCGAGTAGATCTCCTCGGAACTCTGGCCCAGCACGGTGATGGTCTCGGAGGAGCGGTTGACCGCCTCGTCGATCCCCTGCATGCCGCCGACCACGCTGAGGATGACCTCGCCGCCGTCGCTGGCCAGGCGTTCGGACTGCCCGGAAATGGACTGCGCATCCCGGGCGTGCTCGGCGATCTGCGCCAGGTTGGCGATCATCTGCTCGGTGGCCGAGGCCATGCTCACGGCACTGTCGGACTGCTGGCTGGTGCGTTCCACCAGGCTGCTGGAGGCCTGGCCCAGTTCGTCGGCCACCTCGCGCAGCAGCAGGTTTTCCTCGTGGATGGCCTTGATCATGTTGCCCAGGCTGTCGCGCATGTCGGCCAGCGAGCGCAGCAGGTGCCCGGTCTCGTCGCGGTCATGGACCTGGATCTGGGTAGTCAGGTCTCCCTGGGCGATGCGTTCGGCCACCGCCATGGTCTGGCTCAGGGGGCGAAGGATCGAACGCAGCAGCAGGAAAGTGCACAGCGCCAGCACCAGGGTGGCCAGGATCATCCCACCCACCAGCACGGCGATGCCCTGGTGCAGGGTGGCGGTGCTCTGCTCTCGGCTCTTGTCGGCGTTGCCGGCGATCAGGTCGCTGAGGGTGCTGTTGCGCTGCTCCAGCTCCTTGAACGCCGCGACGAAGGCCGGCAACTGCGCCTGGGCCTGCTCGGGGGATTTCAATGCCAGCTGGATAATCGAGGTGGCGCTGGCGATGTACTGCTCCAGCAAGGGTCCCAGGTCGCTGATGGCCTGATGCAGATCGGCGTCCAAGGGCAGTTCTAGATTGCTCCGCACGACACCGCGGAACCACTTGGCGTGCTCGTCGAGGTCGGCCAGCACCTGGTTGGCGGTATCAACATCGCCCGGCTTGACCAGCAGGGCGGCGAGCACGTCGGCGCGCAGCGCGTCGTGCATCATGTCGCCTTCCATGTGATTGCGCAGGGCGGCCATGCTGTCCTCACTGCGCTTGAGTGCCTGGTTCTGGTCATGCTCGGCGAGCAGGCCGCTGCCGCCGAGCAACAGCGCGGCGAGGATGCTGACCAGACCGAACCCGATGGTTTTCTGGCGAATGTCCATTTCGAACAGGCTCCGTGGGGTGGGTCTGGTGAGCATAGATGGCTGGAGGTATTTCGCTGGTTGGGAAAGGGCCATGGAGGAGGGTAGAGCGTAGATTCATGACACTGTTCCAAGAACCCATATATAACTCAACTAAATATTCATTTAGTTGAGTTATAATTATTGGTTATCAATGGTCGGGCAGGGCACACAGACGTGTTGCAGGAGCCTGCCGATCATGTGAAGTTTGCCCCTAGTTCACATACCCTGAGAAAACCATCAAAGGAATGAGATACATCCATGCGTGGACTCACCGCAATACCGTTGTTGTTTGCTCCCATGATCGCCTGGGGCGACTGCACGCAGCACCTGCAAACCTGGGCCCAGAACCTACATCCAACCTTGAAGCTCGCCAGCGAGTTTGCGGTCTGCAAGGTCAATCCCGCAGACGCCAACCAGGTATTGGCAGCCTTGCCCGTGATGATGAATGTCGATGAGTACGGGCAAGGCGATTACGGTCTGGATGTACTGGTGGCCGAAGCCGCCAGCGGCAAGATCATTGCTCGCAGTTACCAAGAGGCTGCGATCGTCTCCGACGCGGTGCAGTTTTCAGGCCTGACGTTGGACACGGCGCGGTATCAGGTTGCGCCTGGGCAGCGGGCATTTGGCGTGCGTATCAGCCATACCGGCTCGTCACGGGTCAATCCGTTCAGTAGCGAGACCCTGAGTCTTTACGTGAACGACGGCTCGCAATTGCGCCAGATCATGGGAAGCCTGGTTGTAAGCAAGGGCAACGGTGAATGGGATGGTTCCTGCGCTGGTGAGTTCGGCGAGACAAAGCGGACGCTGGCGATTGGCAAACCTGGCAAGGATGGTTTCAGCAGGTTGCGGGTTACCGAGATCACGACCGGAAGTCGGAGCGTTGTGAAAGGTGTTGATGACTGTGAGGAGACCGAGAGCAGTTCGACGACGAAGACGTTCAATCTGGATCATGACGGCAGTCGGTATGAGGTGCCGAAGGAATTGACGTTCCAGTGAGCTGGATTGGAGATGGGGCTTTGATGGAGGCTGAAATCTGGCCTCCCTCTGGGCGTGATGCTCAATACGAACTTACGCATAATGTATATTATGTTAAATTGAGTATTATGGGAGGTGACCTTCTGAGTCGATCACCTGTGGTTTGCGTCTGCCAGATCACGCTCGAGCTGTGAACGTTGAAACCGAAACGGAGTTCTGTCGCGTCACCGGAAACAACCCCTTCCCAATGCGTTGCCCTCGACAGCTCATGTGAAACCTGAGCTGCGGTCGGCCACTGTCGATTTCAGAACGGAATGCTAAGCGGCTTGGGGTCGCCTTTTTGCGTCCTGGCCTGTCGGAACCAAAACGGAAAATTGCAAGTCTGCGCGCGGCCTCCAGGAGTTGCTTGATCGAGCCGTGGTTTTTCGCGTCATTCAGCTCGATCAGCCAGCACCAATTCGCCCGTCACGCAGCGAAACGTCGCGCCAGTACCGATTGGGTTGGACGCGTAAGCAGCTATCGAAAGCACGCGGAGTTATTCATGAGCAGGAGACTGTGGATCTGGACACTGATTACCACAAACAGGATCGCCCGCCTCCATTATTTGGCATGCACCAGAGAGACGTGCTGGTTTTCATGACGGCACAGGCCCAAGCCTACGTAGAAAGCTGCTTTCCTAAAAAATACTTCAACACCGCGCGCGATGGACTCGTTAGAGGTAATACGGGCGTATCGATCGTGCAGTGCGGATCGGTAAAAGCTAGTGGCGCTTGAAAAGCTACTTTTGTGGTCAATTTACGTTAAACAAAAAAGCCTCAATTCATTACTGCGCGAGTCTAGTCAAGCAGAGGAGCACGATCGCCCTCCTCATCAACTGGATCGCCCACAACTGGAATCCGTTGAATTCCCATTGGCAATACAACACGTGCATCCAGGGCTTGGAAAAAATGCTCAGCTGGAGCTTCGCGAACGATCGCTGCCTGCTTGATTGGACGCGTGAAGACTTCGAGGAGTACTCGACCTTCATCCTCAATCCAAGTCGAGTCCCGTTACCACCGGCGTTTGTGCAGGCATTTGATAGCTACCTGACTTACCTAAATATTGATGCCAATCAGCTTTTGCCCGCTTCATATTTATTTGAGTGCGAGCGCCCTCGCCCATTTCTCGCTGAATCGTTTTTCAATCTCTGGAACGCCTAGGCACTGTACACCGTGTAGGACGTGATTCAAGCGGGTGAATCGCTTCGTGGTACATATACGGCCGACCATGGGCGTGGCTCCTGTGCACGGCTGTCGTGAATCAAGCCGTCCGCCAAGCGCGCGTCTTGACCCTGCCGGGCCTCCATGCTGAGGCCGGGGTTGGTCAGTGCTGCTCCTGGTCACTGGCGGGCCTAGCTACCACTACCCCCGCGCAGGAATACGGCCAGGCTCACCCACAGGTGTTGCCGAAAACTCTGCTTCGCTGCTCGGCCCATTTTCTCCAGTCGTTCAAGCCTTGCAATCATCCGTGCGATGGCAAGTCGTGCCCGGCGTTGGCGTCCATCGGATTTTCGCTTAAGGCCGAATATTCACACGTAACGGTCTTGAAGCTTTCTGGGATAGCAACCGAGCGCAGATAAGACACTTTTCTCCACTCGAACCCTGCAAACTCATCTAGGGTTGGAGCAACAAGAGCCAAGCGTTTATCGGCGTCCAGAAACACCATGGTTGTTGTGGAACTATCTATATTCGCGCAAGGAGAGTGCGCATTGAAATCTACAGACTGAGCGATCCTGTAGATCATTTGAAGTCTCTGGCTATCTTTGTCAATCTTGAAATGCGAAAATAGAGTTATGATTATGAATGCGAGTCCTGTTACGACTTGGCAGAATATAAGCATGAACCCTTTACCGTGATGATGTCCTTGCATCACTGAAAAGGCTGCCAAGACGAAGCACGCTATGCCTGAGGCGACGAAAAACAAAAACAGGAAATTGATCATGTGCAACAGAGTGCTCGCCATCAAGGTCATCGGAAAAGCACTGGCTTCCATGTGGAATATAGTGTTGATATCCACTGATGCCTTTGCCCTGGCGACGTAACCTAGACATGCAACAAAGAAAGCCCATAACAACAAACTAGACTTCAGATTGATGAGGCGATTCATTAGGGTTACTTCAACCAAGCCCAAAAACACATAAATCGAGCCCAGCAAGACGCCGCACATATAAATGGCGAATTTGTCGGGTTCTGGATTAGTGCCGTTATTGCATGAGATTGCGATGGCAAACATAACGCAGATCACGAGGCTCACACCGAATAAGGCACGGACTGCGGACTCTTTAACTTTAGTTTCATCTGAAGGGTTGGTGTAGGAAATACTCAACGCTCTCTAACCTTATTTGACTCATGAATGATGATGGTAGCGACAGTAGGAGTGACCTCTCCTAGAAGAGACCAAGCCTTACCATCTCAAATTCCGGGATGGAATCAGATTGATCTGGCCGGTTGTATTTTGGATTAACTAAAAACCGTGTCTTACAGGAATTGGCTCACCCCAGCTATTCAGGTTTTATCCTCTTACTCACCGACGTCAGCCTGCGCTTAACGCCAATTTTTGGATTCAAAGCCAGCGCCTCCTCATAGACTTGGACTGCTTCGGGGTACTGGCCTAGCTGCTCGTGCGCAAGCCCCTGGACTTTGAGCGCTGTGGGCCTCCAGGCAGGGTTTTCATCTGCGCCGAGTGTACGGGCACGGCGTACAGCGGTCAGGACTTCCAGCGTGCGCTCGTCTGTCAGGTCGCCCTCCCCTAAAATATTTTCTGCGGCGAGGATGATGCGGTCGTAACGGGAGGAATTGAGGTTGGCATTGCCAAGCTGATCAGCATCGATGAATTGGCCGTGAACGTTGTACCGGAAGCTCCCCATGTCCTTGAACAACGCTATGAGTTCTCCTGTGCTCTCGTCCACTTCGTAGCTATCAGGCCATCCGCCCTCCGGAGTGACGCTGTACATTTCGACCCGATTGACCAGGTCAAACAGGAACACCTTGTTGCCATGATCGGTTGGGCTGTTGGCGGTGGCGCAGAATGCGTATTTCCCGTGCCTGGAAATACCACTGGTGAAAACATTTGCCTTCAGCTCTTTAGCTAAGATCACAGAACCGCAGGGATCGAAAACGCTGAACGTACCAGACAGGGTGCTACCAAAATGCCAATCTTCCAGGCAAAACACGCCGACGTCACACACGTGGCCATTATTTGGCCTAGGCATGCTCCCATGGCAGGCAACGGTGCCGCTGCTCACATCTGCAAGCACGTAGGCCCCTAAGCCGGACTCTCTGTGACCTCCCCGACCCGCTGAGGGATCAGAGTCTCTCCAGGCGATCGCCCACTTCTTGGACTTTGACAGCTGATAGATGCCCGAGAAATCAAGCGATTCGACAGTGAAGAAAAGCTTATCTCGTCGGATCTGAGGAGCGGCCCGAAGCTCTGGCTGAGCGTCGAGGGATTGAGCCTTAGCTGGCTGGTGCCTTGCTGCGGTATCGGATTTGACAGCTTTGGGTCTGTTGAACATCCAGCTGAAAATGCTCATCTCCCTACTCCTTTGGAAATTTGAGCGTGCTGGAATGCGGACGCGCATTCCGAGCAATACATCTACGTCTGTAGTAGCTGACAAAAAGCGAGAATTACCTAACCTTTCGAAAGCAGATAGCCAGTATAGGCGCGCCGGCCGATCGTGTCCCAGGAAGTGGTGTAACTCATCATGGCCTTGACCACTGAGCTTGCCGTTTAGTTGATCACGGCCGACAGCTTGGCCTGTAGATTATCGCTGACCGCCTCGAATGCCTCCAACTGCATATAGCGTCGTTGCAGGCACCACTCTTCGTTCTGCTCCAACAGCATCGCGCCTACCAGCCGTGTGATGGCAGGATCGTTGGGAAAGATGCCCACGACATCGGTGCGACGTTTGATTTCGGCGTTGAGCCGTTCCAGCGGATTGGTGCTGTGCAACTGCTGTCGGTGCGCCTTGGGAAACGCCATGTGCGCCAGCACTTCATCCTCGCAGCCGTCCATGAGCGTTGCAATCTTGGGGTACTTCTCGCGCAGCTGATCGGCAACCAGGCGCCACTGTTGGTGGCATTCGGTGCGGCTGTCCTGGGCGAAAACCGTGCGCAGGAGCGCCGCCACCATGGTGCGCTGGCCCTTGCCGACATGGGCCATGGCGTTACGCATGAAGTGCTCGCGGCAACGCTGTCAGGTCGCGTTGAAGACCTTGGAAACAGCCGCCTTGAGGCCTTCGTGAGCGTCGGAGATGACCAGCTTTACGCCACGCAGGCCACGCCGCATCAAGCTTCGCAGGAAATCCGTCCAAAACGGTTCTGCCTCTGAAGGGCCAACCCGCATACCCAAGACCTCGCGCCCGCCATCGGTGTTCACGGCCACGGCGATTATTACGGCGACCGAGACGATGCGCCCGGCCTCCCGCACCTTGACGTACGTGGCATCGATACACAGGTAAGGCCAGTCGCCTTCCAGGGGACGGTCCAGAAAGGCGTGGACACGCTCATCGATCTCGCCGGCCAGCCGTGACACTTGGCTCTTGGAGATGCCGCTCATGCCCATGGCTTTGACCAGCTCGTCCACCGAACGCGTTGAAACGCCTTGGATGTAGGCTTCCTGGATCACCGCTGCCATCGCCTTCTCGGCGGTCCGTCGAGGCTCGAGAAAGCCAGGAAAGTAGCTGCCTTGGCGCAGCTTCGGGATCTTCAAGTCAACGTCGCCAGCGCGAGTTTGCCAGAGGCGATCCCGGTAGCCGTTACGGCTGTTCATCCAGTCGGGGCTTTTGACATCGAAGCCGGCGCCGCACAGGCCTTCGACATCGAACTCCATCATGCGCTGGGCAACAAACTGGATCATTTGCTTGAGCAGATCAGCGTCTGCCCCTTTCTCAACCAACTCGGTCAGTGCGATAGTGGGCTTGGTCATCGTGGTTTCTCTGGTGAAGTTAAGTCCGCAAACTCAACGTTTAGCCAAGAACCACGATGACCATCCTCTTTCGCCCGCAGGGCGCCTTCGGCTGGTTCAGTTACACCACCTCCAGGGACACGATCCCTCAGAGGTCTCAAAGGTACCCTTCGCTAGGTGTAGAAGCGGCGTATTGAGCCATCGATGTCCCCAGCTACACGCCTGGCGAAGATCTTGTCTGCTTTTGATCACGACTACCCCGCGAGCGAGCTTTTCATCAGGGAGCTCACCTCCGGCGACATGCACGAAAGCATTCGCAAGGGCGAGGTAGATTTCGGCATCGGCCCGATGAGTGATGCTCAGGACTTCAATTTTGAGCCTGTCCTCACAGAAGACCTGTATGCGTTGGTGCCCAAGAAGCTTCTGCCCGAAGCTGTAGATACCATCACGATGGAGGAGCTGGCCAGGCTTCCGTTGCTGTTGCTAAACCAGGCCACGGCGCTGCGGATGCTGATCGAAGACACCGCTAATGCCGCCAACCTTACACTCACCACTCGCTATGAGTTCAACCAGGCGCAGACCCTGATTTCCATGGCAAGCGCAGGCCTAGGCGCCGCGGTGCTGCCTTCGGTCGTTCTGTCTGACTACCCTCTTCCCGAAACCAGCCAGATGCTCATCGTGCAGCCGAAGATGACGCGCCAAGTGGCGATCATTACTTTGAAAGGGCGGGCTCTTTCACCTGCAGCAGCCAAGCTGGCTCAGTTGGTGCGGTTGCTCATCGGAGTACCTCATTCGACTCACAACCGCACCCAACCCTACAGAGCCTGAAGTATTCCTTTGCTCGATTTCAGATCATTTACATGCTCGGCAACTGAAGGGGGATGGCGGTGAGTTTTTTGATTTCCATTTGAGCAATCTCAGGGCTTAACAGAATATCTTCTGGCTCAATGCTTCCGGCACCTCGGAGCTCGTCATAGAGATTCCATAGCTGGTCGATATCGGTGAGTAATGCAGAAAATTCACATGCCAATGTGTGCCGTTTATCTTTTTCGAAGGGGGTTTGATCAATTGTGATGTCAATACTGAAACTCGCGTCTCCGCAATGATTACCATAAAAATCCTTTTCACCTGTATAGGTCAAGAAATGCTTGGTAACGAACTGCATAAAGTCGCCAAGAGACGCGAATCTTCTGTCTTTTTCTAAAAACCTTTCAAGGTGAGTAATACCCGAATCTCCTTGAAGAAGGTACTTGGCATAAAGCGTGTCGCGTAGGTATAACCCGTTCTGTGGGTTGTATTGGTAAGCGAGAAGCTGCTCGAAGTGCTGCAGCACCGCCTTCTCCAGTTCGTTCAACCTTCTAGGAATGGCCGTATCGATATCAACGCTTTTTCGGTCAGACCAAAACGTACTGATGAGGTACACAAACTGTATGTTGATGTACGCTTTAAGGATGTTCACCAGAGTCGTCCCCGAGTTTGCATCAGGGTCTCGTGGTTGAAATGCCTCCAACAAGATCCGAAGCCGCTTTTGGAAGATTGTCGAGCCATCGTTGGAGGCGATGACCAAATCTTCGAGACCTTTGCGATGATTGACGTAGCGCTCAAGCTTCGAGAGCACCAAATCATAACGGTCACCCAGATCCTCAACTAGTTGCTCGCGACGAGCCTCTATCATGGCTTCCACGATGGGGCGCAGATCAGCTTGATAGACGTACTGGTTGCTGACCTGGATCACAGATACAGGCAATCTCGGACTGACTTTGCCGTCCTCCTTGATGTGCTTAACAAATTTCCCATCTTCGTCGCGAATCTGCCGCACGTTGCCTTCGGTAAATCGCCCTTGTGCCAATCCTTCACGGATCGCTTCGTCAGAAATTCCTTTGTATTTTCCGTTCATGCCATCGTTCCCAATTAAGACAGGTGAGGATCTCGCGGGAATGATATCACCGTGCCACCCAAGCCATGATGGAGTCATGACAACGAATTGTTGTACTGGCAATGGTTGGGAGTCTCGAAGCTAATCCGCAACCATTGGAGGTTGGCCATCATGGCCAGGAGTGACGTTTAGCTCGGAGAAAAACCGAGAACGACTAACGAAAATATCCTGTCTGCCCGCGCCAGCACTGGCGCATCGATCATCCGGCCATCTAGCTTGAATGCATCTGGCTGGTTAGGCTCTGTACGAAATGTATCTGCACTCGCCCATACTGCGTTGAAACGGGGCTCGGAATGCTCATGTACTCCAGTACACTCCGCTTCCTCCCCCCGTTTCGCCTTGTCTGGCCTTCGCGCAGACACATTTTGTAGTGGTCTATTAACCCCGGACATCCATTTAGGTCGGTGTGGGAGCCGGCTTGCCGGCGATGGGCCGCAAAGCGGCCCCGGGTCTAACAGACTGACACCAACCACAGCAGCCACCGCTTTCCTACTCAACCCTCCGGCCAAACATCAACCCATGATTCACATCCTGAGCCAGCGCCTTGGCCATGCCACTGAGGTAATGCACCGCCGTGAGTAGCGTAGGCAAATGATCCGTCTCCGCCATCGCCAGATCACTGATCTTGTGCACTGCGCACATCAGCACGGTCGCCTGCTCAACCGCATGGTCCATCGAATGGCCCGCCACAACACGGAACAGCGGGTCTTGACCGCCCTCCTCTCCAGCTTCGCCGAAATGCCCGACGCCGGTGGTTGCGAGCTTCCTGATGCGTGGGGTTTGCAATTCCTTATCCATACCATTCCTCCTGCGGCCCCGCGAACGGCGCGGGGCCTGATCGGTGAACTTCAAGTGCGAGCCCAGGCTCGCTGGATCAATGCTGGGATTGCACGCGACTCAGCGCCACCTCCACCAAGGTGCGGGCACTGTCGATTTCGTGCATGGCGGCGAGGGTCAGGACCTGGCCTGGGGGTTTGGCGTGGAGCAGGACGGTCTGCTGGCTGACGGTCAGGGCGCAGACGAGGTATTCGGAGATCTGGACCAGGAGGTCTTCGAGGGTGTGGGTGGTGTATTTGTCGTGTAGCGGTGGATCGGGGACGATCTTTAACATGATAAAGCTCCGATATCTGACTGGAGCTACCACATCTCTGCTGTCAAACAAATGGGTGGCAGCGGTACGTGGGTTGACAGACCGAGGATATCGGAACTCGGCGCACCGAAGTGCCCCACGCACAGCCGCCATAGAGCGTTGTGCATGATCCGTATATCAGGGGACGGTCTGTCAAAACCGTGTCGTCGAATTTGCGGCGACTTGGCGAGACTAGATGGCTGATGGGGCTGCTGCAACGGCTGAAAGGCGGTGGGAGTATGTTTCGGAAATGGACTACAGAGAAGAGGGAAAATCCGATTCGGAGCACATAGAAAGTGTTCTCTTGTCGTCAACATAAGGCTGGTTGCGCCCCTGGATGTTCCCGAGCTGCACCACGGGTCAATTTTCCGCCTCGGGCGCCCGAAATGCTTTGCTGTAATAGCCGGACGAGTCGAAGCAGCAAACCGCCTTCTTGCCGCTCGCAAGCATATCGCAGGCATCCCCAATTCGCTTTTCACGCGTCTTGAGCTGCTTCGCTGAAGTAATCCAGTGGATCCAGTCCACCCGCGCAAGGGTCGTCGTACTGTTCCAAACCTTTTGAGCCTCAGGTGTGCTTGCCAGGGCTTCCTCGAAATCCACTGGGATATCAGGCTCGGGCTCCTTCTTCACCGGGATCAGTTCGAGGGTAACGATATCGCCAACAGCCACACCTGCCGCGTCAAGCAAATCGCTACTGACCTTCAGCCAATGACTCAACTGACCATCGGGCTCAAGGGTTGCCCGGAAAGGATGCCCATTGATCGTACCTTCAACGCTCGTCCTTCCCCGCCTCGGAAGCCGTTCACTCGCGTCCCTTGGAAGTACCGCGAACGCCCACGACCTATCCTCCCCGGGCTTTGCCGGACGAAGAAGCTTGGCTTCGAATCGAGACCTCGCATCCTCTGTTGTCATGGCAGGTTCTCCAACCGTGCGCTTAGTTAACCATCACCTCGTCCAGCGCCTGCTCAAGTGTGCTGACCGTACGCTCGATATTGTGCAGCTTTTCGAGCCCGAACAGCCCGATGCGGAAGGTCTGGAAGTCGGCCGGCTCGTCACATTGCAACGGCACGCCAGCGGCAATCTGCAGGCCGTGGCTGGCAAACTTCTTACCGCTCTTGATATCGGCATCATCGGTGTAGCTCACCACCACGCCAGGGGCCTGAAAACCCGCCGCGGCCACGCTCTTGATACCTTTGCGGGTCATCATTGCGCGCACCCGGTCACCCAGGGCCTGTTGTTCGTCGCAGACCTTGTCGAAACCGTAGGCTTGGGTCTCTTTCATCACTTCGTTGAACCGCGCGAGGGCATCGCTGGGCATGGTCGCATGGTAGGCGTGGCCGCCCTGCTCATAGGCCTGCATGATCTGAAGCCACTTCTTCAAGTCGCAGGCGAAGCTGGTGCTTTGCGTCGATTCGATGCGCTCCAGGGCCAAAGCGCTGAGCATCACCAGGGCGCAGCAAGGTGAGGCGCTCCAGCCTTTCTGCGGTGCGCTGATCAGCAGGTCGACCGCGCATTTGTGCATATCAACCCAGATCGCGCCTGAGGCGATGCAGTCCAGCACGAACAGGCCACCCACCGCATGCACGGCGTCGCCCACGGCCCGCAGGTATTCATCAGGCAGGATTATCCCCGATGACGTTTCAACGTGGGGGGCGAAGACAATCTGCGGCCTCTGCGCCTCGATGGCGGCCAGCACTTCGTCCAGAGGGGCCGGGGCGTAGGCAGCCTGGCGCCCCGCTTCAACCGGCCGGGCTTTCAGCACCGTTGTGGCCGCCGGGATGTTGCCCATCTCGAGGATCTGGCTCCAGCGATAACTGAACCAGCCGTTGCGTATCACCAGGCATTGCTGGCCGGTGGCAAACTGCCGTGCCACTGCTTCCATACCGAAGGTGCCACTGCCCGGAACCACCGCAACCGCTTGGGCGTTGTAGACCTGTTTCAGGGTGGTTGAAATGTTCTTCATCACACCTTGAAACGACTGGGACATGTGGTTGAGCGAGCGGTCCGTGTAGACCACCGAGTACTCGACCAGCCCTTCGGGATCGATACCGGGATAGATCTTCGACATGGTGCGGTTCCTTTGGCAGAGAGGTCCATGGCATCGACCCTGCCCTAAGCTATTGCAAATGACAAGATGCATCAGGCACTTCGCAATCGACAGTCTTGCCCCACCATCAAATTGGCATTGACCTATCAGCCCAAGCGCAAGATCGCGAGACTGGTAACCAGGACCTCGAGCAGATCGTTGCAACTCATCGGCTTGTACATCAGGAAGCCTTGGCCCACATCCACACCCAGCCGTTGCAGATGCAGCCGCTGCTTCTCTGTTTCGATGCCTTCGGCTATCAGTTCGAAGCCCATCGTTTGCGCCAGACCTACCAGCGCTTCAACAACCCGTGTCTCCCGCAGGCTGTTCACGTGGGCAACGAATCCTGCGTCGAGCTTGACCTGGGCAAACGGAATGCGCGCCAACCGCGCAAGTGTCGAGTGGCCCGTACCAAAGTCATCCAGCGCCAGCCCTACTCCGCTCTTCACCAGTTGGCTGATGTTCTCGATGCTGTTGAGGTTCAGCGCCAATGGGTCACGCTCGGTCACTTCGAGCATGACCTGGCTGCAAGGTACGCCGGCCTGCTCGATATGCCGGAGGATTCGGCTGGCGAAACCTTCTTCGTCCAACTGGCTGGGCTCGATGTTGTAGGAAAACACCAGCCACTCCCCCGAAGCGCTCAATTGCAGGTGCTTTTGCAGTTTCAACCCCTGCTGCAACAGGCAGTCCAGCAGTCGGGCATGGCGTTGCGGCGTATCAATCAGGTCGAGAAAAGCCTGCGGCCCCAACACCCCCTTTTGTGGATGCCGCCAGCGGGCAAGCACTTCGATACCGCAGATGCGCCCACTCCTCAAACAGACCTGTGGCTGATAGAAAGCCACGATTTGCTGCTGATCCAGAGCCTGGTCAATATCCAACGCCTCTCTCCAATCGTTCATCACTTCCCGCGATGAACGTGGCAGGCTACCGAGATTATGGCGCCTCACCGTTCGCTTGACCGTCAACGCCTTGAACAGCAATCCATCGATTTGCGCTGCCGCCAACGCATCGTAGCTGCCCACGAAATATTTGCCCGCCTGCACACGAAAATGGTTGAGCCCCCAGCGGATGGGGGCTGCCAACGCCTCACATTCGATCACCGAGAAAAAGCCGCTGTGCTCGCACAACCGACGCAAATAACCAATGCCTCCTCGCGCAGGCAAGCTGTCGCACACCACCAGGTCCGGTCCCTCCTGTCCACAGAGAGGCTCAGACCAGTCGCTTTCGTGGGTGACCACCTGCAGCCGAACGAAATCCAGCCGTGCGAACAGCGCGGTGAACCGCTCGACCCTGTAGGCATTCGCGCACAGCAAAAGCACGCTCAATGTCGGCATGGCCTGCAACTCCTTATAAAAAGCCGCGCATCGGCTTACTTGTAGGTGACAGTGAACGCCGCGCGCGCATTGGCCGAACCCGGTTCCGGGCCCAGCGACGAATCGGACGTCTGGATATAACGAGCCTTGAGCTCGATGTTCATGTTGCCGCTGCTCAGCCGCGAAATGGCCACTGCCTGCCCCAGCGGCAATGGAGTGACCCCGTCCTTGCGCAGTACCTGTACCGCGACCCCTTTTGCAGTCGACTCCGGCGTTAGGCCCAACAGACCACGCCCGGCATCAACGATGGTCGAGCCTTTGGCGCCATCGAGACGGAGCCAGGCATTGGCATTCTGATAGTAGTTCCAGCCTTGGTTGGCGGGGTAACTGCCCGGCGTGCAGTTGGTGAGCGGAATCAGTACATCGTTGCTTTGCGTATAACTATCCTTGCCCTTGAATACGTTGCGCCCGATCGTGCCCATGGGTACTTCGATATAGGCTTGGGCATTCCCCTCGATGGAGCACTCGGAGCGCACGACCGTACCCACCAGGAAGATGCTGTGCTTTCTACGATACGACCAGTAGCTAATCGTAGAGTAAGGGTTTTCTATCTTCGAGCTTCCAGCGGGAATCGCTTGACTTATTTTCACCAGGGTGAATTTTGCCGTGGCACTAGTATGTTGCGTTACCCAGCCCGTCAGACGTGTCTTGTAAGGAACATAGGGCGGCGACCCACTGCTCACATTATATTTCTTCAACGGCTCCGAACTGACCACCAGACCCACTCCGGGCACATTGGTCTTGACGATGGTCGCAGTGGAAATTCCACTCTCCATCGATGGTAATTGAATACCGTTTACCACTGGGAAGTTATCGCTGAAGCGCACATCCCATTCATCACTGGCGCCGCAGTTCCAGGGATTGTCGGGGCGGTACACATAACTCATGTTGGCCGTGCCTATGACCGACCCCACGGGGGCATCACGTGGCACATACTGTGTACCCATGTTGAAGGTTAAATAAACCTCTTCACCACCACCCGTGCAATACGAAAAAGCGGTCCCGCTGTGCAACAGCGCCATCGAGGCGAAGCCCAATGCCAGCCTATTCATCTGTCACCTCGCGTTGCATATCGACATCGCCGACAGAATAAGGCAGCCGAGTTTTGAATTATCCAGGACGCATCTTGTTAGCCACCAAGAACGTTCCCGGACTGCAACACGCCTTATCCAGATCACTGGCTAAGCGACTGTCAGGCTATAATCGCTTCCAACGCATACAAGCCGATTAACCAGAGACTAACCTGACATGAGCATTACCGTGCTGATCGTGGACGATCACCCGATCTTCTCCAGTGCCATCAGCGCCTTTCTGGAACAGACCGGATACAACGTTGTGGGCGAGTGCACCGACGGCATCGAGGCCCTGGCGAGTTTGCGCCGGCTAAGCCCGGATTACCTCATCCTGGATATTGGCCTCGACGGTCTGGATGGCCTCTCGGTGTTGCAACGCATCCACGCCGAAAACCTGCCGGTAAAGACACTGGTGTTCACCTCGCAGATGGCTGCCACCTACGCCTCACGCTGCATGCAAGCGGGTGCCAGTGGTTTCATCAACAAGAGCGCAACGCTGGACGACCTGTTGCGCGGCCTGAAGACGATCCAGGACGGCTACCTGTACTTCCCCAAGGACGTGCTCTCGCACTACATGGACTTCAACCCACAGAGCGACAACGGCACGCAGAGCCTGACCAACAAGGAAATGCTGATCCTGCAGTTGCTGGCCCAGGGCTTGAGCAACATGGAGATCGCCGAGCGGCTGCACCTCAGCCACAAGACCATCAGCGGCCACAAGGTCAACATCCTGCGCAAGCTGGGGGTACGCACCACCATCGAACTGGCCGATATCGCCAGAGACATGAACCTGATCTGAACACTGCCCCGTGAATACCCTGCGCGCCCTCCTCGCTTCGCTCCTGCTGCTGGCTGCCTTGCCATCGCTCGCCCAGGAACTGGCCCTTTCCTCCCGTGGCCAGGCCTTGAGCTTCTCTGCCCCGGTCAGCGAACCCGATCGTGCGTGGCTGGCGCAGAAACAGGTGGTCACCGTGGCCATCTCCAGCCCCGACTACCCGCCACTCACCATCATCACTGAGCACCAGCAGCTCGAAGGCATCCTCGCGGAAAACCTGCTCGCGCTGCAGGATGCACTGGGCATCCGCTTTCGGGTCGTGGTCTACGACAGCCGGGACAGTGCCTTCGCCGCTCTGGTGGCTCGCCAGGTCGACCTGGTGGACGCGGCCACGGCGCCCGAGGCCCAGCGCTACAAGGTGGCGTTCACCGCCCCCTATGCCTATACCCGCATCGCCCTGTATTCACCCACTGGGAGCTTGCTGGATATCGACCTGCGCGATGCGTCAGCTGAGATCTCTTCGACCGCCGATGGGTTCATCGATGCGCAAACGTTCCAGCTGTTCCGCACGGCCACGGTGAAGAACTACCCTACCCCGTACGAGGCCATCGCTGCGGTGCTCAAGGGCAAGGCCCAGGCGTACCTGGGTGACACCGTCAGTACCCTGTACCTGCTGAACCAGAGCTTCAACAACCTCCTGGTCACCAACACCAGCGTCAACGCCATCGAAACCGGTATCGGCTTCGCCTACACCGCCGACAACCGCAGGCTCGCAGCCATTCTCGACCAGCAGTTGCACTCCCACAGCCGTTGCCAGGTCATCAATCAGGTCAACTGGTGGGTGGCAGCGCTCAAGTGCCGTGAAGATGAACAGGTCAGCACGCTCGACGCCCAGGAAGAAGCATTGCTTAACCGCCGCGAGCCGATCAGGATAGCCGCCAGCGAAGACCTCGCGCCCTATGCTCTGTTCGACAGCCAGGGGCAGTTCGGCGGCACCATGTCCGACATCCTGGAGTTGGTGCGGATCAACTCCGGGCTGCGTTTCGAGGTGGTGCGCACCCGCTCGATCCACCAGACGCTGCAATTGCTGGACAGCGGCCAAGCAGACCTGGGGATCATCTCCCAGACAGCGTCGCGAGAGCGCAAGTACCTGTTCACCCGGCCGATCATCAACACACCGTATGCGTTGATCACCCGCACCGAGGCACCGGAGCAGCCGTATCTGGCTCCCGGTTCGACCCTCAGCATTGCCCTGCCCGAATCCGATGCGCTGATCGACTACCTGCGCGAACAGTTCCCGTCGATTGCCTTGAAGCTGACCGACAACGTTCCCGACGCGTTGAAAAGTGTCAGCAACGCAGACAGCGATTTCACGCTGCTCTCGGCCAACCAGGCTCGCTACTACCTGTCATACAAATATGAAGGGCAATTGAAAGTTGCCGATATGCTGACTCGTGTCTATGCACGGGTCGGCCTTGCGAGCACGGCGGACAATCCGGCGCTGATCTCGCTGCTGCAAAAGTCTCTGCAACGCATCTCACCCAACGAAGTCGCCACCATTTCCGGCCGCTGGCGCGCCAACGCGGCCACCGACAATCTTTACTGGACGGGCCTCAGCCTGCGGGTCTACCAGGTGCTCAGCGGGCTGTTCGTGCTGCTGCTGATCACCTGTGTGTGGATCGTCTACCTGCGCAAGCTGATCTTCAGGAAAGCCACGGTACGCAAGGCGCTGCAAGCCAGGCTTGGCCTTATCCAGAACATTGTCGACAGCATTCCGCACCCCATCTATGTACGCGACCTTCAAGGTGCGCTGCTGCTGTTCAACACCGCCTACGCCGACAGTTTCCGTCCTTTGGCCAGCCTGGAAAGCAGCGGCGCGCAGCTCGACGCCATGCTCAATCCGACGCAACTGGCGCAGTGGCGCCTGGATTATGCCCGCGTGGCCAATACCGGCCAGCCCTGCGCGAGTGACCAGCAGCTGGCCCTACCCGGCAAGATGCTCGACATCTACCACTGGATACAACCCTTGCGCGAAGACGGGCAACAGATCTTCGGGCTGGTCTGCGGTTGGCTGGATATCGGTGATCGACTGCGCATACTGGGTGAGCTGCACGAGGCCAAGGACGCCGCCGACCAGGCCAACAGCAGCAAAACAATCTTCCTGGCGACCATGAGCCATGAAATACGTACGCCCATGAACGCAATCATCGGCATGCTCGAGCTTGTGCTGCAACGCAATGACATGGCAGGAAGATCGGTGCAGCAAGTTCAGGTGGCACACGATGTCGCGTTAAGCCTGCTGGAGTTGCTGGGCGGCATCCTCGACATCTCCAGCATCGAGTCGGGCGAGACCCGGCTGCACCTTGCGCCCTGGACCATGAGGCAGGTGGTCGACGGCGTCTTGCAGATTTTCAGCCACCAGGCTCATCGCAAGGGCCTGGACCTGGACGTTACCTACGAAGGACATGTTGATACAGCGGTGCACCTTGACCGGCTGAAGGTCAAGCAAGTGCTGTCGAACCTGATAAGCAATGCGATCAAGTTCACCGAACAGGGCAGCGTCACCTTGCAAGTCGTTGGTCAGTCTTCGCAAGCAGGCCTGCTGGCATTCACCCTCCGCGTGCAGGACACCGGGCCCGGTATCGCTGAACAGGAACTACCGACGCTGTTCGTGCCCTTCTCTCGCGCAACCGTATCGCGCAACAGCGGCGCTGCTATCGGGCTGTCGATTGCACGCTCGCTAGCCCGCATCATGGGTGGCGACCTGGTATTGGACCCTGCATCCGGCAACGGCACCAGCATGACCTTCACGCTGCCGGCCGAACCTGCGCCCGCCTGTACCACGACTATGCCCGACGCGCTTGGCGGGCCTGCCGCACCGGGGCGCTGCCCATTGAAGATACTGATCGTCGAAGACCATCTGCCAAGCCTGGTGCTGCTCAAGGAACAGCTCGAGCTGCTCGGCCATCAGCCGACCTTGGCCCACGATGGACTCGAAGCACTGATGTACTGGGAACAGCATGCCTTCGACCTGATCATTACTGACTGCAACATGCCCGAGCTGGATGGCCTCGGGCTGACGGAGGAGATTCGTCGCCTTGAGCGTTTGCAACGTGTACGGCCAGTGACCATTATCGGCACTACCGCCAGTGCCCGTGCCCAGGATCATGCGGCCGCCCTGGCCGCTGGCATGAATGTTTGCCTACTCAAGCCCTTGAGCCTTACGGTGCTGGCCCGGCATGCACCGGCCTTCACCCAGCAAGCACACAGCGGCAGCGAACCTGCCGGTCGTTGCATGCCGTTGCTCGCTGGCCTGCCGGAAGCGAAACGCCGACCGTTGCTGCGCAACCTGGTACTGACCAACCAGCAGGACCTTTCTGCCCTGGCCAACGCCCTCGGCCGCCACGACCATGCCGCGCTGGCAAGCCTGGCGCATCGGTTCAAGACCGCTGCGCAGTTGATGCAGTCCGACGCCTTGCTGAAGCATTGCGAAGCGCTGGAGCAAGCGATCGAAGCTGACGCCACAGAACCTTCGCTGACAGCGCAATGCCAGGTGATCGCGACCCTGGTGAACGACCTGAACGCTGCGCTGGCGGCCAGCCTCGACGCAACATGAGCAGTCATCCGGAGGCGCAACTCACATCGGCCAGGCGCAGGCCGTCCTGTTCGCGGGTTTGCTCCAGGTCGAGGCTGAAGGTGCACTGCTGATCGTCGGCCTGGCCCCAGACCAGACGGTAATGCCGGTCTTCACCGACGGACAGCAGTACCTGACCCATGGGCCCCACGGCAGTGACACGCTGCCCAGCCCCATCGAGCACGGCGGCACCAAACGGCACCGCCGTACCGCCCGGCAAGCCCACCGTGGCCAGTACCTTCTCACTGCGCCGTGCGCTGAACCGCGCCAGCACCACCGCGCCGCGCCGTGGGACCACGGTACCGACACCATTGTCGATGTCGGTGTTGGTGTCCAGCTTGCGAGTGTCGAGGCTGATGCGGTTGCGTCGGTAAGGCTGAACATACGGCACCAGGCTGTATCCCCGAGCGTCGGTGAAGACACCGGGAGCATTCAGCACACCTACATTCGGCGTGTCCGTGACCTCGACCAGCGCCATGGTCTCACCCAGGTGCTGCCCCAACTGGATACCCCCAGCGTGGGCCAACAACGCCCCGGACATACCGATGTTGAGCGAGCGATAGTCGCTACTGTGGCTCAGCCCCGCATTAAGGTCGGCCCAGGGCGCACGGTAACCGACAGAGGCCGAGCCGGTATTGGCCGAACGTGCGTTGCGCTGCAGGTCGAGGTTGTAGTTGAGGTTGTTGTATTCACCGGCCAAACCACTCAACCCCAAATGCTGGCCCTGACTGCCATCAGCTTCGCGCTCCACGCTGACCCTCGCGCTCTGGCCCCCCAGAGGGAAACTGATGGTCAGGCCTACCTGCAGCCCTTGCTGATCGTCAGCACTCAGGCTCTTGCTGGCGTGCAGCGACAGGTTGGCCCGTTGTACTTGGCTGCTCACGCCGAACTGCAGCTGGCGTTGCTGGCGCGCGCTGTTCCAGTAATCCTGTTGGGACAGGTTCAGGTACATCGAAGTGCTGCTGGCAAAGCTTTGTGAAACGTTGGCCTCCAGACGGCTGCGCCGGCTGACCATCTTGTATTGGCTGTCGTCAGCCAACGCTTGCTGCCAGGTACGATCCCCCACCACTTCGCTGAAATCACGGTAACCGGGGGTCGAATAGCGGTAGCCGGCAAAACGCAGGTTGGTCCCCGTGGCGAAGGCCTTGCCATAACGCAGGCCATAGCTCTGTCCGGTCACGGCCGAGGGCCAGATATCCGACCGGGCGTGAGTGACGTCCAGTGATACCGCGCCCAGGCTGCCCAGCCCCTTGCCGACACCAAATTGGTAGGCACGGTAACCCTCGCCCACCAGCCCCGCCACGGACAAGGTGAAATCGCGTGGCAAACCTCGGGCATATGAACCGAGCATGAAGCCCGGCTGTGCTTCGGGTGAGCTCGCCGCATGGTAATGCCCGGCGGTCACGCTGTAGCGCCAGGTACCGTCGCGCAGCAGATTGCCAAGCGTTGCATAGGGCTGGGTAAAACGCTGCTGGGTGCCGTCGGCCTCGGTGATGATCACTTCCAGGTCGCCACTGCCGGATGCCGCGTTCAGGTCGCGGATCTCGAACGCGCCGGGCGGCACGAAGGTGCTGTAGAGCGAATAGCCATACTGACGCACCTCGACTTTCGCCTGGGTACGGGCAACCCCCTGAATGACGGGCGCGTATCCTTGCAGCGAGTCCGGCAGCATCTGCAGGTCGCTGGCCAGTTGCACGCCGCGAAACGGGATGCTTTGCAGGGTGTCCCCCAGGGTCATGCTTTCCCCGATCAGCAGTTGCCCTGCGGTGCCTGGCAAGTCACGTTGCAGATAGCTGGCAGCACGCTCCCAGGTGCCGTCCTTCTGATACGAAGAACTGGAGCGCAGGCGCCAGGCGCCAAGGTTCAAACCACCATTGAGGTAGAGGCTGTATTGATCAGTGCCCTGATGCTGGTACTCACTTCTGGAACCGGAAAACTGGTAGTTGAGAAACCCAGCATTGATCCCTGCGTCCCACTCTTCGGGGCGCACGTAGCCCAAGGCATCGTGCCTGAGGTAGACCTGTGGAACGCTGATGTCGAGCTTGAGTTGGCGGCTGTCGAAATGTACCGACGCGCCCTCCAGTGTCGCCAACCAGTCGGGACAATCCGTATCGTCGACAGCGGCGGGCAACTGGATTCCCAGCCGTTCCAACTGCGCCCGGGACAGGCATGGGCTTAGCGCTTCGCCCATGCGCCGGAAGTCGACCTCTCGTTGCCCGATTGCCTCCTGATTCAGGCGCACACTGACCAGGTAGCGCCCGGTCGGCAACGCCTGCTCGTGCAGCATGGCCTGCAGGTCACCCTGCCAGCCCGAACCGCCAATATCGGCCATGAAGCCGGTATCGAATTGTGAGCTGGCCGCGGCTTCGCGCAGCATGGCCAGGAATAGCACCGTCCCTGCCCTTGCCATTCGTCCCTGTATCATGCGGTCAGAACCCGACGCGGGTTTTCAGCGGGTCCTGGTAACCGCCATGATCGTTGATGGTTGAGAACTCGACCGTCGCGCCCGCCCCCCCGACCTGGCGCTTAAGCGGGTAATCCAGGCTCGACCTGGGCGCCAGCATGTCGATGTCCCGCAGTTCGATCGGCTTCTGGTCGTCCGTGACCCGAATGCCAATGAAGGTGACGTGGTACGCGCTGGGGTTGCTGACCCGTAGCAGTGTGCCGGTGGGCCGGTCGATCAGTTTCCACTGCAACTGCCCGGGGGCTTGCAACGCGGTGCCCGGCAGGCCTTTTGGGCGGTAGAAGAGTTTGACCCGGGTGCGCACGGCGACCTTGAGCGCATTGTCCTGGCGCTCGCTCTGCACTGGAATTTCCTGGGCGTTGAAGTAGAACACCGACTCACGATCGCTGGGTAATTCACCTGGCGTCCTGATGATCCGCACCACCTGTTCTTCGCCGGCACGCACCCTGAACAGCGCGGGCATGGCAATGAAAGGGCTGGCGCGGTCGCGGCTGTCGGCGGCGTCATTGACCCAGGCCTGGACCGCGTAGTCGTCACGCCCCAGGTTGGAAACGATGGTTGATACGCTGCGCTCGTCCGCGCCAAGCACGATGCGCGTGCCGTTGAGCATCACGCCGGCACTGGCCGGCAGTGCTGGCCAGCTGACAATGAGTGCAACACAAATCCTGCGCAGGCCGAAGGCCCCCGCGCGCGTGCGAAGAAGGGTTTTCATTGCAGTTCGAACCTGAACATTGACAGCACCGGAGCGCGACCTGGCCCCGGTGCAGGGGCGGGTTACTTGTAGTCGACGCTGAAGGAGGCCTTGGCGTTGGCAGTGCCTGGGGTAGCGGCGCCGGTGGCGATGTAGTTCGCGGTGAAACGCAGCGGCTCGCTCAGATTGGCGTACTCGCTGGAGGAGCGGCCCATCTGCACATCGTTGCCCGCGGCGTCGCGAATCTGTACCGCGACATTGCGTGCTACACCGTCGCTCCCGGCATTTTCAAGACCCAGCCACTCACCGTTGGGCCCAGCAACCCCGCTCATGCCGAGGAACCGTACGGTGGCCGTCTTATCGCTTAGGTCGCAGTCTTCGTCCTCGACGCCTGAGGCTTGCAGATGAAGCTCGAACGCTGCGGCGCCGGCCGTATCGTTTAGTTTCTTCAGTGACTGGGAAGATACGTTGCCGAGTGACACGATCGAGCTTGCGGTGTTGTTGACATCACCGACGCTGACCGAGCAGGTTGAGGCGTTGACCGAGCCGACGAAACTGATCTCACCATCAGCGGCCATGCCGGATGTGGCGACGCAGCACAGGCCGACGGCCAATGCCGATTTCAGAAGATTCATGGAGGTGCTTCCTGTTTTCCGAAGTTGAAGGGAACCGCTGGATGCGGGCCGTTGCAGACTAGGGAAGCGATGCGCCAGGGGGTACGGGAGCCGTCTTGAATACGGGCGAGAGCAGTCTTGATACTTGCCCATATGTGGGTAAGAGCGGTCGAATAATAGGTCCGGCATGGCAGCAACCAGGCCCTGGCAGGCACTGAGGGAGGGACTGTCCCTTGACTCACACGCAAAACTCCTTGTCCCTTCCACCACTTTTTCCCATCCCCGCCTCCACCCAGAATCCGCCCCTGACACCATTTCCCGTTCAGGAGCCCACAACTTGCACTACTTCAAACCCCTGCTACTCACCCTGGCCCTGGCCACCACCGCCCAATCCACCCTGGCCGCCGACTGGCAATCCTCCCCCTACGGCCCAAACGATGAAATCGGCGCCGCCAACCTCCTCACCCCCGAGGTGGTCAAGCAAGCCATCACCCTGGTCAAGACCGGCAAGACCTACCCCCTCGCCGTCCCCGTCAGCAAGGACCTGCCCGCCTTCCGCCACCGCAGCTTCCACCTCTACAACATCCAGCCCGGCGAACAGGCCGGCCAGACCCTGGGCAAGAACAAGTTCAGCTTCAACGATGAACTGGTCAACGGCTGGACCGGCGTCGGCACCCAGCTCAACGGCATCGGCCATATCGGCATCGACAACGTCTACTACAACGGCAACAAGGCCGCCGACTTCGTCACCGTCGAAGGCGTGACCAAGCTCGGCGTGGAGAAAGTGCCGCCGATGGTCACCCGCGGCGTGGTGCTGGACATGACCGCCCACTACGGCAAGGCCATCGTACCGGGTGGTACGTCGTTCACCGTCAATGACATCAAGGCGGTGCTCAAGCGGCAAGGCATCACCCTGCGCAAGGGCGACGTGGTGCTGTTCAACACCGGCTGGCTGGAGCTGATCGGCAAGGACAACATGCAGTTCCTCGCCACCGAGCCGGGTATCGACCTGCCGGCGGCCGAGTGGCTGGCCGACCAGGGCATCGTCGCCTTCGGCGGCGACACCTGGGCCTCGGAGGTCTACCCCAACCCCACGGGTGAAGAGTTCCCGGTCAACCAGTACATGCTGGCCAAGCGCGGCATCTACAACCTGGAGCTGATCGACACCCGCGCCCTGGTGCGCGACAAGGCCTTCGAGTTCCTGTTCGTGCTGGGCCAGCCGCTGTACAAGGGCTCGACCCAGGTCAACATCAACCCGGTGGCCATTCACTGATCATCAGGCCTTGAGTACCCTGCCCGCTGCTTGCAGCGGGCATTTGCGTTGATGCAGGCTGGCCACCTGGTAAAAACACAGGGCTGTCCCCTGGAGGTCTCATGCAGGATCTACGTCAGTTGCGCTACTTCGTCGCCGTCGCCGAATGCGAAAACGTCGGCCGCGCGGCGGAACAGCTTCATATCTCTCAATCCCCCTTGAGCCGGCAGATCGCCCAGCTCGAGGACCACCTCGGCCTGGCCTTGTTCGAACGGCGCAACCAGCGCCTGTTCCTCACCGCCGACGGTCGCACCTTCCTGTCCGAGGCCCGTGGCCTGCTCAAGCACGCTGAACGCCTGGAGTCACTGGGCAAGCGCCTGGGCCGTGGCGAGGAAGGCGGGCTGTGCATCGGCTACGTCAACCATGCCATCCATGCCGGCGTGCTGCCCGGCGCGGTGCGGGCCATACGCAGCGAACGCCCGAAGATTCACATCGCCCTGTACAACATGACTCCGAGCGAGCAGTTCGAGGGCCTGCGCCAGCGCAGCCTGGACATCGCCCTGGTCTGCGAGCCGCCGCCCGACAATGATCCCGACCTGCGGGCGCATCCGGTGCTGGACGACCCGATGCTCCTGGCCATCCCCGCCGAGCACCCGCTGGCTGGCAAGACCGACCTCAGCCCCGCCGACCTGCATGAGCAGGAATGGATCATCACCGGCGGGCAGCCCGACCAGATCAACAAGCGCGACGATTTCATCGCCCGCTGCGCCGACGCGGGCTTCACCCCGCGTCTGTCGCTGGAGGCCACCGACCCGCTGAGCGTGCTTGGCCTGGTGTCCGCCGGGCTCGGCCTGGCCATGGTGCAGGGCAGTCTGAGTGCCAGCGCCGGCCCCACGGTGGTGCTGCGCAAGCTAGAGTGGTTCAGCCCCTGCGTGCAATTGTGGGCGGCCTGGCACCAGGTCGACCTGCGGCCGATCGTGGGGGTATTCCGCGAGCGCGTGCTGGCCCTGGCCGATCAGACTTTGTAGGTCTTAATTCAGTCAAATCTAGTCTTTTACAGTCTGATCGCGCGTCACTAGCATGGCTCCCATCGATGCAACTCATCCACAGGAGCCATTCCATGAACATCGACCTCGGCGGGCGTACCGCCATCATCAGCGGCTCGACCGGCGGTATCGGCCTGGCCATCGCTCGCGGCCTGGCCCGCGCCCATGCCGACGTGGTCATCGCCGGCCGCAGCCAGAAGTCGCTCGACGCCGCCCTGGCCGAACTGCGCGCCCAGGGTGGCCGTGGCCAGGTGCACGGGGTGTTCGCCGACCTGGGCACGGCCGAAGGCGCCCAGGCGCTGATCGCCGCTCACCCTCGCGCCGACATCCTGGTCAACAACCTGGGCATCTACGATGACGTCGATTTCTTCGACGTCGACGACAGCGAGTGGAACCGCTTCTACGACACCAACGTGCTGTCCGGCGTGCGCCTGGCGCGCCACTACGCACCGGGCATGGTCGAGAAAGGCTGGGGGCGGATCCTGTTCATCTCCTCGGAGTCCGGCATCGCCATCCCGGCCGACATGATCAACTACGGTGTGACCAAGGCGGCCAACCTCGCCGTTTCCCATGGCCTGGCCAAACGCCTGGCCGGCACCGGGGTCACCGTCAACGCGGTGCTGCCCGGCCCAACCCTGACCGACGGCGTCGCCAACCTGGTGGCCGATGCGGCCAAAGCTTCCGGGCGCAGCATTCGCGAAGAGGCCGACCACTTCGTGCGCAGCGCCCGCCCGAGCTCGATCATCCAGCGCGCCGCCGACGTCGACGAAGTCGCGCACCTGGTGGTGTACCTCGCCTCCCCTTATTCCTCCGCCACCACCGGCGCGGCCCTGCGGGTCGACGGCGGTGTAGTCGACAGCCTCGCAATTTGAATTCAATTCTGGAGATTTCCCATGGCCAACGCCCAAGCAACCCTGAACACCCCACACAGCCCCGAGCACGTCTGGGCCCTGATCGGCGGCTTCGACAGCCTGCCCGACTGGCTGCCGTTCATCCCTGAAAGCCTGTCCAGCGAAGGCGGCCGCGTGCGCTCGCTGAAAGACCCGGACGGCAACATCATTGTCGAGCGCCTGATGGCTTTCGATGAGCAGCAGCGCAGCTACAGCTACTCGATCCTGACCAGCCCGTTCCCGGTGACCGGCTACCTGTCGACCCTGCGGGTCAAGGCCGACGGCCAGGGCAGCCGGGTGGAGTGGTTCGGCGAGTTCACCCCGGTTGGCGTCAGCGACGAAGAAGCCACGGCGTTGTTCACCGGCATCTATGAAGGTGGCCTGCAGGCCCTAGCCAAGAGCCTGGGTTGATGTAACCCCCGAGATGCACAGCAGGGCCGCCTTCGAGCGGCCCTTTTGCATTGCTGATTCCAGCTCAATACACCTTTGCCCGAACTCCGCTGTATCCCTGCCCCGCGCCTCGCTACCCTGCCCCGTTTCTGCCCCTACGAGAACCGCTCATGTCCATCACTCATCGCGCCTGGGGTTGGACCCCGGGCGCAGGCCTGGACGGCCTGCAACTCATCGACAAACCCCTGCCTGAAGTTGGCCCCGGCCAAGTGCTGGTGGCCAACCGCGCCATCGCCCTGAACCCGGTGGACTGGAAGATCTGCGAATGGGGTCACGCCGACTGGCACCCGGGCACCGTGCCCGGCGTCGATGGCGCGGGTACCGTGATCGCGGTCGGTGCCGGCGTCGACCTGACGCTGGGCTCCCGCGTCGCCTATCACCAGTCGCTGTCCCGCGATGGCAGCTTCGCCGAGCACTGCCTGCTGGATGCGAACCTGGTCATGCACATTCCCGACAACCTCGACATCGCCGCGGCCGCCGCCGTCCCCTGCCCCGCGCTCACGGCCTGGCAGGCCCTGGCCAAGGTCGCCGACGGCGCGTCGCGTGATGTGCTGGTAGTTGGCGCAGGCGGCGCGGTGGGCTTCTATCTCGTCCAGCTGGCACTGCAGCGCGGCCTGCGCGTGTGGGCCACGGCGGGCCGGCAGCACCATGATCGGCTCAGGCAACTGGGCGTGGCCGGGGTGTTCGACTACCGTGCCGGCGACTGGCAGGCCGATGTGCAGGCGGCCCTCGGTGAGCGTCCGCTGCATGCCCTGTTCGACACGGTCAGCGGCAGCCATGCCGCGAGCCTGGCCCATCTGCTGGGTTACAACGGCCATCTGGTGTGCATTCAGGACCGCCAGGAAAGCGCCCCGCTGCCGGCCTTCAGCACGGCGATCTCGCTGCACGAGGTGGCGCTCAACAGTGTCCATGCCCATGGCCGGCTGCTCGATCGGCAAGCGTTGAAGGTCGAAGGGGAGCGTTTGCTGAGGATGGTCGCCGATGGCCGGCTGCTGGCACCGCAGCGCCTGGACTTTCGCTTCGAGGCGCTGCCGCAGGCGTTGCGCCAACTGAAGGAAGGCAGCGCGTCGGGCAAGTGGGTGACGCGCTTGGCGTAATCCGGCTGCACAAATGAAAACGCCGCGCTAAGCGCGGCGATGATGCAAACAGGGCTGCGCTGCAGCCCTGTCCTGTTCAAGCTCAGGCTGCCGGAACCGGCGCCAGTGCGTTGATCAGGCCTTGTTGACGCAATTCGTTCCAGAACGCTGCCGGAATGACCGCGCCCAGGGCTGCATGGTCTTCGTTGGCGTGCGCCACACGGGTCGAACCCGGGATCGCCGCGACCACCGCCGGGTGGGCCAAGGCGAACTGCAGGGCGGCCGCCTTGACGTCGACACCGTGGGCACGGGCCACTGCCCGGATGCGTTCAAGCTTGGCCAACACCGAAGGGGTCGCCTTCTGGTACTCGAAGTGCTCGCCACCGGCAGTCACGCCGGAGCTGTAGGGGCCGCCCACGACGATACCAACGCCCTGCTCCGCCGCCTGCGGCATGACACGCTGCAGCGCGCGGTCGTGATCGAGCAGCGAGTAGCGCCCGGCGAGCAGGAAGCCATCAGGTTGCGGCTCGTCCAGGTCGAGGGTCAGCTCAATCGGCTCGACCCGGTTCACCCCCAGGCCCCAGGCCTTGATCACGCCCTCTTCACGCAGGCGGGTGAGCACGCGGAAGGCGCCCTTGCGCGCGGTCTCGAAGCGCTCCAGCCACTCGTCACCGTAGAAGTCCTGGGCGATGTCGTGGATCCAGACGATGTCCAGGCGGTCGGTCTTCAGCCGGCGCAGGCTGTCTTCGATGGAGCGCAGGGTCGCATCGGCGCTGTAGTCATTGACGATGCGGTTGCGATTGCCGTGTTCGAACAAGCCGCTCTTCTCGCCCAGCTCGCGGCTGGTGGGGTCTTCCAGTTCGTCGAGGATGATCCGGCCGACTTTGCTGCTGAGCACGTATTGGTCACGAGGCCGACCGGCCAGGGCGTTGCCCAGGCGCGATTCGGACAGCCCGGCACCGTAGAACGGCGCGGTGTCGAAGTAGCGCACACCGTTGTCCCAGGCGGCATCGACGGTGGCCTGGACCTCGGCCTCCGGTACGTTGCGGAACATGTTGCCCAGTGGCGCGGTGCCGAAGCCCAGCGGATTGGCGATAAGGGATTTGAGGCTCATGGGTGTACTTCCTGATAAGGGGAGTTGCTGTGTGAACTCCAGTGGCGGCAATCCTATGCCGCCCCTATCAAGACCGTCCAAGTCATAATTCGACAGACTTGAGACCTTAGATGCATGACTCCCGACCGACTGCGCAGCGTCCCTTTGTCCGTACCTTCAATCAAGCCCCACTCACCCCGTCACCACCTCATACCTCACCCGATGCGCCTCAGTTGGCAGCGGCACCTCCCACTTGAACAGCATCCGCCGTATATCATCATTGCGCAGCGACGTATCCCGTCGCTGGTTACGCCGCATGATTTCGTCCTCCGGCCGCTCCAGATAGACGATCTCCACCTGCGCCCCGTAGCCATACAGCAAATCCAGCGTCCGGCTGCGCATCTGCGCCGACAGGTGCGTCGAGTTCCACACGAACGGCCTGCGCTCACGCAGCAGCGCCTTGGCCCGGTCGATGGCGTAGTGCGCGGCGGCGCCTTCGTTCTGGCCGTGGCGCAGGCCCAGGGCCTGGCGCGCGTCATCGAACGACACCACCGGCAGGTCCGGGTGGTGTCGGGCGGTCCAGGTGTCCTTGCCGCTGGCCGGAAGGCCCGAGAGCATCACCACCTGAGAGCCCTGGGGTTCGTGCAGCGCATAGTCCGGGTGCACGCGGGCGCCACGCAGGTACTGAATACGCGTGTAGTCGTCGGCAAACGCCCGTGGGCCGTGCAAACACCCCTCCTCTGCCGCCAGCTCACGCCACAGTTCGATGGCGGTCAGCACATCGGCCTTGCCGGCATAGTGGCGGCCCTGCATGTCGGCCTCGGCCACCGCGCAGAGCATCCACACCGGCAGCTCCCAGGACAGCTTGTGCAGCAGGAACTCCGCGCTGCGCCCGCTGCGATCGCCCTGCAGGGCAAAGAACGGCAGTTGATGCACAGTGATGATCCGGCAGATCTGTTCGCGCAGCGCGAACGGCACGCCGGCGCGCCACAGCAGCAGGCGCGCATCCACCGCGCCTCGGCGCGAGTGGCCGGGTTGGCCGATGCGCCCGGTCTGCGGGTCGATCACCGTGGTGTCGGGTTTGGCGATGTCATGCAGCAAGGCGGCGAAGAACAGCACGAAGCGCTGCTCGGCGCTGGCGTCGCGGTAGGCGCTCTGCGCCAGCAGCGCCTCGACCACCAGGCGGGTATGGACCCATACATCGCCCTCGGCGTGATAGGTCGGATCCTGCGGGGTGTCGGCCAGGCGTGCCAGGGCCGGAATGGCCGCGAGGCAAGCGGCGCTGTCCATGTCGTGCCCGGGGTCGGGCACCAGTTGTTGCAGTTGTCGAATATCCATTTCAGGAAGCTCCTTCAGTCGCCGCGGCGTGCGCCGTGCCAGTCCAGGGACAGGCGCGGTGCGTAGAGATCGACGCCGGCGGCCAGTTGATTGGGTATGTACGGTTGGTTGGCATGGTGCTGGTCGGCGTCGAGGATGGCCTGGACGAAGTCCTGGCGCACCCACTTGAGCCGGCCCAAGGTCTGGCGCTCGTCTTCGAGCTTCAGGTACAGCCCCTCCATGCGGCTCGAGCGGTCGCACTGGCGCCAGGCACGGGCCAGGTCGAGGCCTTCGCGGCGTACCACCTGCTCGAACACTTCGCGCCATTGCGCGGTCTTGGCCAGCGAGTCGCCGAGCAACGCCATCAGCTCGGCATAGCGGCGTGGTGCCGGGCCTTCGTACAGCACCGGCACCGACAGCACCGGGCCGTCGGCGAGCAGGCGGCGGCGCGCCGCGGTGGACAGGAACAGCCCCGTGGCGCGGTCCCACACGTCGAACTCGCAGAAAAAATGCGGCAGGTGGTCGTAGAACACCGAGTGCTTCTTGTGCAGCCACTCGCCATACAGCACGAAGCGGTCTTCAAGACGCTCCAGCAACCAGTGCTCGTGGGCGACGGCCCATTGCTTGAACAGGTTGAACTGGCGCTCGCGGCCACCGCCGCTGAGATAGTGGCCACGCGATTGCAGGCGGAGTTCACCACCGCTGGTAAAGCTGATGCCGGCGTTGGCGCCGTCGAGTTTCTCTTCCACCACCAGCCATTGGCCGGCCAACGAGCCATAGGCTACCTGGCCGGCATCGCTGTCGCCGTCTTGCAGGCGCGAGCCTTGCAGATGGGGTGTGCGGGGGTATTTGAGCAGTTCGAGGGAATGTGCGTCGGCACGAAAATCCATGTTCATGGGTTTCTCCTTGGAAATAGGGAAAAACCGACGACAGGATCAGGCAGGCACGAGGATGAAGCGCTGCCGCGCGCAGGCACGGGCAGCCATCAGGCACGATGGACCGTCGTCGGTATCAGGCGTGTTTGATGGCGCAGGGCACTGGCTTCACCACTTGGGGAAAAGGTTGCGGGGATTCGAGGGCGCGTATTCAACAGCAGGTACCGGTAGCGGGTCAAGCCTTCAATAGCATCAATGTGATAGCATCGGCGCGCCCCTGGAGGGGCAATCTTTTGAAATCCCGCAAGGAACATGCTTCGTGAAAGACTTCGTCATCAGCGTCAACAACATCGTCCTCTACATCTCCCTGGCCGTTATCTGGCTCTTCGCGCTCATCACCCTGTTCACCGGCGGGTTCCTGCCAGCCCTGGGTGTCTTCGTGGCCGGCAGCCTCGGATGGTGCATCGTTTCCGGCTTCTGGTTCGTCCAGTCCGCTACCTACGAAGAGCTGCGCAAGCTCAACGCCAGCAAAGACTGACGCTCTGCTCGGTACGCGCGCTCATGGCGCGCCTTCCGGCAAGCGTCGGAAGAACAGGGTGATCTGGCCGATCTCCAGGCCCAACTTGCTCATGCGCGAGCGGTTGATCAGGGTGTCCTTGTCCATCAGGTACATCCAGTCGTCCAGGTCCACCTGCCAGTGCCGCCCGTCCACGGGCAGATCCAGCGTGTAGCGCCAGCGCAGTGCGTTACCGGCCACTTCACCGCGCGCCTCGCCGATCACATCCCCCGCCGTGCCGCGCCAGCGACCGGGTCCGTCCGGCACCAGCGTCCAGGTGCGCTGCTGCCGGGTGCCGTCGCTGTAGAGAAAAAGCTCGTCGAGGATCAGCCGTTCGCCCTCCCGGCGGCTGTCGATGCGTACGTGAAAGCGCTTCACCACTTCTCCGGAGCGCTTCTGGAACATGCCCCAGGCCTGCACCGGGCGCGAGAAGAACGCCGCCAGGTCGAAACGGGGTTGCTCGGCGGCGTACCGCTCGACTTCGACATTGCCACAACTGCCCAGCACCAGGCAGGCGGCCAGCAACAGCGCCCTGTACATGTTCATGATCCTCCTCGGGGCTTGCCGGCCAGGCCGAGCAGTTGCAGACGCAACTGGGCGTCCCGGGCCCGCGGGTCCAGCCAGATGGCGAAGAACGCCCGGGCAAAGGCCGGGTCGGCAAGGGTGCGGGTGGGCTGGTCATCGACATAGAAGCGACCGCCCTGCCCCGGTAGGTACAAGCCGGTGATGCGCATGCCGGGGCGCACATCCACGAAGGCCTCCTGCAGTACCTTGGCCCAGGCTTCGAGCTGTTGCGGCGTCACGCTGCCGGCGCCGAGGCGGCGCATCTCTTCGAGGCTGGCTTGCACCAGCGTGTCCCGGGACAATGAGCGGTGGTAGGTCAGTTCCAGGGCAAACGGCTGGTTCCAGTCATGACGCGGACCCTCGGTCCACAAGCGTGCGCTGTACAGCCGCAGGCCGAACCAGGTGAAGTCGCCACTGCCTAGTTGCCGGGCCGCCGGTAGCGCTGCACGCCAGTCCGCAATAGCCACTGGCATCGACGTCAGCAGCAGGCAGAGACAGGCCAAGCGCGCAAGGAATGCCATGACGAATCTGCAGGAAGACTTAACTTATACAAGACTAGTTTTATGTACAGATAAATCAAATCATGTATAGATATTAGGGTCGACTGCACCTATCAGGTAGATCGTCCAATGAGCCTGATCACCCATCTTCATACACCCGCCAACGTGCTGGTCTGCGGCGCCAGCCAGGGCATCGGTCTTGCCCTGTGCTCGCAGCTGTTGGCACGTGATGACGTCGGGCTGCTGCTCGCTGTTTCGCGGCGGGCAACCAGCAGCCCTGAGCTGGATGTCCTGGTCCAGAAGCATGGCCGCCGTTTGCTTCGCCTCGACTGCGACGCCCGGGATGAACAGGCGCTGCAAGTACTGGCAGATCAGGTCCGTGGCTGCTGCGATCAGCTAAACCTGGTCATGTGTACCCTCGGTGTGCTGCAAGCACCGCCGGCGCGGGCCGAGAAGTCGCTGGCGCAACTGGATCTGGCGGGGTTGCAGGCCAGCTTCGCCACCAACTGCTTCGCCCCCGTCCTGCTGCTCAAGCACCTGTTGCCGTTGCTGCGCCGCCAGCCCGTCACCTTCGCCGCCCTGTCGGCGCGGGTCGGGTCGATCGGCGACAACCGCCTGGGCGGCTGGTACAGCTATCGCGCCAGCAAGGCCGCACTGAACCAGCTGTTGCGTACGGCCAGCATCGAGCTCAAACGCCTCAACCCTGCCTCGACAGTCCTGGCCCTGCACCCTGGGACCACCGATACCCCGCTTTCACGCCCGTTCCAGGGCAATGTGCCGATCGACAAGCTGTTCGCGCCCGCGTTTGCCGCCAGTTGCATCCTCGAACTCGTCGGCCAGCACGGGCCGTCAGAGACCGGTACGTTCTGGGCCTGGGATGGCAGCCCCGTTCCCTGGTGATCCGCAGGTGCTCGTCAGGGATGAGGCGTGACGGCGGTGGACACCGGGTCAAGGAAGATCAGTTGCAGCGGCTCCGCCAACAGCTGGTCGGCCTGCTCGGCAAAGCGCTGGAAGTGGTCGGTGGCCAGGTGCGTGTCCAGGGCCTGCTGGTGGTCGAACGCCTCGCGCATGTAGAACGTCCCGAGCTCATCGCTGCGCTCGAACAGCATGTAGTCGCGGTTGCCGGGTTCCGCCCGGGTCGGCTCGATCAAGGCCAGCAAGGCTGCTTTCAACGACGCTGCCAGGCCTGGCTTGGCCTTGAGGATGGCAAGGGAAACGAGGGGATGGTCTTGTGGGTTCACATCAATCTCCTGGTCAATCGCAAGGGGCCGGATCGACCGGCCCGCCGTTGTCTCTCGGATGGGCTCAGAAGCCTTCCAGAACGATCTTGCCGCGCGACTTGCCGCTCTCGACCAGCGCATGGGCACGGCGCATGTTGGCGGCATTGATGGCGCCGAAATGCTCGCCCAGGGTGGTGCGCAGGATGCCCTGGTCGATCAGCCCGGCCACCCGCTCGAGCAGCTCGTGCTGGCGGACCATGTCGTTGGTCTGGTACAGCGAGCGGGTGAACATCAGCTCCCAGTGCAGCGACAGCGACTTGCGCTTGAGCGGCATGGCATCCAGGGTCTGCGGGTCGTCGATCAGCCCCAGGCGACCTTGTGGCCGCAGCACCTCGACCAGTTGCGCGAAGTGCTGCTCGGTATGTGTGAGGCTGGCGACATGGCTGACCGACTCGATCCCCAGGGCCTGCAGTTGCCCTGTCAGCGGCGCGCTGTGGTCGATGACGTGATGGGCGCCCAGTTCGCGTACCCAGTCGGCGGTCTCGGCGCGGGAGGCGGTGCCGATGACCGTCAGGCGGGTCAGTTGCCGGGCCAGTTGCACCAGCATCGAGCCGACACCGCCGCCGGCGCCGACGATCAGCAGGGCATCGCCCTCCCCGCCGCCTTCGACCAAACCTAAGCGGTCGAACAGCAGTTCCCAGGCGGTGATGGCCGTCAGCGGCAGCGCTGCTGCCTGCGCCGCATCCAGGCTGCGCGGCTGGTGACCGACGATACGTTCGTCGACCAGGTGATATTCGCTGTAGCTGCCGGGCCTGGCGATGGAGCCGGCGTAGTACACCTGATCGCCTGGCTTGAACAGTGTCACCTGTGGGCCAACCTCACGGACGATACCGGCCGCATCCCAGCCAAGTATTTTCGGCTCAGGCGTGAAAGTTCCGGCGCGCACCTTGGTATCGACGGGGTTGACCGACACGGCCTTGACCTCCACAAGAAGGTCCCTGGGCCCTGGATTCGGCCTGGGCACGTCGATGTCCTGAAGGGACGCAGGGTCTTCGATGGGCAGGCCATTCTGGGTATAACCGATCGCTTTCATAGGCACTCGCTGCAGGATATGGTTTGATTCGTGAACCCAGTCTGGCGTATCCGGCCTTCGGGAAAAACGGGCTGTACCCGTGAACACTTTCATTGTAGGAGTGAAAATGATTCGTCTCGACGACCTGGGCATCTTTGTGCGCAGTGCAGCGCTAGGCAGCTTTACCGCGGCCGCCCACGAAGCCGACCTGCTGCCCGGCCAGGCGGCCGAGGCGGTCAAGCGCCTGGAACGTGAGCTTGATGTACGGCTGTTTGCCCGCACCACGCGCAGCTTGCGCCTGACGGCCGAGGGCGAGCAGTACCTGCCCTCGGCCCTGGCCGCCCTGGAAGCCCTCAGGCTCGGGCGGGACAACCTGCAGCGGGAAGGCGCCCAGCTAAGCGGAACGTTGCAGGTGGCCGCGCCGTCCGACCTGGGTCGCAATGTGCTGCTGCCCTGGCTAACGGCGTTTCGCCGCGAGCACCCGCAGTTGAACCTGCGCCTGTTTCTCTCCGACCAGATCGCCGATCTGTTCCGCGAGCCTGTGGACATCGCCATCCGCTACGGCCTGAACGCCGACGCCAACTACATCGCCCTGCCACTGGCACCATGGAACCGCAAGGTGCTGGTGGCCGCGCCCGAGTACCTGGCGCGGCAAGGCACGGTGCAAGCCCCCGAGGACCTGCGCGAGCACCAGTGCCTGCTGTACATGCAGCAGGGCCGGGTCTACGACAGGTGGCAACTGGGAGAGCAGACCGTGCAGGTGCGTGGAGCGCTGCTCTGCGACGATGCCGATATCGCCCGGCGCTGGGCCGTGGCGGGTGAAGGGATCACCTACAAGTCCTGGCTGGATGTGAGCGACGATGTACTGGCGGGACGGCTCGTGGTGCTGTTGCAGGATCACCCCGGGCCGTCCATGCCACTGAGCCTGGTGTGCCCGCACCGCAAGCAGTTGTCGCCTGCGGTAAAACAGCTGCACGCCTGGTTGTCGAGCCACTTCGCCGTCCTCGAGCGCTACTGATCAGCCTGCCGGCAGCATGCCTTGGATAGCCGTTACCACCTGCAGCGTCGCCGCTTCCAGGGTGCCTTCATTTCGGCACAGCACCCAGCCGTGATCGGTAACCGCTCGCTCGAATGCTTGCGTGCAGGCTACGTGCTCCTGCAACTCATGCATCACGGTACTGCCCAGGCCACGCGTGCGCGCAGCTGCCCTGACCCAGGAAATTTCAGGGTCGGTAACGACACCGACATGCAGGTCCGGCACCCGCACGCCGCGTTCGATGTTCAGCCGCAGGATCTCGGCAAACGGCACCAGCCGGCGAAATGCGGCATCGGACGGGTACCAGCGATCGATCAGGATAATGCTGTCCTTGGGCTGCCTGGCCAGCACATGCTGGGAAATCCAGGCCCGGCTGAGCGCAAGACGCTCACAGACCTTCATCTCCAGATCCCGGCAGGGGTTCCTGACGAACTGGTTGACCAGGGCCATGGTTTCGCCCCGGTAGGGATCGCTCTTCTTCTCGCTGATGCGAATCACTTTCCTGTTGTCCGCCCTCAGCGCCTGGGTGACGGACTCCAGCAACGTGGTCTTGCCGGTGCCTTTTGGCCCGTCCAGGGAAATGAACAGCGAACGATTCATGCTTCACACAACGATTGGATTCCTTCATCGACAGACATGGGCTTACATCAGGCAGTAGAACTCGCTGATCTCTGCGACGATCTCGCGGGCGGCATTGTACAGCCTCGCCTCAGGCGTGAGGGCCATGGAGCGGGCTTCGAGCACATAGCGCTGGCCTGCCTGGAAGTGGGCGTAGTCGAGGGTCAGATAGCATTGGCGGACGGTGGTGCCGCCCATCATGCTCAGCCCGCCACCACCGCTCGTTTCGTAGTCGAACCTGACGACCAGCTCATGGCTGCCGGGAGTGACCTGGAAGAAGCGGCCCTCCTCCAGACGCTGCTTGTCCAGTCGTTCGGCCAGCAGCACGCGGTCGTTGGGGAATGGCAGCGAGAGGTCGACCCAGGCCATCTGCGGGTTGGCGGCTGGCAGTGGGGTTTGGCAGCCGGGAATGGCGGTGATCAGCAACAGCAGTAGCAGCCGGCGCATGGTGAGTAATCCTTTGGAGTCTGGTTAAAGGATAGCGCTGGGGCGTCGGGCTGTTAATCATCTGGCTCGAGCTCGAGGCAGGGGTACGGCGGCAAGGAAGGGATAAAACTCAGGCCCGCCGGGGTGAACCCGAACAGGCCTGAGGAAGGGAAAACTATCGGTCGTTAACGGCTACAGGTTTTCGTCGAGGAACTTCACCACCGTCCCCATGCACGCCACCCGCTCCTCCACATGAGGCATGTGGCTGGAGTTCTCGAACAACGCCCAGCGGATCCCGGGGATCAGGTCCAGGTACGGCTTGACCACCAGCGGCGTGGCCTCGTCATAGCGCCCGGAGATCAGCAGGCTTGGCACGTTGATCTGCGGCAGGCGGTCAACGATGGTCCAGTCCTTGGTGCTGCCGATGATATGGAACTCGTTCGGCCCGGTCATGGCGTGGTACACGGTCGGGTCGGCTTCCACCTCGGCGAAGGTGCGCGCCACCTCTTCCGGCCAGGGTTTGAGCCGGCACACGTGGCGGTCGTAGAACACCCGGGTGGCGGCGATGTAGTCGGCGGCGGTGTAGTCGCCCACGGCCTCGTGGCGCAACAGGGTGTCCTGGACCTCCTTGGGCAGCTCTTCGCGCAGGCGGTTAGCCTCGCGCACCCAGGTGCGCATGTCGGCCGGCGAGTTGGCGATCACCAGGCAACGCAGGCCTCGCGGCTGGCGCACCGCGTGCTCGCTGGCGAGCATGCCGCCCCAGGATTGGCCCAGCAGCGCGTAGCGCTCGCTGATACCCAGGTGTTCCAGGAGGTTGTCGAGCTCCTCGAGGAACAGCTTGACCGTCCAGAACGACGCCGGCATCTGCGGCAGGTGGGTCGAGCGGCCATTGCCCAGCTGGTCGTAGTGAATGACCGGGTAGCCACCGGCCGCGACGTCCTTGTAGGCGTCGACATAATCAAAGGTGCAACCCGGGCCGCCGTGCAGGATGACCAGCGGGGTGCGGCCGCAATCCAGGTCACCGGTGACGCGGTACCAGGTCTGGTAGTCGCCGAAAGGGGCAAAACCTTCACGCGATTGGGTGAGTTCCATGTCATCCGGCTCCGTGCGAATCATGGAGCACACAATAACCCTACACGTGGCGCGGCATAACTAGAGAGTTCTCTAGGTTTTCGACCTTTTTTGTTTCTTCATTGGTCGAGCAGGCGGTAATGCACCGCCCGGGCGACCGCCTGGACGCGATTTTTCGCCCCCAGTTTGTGCATGGCCGAGGTCAGGTGCAGGGAAATCGTCGCCAACGAGCGGTTGAGCTTCTCGGCGATCTCCCCCGCCGTCAGGCCTTCGGCGGCCCAGCGCAGGCACTCGACCTCGCGGCGGGTCAGGCGGATGGCACGGGTGGCGGATTCCTTGGCCAGCAAGGGATAGGCCGCCTCCTGCAAGGCATGGGCGATCAGGCTGAAATCGCCCAGGTGTTCCCGGGCGTCGTCCAGGTCGCGCTGGCTGGCCTGGGGGCGCAGGCCGGTCAGGGTCGCCAGCCCGCCCCGTGGCAGGTGGATGGGCACGGTCACGCCGCAGGTCAGCTGTGCATCGTGCAGGTAACCGACCACCGGGGCGTGGCGCCGGTCGATGTGGCGTTGCAGGACGGTCTCGCCCTTGGGCAGGTACGACCAGACGAAGGGCGCGATGGAGGACACGGCCACCTGCTGCACCGGGTCGATCTGGTAGAAGCCCTCGGAGCACCACAGGTCCTGCCAGTCTTTCGGGGTCTGGCGCAGCCGGACCACGCTCGGGGTGATCAGCTCGCCGGCGTGATCCAGCGGCACCGGGCTGTAGTCGTACACCAGGGCATCGAAGCCCAGTTGCGCCGCCAGCTCGGCAACGCTGTCCATCTGTTCGTCGAGGCTGTTGTCCGACGCCAGACGGGCATTGAGTTCAGCCATCTTGGCCTGCATACCTGACACTCCCTGTGATTCCTTTTGGATTTCCATCTCGAAGTCCGGCACGTAGAATGCCACGGCTTGGCGCGGGACTGCCATACGAAACCTATAGGAAACACTAGCTTGTAGGCGACGAAATCTCCTGCGCTAGTTATAGCTGCAAGCCATGGCCAACAGGAGAGTAGCGATGTGGCGTGAGATGCAACCTGACCAGCAGTTCAACGTATCGGTCGATGGCCACAATCTCGTGGTGTACAGCTTTGGTGAAGGGGACGAGGTGCTGCTGTGCCTCAATGGCGGGCCGGGGCTGCCCTGCGACTACCTGCGCGACGCCCATGCCTGGCTCAAGGACAAAGGCATCCGCGTGGTCGCCTTCGACCAGCTGGGCACCGGCGCCTCCGACCGCCCCAATGACGACAGCCTGTGGAACATCACCCGCTACGTGGCCGAGGTCGAGCAGGTGCGCCAGGCCCTGGACCTGGGCCGTGTGCACATGCTCGGGCATTCCTGGGGCGGCTGGCTGGCGATCGAGTACGCCATTCATCACCCGCAGTCGCTGAAAAGTCTGATTCTCGAGAACACCGTCGGCGATATCCCGCACCTGATCACCGAACTGGAACGCCTGCGCGGCGCTTTGGGCAGCGAGACCGTGGCGATGATGCAGCGCCACGAGGCCATGGGTACCCTCGACCACCCGCAGTACCAGGCCGCCATCACCCTGCTCAACTACCGACATGTCTGCCGGTTGGATGAATGGCCGGCGCCGATCCAGCGCTCGCTGGGCGACTGGAACATGGGCCCCTACACCACCATGCAGGGCCCCAACGAGTTCCTCTATATCGGCAACCTCAAGGACTGGAACCGCCTCGAACAGATGGGCTCGTTCTGCATGCCGGTGCTGATCACCACCGGCCAGCACGACGAACTGACCCCGGCCTGCGCCTTGCGCATGAAAGTGGCGCTGCATGGGCGCGCCGAGCTGCACGTGTTCCCCAACAGCAGCCATATGCCGTTCTACGAAGAACCCCAGGCCTATTTCCCGGTGTTGCTGGACTTCCTGCAACGCAACCGGGGTTGATCGATGAGCCTGGCACGCTACCGGTTCGTCCTCATCCGTCCGTTGCAACTGCTGCCGGTGCTGCTGGGCATCAGCATCATCACCTTCGTGCTGGTGCGCTCGATCCCGGGCGACCCGGCGCGGGTGCTGCTGGGCGCGCGCAGCACCCCGGACGCGATCCAGAAGATTCGCGCGCAATTCGGCCTCGATGAACCGATCTGGATGCAGTACCTGTACTTCCTGAAGAACCTGCTCAACGGCGACCTGGGCAAGTCGCTGCTGTACAAGGTCGACGCCCTGCCGCTGATCGCCGGTCGCATCGAACCGACCCTGATGCTGGTGCTGGGCAGCGTGGCCCTGGCGCTGTTGATCGCCGTGCCGCTGGCCATTCTCGCCGCCCGCAGCAAGGGCGGCTGGGCCGACAACCTGATCCGCCTGTTCACCACCGCCGGCCTCGGTTTGCCAGCCTTCTGGCTGGGCTTGATGCTGATCCTGTTGTTCAGCGTGCACTGGGGGCTGTTCCCGGTGTCCGGCTATGGCCGCACCTGGGCCGACAAGCTGCACCACCTGGTGCTGCCCTGCCTGACCATCGCCCTGGCGCTCTCGGCGGTGCTGGTGCGCAACCTGCGCGCCAGCATCCTGCTGGAGATGCAGGCCGACCATGTCACCGCCGCCCGTGCCCGGGGCCTGGGCGAAGGGGCGATCCTGCGCCGCCATGTCCTGCCCAACTCCATGGTGCCGACCATCAACCTGCTGGCGGTCAACATCGGCTGGCTGATCAGCGGCACGGTAGTGATCGAGAGCCTGTTCTCCCTGCCGGGCGTCGGCCAGCTGCTGGTGCGCGGCATCTTCACCCGTGACTACATGGTGGTCCAGGGCGTGGCCATGGTGCTGGCCTGCGCCACGGTGGCGGTGAACTTCCTCGCCGATGTGGCGACCACCGTCCTCGATCCGCGGGTGAAGATTCAATGAGCGCCACCATCGCCCTGCGCGCACGCCTGGCCTGGAACCTCGGCAATGGCCGCCTGACCCTGTACTGCGGCCTGGCCATCGTCCTCGGCTGGTGCCTGCTGGCGCTGTGCGCGCCGTGGGTCGCGCCGTTCGACCCGCTGCTGCAGAACGGCGACCTGCGCCTGGCCGCACCCAGCCTGGCGCACCCCTTCGGCACCGACAACTTCGGCCGCGACGTGCTCTCGCGCGTGATCTGGGGCGCCCGTGTCGACCTGCAGATGGCCTTGATAGGAGTGATCTTCCCGTTCCTGCTCGGCACCTGCATCGGCGCGGTATCCGGTTACGTCGGCGGCTGGCTGGACAACGCCTGCATGCGCCTGATCGACATCGTCCTGGCCTTCCCGTTCCTGGTGCTGATGCTGGCGATCATGGCCATTCTCGGCCCGGGCCTGGGCAGCTTCTATATCGCCATGGCCCTGGTCGGCTGGGTGTCCTATGCGCGGCTGATCCGCTCGCAGATCCTCGTGCTCAAGCAGAGCGACTTCGCCCTGGCCGCCAGGAGCCTGGGTTTCAGCCACCGGCGCACATTGTTCGGCCACCTGCTGCCCAACGCGCTGTTCGGCTCGGTGGTGTTCTGCATGTCGGACGCCGTGCTGGTGCTGCTCAACGGCGCCGCCGTCAGCTACCTGGGCCTTGGCGTGCAGCCACCTACCCCGGAATGGGGCACCATGGTCGCCGAGGGCCAGAGCTTCATCACCAGCGCCTGGTGGATCTGCACCTTCCCGGGCCTGGCGGTGGTAACCCTGGCCATGGGCTTCAGCCTGCTGGCCGACGGCGTCGCCGAACCCCTGGGAGACCGCTCATGAACACGCCGCTGCTCCAGGTCCGCGGGCTGAGCGTCATCGCCCGCGCCGGCCAACGGGATATCACCCTGGTCGATCGGCTGTCCTTCGACCTCGGCGAAGGCGAAATTCTCGGCCTGGTCGGCGAAAGCGGCTCGGGCAAGACCCTGGCCTGCCGGGGCCTGATGCGCCTGCTGCCGGCGCCGAACCTGCGGGTCGAAGGCCAGGCCGTGCGCCTGGCGGAGCACAATTTACTGCGGCTGGACGAGGCCGGAATGCGCCGCCTGCGTGGCCGCGAGCTGGGGATGATCTTCCAGAACCCCAGCAGCCACCTGGACCCGCTGATGCGTATCGGCGAGCAGATCGCCGAAGGTATACGCCTGCACCAGGGAGCTTCGCGTCGCGAGGCACGAACCGAAGCCATCGAAGTGCTGCGCCAGGTCGGTATTCCCGACCCGAAATCCCGGGTCGACAACTACCCCCACGAGTTCTCCGGCGGCATGCGCCAACGGGCGATGATCGCCGTGGCCCTGGGCTGCAACCCTCGGGTGCTTATCGCCGACGAGCCGACCACGGCCCTGGATGTCACCGTGCAGGCGCAGATCCTGCGCCTGCTGCTGGAGCTGCGCGACCGCCGCGGCCTGTCGATGATCCTGATCAGCCACGACCTCGGCGTGGTGGCGCAGACCTGCGACAGCATCGCCGTGATGTACGCCGGGCGCCTCTGCGAACACGGCGCCAAGCACCAGATGCTGGCCCGGCCTCGACACCCCTACAGTGCCGGGCTGCTGGCCTGTCATCCGGCGGCGCAGCCCGAGGTACGGCGCATGACCACCATCGCCGGGCAGCCGCCGCTGCTCGATGACTTGCCGGCAGGCTGCCGTTTCGAATCGCGTTGCCCCCAGGCCATGCCTGTCTGCCGGCAACAGTTGCCCGAACTGCTGGAAGCAAGCCCCGGCCACCGCCTGGCCTGCCATGTCCCGCTGCTGGCCGGAGGCCTGTCATGACCACGTTGTTGCAGGTCAAGGACCTGCAGGTGCAGTTTCCCGCCGCCGGCAGCGGCCTGTTCAACCTGCGCCCGCGCAAGGTCAGCGCGGTCAACGGCGCCTCGCTGAATCTCGCTGCCGGCCAGACCCTCGGCCTGGTGGGCGAGTCGGGCTGCGGCAAGAGCACCCTGGCCCGGGCCATCCTCCAGCTCACCCCGAGCTGCGGCGGCCAGGTGCTGTTCGACGGCACCGACATGAACCCGGGCAACCCGGCGGATATCGCCCGCCTGCGCCGCGAGACCGCGATGATCTTCCAGGACCCGTACAGCGCGCTCAATCCCCGCCAGCGCATCGGCCAGATCCTCGCCGAGGTGCTGCAGGTGCAGCGCAAGGTGCCCGCCGCGCAGATCCCGACCCGGGTCGGCGAACTGCTCGAGCTGGTCGGCCTGCGCGCCGAGTTGGCCGAACGCAGGCCTGGCTCGCTGAGCGGTGGCCAGTGCCAGCGGGTCGGCATCGCCCGGGCGCTGGCCGTCGAGCCCCGGCTGATTGTCGCCGACGAATGCGTCGCCGCGCTGGACGTGTCGATCCAGGGGCAGATCATCAACCTGCTGCTGGAACTGCGCGAGCGCATGGGCCTGGCGCTGCTGTTCATCACCCACGACCTGGGGGTGGTGCGCCGCCTGTGCGACCGGGTGGCGGTGATGTACCTGGGGCAGATCGTCGAGGAAGGCCCGGTGCATGAGGTCTTTACCGCCCCGCGCCACCCCTACACCGCCGCGCTGATCCAGTCCATCGCCGACATCGACCCGGCCCGGCGCCTGCCGCAGGACCCGCTGGCCGGCGAGCCGCCGAGCCCGCTGAACCTGCCCTCCGGCTGCGCCTTCCATCCCCGTTGCCGGCACGCGCTGCCCGGCTGCGCTGAAACCGCGCCACCCGAGCATATCCAGGGCGCCCGGCGCCACGCCTGCGTGCATCCGCAACTGCCCTGCTGACATCACCACCATGACCATCAAACGGAGCTTGAGCATGAAACCCGCCGCATTGAAACTTCTCACCGCCGCCATACTGGCCGCCAGCACCCTGGCCAGCGGCATGGCCCAGGCAGCCGGCGTGCTGACCATCGGCTGCCGTGAGGAAAGCACCACCTTCGACCCGATCAAGAGCGCGCAGAACCGCGACAGCTGGGTGTTCGCCAACGTCTATGACGTGCTGATCCGCGTCGACAACAGCGGCACCCAACTGGTGCCGGGCCTGGCCGAAAGCTGGAAGGTCTCGGACGACGGCCTGACCTACACCTTCAAGATGCGCAACGCCAAGTTCTCCGACGGCTCGCCAATCACCGCCGAAGACGCGGCCTTCTCCCTGCTGCGTATCCGCGATAACCCGGGTTCGCTCTGGGCCGACTCGTACAAGATCATCGACACCGCCAAGGCCGCCGACCCGCATACCCTGGTGGTGACCCTGCACAGCAAGTCGGTGCCGTTCCTGGCCCAGCTCGCCACCGCCAACATTTCGATCCTGTCGAAAAAGGCCATGGACAAGCTCGGCGAGGAGGAATACGCACAGAACCCGGTGGTGTCCGGGGCCTTCAAACTCAAGGAATGGCTGCGGGGCGACCGTGTGATCCTGGAGAAGAACCCGGAGTTCTGGCAGGCCGACAAGGTCAGCCTGGATGGCGTGGAGTGGATCTCCATCCCGGATGATCGCACGCGCATGATGAAGGTCCAGGCCGGCGAACTGGACTCGGCGATCTTTGTGCCGTTCACCCAGGTGGACGAGTTGCAGAAGGACAAGAAGATCACCATCCATATCGACCCCTCGACCCGTGAAGACCACCTGCTGATCAACCACTCCAAGGGCCTGCTGGGCAAACAGCAAGTGCGCGAGGCGATCGACCTGGCGATCGACAAGAAGGCGCTGGTGGACACGGTCACCTTCGGCCACGGCGAAATGGCCTACTCGTACATTCCCAAGGGCGCGCTCTACCACAACGCCAACAACCCGCAGCGTCCGTTCGACCCGGCCAAGGCCCGCGAGCTGCTGAAGAAGGCCGGCGCCGAGGGACTGAAGGTCAACTATGTGGTCAACGCCGGCAACGAGGCCGACGAGCAGATCGCCGTGCTGGTGCAGAAGCAGCTGGCCGATGTCGGCATCACTGCCAACCTGCAGAAGGTCGACCCGACCCAGAGCTGGCAGATGCTGGTCGACGGCGACTACGACCTGTCGGTGATGTACTGGACCAACGACGTGCTCGACCCGGACCAGAAGACCACCTTCGTGCTGGGCCACGACACCAACCAGAACTACATGACCCGCTACCACAACGACAAGGTCAAGAACCTGGTGGCCGCGGCACGAGTGGAAACCGATCCGGTCAAGCGCAAGCAGATGTATGAGGACCTGCAGAAACTGGCCAAGCAGGACGTGCACTGGATCGACCTGTACTACAGCCCGTACATCAACATCTCGCGCAGCAATATCCAGAACTTCCTGCAGAACCCGCTGGGGCGTTTCACCCTGGAGGAGACGGTGAAGCTGGAAGCCGGTCAAAAGACCGCGCAAAACTGACGGCGGTGGATCGAGCGCCGCCCTCGCGGCGCTCGACCTCATCTCAGCCCTTCGCCTTGCGCCGCCGCATCCACGCCCAGGCAACCCCCGCCAGCACCACCAACCCCACCGGCAGTACCTGCGCCTTGTACGGCCGCAACGCCGTTCGCACACTATCCAGCTTCTCGGTCAGGTAGCGCTTGTTGGCCTGGTCGAACCGGGGTGCCTCGCACTGCTTGCCGAAATCCTCCGCCCATTGCACGAACGGCCCTTGCTGCACGTAACGCCTGTACAGCGCGCTTTCCTGTTCGCTGCCGGGCACCCATCCGGCCGCCGTGCACAACACCGCGGCGAAGGCCTGGCTGCTGTGTGGCAGCTGGTCAGCGGCCTGGTTGGCCAGGTCGGCGGCGACATAGCGGTAGTGGTAACGCTGGTCGGGCTTGGCTTCGCTCGCCTGCTGACGCTGCATCTCACCGGCGCCAATGAACGGCCCCGGCTGCAGTTCGTCGCTGCCCAGGCTGAAGCTGCCGCCCAGCCAGGCATAGTCGGGCGCCATTTCATAACCGAGGATTTCCATGCCCGCGGTGCGCGCCAAGGTCGCCGCGGCATACAGCGCCTCGGCGCGGCCGGTGGGCGTCCAGCGCGAGACGGCGTCCTGGCGGTGCTCGCCGTAGGCCTTGGCGTCGGCCTGCAACTGCGGCGTGGCGAAGTAGCCGGGCGCTTCGTCGTAGCGCCCTTCGCGCAGCAGGCGTCGGCCCAGCAGCTCGCGCAGCTGCGTCGCCACCGGCCGCGGCACATAGCCGCCCTCCTCGGCCTTGGGCGCTGGCGGTGCCGGCACATGGGCATCGACGTAGCCTTTGAGCTCATCCAGGGTCAGCACGCGGTCGGCCACGCTGGCCGTGTCCTGCCAGTAGATCTCCTGGCTGCGGTACAGCAGGTCGAAGGCCTGCAGGTAGTCGCCGCGCTCAAGGGCCAGGATCGCGCCCTCGCCTTCGACCCGGCAGCCGGGTTTCACGCTTTCGTAGTCCCAATCAGGCGTCTGTCGCGAGCCCCACGATTCCTCGCGGGGGAACGCCGCGGCGGCCTTGGCATAGGCAGCCGCGGCCTGGGCCTTGTCGCCGTCGCGCAGGGCCAGCTTGGCGCGCAGCCACCAGGCAAGGCCGGTATCGCCAGCCTGCTGCAGATAGCTTCTGGTCGCGGCATAGTTGCCTTGCTGGTAGGTCAACGCAGCCAGGCGGTCGGCGTCTTCGAGCTTGTCGCCGACACTGGCCTGCAGAAACGCGGGCAGGCGCCGGGCCTGGGTTGGCGGCTGGCCGTCGTAGTCCCAGCCGACATGGCTGAGCAGATAAGCAGTGAGCAGCTTGCGCGGCATCGGCTTTGCCAGCTGCGTCTTCAGCTGTTCATCCGGCAGGTTCACCAGTTCGTTGGCAAGCTGCCTGAGCGAGCTGTAGCCGCTGCCCGAGCCCAGCCGGCTCTGGCTGGCATACAACTGGATGGCGCTGTTCCAGTCGCCGGCGAGCTTGGCCAGGCGAGCCTCCTCGCCAAGGCTGGCCACCCCCAGTTCCAACGGGTCGCTGAAACCTTCGGCACTGAGCGTGCGGGCCTGGAGGAAGGCCTCGCGCGCCTGGGCTTGCAGGGCCTGTGGCGTCTGTTGCGGATCATCACTGGCCTCGAAGCTCTGGGCCATCAAGGACCGCCCCAGCGAGTAGGCCGCCCAGGTGCTGCGCAGCTTGCGTTGTTCGGCAGGCAGGGCCAGCACCTTGGTGAAATAGTCCGCCGCCAGGGCGTGATCGCCGGCATCGAAGGCGACTGCGCCGGCAATGTACAGACGCAGTTCATCCGGCAGTTCGGCGCCCTGCTCCAGGACTTGTTGCGGATCGTCCAGGGCACGCAGTTGCGCGACCTTCTCGCGCAGCGATTCCGGCAACTCGCTGGCCTCGATATGGCTGCGCTGCTCACGGTAAGGTCGGTCGTTGTCGTCGCTGTCCCAGTAAGGTGTCAGGGTCATCTCGGTGGTGGGCTTGAGACCCGCCAACTGCTCGCCGAGGCGATTCACCTCGAAGCCGAAATTGCCCTCCGGCAGCTCGGCCAGGGTTTGCGCCCGGTCGTCCAGCAGGCGCATCGGGAAGTCCGGACCACAGGCCAGCGCCGTACCGACCGGCACGCTCAGGGACAGGCACAGCAGGTGCCGGGTCCAGTCAGGGGTAGACATTCCATGCTCCTTGATCGATTCCATGGCAGCGCGCCCAACCGAGGACGCGCCGGCCGCCAGCGGCCACACGCACGCTGGACTGGCGGTTGAAGACGAGGTGTTGCGGGGATTGCTGCAGGCGGTAGCCATTCAGCCCGTCCGCGGCATCGCAGGATTCAACGTTCAGTTCCACCCTTGCGGGCACCGGCAGGTCGAGATTGCCGACGTTGGCCAGGCTGATGTCGTAGAGTCCGGCCTGCCCGGACAGCTCGACCCGCCACTCACTGACAAGCGCGTCGCCGCGCGCCACGGCCTTCAGGGTGACCAGGCTCCAGGCCCGACGGTCGCCGGGCAACGGCAGTCGGAACCAGATCAGCCCGGCCAGGTTCGCGGGAGGCTTGTTCCGCAGTTGCCTGCCCAGGTCCGCCAGTTGCTGCGGGTCGGCCAGCAGCTCGCGGCGCTCGCCGGCACGGTTCAACGGGGCTTCGCTTTCCACCATCGGTGCGCCGCCGGTATCCGCCAGCAGCGCGACGCCATAAGCGGGCAAGGCCAGATAGAACGGTCTGTCGCTGACGCGCCCCCAGCGCTCGGCCCAGGTTTGCGCCTGGAGCGGATCGAACAGGCCTCGACGCGGATCGCTCACCGCGTGCACCTGCAGCACGCTGCTGTCCACCGCCTGCAACAGCGCCGGCAGCTGCGGGCTGTCGAGCCAGGCGGGCAGCGCGGTGATGCTCAGTTTCAGGCCCGGTGGCAGTTGCTCGCGCAGTTTCAGGAGGAATTCGGTGTAGCCCGGCAGGCGGGCGCTACCGCTGTCATGGTCGATCTCGAGTCCACTCGGGTTCACGCCGGCAGCCTGCCAGTCGGCCAGCAATTGGGCGATATGGGTACCGGCCGCCTGCAGGTCGAGCGCGGGCAACTGACCATCCAGGCGTACGACGGCGATCACCGGGCGGCCGTCGGCCTTGAGCCGTGGCAGGTCGACCAGCGCCTTGCTCCAGCCGGCCTTGGGCTGAGCCTGCAAGGCCAGCACACGCAGGGTCGAGAAGTCGGCACGGCTTTCGGCCAGGGCCTGTTCATGGGCCGGCCGCCACTGGCGTTGCCAGATGTAGAGTTGCTGGTCGAGGGGCGGAGCAGGCTCGGGCTGGCAGCCGGTGAGCGTTACGAGAACGGCACATGCAAGCAGGCGGCGCAGCGGTGGGATAGCGGGCATACAGTCCTTTGTCTGACGGGGTTGAGCGCCGGAAACAAGTGGAAATTTTACCTCAACGCTACATCCGGCGAACACCCCGCACAAAGCGTCAAACCAGGAGGAGTACAAATGTTTCCCTTGGCGGCACTCGGTAGCCGTGGTGGCGCTGCCCAAAGGTTTCTGCAGGTCTTTGCTGCTTAAAGACGAGGCCTACCTATATATGCAATATTTAACTTTTATAAATTATCCAGCGAAGACGGATGATGGCGTATTACTGGGCGCTGGCGCGATCACTTACTTGAAACTAACGATTCTCATTAGTAATCAGGTCACTTCACCGAAGGCCTGAAAATGTAATTAATCAAAAATATTTAATCAAAACCAATAATTCACAAAACTTCTAACGTCGCGGCGAACACCTAGCGTTTCATCTAATGATTACGGACCTTTCGCCCTTGCAAAAGCGAAGCGACCGGCTAGTTTTGTGATTGTCTTTGCCGACACTATAAATACAAAACGACCTCCCCCAAGAACAGGAGGCATTATTCTTCCGGGCGACGCCCGCCACTGCGTGTTACTGCTGAAACGGAACTCAGTCAAAACAACAAGAGGGACGCTTGATGAAGCGCAGCCATGGCTATCGCGCGCTCTTTGAAAAAGGGCCGGCCGCACACTTCTGGTTGTCACTGCTGTGCTTCTCTGGCCTGGTGATCGCCAGTTTCCTGTTGTTCGAACAGCAGATCCAGGGTTTCCTCACCCATCTCGACCTGTACCGCCCTTCGACGCCTGGCCAGATGCTCAAGCTGGCGCTGCTGCTGATCGCCTTGCTGGCCCTGGACGTGGTGCTGCCCGTGCCCTCGAGCATGGTGGCGCTACTGGCTGTGGCCACCCTGGGCAGTGTCGGCGGCTACCTGACAATCTTCATCGGCCTGTGCCTGGGCGCCGGGCTGGGCTACGCGTTGGGTGCCGGATATCTGCGGGTGTTGTCCAACCGCTTAGGTCTGCACCAGCGCCAGCCGGGGCAACTGGCGTACCGCCTGGGCACGCTGTCGCTGGCCTGCCTGCGCGGCGTACCGGTGCTGGCGGAGACCTCGGTGGTGGCCGCCGGCATGCAGCGCTATCCGTTGCGCGCCTTCATGCTGGTCACCACCTTGGCCAACGCGGGCCTGGCTTTGGCCTACAGCGCCATCGGCAGCTTCCTCGTCGAGCAAAACGCACTGCTGGTGACGATTCTTGCCAGCATGATCCTGCCCGGCCTGTTCATTGCCGGGTACAGCCTGCTCAAGGCCTTGCGCCGGCGCGAACCGTCACGGCCACTGCGCGGACGCTTCACGGTCAGCTACGACTATCCGGTGCTGTTCACCGACCACCTGTTCGATCCGCTCAACCCCTGCCTGCATCGCCAGCTCACCGCCCAGCACACTGGCCGGGTGACGGTGCTGATCTTCGCCGATGAGCAGCTGCTGCGCTGCGCACCGCACCTGCCGGGCCAGATCGACGCGTACTTCGCCGCCCATGACGCCGACCTGAACCTGAAAGCGGCGCCGATCGCCGTGCCGGCCGGCGAGCTGAGCAAGGACGCACAGGTGCTGCAGCAGCTGTATGCAGACATGCTGGCCCATGCTCTGGACCGCCACTGCTGCGTCCTGGCCCTGGGCGGTGGCGCGGTGCTGGACGCGGTGGGCTACGCCTGCGCCACCTTCCACCGCGGCATGCGCCTGATTCGCCTGCCAAGTACGGTGCTGGCCCAGAACGACGCCGGCATCGGGGTAAAGAACGGCATCAATGCCTTCGGCCAGAAAAACGTGCTGGGTGCTTTCTACCCCGCCACCGCAGTGATCAACGACTTCCAGTTGCTGACCACCCTGGGTCACCGCGACCAGATCGCAGGGCTCGCCGAGGCGGTCAAGGTGGCGCTGATCAAGGACCGCGCCTTCTTCGAATGGATGGAGCGCCAGGCCGACGCTCTCGCCCGCTTCGACCACCCGGCCAGCCGCCATGCCATCCGCCGTTGCGCCGAGCTGCACCTGGGGCATATCACCGGCGCCGGCGATCCTTTCGAACGCGGCAATGGCCGCCCGCTGGACTACGGCCACTGGGCGGCGCATCGGCTGGAGAATCTCAGCCAGCACCGCCTGCGCCATGGTGAGGCCGTGGCGGTGGGCATGGCTCTGGACGGGTTGTACGCCAATGCCCTGGGGCTGTTGAGCGATTTCGACAGCGAGCGGATCTTGGGCCTGTTGCTCAGGCTCGGCTTCAACCTGTGCCCGCCGGAGCTGAACCTGAAGGATGACCAGGGACGTTCGCGGGTGCTGCTGGGGCTCGAGGAGTTTCGCCAGCACCTGGGCGGCCAGCTCTCCATCCCCATGCTCAGCGGCATCGGCGCCTCGGTCGACCTGCACGAGATCGACGACGGCCTGATGGAACAGGCGCTGCTGCGCCTTGCCGGTTATCGCGGCCATTCGCTGGCCCTCGGCGAGGGCTGTGCGCAATGAGCCAGATGAAGACCTGGATGACCGTCGGCCGCGTTTCCAACCTGCCGACGGTATGGACCAACACCCTGGCCGCCGCACTGTTGGCCAGCAGCGCCGGTGCCCTGGCACCGCCCTCGTCGCTGGTGTGGATCCTGCTGCTGGCCATGCTGTCGCTGCTGTACCTGGCCGGCATGTTGCTAAACGACCTGCTGGACGCCGACTGGGACCAGCAGCATCACAACCCAAGGCCTATCACCCTGGGCCTGGTCAGCCGTCGGCAGGTGCGCCTGGCCACCTGGCTGGCATTGCTGCTGGCGGCAGCCGCGGCCCTGGGGCTGAGCCGGCTGATCGAGCAGCCCCAGTGGCTGCTGGCCGGCGTCACCCTGCTGGTGGGCTGCATCCTCGGCTACAACCTGCTGCACAAGAAATACGCCCACAGCGTCTGGCTGATGGGCGCCTGCCGCTCGGCGCTCTACCTCACCGCGGCGGCCAGCCTGGCGATGCCGGCCCGGCCCATCTGGCTGTGCGCCTTGCTGCTTGGCGTGTACATCAGCGGCCTGACCTACCTGGCGCGCCAGGAGCACCTCAACCAACTGCTCAGCCGCCTGCCCCTGGTGCTGATGCTGAGCCCGCTGGCCCTGGCGGCCTACGCCGACACCCTGTGGTTCTGGCCGGTGCTGCTGCTGTGGCTGGGCTGGCTGGGCTGGCACTACTGGCTGCACCTGGCCGACCCGCGTCGGCGGCAGGTGCGCGCCTTCATCGGCGCGGGGCTGGCGGCCCTGCCGCTGTTCGATGCCCTGGTGCTGGCGGTCGCCGACCAGCCCCTGGGCAGCCTGCTGTGTGTCCTGGTGTTCTTCCTGCTTCCACACCTACAGCGCTGGATCAAACCGACATGAACAGTGATATCGCTACCTCGACAACGGCGGCGCTCGAGATGCGCCATGACGACCTGGCAGCACGGCACCAGGCCCTGGCCGCGCAGCTCGAGCCGACCGAGCTGCATTGGTGGAATGAGGCCCAGGAGCGCCTCGGGCAGTCGCCGGATGTCAACACCACAGCGCTGCTGAGCAGCCAGTGCAAGCGGCGTATTCGCGAGCGGGCCATGCTCGACGATAACGGGTGGAGCCAGTTGCAACTGGCGCGCGCCTTGCTGCTGGCCCAGGTCCTCGGGGAGCAGCCCCAGGCCGCTCAGTTGCCCTTGCTGCGCCAATTGTTCCTGTGGGGCGACGACCAGGAAAAGGTCGCCCTGCTCAAGGCCCTCGACTGGATCGACAGCTCGGGGCTGTGCGTGCCGTTGGCCTTGCAGGCCGGGCGTACCAGCAACAGCGAGGTGTTCGCCGCCCTCGCCCTGGACACCCCCTACCCGTCCCGCCACTACCCGGAGCGAGCCTTCCACCAGCTGGTGCTCAAGGCGCTTGGCATGGGGCTCGATGTACGGCGACTGGTCGGTCTGGCGCAGCGCCATGGCGTCCCGCTCAACCAGCTGGCCCTGGACCTGCTGGATGAGCAGCTCGCGGCAGCACGCACGGTATCGCCTGGGTTGCACCTGGCCATCGCCTTCGACCTGCTCAGCCCGGCGCAACGCCAGCGCCTGCTCGGGCTGGCCCTGCAACAACGCCTGCCGCCAGCGTGGCACGACCACCTGGCCGACCACCACGCAAGCTGATGCCCGACTACGCATTTCCCTGACGAGGATTCACCATGCCCAAGTATTTCGACCCACATATCCACATGGTCAGCCGCACTACCGACGACTACCAGAACATGGCCGCCGCCGGCATCACCGGGGTGATCGAGCCGGCGTTCTGGCAAGGCCAGGCGCGCACCAGCATCGGCAGTTTCGTCGACTACTTCGACACCCTGCTGGGCTGGGAACGCTTTCGCGCCAGCATGTTCGGCATCCATCACTTCTGCACCATCGGCCTGAATCCCAAGGAAGCCAACGACCTGTCGGTGGCCAATGAAGTGCTGGAGATACTGCCGCGCTACCTGGTCAAGGATGGCGTGGTCGCCGTCGGCGAGATCGGCTATGACGACATCACACCGGAAGAAGACCGCTTTCTCGCCGCGCAGCTTGAGCTGGCCAGGCAATTCAACCTGCCGGTACTGGTGCACACCCCGCACCGCGACAAGATCGGCGGCACCAAGCGCACCCTGGCGGTGATCCGCGAAGTCGGCATCGCCGAACACCTGGTAATCATCGACCACCTCAACGAACTGACCCTGCCGCTGGTGCTCGACAGCGATTGCTGGCGCGGCCATTCCATCTACCCCAACACCAAGATGTCGGAGCAGCGCATGGTCGCGCTGCTGCAGCAGTACGGCACGGAAAAAATGGTGGTCAACAGCGCCGCCGACTGGGGCATCAGTGACCCGCTGAAGGTGCCCAAGACCGGCCAGGCGATGCTGGCGGCAGGTTTTAGCGAAGCCCAGGTCGAACAGGTGCTGTTCCACAACCCGGTGGATTTCTTTGCCCAGAGCGGCCAGCTGGACAAGGCCCTGGTCAGCACCCCGCTGCCCATCGACCAGCGTCGCCAGTGGCAGGAAAACTCGGCCCTGCGCGGCCAGGACCCGGTGATCAAATGACCTTGGGCCGTGGTTGGACCGCCGCGCAGCTCGGCTACTGCGGTAACGTGCACCCGGCCCGCGACCTCGCCGCGCTGCGCGTCGCCATCGACCGGCACTTCCAGGGCGTGCGCAGGCTGCGCGGGCTCGGCCAGCAGGACAGCGGACTGTGGATCAGCGCCGCAGCCGCAACCGAACTGCGTGAGCCGGCGAAACGGCGGGCGTTTTTTGATCTGCTGCGGCGCAGCGGGCTGCGCCTGACCTCGCTCAATGGCTTCCCCTATGGGCAATTTCATGAGGGCGCGGTGAAGGCGGCCGTCTACCTGCCCAGCTGGGCCGAGCCGCAACGGCTGGCCTACAGCCTGGACCTGGCGCGACTGCTGGCCGAGGCCCTGCCGCCGGAGTGCCCACAAGGGGTGATCTCCAGCGTGCCGCTGGGCTACGCCGCCCACTGGAACCCGACGCTGCAGCAACAGGCCAGGGAACAGCTGCGCCAGCTCACGGCGGCACTGGCCCGGCTGCACCAGGAGACCGGCAAGAAGATCGTGATCTGCCTGGAAATGGAGCCGGACTGCGTGCTGCAGACCACCGACCAGGCCATCGCCTTCTTCCGCCAATGGCAGGCCAGCGACCCGCATCATGACCACCTGGCGCTGTGTTTCGACGTCTGTCACCAGGCGGTGATGTTCGAGGACTGCCGGCAGTCCCTGGAAAGCCTGGGCCAGGCCGGGGTGCCCATCGGCAAGATCCAGCTGTCGAACGCAATGATCTGCCGCCTGCCGAGTCACGACCCGAGCCGTTGCGCACAGGTCCTCAAGGTGCTGGGCGGCTTTGCCGAAGCCACCTACCTGCACCAGGTGCAGGCGCGCGACGTCCAGGGCCGCATCCAGTGCTGGGCGGACCTGCCGGACGCGCTCGCCGCCTGTACGGCACAGCCTGCGCGCTATCTGGAGCTGCGGGTTCATTTCCACATTCCGCTGTTCAGCGATCATCTGCTGCTGCCCGAACTCGGCGGCAGCCAGATGGCCCTGGCGCAGACCTTCGACTTCCTGGCCGCGCACGAGGACGTGCGTCCGGTGCTGGAGGTGGAAACCTACAGCTGGGGCGTACTGCCCGCACCTCTGCGCCCCAGCGACGAGCAGGCCCAGCACCGGGGCATCCGCGACGAACTGCGCTGGGTCGAAGAGCAACTGCGCCAGCGTCGCCTGCTGCAATCCCAGGATCGGGAGGTGCATGCCGATGCCCTCTGACTCGCCACGTCGACCGTTGCTGCTGATCAATGTGGTCGGGTTGACGCCCGCGCTGCTCGGCGCGGCAACGCCGCACATCAACCGGTTGCAGCAATCGGCCAGGATGGCCAGCCTGCAACCGGTGTTTCCCGCTGTCACCTCCACTGTGCAGGCTTCGATACTCACCGGCCTGGCGCCGGCCGACCACGGCATCGTCGGCAACGGCTGGTATTTTCGCGACCAGGCCGAGGTGCGTTTCTGGCTGCAACCCAACGCCCTGATCCAGGGCGAGAAGGTCTGGCAGATGCTAAAGCGCGAGCTGCCGGGTTTTCGCTGCAGCCAGTTGTTCTGGTGGTACAACATGTATGCGGATGTGGACGCCGCCATCACCCCGCGCCCGCACTATCCGGCCGATGGCCGCAAGCTTTTCGGGCTGTACTCGTCACCGGCAACCTTGCATGCGCGGATCGAGGCGCAGATCGGCGAGTTTCCGTTCCCGGCGTTCTGGGGGCCGGCCGCCGGCATTGCCTCCAGCCGCTGGATCGTCGATTGCGCCATCGCCGAGTTCCAGCTCGATCGCCCGGACCTGCAGCTGGTCTACCTGCCGCACCTGGACTACTGCCTGCAACGGCTGGGGCCGGATCATCCGTCGATCGCCGACGAGGTGCGGGCCATCGACCACGAGGTGGGGCGCCTGCTGCGCTTGGCCGAGGAGCAAGGCGCGGCGGTGATGCTGCTGTCCGAGTACGGCATCGAGGCGGTCAGCCAATCGGTGTCCATCAATCGCCTGCTGCGCGCCGAAGGCCTGCTGCAGGTGCGCCAGTCGCTGACCTGGGAGTTGCTCGATCCCGGTGCCAGCGATGCCTTCGCCGTCGTCGATCACCAGATCGCCCACATCTATGTGCGCCAGCCCGTGGACATCGCCAGGGTCAAGGCACTGTTGCAGCGCCAACCCGGCATCGAGCGGGTACTGGACAAGACCGAGCAGCGGGCCTGGCAGCTGGACCATCCGCGCAGCGGCGAGCTGGTGGCGGTGGCCGCCGCCGGCCACTGGTTCGACTACCACTACTGGCTCGACGCCCGCAAGGCGCCGGATTTCGCCCGCACCGTAGACATCCATCGCAAGCCCGGCTACGACCCCCTGGAGCTGTTCATCGACCCTGCCATCCGCTTCCCCCGGTTGAAGGTGGCGCGCCGCCTGCTGCAGAAAAAGCTCGGCTTTCGCTACTACATGGACCTGATCCCGCTGGATACCACGCTGGTACGCGGCAGCCATGGCCGGCTGCCCGCCAGCGAGCGGGAAGGCCCGCTGCTCATCACCAATTGTGACCTGCCGTTGCCGCAGCGCCTTGCGGCCACGGCGGTGAAACAACTGCTCCTGCAGCATTTCCTGGGGCACCCACACACCGACCTGGCCAATGCCAAGGAGCATACATGCGGCGAGCCATCTCAATAACCGTCCTCAGCGCACTGGCCGGACTGGCCCAGGCCGAGGGCACCAACAGCTTCGATTGCAACCAGTTCATGCAGTTCGGCGGCAACGTCGACCAGGCCCGCCAGGCGTTCGCCCAGGGGCCTGAATCCATGAGCTGGAACTGGTTCGTCTGCCTGAACCAGCCGGTCGAGTCCAACAGTCCCAACCGGGTCTGGGAAACTCTCAAGCCCTCGGATCAGGTCTACCTGAGCAATGGCGCCGCCCCGCTGCCCTGGGGCCAGAGCGAACCGGTGCCGGCTGCTGTGCTGCAGGCGGCCCAGGCCCAGGGCATGAACGTCAACCGCACCTTCCACAACCTCAACGCCGTCCAGCAGGTGGACGGCCTGATCCTCGAGATGGGTGGCGCGGTGCCGACCGCGCAACAGGGCCAGCCGGTACGCTTCCAGCTGTTGATGGGCGAGGACACCTTCGACTACATCGTGCAGGAAAAGGTGTACAACGTGAACGGCCAGGCCGCCTTGACCGAGGACCTGAAGTTCCCCTCCACCGCCTGGGAGCTCAAGGCCGCCTGGCTGTGGATCGGTAACGACCCAAGCTACCAGCAGGTGCTGCAAGGCGATGGCTACTACATCGCCCAGGCCTACTACCAGCAGGACAACGGCCAGTACCAGGTCGGCTACGCCGCGCTCAGCGGCCTGCACGTGGTCAACAAGCTGAACCCGCAATGGGTCTGGACCACCTTCGAGAATCGCAACAACGGCAAGTACACCGTGACCAACGCGATTCCGCCCACCCCGATGAGCAACAGCACCGGGCCAACACCGGCGGCGCAGACGGCCAACACGACCTTCCAGGCCATGTACCCGGATCTGGCGCAATACGAGCTGATCGGCACCCAGTCCGAGACCAATCCGACCCTGCTGGCCAACTCCCAGCTCGAGTCGGCCTTCCAGAGCCAGTCGTCCTGCTTCGCCTGCCACGGCACGGCGGCGTACTCCAAGACCAAGGGCTACTTCAATTTCGCCCAGAAGCAGCAGGACGGCATCGTCTACCCCACCGCCCCGGTGCCGGCGTCCGAATTCGCCGGGTACAACAAACTGGACTTTGTCTGGTCGCTGAAACGCGCCCAGTGGCAACGCTAAGGAGCAAGACATGAGCGTACTGAACTTTCCGCGCATCTACCTGGGCGGCCATATGTACTGGAGCCCGCCGACCGCCAACAACAACGACATGTTCCCGCTCTACGACGCCTCGAGGATGCGCCTGAACTGGCGCTTCCTCGACTACTACGGGATCAACCCGGCGAATGCCAGCAGCAAGCTGATGCCCTGGGTGATCACCCCGCAGATTCTGCTCGAGGCCCCCAAGTACGTCACCCAGGTGCCGGGCAACGTCGCGCAGAACCCCAGTGTGATGATCCCCGGCGAGTGGAACCTGTTCGGCGACAACGCCTGCGGTACCGTCAACTACACGCCGGCAGATCCCGGCATCCCGGCGACAGCTTCCGTCATCACCGGCGGCGAGCTGCCCGGTGGGGGTTACGTCAGCCAGGACCCGCTGATCAACCAGACCTACAACCTGCTCGGCAACCCGTTCGGCAGCGACGCCCCCACCCCGGCGCGCTTCGTTGACGTCAGCCCCTGGCAGAACACCTTCACGGCGCTGTATTTCGACCGGCTGGTGCTCGGCGACGCCCAGTGCGGCCTGACCCTCAAGCGCCAGCACCGTATGCTCGACCGCTTCCTGAACTTCAACTGGGCTGGCCTTGGTGGCCTGATCTACGTGACCACCACCTGGCAGACCTGCTTCCCGAAAGAGAACCTGAGCTGGGCGCTGGGCAACTCGCAACTGCTGCAGAACCTGCAGCAACAGATGGAACAGCAGAACGCCAAAGGCTTGATGTTCCGCTTCTCCACCTACCTGACCTGCTACGACAAGAACGGCGTCTTCAACGACCAGCCGCCCATCACTACCCACTCCACCGACCCGACGGTCCTGGCCAACGTGCAGGCGATGTACCAGAAAGGCCTGGACAATGTCGGCAGCATCTTCTTCAACCCGGCCTACAGCCGCACCGCCGGCACCCTGGGCCTGTGGTTCGACGACGAGTTTCCCACCGCGCCGGCCGGGCGACGGCTGGTCGCTTGCAATCCGGTACAGTTGCAGAAGGACGGCGTGGACTTCAAGCCCATGACATTGGGCGTGATCTCGGCGCAGGTGCATGACGACACCCTGTCGCTGGACTTGCTCAACGGGTTCCCCAGCTATGCGCTCGACGCAAAAGCCAAGATTCCGGTGGCGGCGAAGTTCGACGCCGGCAGCTACCAGCTGGGGATACGCCAGGGCGAGCAGTTCACGCCACTGGCCAGTTTCGGCTATGACGACTACCAGCAGGCGGCCTTCGACAAACGCTCAGGGATCCTCGACCTGCCGTTGAGCGCCGAAGCGCAGAAACAGCTGCAAAGCGGATCGCTGGAGCTGCAACAGCAAGGCGCAACGCCCGTGCAGGCAGCGACCCAGCAGATGTGGACCGCCGAAGTGGTCGAGAGCGCCAGCTTCATCGACGTCGGCGACAGCAAGACCTTGCAGATCATGGTGCAGTACGATGGCCTGCCCGCGCCGGCCGGCACCGTGCTGACGGTGGCCGAGTACAACAACGCCTACATGATGTGCACCACCGACTACTACCTGGCGTTCAGCAACCAGGCCGACTTCACGCTGTTTCTCGAAGATCCGGACAACCCCGCCAACAACACCCCCAACCTGCCGCAGTTCGTCGGTACCCCTTCACTCACCCGCCAGCTGAGCGAAGGCACGGGGCGGCGGCTCACGGCGATCCATCCCGCCAACTCGGCCACCGGCATGAAAGCGGTGAGCTACCAGCAGTACCTGCCGACGCCTGGTTCGGTGGCCCTGAGCCCCAGCCTGGCGTTCGCCAACCCCATCCAGGGCCAGGGTACGCTGCAGGATGCGCCGAAGGGCAACGTGCAGTACAGCACCACGCAGATCACCACCGACGCCAACGGTGTCGCCCTGCTGACCGTCAAGGCCGTGGCACCGGGCTTCCCGACCTTGCGCTTCTTCGTCCATGAGGGCGGGCAGCCACCGCAGGTTCCGTTCAGCTTCAAGTTGCTGCAGACCTATACCGACTTCCTGGCACCGCTGCGCGTGCTGCCGCAGGAACCGGACATGCAGCAGGCGTTCGTCGATGCCTGGAACCAGGTCTACCAGCAGCAGGACGCCGGCCAGCTGATCTGGCAGCGCTTCATCTACCCGTTCATCCTGCAACCGTTCTTCTACATGTACCCGATCATGAACAAGTACATGCCGCTGAACTCGCTGGCACGCATAGAAGGGGCCGTGGACCAGCTCATCGTGCTGATCAGCAAGCAGTACCAGGAGGAAAGCACCCTGGCGATGCCCATCACCCGGGACATGCCGCAAAGCCGCCGGGCGGTGCTGGAGCTCTGGGCGCAGTCCCTGGTGAAACGCAACTACCCACCGATCCCGCTGAGCATGAGCGACTACCCGCAGGGTTGACCGCAAGGACCGCCGGGTGACGAGACTGTCACCCGGCACACTTCACAGGAGTGTCCAATGAACAAGCGCATCCTCGACCGACTGTTGCTGCTGATCCTGCTGTTGTGCCCCTCACTCTACGCCCAGGCGGACGACAGCGCCGTCTACTTCACCATGGGGGTGCACAACACCCTGGGATGCGATGCAAGCAACGGCAACTGCATCGCCGAACGCGCGGCGAGCGACCCGTCCGACCCGTTCTTTCCGGCGTACTGGATCAGCGACTGGACCATGTACCGGGTGATGCGCAACTACCAGAAGAACCCGCCGCCCTACAGCAACCCGCCCGCCACCCTGAGCCCGGCGGACTACACCGTCTCCCGCGGCACCAGCTACTACGACACCACCTACATTCCGCCGGACGGTGACGGCTTCGGCGCCATGATGGAGCACTACGAGAAGTACTGCCTGCCGATCTTCCCGATCCGCAACAACAACTACACCTGCTCGTTCGTCTCGCTGGGCAACAAGGCGTACTTCCTGACCTACCCGCAGGACCGCCCCAAGGACATGCCGGCCTGCTGCCTGTTCTCGCCGATGAACCATCCGCCGCGCCAGGACTTCATCAAGCACCTGCCCTACAGCGCCACGCGCAGCCAGCACCTGGACGCCAGCGTGCAGGCCTACGCCCTGGACCTCGACTCACCCCAGGGGCCGATCCTGTTCGGTTATGCCTTCTACCGCAAAGCCTCGGGGCAACCGCCCTACCGGCAGCCGCAGTCGTTCTACTTTTCCGGAGACGCCAGCGTCGCCAATGCGCCGATCGTCAGCCAGAACTACACCGGCTTTCGCATGGTCAAGCCCGACCCGGCCCAGACCTGGGCACGGGTCGCCGCCATGTGCCCGGCCAACCCGCCGCCCTGCCAGCTGTTCGAGCCGCCGGCCGCGCAGAGCAACGGCCACAAGGCGCAATGGAACCAGCTGATGCAACGTAAACCTTGAGCCATGCGAGGGATCGCCATGAAACCGATGATGCGTTTTTCCGTGCTGCTGCTGGGCCTGGCCTGCCTGCCGACGCTGGCCAGGGAACAGACCCTGCCATCACCCTTGGCCATCCAGCTCAACTGCCAGCCTCCTGCCAATGCGCCGGCCCCCATGGCCGGCCAGGCGCAGTTCGACCAGTACAGCTGGCAGCTGTTCATTGCCCTGAACTGGCCTGCCCAGGACCGCCGACGCGGCAATCCGGACTGCACCCGGCAACCCGGGGACGCCGGCTACACCGTCTGGCAGACCTACAAGACCGTCGATGAGATCTTCCTGCCGGGCGGCGCTGATCCAGGCCCCTGGAACAGCCCGCTGGGCCCCAGGAGCCTGGGCATCATCAACATCGCCGCGCTGAAGAACAGCTCGCTGGTCAACGCCATCGACCAGGCCGTCGGCGGCTGGCTGATCGACCAGGCCGGCAACCCGACCTACTACGACATCTCGGCCAACGAGGCGTCCTACAACTACATCGTCGGCAACCGCTTCTATAACGCCGATATCGTCTCCCGGGCGCGCAACATCCAGTTCCCCTACGGGGTCATCGAGATCAAGTCGAGCTGGCGCATTCTCGGGCCGCGGGACAACGCCAGCCGCTACCTGACCATGCTGGCGCGGGTCGCCACGTTCGACGACCAGGGCCGGCGCAACGGAGTTACCGAAGCCTTCCTGGGACTGGTGGGCCTGCATGTGATCACCAAGGCCAACGGTTATCCGCAATGGATCTGGTCGACCTTCGAGCAGGTCGACAACGTGGCGCCCAAGGCGCTGGTGAACGGCCAGTGGGTCGACCAGCCGGTCCCTGGCACTGCCTACTCCTACTTCAACTCCGCCGCGCCCGCCGCCAGCCTCAACCAGTCGCCTTGCAACTGGCAGACCCAGGGCGCGCAACTGGTCTGCGTGCCCCGGCCCGGCACCACCTTCAAGACCCCGAACCCGCTGAACCGGGTCACCCCGATCGCCGACGTCACCCAGCAGGTCAACGCCAGCTACCGCGCCGCCCCGGGCCTGCAACGCAGCGTGCTGAAGTACTACCAGCTGATCACCACCCAGCGTCCGCTGATGCCCGACAACCCCGGCAACCCGCTGGGCCAGCCGACACCCGCGTTGTCGGCCAACGTCACCATGGAAAGCTACATCCAGCCCAATAGCAGCTGCATGAACTGCCATTCCATGGCGACGCCGGTCAAGAGCCCCTACAAGTCCGACTACTCCTACCTGTTCAAATTCGCCCATTCGCCCCTGGGCAAACCCATCAAGGACGAGGATTGAACCATGAGCATCCTGAATGGCCCGCGCCTGAACTTCTGGGGTGGCATCCGCACCGATGTCAGCCTGCCGAACAACTCGCCCACCATTCCCTACCAGGACAACGATGAGTGGCCGATCTTCGACCTGACCACCTCGACCCTGGCCCCGGGCGCCCAGTCCTTCACCGACGACCAGTTGAACGCCATGCTCAATGCGCCGACGGGCGACTACTACACCGCCGGTGGCTGGAACCACTACGGGCAGCATGTCGTCGACCTGCAGAACGCCGTGATCAGCTCCCAGGGCAGCCCGGGCAATGTCGGCACCACGGGCGACCTGGTGGGGCAACCGGTCTACCTGCTCGGCTCGGTGGACCCGGTGACCGGGCAGGCACCGGTATCCGGGCCGATGATGGTGGACCTGGACCCGACCTCGACCACCACCACGCAGATCTTCGTCGGCGGCCTGCAGATCGGCGCCAGCAGCAATATCCAGCTGCTGATCCACGGCAACACCGTCTGCAGCAGCCTGGATGTAAAGAAGCGCGTGCTGCTGCCCACGTCCATGGATGCGCCAGGCTCGTTCCGCCTGAGCGGCACCTTCCAGCTGACCTTCCCGCTCAGCAGCATCGTCAGCTGGAACCGCAACAGCCCCGGCCTGCGCGCGATCATCCAGGCGCCCGGGGCGACCGGGATCGTCCTGCGTTTCGTGATGTTCGAGATGTGTCCGGCCATGACCACCGCGCAACTGGACGCCGACTACGCCGCAGGTCGCTACACCCCCAACCCGAGCATCGGTCGGGTCATCGGCACCCTGGCCCCGGCCTTCGCCAACGAGCCGCTGAACTGCCAGCCCGGCCGCCAGCTGGTCAACCAGAGTACCGGCAGTACGGCCTATGCCGAGCTGGGCAGCAACGGCATGCTGAGCATCGACATGGTCAACCTGATTCCGAAGCAGACCTTCAGGGCCGTGCGCGACGACATCACCAGCCCCATCGGGCCCAACGCCAACTACGGGCCGGTCACCCTCACCGCCGGTGCGGTTCCCCTGGCCACCCTCGACCCGAACAGCAATCCGCTGTTCAACTACTACGTGTATGGCGGCATCGTCGACCTGCCGCTCAACCCCAGCCAGCAGCAGGCGGCGAAATCCTCGGTCCTGCACGTCGACGCACCCGGCGCGGTCGCCGGCACCCTGTTGCACGCATGCGAGTCGGTCTACCGGGTCTACGCCGACCAGCGCAACGTCTATACCGAGGACTACCCCGACGGCCTGTCGATCACCCTGCAGGTCCGTTACCTGGGCGGCCCGGTGACCACGCCCTGCAAGATCAACCTGGGCACCGCGCCCTCGGGCCCGTCATACGGTTCGCCGGAGTACTGGGACTTCCTCGATGTTCCCGACTCGCTGCCCGTCAACCCCGGCCAGCTTGCCGTCAGCGTGCCCGTCAAGGTCAGGCCCGGCACAGCCGGGCAGGCCGGCTTCGTCGCCCTGAGCTACAGCGTCAACGGCCTGGCCGCCGGCAGCTATTTCACCAACTTGCGCAAGTTCGCCCAGACCGACTTCGGCATCCCCCGGGGCAGCCGTGTCACCTGGCAGCAGGTGTACCCGAACGTGCTGCGTTTTCACTACCTGGCCTTCCCCGCCATGTCCCGCTACGTCCCGCTGAACCAGCCCGACGCGATCATGGCCGCCAAGGCGCCGATCCTCGCCCGCACCGCGGATGCCTACAAGAACACCACGCTGTTCATGCCGGTGGTGCGCTCGATGTCGCCCAGCCAGCGTGCGCTGTTGCGCGCCTACCTCACCGGCGAGCCCTGGCAGCCGCCACAGTAGCTGCGCCGATCCCCTTTCCACGGAGAGTCCCCATGCCTGTGCTTGTTCCGACACACCCTGACGAAAACCTGCGACCCAATACGCTCATCGCCGAGGGCCTGCTCAACCCGCGCGGCGTCTGCCTGCTGGCCGACGGCAGCCTGCTGTTGGCCGAAGCCGGCTCGGGCCTGGCCGAGCAGGTCTTCAGCGGCCGCATCAGCCGGCTGCGACCGGACCCGCGCGCCCCCGGCACCTACCTGCCCCGGGAAACCGTGGCCCAGGGTTTTCGCGCCATGAACATGCAGGTGCGCATGTGGCGCGACGAAATCATGGGCCTGTCGGATATCGCCTGCGGTGATGGCCGTTGTCTGGCCAGCCAGACCGACTACGTCAGCGGCTCGCGGTTGCTGGACCTGCAGTTCACGCCGCCCGAGCCGGTGTTTCACAGCCACGGCAACCTCAATGCGCTGTGCTATCACCCAACGCGCCGCAGTTGGCTGGCGGTGAAGCCCGATAGCAACCAGCTGGTGGAGTTCGCCGACGGCCAGCAGGAACGTGAGCTCGTGGCGTTGCCCGAGCTGCCCCAAGGCCAGGAAGCCGTGCCTGTCACGCTGGTGTACGAACCGGCCACGGACGCGGTGCTGATCAGCCTGTTCTCCGGCGAGTTGCACGCTGACCCGGGTCGCCGGGGCATGGACTTCGCCGACAGGGCCGGCCAGGTGATCCGGGTCTGGCCGGGCAGTGGCCGGATCGAAATCGTGGTGGATGGCCTGCAACTGCCCACCGGGCTGGCGCTGGACCGCGACGGCAACCTGCTGGTGCTGGAGCTCTGCGACAGCCTGCAGCAACCCTTGACGCCCGACTGGCAAGGCGAGCCGCGGCATGGCGGTTTTACCCGCTTCAGCGGACGGCTCCTGCATTGCAACCTGCAAACGCAGCAGGTGACAGTGCTCGCCCGCGGCCTGGATACCCCTTCCAACCTGTGCCGGGTAGAGGATGCGGTACTGGTGAGCGAAGGCATGGGGCTGGTGGGCCGGGCACTGCCGACGCCGGAGGGCGAGGCGGTGCCGTTGACTGGCCGGCTTCGGCGGGTGCAGTTGTGAGTGACTGCAGGCTTGAACATCCAGGCAACCCGGCGTACAAATCCTCCAGCCCTACCAATCCCGCAAGGAGCACCGGATGCTGGAGCTGCACACCGATCGGTTGTACCTGCGCCCCCTGATCGAAGCCGACTGGCCGCTGTTTCTCAGGCTCCACCGCGAGCCTGATACCATGCGCCATGTGTTCGACGAGCTACCGGAAAGCGAAGTGCGCCGGGGTTTCGAGCATCGTCTGCCGGACTGGTCACCCGGCGCCGAACACTGGCTGTGCCTGGTGATGACCGACAAGGCCAGCGGCCGGGAGGTCGGGGTCACCGGCCTGCGCATGCTGCGCCAGGGCCATGCCGAGAGCGGCTACCTGCTGCTGCCCGAGTGGCACGGCCAGGGCCTGGGCAGCGAATCGCTGCGGGTTATCGTGGATTTCGCCAGCGCCACCGGCCTCACCTCGCTGGAGGCCACCGTCACCGACGGCAACACGGCCTCCTGCAGGGTCCTGGAAAAGTGCGGTTTCACCTTCGCCCGCCGTGTGCCGCAAGCCTACCGGCTGGGTGGCCGCTGGCACGACGACCTCATCTACAGCCTCGACCTGCACGGATAGCCCATGAACCCCTACCCAAGGAATTCGAGCTGGCCATCGACGCGCAGGCGCGCCAGGTCGCCGGTGCGATACAGCCGTTAGCCGGCCAACTTGAGCACCGCCTCTTTGCGCAGCACATGCTCTCTGAATTGCGGCTCGTACGTACGCACCCATAGCAACAGCGCCCCAGCCTCAAGGCACAGCGCCGCGAGCCCGGGGATCAGCGTGTATTCCGGCCGCAGCACAGTGACGAAAACACCGACCACGGCACAGATGGCAAGGCAGCCGAAAAGAAACATGGCTCGCCAGTACTCTCGGGTCTTTGGCCCTCCCGATACCGTCGGCCCGTGGAACAGTCGGGCGTAGCGAATGGCCAGTTTCTCCACTTCCGCTTTGGTCAGGCGTTTTTTCATGCGCTGCTCACTGTTTGAATAGACGGTAGGCAGCGTACGTCTGTCTGATGCTGCGATGCCTCCCAAGCAGTGGACTTACTGATAGGGCGATGGCGCCGATCAACGCCAACCCTGCCGCTTATCACTCGCCCGCCGGCTCGGCACAGCTAGCGGAGCAGCTCACTCGAATCGTACTGATTTTTTAGCTAATCGTACTTTGGCCTATTTAGAAATGCCATTTTATTGATGATGCGACCTTGATACGTACTACATACCATGTTTCAAACATTGCCTGGCTTGTCGCCTGGCGCCGCCCTTCAGCCTGTCAGTCGATTCAGCTTGCCCCTGTGACGGCCCCCGCCAACTGTTCGCGCAACCACTGATGCGCAGGATCGCGGTGCACCCGCTCTGGCCACAGCATCAGCATCTCGAAGCCCGGCACCACCAGGGGCGCCTCCACCACCGCGAGGGCCGGATTCCCGGCTACCAAGCGCTGCGGCAGCATGGCCACCAGGTCACTATCGACCAGCATTGGCGCAACGCCCGAGAAGCGCGGTACCGACAGCACTACGTTGCGCGCAAGGCCCTGCTCGGCCAGGGCGTCGTCGGTGGGGCCGCTGAAGCCGCCGCCGTCGGGCGACACGATGACATGTTCCAGCGCGCAGAACTGCTTGAGCGTCGGCCGGCGCCTGAGACGCGGATGATCGACACGCCCGGCCAGCACGTAGCGGTCAGTGAACAGCGGGCGCTGGCGCAAGCCGGGCGGCGCATCGATGGCGATGTGGAAAGCCAGGTCCAACTCGCCCTGCTCGGCCTTGCGCACCAGTGTCGGCGGGTTCATGTCGATCATCGCCAGGCGTGTGCCGGGGGCGGCCGCACGCAGTGCGCCCAGCGCAGGAAGCAGGATGGTCGCTTCGGTGTAGTCGGTCGCGGCCACCCGCCAGGTCAGCTGGGCCCGGGCCGGGTCGAACGGGCGCTCGGCGGCGATGGCCAGGCGTAACGCTTCCAGGGCCTGGCTCAAGGGCTCGCGCAGTGCCAGGGCGCGGGCGGTCGGGCGCATGCCGCGGGCACCCGGCAACAGCAATGGATCACCCAGCGCATCGCGCAGCCGTGCCAGCTGCACACTGACCGTCGGCTGGGCGAGGTGCAGGCGTTCGGCGGCGCGGGTGACGTTGAGCTCGGCAAGCAGCGCGTCGAGGGTGACCAGCAGGTTCAGGTCCAGACTTCGCAAGGAATCATGCATGGCAATACCTGCAATTTCATCTATTCATTTCAACAATATGCAGGGCATCCGCATGCTTTGACCATCCCCTACCGGAGCCCGACCATGAACATCCTGATCGTCTACGCCCATCCCGAACCCCGCTCGCTCAATGCCGCCCTCAAGGACTTCGCCGTCCGCCACCTCGAAGGCCAGGGTCACCATGTCCAGGTATCGGACCTCTATGCGATGAAGTTCAAGGCCGTGCTGGACACCGACGACAGCGTCGAACACCGCGCCGATGAGCGCTTCAACCCCTCCGACGCTTCGCGCCGGGCGTTCGCCAACGGCACCCAGGCGGCCGACATCGTCGCTGAACAGGCCAAGCTGCAGTGGGCCGACGCGGTAGTCCTGCAGTTTCCGCTGTGGTGGTTCGGCCTGCCGGCGATCCTCAAGGGCTGGGTCGAGCGCGTGTACGCCTATGGCTTCGCCTACGGTGTCGGCGAACATTCCGACCGGCACTGGGGGGATCGCTACGGCGAAGGCCGGCTGGCGGGCAAGCGCGCCATGCTGATGGTCAGCATGGGTGGCTGGGCCTCGCACTACAGCGAGCGCGGCATCAATGGCCCGCTCAACGACATCCTGTTTCCCATCCAGCACGGCATCCTGTTCTACCCGGGGTTCGAGGTGCTGCCGCCGTTCGCGGTGTACCGCACCAGCCGGGTCGATGATGCAGGCTTTGCGGCAGCGTGCGTGGCGCTGGGCCAGCGGCTCGATGGCTTGTGGAGTGATGCGCCCATCCCGTTCCGGCGGCAGAACGGCGGGGATTATGCGATCCCGGCGCTGACCCTGCGGGCTGAGCTTGCGCCTGGTCGGGATGGTTTGGGTGTGCATGTTGCCGACTAGGTGTCCGCCACGCTGACACAATTATTTTCACCATATTGATAATTGAAATATTTCATGTCATTTTCTTCTCCGTGCCCAGGTCCCTCCCAACCGGAGCCCTTGGCGGTACGCCCCACCCACCGGAGTCAAGAACATGAACAAGACAGGACTTCTCGGCGCGCTGGCACTCTGTGCCTGCAGCGCCTTCGCCCAGGCTGACGACGCCAGCCTGCGCATCGGCATCGAGGCCGCCTACCCGCCCTTTTCCTACCGCACCCCCGAAGGCGAGCTCGCCGGCTTCGACTACGACATCGGCAATGCCCTGTGCGCGCAGATGCAGGTCAAATGCCAGTGGGTGATCCAGGAGTTCGACGGCATGATCCCGTCGTTGAAAGTGCGCAAGATAGACGCGGTGCTGTCGTCGATGTCGATCACCGAGGATCGCTTGAAGTCGGTCGACTTCACCGACAAGTACTACCAGACCCCCGGCAAGTTCGCGATGAAGGCCGGCAGCCGGCTCGACACCCCGGCGGTGGACCTCAAAGGCCGCAAGGTCGGGGTACAGCGGTCGTCCACCTATGACCGTTTCGCCACCGAGCAACTGGAACCGGCGGGGGTCGAGATCGTCCGCTACGCCTCGCAGAATGAAGCCTTCCTCGACCTGGTGTCCGGGCGCCTGGATGCCACCCTCGCCGATATCGTCAACACCGAAGAAAGTTTCATCAAGACCCCGTCAGGCCAGGGCTTTGCCCTGGTCGGCCCGGACATCGCCGACCCGCACTATTTCGGCCGCGGCGCCGGCATCGCCGTGCGCAAGGGCGACAGCGCCAACCTGACACGGCTCAATGCCGCCATCGCCGCGATCCGCGCCAACGGCACCTACCAGCAGGTGCAACGCAAGTACTTCCCGTTCGACATCTACGGCCAATAGCGCAGGCTGACGAGGGTTTTCATCATGCTTCACGGCTACGGATCGAGCATTCTCGATGGCGCCTGGCTGAGCATCCACCTGGCCCTGCTGGCGATGGCCCTGGCCATCGGCCTGGGCCTGTTCGGTGCGGCCTGTCGCCTGTCCCCCCTGAAATGGCTGGCGGTACCGGGCGAGGTCTACACCACGGTGGTGCGCGGCATTCCCGACCTGGTGCTGATCCTGCTGGTGTTCTATGGCGGCCAGGACCTGGTCAACCGCCTGGCGCTGGCATTGGGTTACGAGCAGTACATCGACATCAACCCTTTCGTCGCCGGGGTCTGCACCCTGGGCTTCATCTTCGGTGCCTACCTCTCGGAGACCTTCCGCGGCGCCTTCCTGGCCATCCCCAAGGGCCAGGCCGAGGCCGGCATGGCCTACGGCATGAGCGCCCTGCAGGTGTTCCGGCGGATCAGCCTGCCGCAGATGGTGCGCCTGGCGCTGCCAGGCTTCACCAACAACTGGCTGGTGCTGACCAAGTCCACGGCGCTGATCTCGGTGATCGGCCTGCAAGACATGATGTTCAAGGCCAAGAACGCCGCCGACGCCACCCACCAGCCGTTCACCTTCTTCCTCGCCGTGGCGGCGCTGTACCTGCTGCTCACCAGTGCCTCGCTGCTGCTGTTGCGCGGCGTGGAGAAACGTTACTCGGTCGGCTTCAAAGCCGCCGAACTCTAGGGGATCTGCCCGATGACACTCGACTATCAGCTGATCTGGCAGAACCTGCCGCTGTACCTGAACGGCATCGCCCTGACCCTAAAGGTGCTGTTGATCTCGCTGGCCTGCGGCCTGGCCCTGGCGATCCCGCTGGGGTTGATGCGGGTCTCGCGCGCGTGCCTGCTGCGCTACCCCGCCTGGCTCTACACCTATGTGATCCGCGGCACGCCGATGCTGGTGCAGCTGTTCCTGATCTACTACGGGCTGGCCCAGTTCGAGGCGGTGCGCCAGAGCCCATTGTGGCCCTACCTGTCCAGCGCCACGTTCTGCACCTGCCTGGCGTTCGCCATCAACACCAGCGCCTACAGCGCCGAGTTGCTGGCCGGGAGCCTGCGCGCCACGCCACGCGGCGAGGTGGAGGCGGCCCGCGCCATGGGCATGTCGAGGCTGACGCTGTACCGGCGCATCCTGCTGCCCTCGGCCCTGCGCCGCACCTTGCCGCAGTACGGCAACGAGGTGCTGATGATGCTGCAGACCACCAGCCTGGCTTCGATCGTCACCCTGGTGGACATCACCGGCGCGGCCAAGACCTTCAACGCGCGCTACTACCTGCCGTTCGAGGCGTTCATCACCGCCGGGCTGATCTACCTGGTCCTGACTTTCCTGCTGGTACGCCTGTTCAAACTGGCCGAGCGCCATTGGCTGGCCTACCTCGCCCCCCGCAAGCACTAAGGAGCTTCCATGCAGCACATCGACCATATCCTGCCCTGGAGCGCCTGCGGTACCCAGCGCTCGCTGCGCGTGCTGCGCTTTGGCAGCGGCCCGCGCAAGGCCTACATCCAGGCCTCGCTGCACGCCGACGAGCTGCCGGGGATGCGCGTGGCCATCGAACTCAAGCGCCGCCTGCTCGAACTCGAGGCGCAGGGTCGGCTGCAGGCGCAGATCGAACTGGTGCCGCTGGCCAACCCGATCGGCATCGGCCAGATGTTCCAGGCCACCCACCAGGGCCGTTTCGAGTTCAACAGCGGCAAGAATTTCAATCGCGATTTTCCGGCGCTGACCGAAGCGCTGGCCGCACACCTGGAAGGCCGCCTGGGCAGCGATGGCCAGGCCAACGTGGCAACCATCCGCCAGGCCATGCTCGAGCTTCTTGACGAACTGCCCGCGCCCCACTCGGAACTGGACGGCCTGCGCCGCCAGCTGCTGCGCCACGCCTGCGACGCCGACCTGGTGCTGGACCTGCACTGCGACTTCGAATCGGTGATGCTGCTGTACGCCATGCCGCAGCACTGGACCCAGCTGCGTCCGCTGGCCGCCCGCCTCGGCGCGCAAGCGGCGCTGCTGGCCGAGGGCGCCGGCGGCGATGCCTTCGACGAAGCCTGCTCGGCGCCGTGGCTGCACCTTCGCGAGTACTTCCCCGAGGCCGAAATTCCCCTGGCCTGCGTGGCGACCACCATCGAGTTGCGTGGCATGGCCGACACCGAGCGCGAGCAATGCCAGGCCAGCGCCGAGCAGATCCTCGGCTACCTTGCCGATCAAGGCCTGATCAGCGGCCCGTGGCCGCCCGCACCGGAGCATTGCTGCCAGCCCACGCCCTTCGCCGGGGCGCAGTATGCCTACGCCGAGCACCCGGGGGTGGTCAGCTACCTGCAGCCGCTGGGCGCGCAGGTGCGGGTCGGCGATCCGCTGTTCGAAGTGCTCGATCCGCTCAGCGACCGCCACAGCGTGGTCAGGGCCACCACCGACGGCATCCTCTACGCCCGCGAACGCCTGCGCTTCGCCCAGCCCGGCCTGTGGCTGGCCAAGGTCGCCGGCAGCACCTCCATCCGCCAAGGTCGCTTGCTCAGCGACTGACTCCTGCGAGTACCGACTGATGAACAAACTGCAAATCCACGACCTGCACAAAAGCTACGGCAACCACCAGGTGCTCAAGGGCGTTTCGCTGCAGGCCGACGCCGGTGATGTGATCAGCATCATCGGCTCCAGCGGCTCGGGCAAGAGCACCTTCCTGCGCTGCATCAACCTGCTCGAGCAACCCAATGCCGGGCAGATCCTGGTCAACGGCGAACAGCTCAAGCTGCGCGAATGCGCACGCGGCGGGCTGCGCGCTGCAGACCCGCGCCAGCTGCAGCGCCTGCGCGCGCGGCTGAGCATGGTCTTCCAGCACTTCAACCTGTGGTCGCACATGAGCGCCCTGGAAAACGTCATGGAAGCCCCGGTGCACGTGCTCGGCATGAACCGCAAGGAGGCCCGGGACAAGGCCGAGCACTACCTGGCCAAGGTCGGTGTCGGCCATCGCCGCGACGCCTACCCGGCGCACATGTCCGGTGGCGAGCAGCAACGGGTGGCCATTGCCCGGGCGCTGGCCATGGAGCCCGAGGTGATGCTGTTCGACGAGCCGACCTCGGCGCTCGACCCGGAACTGGTGGGCGAGGTGCTCAAGGTCATGCAGGACCTGGCCCAGGAGGGCCGCACCATGGTCGTGGTCACCCACGAAATGGGCTTCGCCCGCGAGGTGTCCAACCAGTTGCTGTTCCTCCACCAGGGCCAGGCCGAGGAGCGCGGCGACCCACGCGAAGTGCTGGCCCGGCCGCAGTCCGAACGCCTGCGCCAGTTCCTCGCCGGCAGCCTGAAGTAAGCGCCAGGGCGCTCTGCGGCACCGCCGCCGGGCGCCTTGGGATACACTACCGGCAACTTTCAGGGAGCGTCGCGCCGGATGTCGAGCCATACCAAGAACACCACCGTCTACGCCTCTGCGGTCATGCTCAAGCTATCGCAGAGCCTGAGCGAACTGCCGCCGTCCCTGCGCAAGGTCGCCGACTACATCCTGCGCCATCCGCTGAAGGCCGCGACCCTGACCATCGAGGAGATGGCCCAGGCCACCGCCACCTCGCCGGCCGCGGTCAACCGCCTGGCCAAGGCCCTGGACCTGGGCGGCTACAGCGGCATGAAGGCCGAGCTGGTGGCGACCCTGCAACAGATGGTCTCGCCGGTGGACAAGCTGCGCAACGAACTGGCCCAGCGCCCGGGGGGCGACTTCGGCCTGCATGAACAGATCCAGAGCGCCACCAGCAACCTGGCGACCACCGCCAGCAACAACCAGGCCGACGCTTTCGAGGCATTCGTCAGTTGCCTGCTCGAGGCGCGCAAGGTCTATGTGCTGGGGTTCGGCAACAGTGTCTACCTGGCCGGGCTGGCCGCCTCGACCCTGGTGCCGTTCTGCAAGGACGCCTGCGCCATCAGCATGGAAGGCGGCAACGAGAACGCTGCCTACCGCCTGGCCGCGATCACCGAACAGGATGTGCTGCTGGCCATCGCCCTGCCGCGCTACTCCCAGGACACCCTGCAGCTGTCGCGCTTCGCCCATGAGCGCAAGGCCACCGTGCTGGCCATCACCGACTCCCCGGCCTCGCCGCTGGCGCCGCTGGCCCGTCACGTGCTGTATGCCCCCGCCGACCATCCGGTGCTGACCAGTTCCAACATCGCCGTGCTGGCATTGATCGAAGGCCTGGTGGCCGGGGTCATGGCGCGCAACAAGGAGGCGGTGAAACTGGCCACCGAGCTCACCGAAAGCGTGATGTCGTATCTGCATGTGCCGGGTGACAAGTTCACCAGAAAGTAGGTGCGCCAGACAGCTGGATAGATCACCGTGAATCTACTCCGCTCCCCCTGAGCAGCCTTCGGCACTCAATCGGGGCAGCAGGTAATCCAGCAACGCCCGTACCTTGGGCAATCCCTCTCGCTTTTTCAGCCAGACCAGATTCATCGGCAACCCTTGTGAGGTGAGCTGCGGCAAGACCTCGACCAGCGTGCCACACTCGATATGCGTTCGGGTCAGCCAAGTCGGCAGTTGGCCGATGCCCAGGCCCGCCAGGACCGCGCCGAGCATGCCTTCGCCATCGCCAATGGCCAGGTGTGGCTGGACGATCCGCTGCCTGATCTCGCCCGGCAACCCACCGCCCAGATACCATGGCGTGACCAGACCTGCGGCCTCGCCATAGCCGATGCACAGGTGGTGCTCCAGGGCCTGCTCGTCCTGTGGCGTGCCACGCAGCGCCAGGTAGTCGGGCGAGGCGCAGAACGCCAGGCGCTGGGCACCGAAGTATTGGTGCCCCAGGGCCGCGGGCCAGGCTTGCGCACCGCCGATGCGCACGAGGATGTCCACGCCCTCCTGCACCGGGTCGATGTAGCGGTCGGAAAACGACACATGCGGTTGCAACCGCGGATGCGCCCGGGTGAACGCCACGATCAGCGGCAGCACATGCAGTCGGCCAAAGGCGGCCGGCAGGTCGATGCGTACCTTGCCGTGGGGGGCGTCGCTCTCGGCGAAGATGGCCTGCTCGGCCTCTTCCAGATCGGCCAGCACGCCGGTGCAGGTCTTGTAGAACAGCGCGCCCGCCTCGGTCAGCGACAGCCTGCGGGTGGTGCGGTTGAACAATCGCGCGCCCAGGCGCGCCTCCAGCCGCGCCACACTCTTGCTCACCGCCGAGCCACTGAGGCTCAGGCGCTCGGCGGCGGCGCTGAAACTGCCCATTTCGGCCACCGCGACGAAGACGTCGATTCCCTTCAACCGTTCGGATGCGTACATCAGCCACTCCATTGATGACGAAAATTCCACTACATGCGGAATTTATCGCCCAGATCAATCCTGGGTTCTCCAATAGGCTACGGCAAAAAGCAAGGTGGGCCCAAGCGTCTACCTGCCCCCTTCACCTGCCCAGGGACCTGGACCATGACCATTGAAACGCAACCTGCACAGCACACGGATACCGGCCGCTTGCTACCGGTGGCCACCGCGGTGTTCCTCGGCCTGATGACCATGGGCATGCCGCTGGCCAGCGTGCCGCTGTGGGTCCATGGGCAGTTGGGCTACGGGATGCTCATGGTGGGGTGCGTCATGGGCGTCGAGTCGCTGGCCACCCTGCTCACCCGTCATTTCGCCGGGACCGCCGCCGATCGCCGCGGCCCGAAACGAGCAGTGGTCCTGGGCCTGCTGGGCAGCGTGGTCTCCGGCCTCTGCTACCTGGTGGCCGCGCAACTGCAGGATGCCCCTGCGGCCAGCCTGGGGGCCATCATCGCCGGGCGGATCGCCATGGGGTTTGCCCAGAGCCTGCTGTTTACCGGTGGCAGTACCTGGCCGATCGCCCTGTTCGGCGCAGAGCAGGCCGGCAAGGCGCTGTCCTGGATCGGCATCGCCATGTTCGCCGGCATCGCCTGCGGCGCGGCGTTGGCGGCGCAGCTGGGTGAAGTCGTAAGCTTTGCCTGGGTGTCGGCGGTGACGGCGATCATTCCGCTGCTCGGCCTGCTCGTTGCACTGCGCACGCCGGCGGCCCGCCTCGTCCACGCTTCGGGCGCGTCGATGCCCCTGGCGGCGCTGCTGGCCCGGATCTGGCGCCCCGGCCTGGTGTTCGCGCTGGCAACCGTTGGCTATGTATCGGTCTCGTCGTTCATCACCCTCACCTACGCGCACCATCAGTGGAACGGCGCCGGCTATGCCCTCGCCGCGTTCGGCGCAGGTTACGTCTGCGCCCGCCTGTTGCTCGGCGCTCGGGTGGACAGCACCTCGGGGCCGGGCATGGCCTTGTCGATGCTGGCCATCGAAGCCATCGGCCAGTTGCTGCTGTGGCTGGCGGCGAGCCCCGCCCAGGCGATGCTGGGGGCGGCACTGAGCGGCTTCGGCGTGTCGATGATCTATCCCTTGCTGGCACTGGTGGCGCTGCGTGCGGTGCCAGTGCACAGCCTGGGACTGGCCATCGGTTTCTATGACGCCTGCTTCGATATTTCCATCAGCCTGACGGCACCGCTGGCCGGTCTGCTCGCCCGCCAGCAGGAAGTGCCCGTGGTGTTCCTGATCGGCGCGCTGGCCTCGCTGGTGGCGATGCTGGCCGTGCTTTACGCCTATCGTCACGTGGTCGATGGTCCCCGGGGCAGTTGCTCGCGCAACCACCCGGCTTGAACCCTCTACTGCCACTCGCTGGACAGATCGGGAGACATTACACCCCCAGGCCGCGATATCGGTGGAGAAACGGATTTACCCATGACGCGCCCGGCTTCGCGGGAAACCCGCTTCTACAGATCTGCGCCGTTCAGTCCTTGAGCTTCGCCGCCAACTGCCGGACCCGCTCGAGATCGGCCCTGGCCACCTTGGCCAGGCCGGTGCCGTAGTCCGCATCCGCCTTGTAGAAGAACGACAGCATGATGTAGCGGCTTTCCTCGTCCGCCGTCGCCAGGGCCTGGCCGAGGCTGTTGATCAGGTCGGTCTGGTCCTTCTTGCCGTAGGAACGGAACAGCTCGCCCGCCTGTTTGAAATTCTGCTCGCGCTGGATCTTCGCCTGCTGGGTACTGCCGGCCAGCGCTGTCTGCACATAACGCGCGTCGGCCTGCTCGTCACGCGGTTGGCGGCGGCTCGGCTGGTAGTTCACGCCGCTGTCGGTGTGCCCGGCGTTCATCGCGCCATCCTGGTTGACGGTGTTGACCTCGGCACGCGGGCGGTTCACCGGCAGGCTCAGGCCATTGGCGCCGACCCGGTACATCTGGGTATCGGCGTAGGCGAACAGGCGCCCCTGGAGCAGACGGTCCTCGGAGGGCTCGATACCCGGTACCAGGTTCGACGGTGCCATGGCCACCTGCTCGGTCTCCTGGAAGAAGTTGTCGACATTGCGCTCGAGTACCATCTGGCCGATCTTGCGCTCCGGCACGTCAGGCCAGATCTTGGTCGCGTCCAGCGGGTCGAAGTCGAACTTCGCCAGCTCCTCAGGCTTGAGCACCTGGATGTACAGGTCCCATTTCGGCAGCTTGCCCTGGCTGATCGCGCTGACCAGGTCGTGGGTCATATGGCTATAGTCGCGGCCCTGGACCTGGGCGACCTGTTTCGGGTCGAGGTTCTTCTGCCCTTGCAGGCTCTTCCAGTGGAACTTCACGTAGTGCACCTGGCCCTTGGCGTTGACCAGCTTGTAGGCGTGCACGCTGTTGCCGTCCATCTCACGGTAGCTGGCCGGCGTGCCTTCGTTGGAGTACAGCAGGGTCAAGGTGCGGGTGGCTTCCGGTACATGGGAGAAGAAATCGAAGCGGCGCGAATCGTCATCGAGGTTGCTGCGCGGGTCCGGCTTGAAGGCGTGGACCATGTCCGGGAACTTGATCGCGTCGCGAATGAAGAAAGTCGGGAAATTGTTGCCGACCAGGTCCCAGTTGCCGTCGGCGGTGTAGAACTTGGTGGCAAAGCCGCGCGGGTCACGCAGGGTTTCCGGCGAGTGATTGCCGTGCACCACCGAGGAAAAGCGCACGAACACCGGGGTCTTCTCGCCGGGGCGGAACACCTTGGCCATGCTCAGGTCGCTGATGTCGGCACTGGCGGTGAACTGGCCATGGGCGCCGGTGCCGCGGGCGTGCACCACGCGCTCGGGGATGCGTTCACGGTCGAAACGCTGCAGCTTCTGCAGCAGCTGCACGTCCTGCAGCAGCACCGAGCCGTTGGGGCCGGCGGTTTGCGAGTTCTGGTTGTCGCCCACCGGCGCGCCGTTGTCACGGGTCAGGGTGGCGCCCTGCACGGACAGCGACAGCAGACTGGCGGCGAGACTGCCCGCCACCAGCAGGCGACCGGGTTGGAACAGCTTGAGCAAAGGGATCATGGGTACTCCTAAGGGTTCTTTTCAGGCGTCTTGATGCGCCTCGAAAAGGGTAAGTAGCCCGTGACCGATCCCTAAATTGATCCTGCTCATCAGTGCAATTGGTAATTTTAATCCTGTTTTTTATTCATGAATGTTATAGGAAGGCCCAGGTGTCACTAGAAGTCCACCTTGCCGCGCCCCGCCTTGATCGTGCCGCGCCTGGACTTCGAGTCGAGGCGGCGGGTCTTTGAACCGAGGGTCGGCTTGGTCGGCCGGCGCTTCTTCTCGACCTTGCCGGCACCGATGATCAGCTCGGCCAGACGTTCCAGTGCGTCCATGCGGTTCTGCTCCTGGGTGCGGTACTGCTGGGCCTTGATGATCACCACGCCGTCGGCGGTGATGCGACTGTCGCGCAATGCCAGCAGCCGCTCCTTGTAGAACGCGGGCAGCGACGAGGCCGGTATGTCGAAGCGCAGGTGCACGGCGCTGGAGACCTTGTTGACGTTCTGCCCCCCGGCGCCCTGGGCGCGGATGTAGGTCAGTTCGATCTCGGCATCCGGCAGATGCACGTTGTTGGAGATGCTCAGCATGGTGCGCCTCTTGTGATAGCGCGGCCATTATCGCATCTCCTTGGCGCCCTGGGGTGTCAGGCCTGCGCCATGCGCCGCCGGTACTGCCTGGCGCGCACGGCGTCGGTGCATTGCTGGCGCAGCAGCGCCCACCAGGGCGCCACCTGCGGATCGGGCGCCTTGGCTTCGCTCAGCCTGCGCAGCTGGAACTTGACCATGGCCATGTTGCCCAGCGAGGCCAGCGCCTTGTTCTTCCAGGTGATCGGGCGCAGTTCCGGCACCGCCTCCTCCCCCGCCTGCCAGTCACGGGGCAAGGCCGGTGCGATGGCCAGGGCGGTGCCGATGCCGACCATCTCGACGCCGCTCTGCACCACTTGCTCGGCGACCGGTCGACGGCGGATGCCGCCGGTGACCATCACCGGCATCTTCGCCACCGTGCGGATGTCCCGGGCGAACTCCAGGAAGTACGCTTCGCGCGCCAGCGTGCGGCCATCCCGGGCCTGGCCCTGCATCGCCGGGGCCTCGTAGCTGCCACCGGACAGTTCCACCAGGTCGACCGCCAGCTCATTGAGCAGGCGCACCACCTGCCGGGCATCGTCAGCGCTGAAGCCGCCGCGCTGGAAGTCCGCCGAGTTGAGCTTGACCGCCACGGCGAAACCGGGCGACACCGCTGCGCGCACCGCCTTGACCACCTCCAGCAGCAGTCGCGCACGATTTTCCAAGGTGCCGCCCCACTGGTCGGTGCGCTGGTTGCTCAGGGGCGAAAGGAACTGGCTGAGCAGGTAGCCATGGGCCGCGTGGATTTCCACCCCACTGAAGCCCGCCTGCTCCCCCAGCCGCGCGGTGTTGGCGAAGCGCCGGATCACATCATCGATCACCTCGTGGGTCATCGCCCGCGGGGTGGAGAAATGCCTGGACATGTTGCCCAGGTCCAACGCCACGGCCGAGGGGGCCCAGGTTTCCTGCCCGAGGCTCGCGGGCATCTGCCGGCCGGGGTGGTTGATCTGCAGCCAGAACTGCGCCCCCTTCGCGCGGCCGATGGCGGCCCACTGGCGAAAGCGCTCAAGGTGCCGGTCATCCTCCAGCACCACGCCGCCGGGTCCGGTCATGGCGCGCTGGTCGACCATGACGTTGCCGCTGATGAGCAGACCGGCGCCGCCCTGCGCCCAGGTCTGGTACAGGCGCATCAGCCGATCCGAAGGTGCATGGTCGGCATCGGCCATGTTTTCCTCCATGGCGGCCTTGGCGATGCGGTTGGGGACGACCGCGCCATTGGGCAGGGTCAGGGAGGAGAACACGTCCATCGGCAATACCTCGAAAAAGTGGCGTGCCGCAGACGTTAGCCTTGAAGTCAGCTTTAAGGTCAAGCCCTGGGTTGGCGAAAATTTGATCATTGACTCTCAAGTTGGGTTGAACGTTAGGGTGGTTGCGCAGCGACTGCCCCTACGTCATCCACCCCGGAGATACCGCCCCGTGAAACTCGCAAGCGCAACCGCCTTGGCCGGCGCCCTGCTGATGCCCGCCACCCACGCCGCCAATGGCCTCCCTGAACACGCCGAAACCACGCAGATCGACATCGCCGGGCTCTCGGTGCCGGTGCTCAAGGGCGGGCTGTACGACCGTTACCGTTCCAACCCGCCGCTGGCCGTGATCCAGGCCGAGGCACCGGGCATCGACCTGAGCTGGTTCAAGGGCCTGGAGAAGACCCGGGTCGACATGGGCTTTACCTCCTATTCACCAAACTTCTACTACAGCAACAGCCGCTTCACCGCCGTCTACACCGCCGACCTCGACCGCCTGCGCGCCCTGATGCCCGCCGCAGTGCTCGAGCAGGTGCAACCGTTGCAGGTCTGGCCGGGCCGCGGGCTGGTGGCGTTTACCGCCTACACCTACGACTACTGCGACAACGACAGCTACAACGAGATCGCCCTGTCGATCATCACCAGCAAGCCCGGCAAGGCGAATCTCGGGCCCTTCTCCCTGGTCGGCCAGTCGATGGCCAAGGACTTCTGGGGTTATGTGCTCAAGCTGCCGGTCAATACCGAGCTGGCGCGGGTGCGCGGCGTGGTGGGCTACAACCTGCCCAAGTGGCTCACCGCGATCGACCGCCGCGAGGATGCGCGGGCGGTGACCTACGACATCGGCGATGCGCAGAGCGGCAAGGTGGATGTGATCTTCAGGGCGAAGAAGCTCGAGGGGCTGTCCGATGAGCCGGGCCTGGTGACCAACAGTTTCACCAACCTCGACCACAAGGGGCAGCTGGCCTACGGCTACGCCACCTCGCGCCAGACCCAGCACGCCTCGAGCATGAGCCAGGATTCGGCGCAGCTGGTGCTGGGGGATGGCGAGCTGTCGCGCTATATCCGCGATCTGCAGCTGGGGCGGATGGTCAAGTACGAGTATGTGCCTGCGTTCCAGAGCGCGCTGTATGCGCCCCGGCCGCTGGCGGCGCTGGCCGCGGGCGAATGAGAGACCCTGTGGGAGTGGCCTTGCGTCGCGAAAGGGGCGCGAAGCGGCCCCAGATTTCGAGCCACCATCGAAATTGCCAGGGTTGCTGCGCAGCCCTTTCGCGACGCAAGGCCGCTCCCACAGGGGCCAGTTTCCTGCGCAACAACGCGGTCCGAAGGGCTGGGTGATTTCCTACAAGTCAGTGGCCCGCCGCGCCTTGCCCTGGGCAAGCTCCTCGCGAAGCCGCTCCAGCACCCGTTGCGAGTTGTCCACGCAGGGCATGCCCTCGGGCTTGTTTTCGATCCCCTCGATCACCAGCAGCAACTGCGCCTTGTTGCGCGCCAGGCGCTCCTGCAGCTGCTCGATCTCCTCGACCTTGCGCTTGAGCCCGCCGAGCAGTTCGTCATGCTGCCAGCCCTTGGCCTTGGCCGGCAGCAACTGGCGAATTTCCTCCAGCGAAAATCCCGCAGCCTGGGCGTTGGTGATCATTTCCAGCACCCACACCGCGTCGGCGTCATAGTCGCGGTAGCCGTTGGCCTTGCGTTCTACCGAGGTGATCAGCCCGCTGGCCTCGTAGAAACGGATGCGCGACGCGGCCAGCCCGGTCAGTCTGGCCAACTCTCCTATTCTCATGCGGCACCTTTGAAATTGCATTGACCTTCAAGCGCACTTTAATCCTAGAGTTGTCCGGTGGCCAAGTGAACTGTCACCGGCCTGCCCGCTCCACACCCTAGAAACAGGAGACGCGAAATGGGATACGTCACAAGCAAAGACGGTGTCGAGATCTTCTACAAAGATTGGGGACCACGTAATGCCCAGGTGATCTTCTTCCACCACGGCTGGCCGCTGAGCGCCGATGACTGGGATGCCCAGCTGCTGTTCTTCGTCGCCGAGGGCTTTCGCGTGGTCGCCCATGACCGCCGTGGCCACGGCCGCTCGAGCCAGGTCTGGGACGGCCACGACATGGACCACTACGCCGACGATGTGGCCGCCGTGGTCAAGCACCTGGGCGTCGAGGGGGCTATCCATGTCGGCCACTCCACCGGGGGCGGCGAGGTGATCCATTACATGGCCCGCCATCCCGAAGACAAGGTGCCCAAGGCCGCGATCATTGCCGCGGTTCCACCGTTGATGGTCAAGACCGACAGCAACCCCGGCGGGCTGCCCAAGTCGGTGTTCGATGATCTGCAGGCCCAGCTCAAGGCCAACCGGGCGCAGTTCTACCACGACATTCCGGCGGGACCGTTCTACGGCTACAACCGCCCCGGGGCCAAACCGGACCAGGGGGTGATCCTCAATTGGTGGCGCCAGGGCATGATGGGCGGCGCCCAGGCGCACTATGACGGCATCGTCGCGTTCTCCCAGACCGACTTCACCGAGTCGCTGAAAAAGGTAACGGTGCCGGTGCTGGTCATGCATGGCGACGACGACCAGATCGTGCCCTACGACAATTCGGGGCCACTGTCGGCCAAGTTGCTGGCCAAGGGCACCCTGAAGACCTACAAGGGCTACCCCCATGGCATGCCTACCACCCACGCCGACGTGATCAACAAGGATCTGCTGGCATTCTTCCGCGCCTAACCCTACCGGCCAACGGCCGACGTCGATCCCGACGTCGGCTCTTGCCCGAATGAACCTGTCCCGCCTTCCGACGCTCTGAGCTTTTAACCCCCAAGGCCAAGGTGCGCCATGGAGCTCATCGTCGCCCGCCCCGAAGGGCTGTACTGCCCACCCGGTGATTTCTACATCGACCCGTGGCGCCCGGTCGACAGGGCAGTCATCACCCATGCCCACGGCGACCATGCCCGCCGCGGCAATCGGCATTACCTTGCGGCAGCGCCCGGCGCGGGCATCCTGCGCACCCGCCTGGGCGAAGACATCGACCTGCAGACCCTGCCCTACGGCGCTCGCCTGGATCACCATGGCGTGACCCTGAGCCTGCATCCGGCCGGCCACGTGCTCGGCTCGGCCCAGGTACGCCTGGAGTACCGGGGCGAAGTGTGGGTCGCCTCGGGCGACTACAAGGTCGAAGCGGACGGTACCTGCGAAGCCTTCGAACCGGTGCGTTGCCACACCTTCATCAGCGAATCGACCTTCGGCCTGCCGATCTACCGCTGGCAAGCCCAGGCCTGCATTTTCGCCGACATCGACGCCTGGTGGCGCGCCAATGCCGCCGCCGGGCGTCCGAGCGTGCTGTTCGCCTACGCCTTCGGCAAGGCCCAGCGGATCCTCCACGGCATCGATGCCGGTATTGGCCCGCTGCTTGTGCATGGCGCGGTGGAGCCGCTGAACCAGGTCTACCGCGCCGCCGGTGTGCGCCTGCCCGAAACCCTGCCCGCCACGGCGACCGCCAAGGGCGATCCATTGCTGCGCCAGGCGCTGGTCCTCGCCCCGCCCTCGGCGGGGGGCAGCACCTGGATGCGCCGCTTCGGCGACTACAGCGACGCCTTCGCCAGCGGCTGGATGCTGCTGCGCGGGGCGCGACGCCGGCGCGGCGTCGATCGCGGCTTCGTGCTTTCCGACCACGCCGACTGGCCCGGCCTGCTCTGGGCCATCGAGCAGAGCGGTGCCGAGCGGGTGATGGTCACTCACGGTCAGGTCAATGTGCTGGTTCGCTACCTGACCGAGCGCGGCCTGGATGCCCGAGCCTTCCAGACCGAGTACGGCGAGGAAGATGACAGCCTGGAGCCAAGCGCCTGATGAGAGCCTTCGCCGAACTCTACGCCCGGCTCGATGCCACCACCTCGAGCAATGCCAAGCTCGCCGCGCTGCAAGAGTATCTGGCCGCCGCACCACCAGACGATGCCGCCTGGGCGGTGTACTTCCTCGCTGGCGGGCGCCCCCGCCAGGTGGTGCCGACCCGTGTGCTGCGCGACCTGGCGATCCGCCTGTGCGGCCTGCCCGAGTGGTTGTTCGAGGAGAGCTACCAGGCCGTCGGCGATTTCGCCGAAACCCTTTCGCTGTTGCTGCCAGAGTCGACCCAGGTCGCGGATGAAAGTTTGCAGTGGTGGCTTGAGCAACTGCTGCCGTTGCGCGGCCTGCCCCCCGAGGAACTCGCGCCGCGCCTGCAGGCGCTGTGGACGCGGCTCGACCGGCAAAGCCTGATGGTCAGCCTCAAGCTGCTCACCGGTGGTTTTCGCGTCGGTGTCTCGAAGCTGCTGGTGACCCGCGCCCTGGCCACGTTGGCCGGGGTCGACGCCAAGCGCGTGGCGCAGCGCATGGTCGGCTACACCGACCTTGCGTACCAGCCGACGCCCCAGCGCTACCTGACGTTGATCGCCCCGGAATCGGCTGAGGAACATGCCCAGCGCGGCGGCCAGCCCTACCCGTTTTTCCTGGCGCACCCGCTGCAGGAGCCGCTCGAGCGCTTCGACGCGGTGCTCGGGCCGCCCCAGGAGTGGCTGGTGGAATGGAAGTGGGACGGCATCCGCGCCCAGCTGGTGAAACGCGAGGGGCGTGCCTGGCTGTGGTCGCGGGGCGAGGAGCTGATCACCGAGCGCTTCCCCGAGCTTGCGCAACTTGCCGCCGCGCTGCCCGACGGCACCGTGCTCGATGGCGAGCTGGTGATCTGGAAGGCGCCATCCGACAGCGGCGAACAGGCATTCGGCGTCCAGCCGTTCGCCCTGCTGCAACAACGCATCGGGCGCAAGACCTTGGGCAAGAAGCTGCTGGAAACCTTGCCCGCAGCGCTGCTGGCCTACGACCTGCTGGAGTGGCAAGGCGAAGACTGGCGCAGCCGCAGCCAGGACCTGCGTCGGGCACGGCTTGAGGCGCTGGTCGATAGCATCGGCGATGCGCACCTGCGCCTGTCGCCGCGCGTGACCGGCGACGACTGGCAGGCGCTCGCCCGCCAGCGCGAGGCCTCGCGCCAGCTGGGTGTGGAGGGCATGATGCTCAAGCGCCGTGACTCGCTGTACGGCGTGGGCCGTACCCGTGACCTGGGGCTGTGGTGGAAATGGAAGATCGACCCGCTCAGCATCGACGCGGTGTTGATCTATGCCCAGCGCGGCCATGGCCGACGTGCCAGCCTGTACAGCGACTACACCTTTGCGGTATGGGACGACAGTGCCCTCGGCGAGCGGGTGCTGGTGCCCTTCGCCAAGGCCTACTCCGGCCTCACCGACGAAGAGATGCGCAAGGTCGACGCCATCGTGCGCAGGACCACAGTGGACAAGTTCGGTCCGGTACGCAGCGTCACCCCGACCCTGGTGTTCGAACTGGGTTTCGAAGGTATCGCCCTGTCCAAGCGCCACAAGAGCGGCATCGCGGTGCGTTTTCCGCGCATGCTGCGCTGGCGCACCGACAAGACCATCGAGCAGGCCGACACGCTGGCCACCTTGCAGGGGCTGCTGTGACGGTCAAGCGCCGCCAGCCTTCCAGCCGCTGGTTCGCCGAGCGCGGCTGGAAGCCGTTCACCTTCCAGAAGGCCGTCTGGCAAGCCGTGGCCGATGGCGAATCGGGGCTGCTGCACGCCGCCACCGGCGCCGGCAAGACCTATGCCGTGTGGTTCGCCGCGTTGGATTGCTTCGCCGGGCAGTTTGCCCCCCTGCCCACGCCCGCACGTCGCGGCAAGCCTGCCATGGCGCCGCTGACCGTGCTGTGGATCACCCCCATGCGCGCCCTGGCCGCCGACACGGCCAGGGCATTGCAGGCGACCCTGGATGACCTGGGGATCGCCTGGAGCATCGGCCTGCGTACCGGCGACACTGGCAGCGCCGAGCGCGCCCGCCAGGCGCGGCGCCTGCCCAGCGCTCTGGTGACCACGCCGGAAAGCCTGACCCTGCTGCTGACCCAGGCCAATGCGCGCGAGGCGTTCGCCGGCCTGCGCATGCTGGTGGTGGACGAATGGCACGAGTTGCTCGGCAACAAACGAGGCGTGCAGTTGCAACTGGCCCTCGCCCGCCTGCGCCGCTGGCAGCCGTCGCTGCTGGTCTGGGCGCTTTCGGCCACGCTGGGCAACCTGGGCCATGCCAAGCAAGTGCTGATGCCGGCGGGCCGCCTGGTGCAGGGGCACGACGCCAAGGACCTGCGCATCGACACCTTGCTGCCGGCCACCCTCGAGCGCTTCCCTTGGGCCGGGCACCTGGGGCTGCGCATGCTCGGGCAGGTCGTCGAGCAGTTGGAGGGCAGCCCTGCCACGCTGGTGTTCACCAACACCCGCTCGCAGGCGGAAACCTGGTACCAGGCGCTGCTCGAGGCGCGGCCCGACTGGGCCGGGCTGCTGGCGTTGCACCACGGCTCGCTGTCACGCGAGGTGCGCGACTGGGTGGAACTGGCCTTGAAGAAAGGCCAGTTGAAAGCGGTGGTGTGCACCTCAAGCCTGGACCTGGGCGTGGACTTCCTGCCCGTGGAGCGGGTGCTGCAGATCGGTTCGGCCAAGGGGGTCGCCCGCCTGATGCAACGCGCCGGACGCTCCGGCCATGCGCCGGGCCGCCCTTCGCGGGCAACGCTGGTGCCGACCCATGGCCTGGAGCTGCTGGAGGCTGCCGCCGTGCGCACGGCGGTGGCCGAAGGCAAGGTCGAGGCGCGCCAGGCGCCCGAGCGGCCGCTGGATGTGCTGGTCCAGCACCTGGTGAGCATGGCCCTTGGCGATGGCTCCCTGGCCCAGGACATGCTCGCCGAGGTGCGCAGCGCCTGGTCGTACCGCGACCTGTCCGACGGCCAATGGCAATGGGCCCTGGCGTTCATCCGCCACGGCGGTCTCTCGCTCACGGCCTACCCCGATTTCCGCCGCGCCGAGCCGGATGCCGAAGGCCGCTGGCGGGTGCCCGACGCACGCCTGGCGCGGCGTCACCGCATGAGTATCGGCACCATCGTCAGCGATGCCAGCCTCACTGTGAAGTTCTGGGGCCGCGGTGGCAGCGGCTCGCTGGGCACCGTCGAGGAGGGCTTCATCGCCCGCCTGCGCCCGGGCGACCATTTTCTGTTCGGCGGCCGCACCCTGGAGCTGGTGGAAGTGCGTGAGATGTGCGTCTACGTGCGCCGCGCCAGCGGCAGCAAGGCCGCCATCCCGCGCTGGAATGGCGGGCGCATGCCGCTCAGCGGCGAACTCGCCGAGGCGCTGCTGGAGCAGCTGGATGCCGCGGACCAGGGCCACTACCACAGCCCGGAGATACGCCTGTTGCGCCCGCTGCTGACCGTGCAGCAAGCCTGGTCGGCGCTGCCCGGCAAATGCACATTGCTGGCCGAGACGCTGAAGTCCCGTGAAGGCTGGCACCTGTTCCTCTACCCCTTCGCTGGTCGCTCGGTGCACCTGGGCCTCGCCAGCCTGCTGGCCTGGCGCCTGGCGCGGGAGACGCCGCGCAGCTTCTCCATCGCGGTCAACGACTATGGCCTGGAGCTGCTCTGTGCGAGCCCGGTCGACTACCCCGGCGCCCTCACCCCAGCCCTGTTCGACAGCGACGATCTGTTGCCCGAGGTGCTCGCCAGCCTTAATGCCAGCGAGCTGGCGCGGCGGCGCTTTCGCGAGATCGCCCGGATCGCCGGGCTGGTGTTCACCGGCTATCCCGGTGCGCCCAAGAGCACACGCCAGTTGCAGGCCTCCAGCGGGCTGTATTTCGACGTGTTCCAGCAGCACGACCCCGACAACCTGTTGCTCACGCAGGCGCGCCAGGAGGTGCTGAGCCAGGAGCTCGACGTGCAGCGCCTGCGCCAGACCTTGCAGCGCCTGCAGACGCTGCGCCTGGACGTGCGCGTGATCAGGCGCGCCACGCCGTTTGCCTTTCCCCTGCTGGTGGAGCGCTTTCGCGAAAGCCTCAGTTCGGAGAAACTCGCCGACCGGATCCGGCGCATGGTCGCCGACCTGGAACAGGCCGCAGGGCCAGGTGGCAACGACACGCCTGTGACAACAGTGTGGGTCGAGGACGACAACCGCGAGCCGGGCAGCGCGCGCCGAACGCGGCGTACCAAGAACGGGCGGCCGCGCCCGGCGCGGCAGCGGCCGTGACCATGAAGGGCATGCCCAGCGTCCCCCTGGCACACCAGGTGGTATGGGTGGCCGGCACCCAGCTCTGCTTGCTGGCGCAGAAGGCCCTGTGGTGGCCCGAGCGCCATACCTTGCTGGTCGCCGACCTCCATCTGGGCAAGGCGGCTGGCTACCGGGCATTGGGCCAACCGGTGCCCAGCGGCACCACCTCCTGCAACCTGCAACGTCTGGATGCGCTGCTGAACAGTCTTGCCTGTCAACAGCTGGTGTTCCTCGGCGACTTCCTGCACAGCGCCCAAGGCAGGACCCCACAGACCCTGGCGACCCTGGCCGAGTGGCGCGCGCGCAATGCGGCGCTGCCCATCACTCTGGTACGCGGCAACCATGACCGCCATGCCGGTGACCCTCCGCCCGCACTGGGATTCGAGGTGGTGGCCGAGCCTTTGCTGCTCGGCCCGTTCGCCCTGCACCACGAACCCTGCGCGCACCCTGGCCGGCATGTGCTGGCGGGGCATGTGCATCCGGCGTACCGCTTGCGCGGCCGTGGTCGCCAGCAGGTGCGTCTGCCCTGTTTCATGGTTTCAGAACACCTGACCCTGTTGCCATCGTTCGGCAGCTTCACCGGGGCGATGACACTGCAGGCGAGTGCGGGTCAGCGGGTATTCGTCATGGGTGACGGTGGGATCTGGGAAGTGCCCACGTAATGCGTGTTATCGAACAATATTTCTAAATATATTTACACATTTTCTACAATTACTCACATCGTCGCATTCGCCATTAAAATTCTTTCACCAAAACCCTGCAAAGCGGCATAAACAGTTAATTGCATTAATTGCCCACCCGCCAGACAATTACTCACCACCCCGGCCGCAAAGGCCTGGCCCAGAGGTGGCACACTTATAAGCCTGCACTGGCGCACAGCACCTTCTTATTAAATAAGGCTGATACGTGCCGACCTGAACTTGCTCAGCGTTCAAACTTTTACGCAACTTTCACATCCGTCAGAACGGATCGAACACGGGCAAACTACTTGCCGAGGAAACCTATGAATACCCCCGCCATCCATACGCCCACCGCCCCTCAACCGTCCCAGGAGCGTATTCTGCTGACCGGCGCTACAGGTTTTCTCGGTGGCGCCGTCGCCGCCCAGATAATCACCGAAGGGCATGCCGAGGCCCTGTGCTTTCTCGTTCGCGCCGATAACCCGGCGCAGGGCCTGCAGCGCCTGCGTGACAACCTGCGCCAGCACGGTGTCGACGACAGCCAGTGCCAGGCACTGAACGAAGCGCAGATCCTCTGCGGCGACTTTCTCGACACCACCTGGCTGGCCCGCGAGACCCCACGGCTGATGCAGATCGACCGGGTGATCAACTGCGCCGCCGTGGCGTCATTCTCGAAGAACCCCAACATCTGGCCGGTGAACGTCGAGGGCACCTTTGCCTTTGCCCAGGTGCTGAGCCGCTCCACGCGCCTGAAGCGCTTCCTGCACGTGGGCACCGCCATGTGCTGCGGCCCGCAGCGGGAGTCGCCGATCAGCGAATCCTGGGAATTCCCCGAGGCGGCCCAGCAACTGGTGGACTACACCGCCTCGAAGGCAGAGATTGAGCGACGCCTGCGTGAAGAGCTGCCCGCCCTGCCCCTGGTGGTGGCGCGGCCGTCCATCGTGGTCGGCCACCGCAGCCTGGGTTGCCAGGCGTCGGGCAGCATCTTCTGGGTGTTCCGCATGGGCTTCGCCCTGGAAAGCTTCACCTGCGGCCTGGACGAACAGATCGACGTGATCCCGGTGGACTATTGTGCCGAGGCGCTGATCGGCCTGGCCCTCAAGCCGCGCCTGGGCCATGACCTGTACCACATCTCCGCTGGCCATGGTTCGGCCTGCACCTTCGCCGAGATCGACGAGGCCTTCGCCCTGGCCAATGGCGCGCAACCGGTGGGCGAGCGCTACCGCAAGGTCGATGTCGACGACCTGAAGTCGCTGGCCAGCAGTTTCGAAACCCGCATCGGGCCGGCCAACCCACGCCTGGTGCTGCGCGCACTGCGCCTGTACAGCGGCTTCGCCGACCTCAACTACCTGTTCGACAACAGCCGGTTGCTGGAAGAAGGCATCGCCGTGCCGCCACGCTTCACCGACTACCTGGACGTGTGTGTCAGGTCGTCCAGTGGTGTGAGCATCGCCACGCAGATGCAGTGGGATTTCAAGTAAGCGCCATTTGCCGCGCCTACAGGAAAGCAGCAACAGAGGGTAATTTACTTAACATATTCATGAGCGCATGATCACCACTTCTCCTGTGGAGGTCATGCTGCCGCCGTATGCCTACGGTGTTGGACGCGATGGACAACTTGGCAGCCTGAAGCAAAACCCTGGCAGCCCCAGGCAAGACACCTACCTGTCGTTAGGTGCTCAATGCCTGCAACCGCCAGCGCTTGTGCAAGCCCTGCTGTCCAACAATTCCAACTGTCCAGGCTGCGCCATGATCAACATCGAAACGCCCACGTACTACACCGCCACCAAGAAATACAACCTGAGCTTCCCCACCCTGGAAAGCGACATCGACGCCGATGTGGTGGTGATCGGCGGCGGCTTCTCGGGCATCAACACCGCCCTGGAACTGGCCGAGAAAGGCATCACCAACGTCGTCGTGCTCGAAGCCCGCTATCTGGGCTTCGGCGGCACCGGCCGCAATGGCGGACAGATCATGGCCGGCATCGGCCACGACCTGGAGAAGATCAAGGGCAGCGTCGGCGAGAAAGGCCTGCGCGAGATCTTCGAGATCAGCGAACTGGGCGCCGGCATCATCAAGGAACGCATCGCCCGCTACCAGATCGACGCCGACTTCTGTCACGGCTACGGCTACATGGGCTTCAACGCTCGCCAGGAGAAGACCCTACGCGCCTGGGAAAAGGACTTCAAGGCAATCAACGGCAAGGACGAGATCCGCTTCCTCGGCGGCTCGCAGGTCAAGCAGATCATCGGCTCCGACGCCTACAGCAGCGCCCTGCTGCACATGGGCGGCGGCCACGTGCATTCGCTGAACCTGCTGCTCGGCGAGGCCCAGGCCCTGGTCGGCCACGGCGCACGGATCTTCGAGCACAGCCCGGCTCTGGAGGTGCACTACGGCGAGCGGATCACCGTGCGTACCGGACGCGGCTCGGTCAAGGCCAGCAAGTTGCTGTGGGCCTGTGACAGCTTCCTCAACAAGCTCGAACCCGAGCTGCATGCGCGCACCGTCAACACCTACGCCTTCCAGTTGATGACCGAACCGCTGTCGGATGAGCTCATCCAGCGCATCAGCCCGATCCGCGGCGCCTACAGCGACATCCGCCCGGTGATCGACTACTACCGCGTCACCCGCGAGAACCGCCTGCTGTTCGGCGCCGCCACCCCTTTCGTGGAGCACATCCCGAAGGACCTGAAGGCCTGGAACCGCAACCTGATGCTGAAGATCTTCCCGTACCTCAAAGAGGTGCGCATCGACCTGGCCTGGGGTGGGCCGATGGCCACCAGCGCCAACCTGTTCCCGCAGATCGGCACCCTGAGCAATCGCCCCAATGCCTTCTACGTCCAAGGTTATTCAGGTTTCGGCGTCACTCCCAGCCACATCATCTGCAAGATCCTCGCCGAAGGCATGAGCGAAGGCTCCAGCCGCTACGACCTGATCAGCTCGGTCAAGCATGCGCGCATCCTCGGCAAGGACCATATCCGCCCGCTGCTGCTGACCGCCGGCAAGACCGTGCACCAGCTGTCGGGCTTCTTCAACGGCCGCCGTTGATTCCTTTTGAACAAGACCAGGAGAACCACCATGACCCTCACCGCCGTCCGCCAGGGTGTGCAACTGTCCGAACTCGACGCCTGGGGCACCGTTGCCGACCTCGGCTCGACCATCCTCGAAGGCGAGGTCAAGTGCTACGGCAAGATGACCCACGGCGCCCCCACCGACCCGGTCAGCAGCGCCTACTTCGGCACCACCCAGGGCAAGTTCCGCATGGTCTATCCGTTCAGTGAGCAGGCGGTGATCGTGACCGGCGAGATCCAGCTGACCGATGAATCCACCGGTCAGGTGACGCGCTACAAGGCGGGCGATGCCTGGTTCGTGACCAAGGGCACGCCGGTGCTGTGGGAGGTGCTGAGCGAGACCTTTGTGAAGCACTACCTGGCGATCGCCTGACGAAACGCCCCCGTGGGAGCGGCGGTGCGCCGATGCGACTTGCCCCGCGATAGCGTGCGCCGGCACATCCTCGCCTGGCAAACGGACGCTATCGCGGGGCAAGTCGCATCGGCGCACCGCCGCTCCCACGTCCATGTCCTGTTTCCTCGCATCCCACCACTTCACGCTGATCAACGCCCTGGCCCCGGCGCTGCAACGCCTGGCCCAGGAACAGCGGCGGTAAGCGCGCCAAGTCTGAATACATCATCGCCCAGCCATCAACGCCATGGCCCGGAAATCCTTCGGCGACTGCTCGAAGTGCTTCTTGAATGCCCGGCTGAAATGCGCCGAGTCGGTGAACCCCCACTTGTAGGCGATCGAGGTGATCGACTCGCGCTTGAGGAACGGGTTGGACAGGTCGTCCGCGCTGCGCTTCAGGCGTGAGCGCTGGATGTAGCGGCAGACGCTGTCGCCCTCCTCCTCGAACAGGCGGTACAGGTGGCGTACCGAGATGCTCAGGCGTTCGGCCAGGTTGGCCGGGGTCAGGCCCGGCTGGCCCAGCGATTCGTCGATGACCTTCTGCACGTAGCCGCGCAGGCTGGCGCCGCTGAGCCCGGCAAGCGACCCGGGATTGTCGTCGCCGCGCTCGAAACCCGGCTCCAGCAAGGCGATGAACGCCGCCTGCAATGCCTCGCCCTGGGTTTCCCCGGCCTCGTCGCCCTCGCGGCACAACTGGTCCATCAGCAGGTGCAGCATGCGCCCGCAGGCGTTGGTCGAGGAGATTTTGCCGAAGGTCGCGCCCTGCCCGGTCACGTGCTTGCGCACCTGCTCGCGGGACAGCGACAGCGAGACATGCTCGATCAGGCCGAACGGGGTGATTTCGCACGGGCCCACCGAGTCCATCAGCAGCAACTCGCCCGGTGACAGCTGGATGCTCACGCCGTCCTGGGTGATCTGCGAGTAGCCCATGCGTTGACTGACCAGGAAGCAATGCTGGTCGTCGTCGCGGTCGGGGTTGTCGCCCAGGCGGCGGATAGTGCCGGCGTTGGTGCGCAGGTTGGCCAGGGCCAGGCCGGCGCGGTTGTAGGTCGAGATCTCGCCGATGAACAGCGAGCGGTTGAAGGCCAGTTCGGTCTGGAACCGGCCGCAGACCTTCTGCATGGCCGTGGTCCAGCGCTCCAGGCCGTCCAAGGCGGGTCTGGCGTTGCACTGAGTGACGGGCTGGGGCATGGCAACCTCCACACGCGGGCGTTGTTGTTATGCGCTAATTGTTAACATGTTATCAATGAGCGTACAACTGTCATTATTTGCCGGTGTTGGCAGCAGGTTCCGTGCCAGGTGACTTGAGCAAGACATGAGGCCGCTCCCACAGGCGGATGCGATCGTCTGTGGGAGCGGCCTTGTGTCGCGACCCTCGATCTATAGGTCGCGCAGCATCAGTTGCAGCGCATCGAAAGCTCGCCAGAGATGCTTGCGCTGCTCAATGTCGAGGGGGATGTAGCGGCGAAACGCGGGCACCCGATTGACCACCTCGCTGGCGCCCATATGCTCCAGGGTTACCCGCCACTGACCGTCGCGGCACTCGATGGCCAGGCGCTTGAAATCCAGCGGCATCAACACAGCCTGAACATGCCCGAGGCGCTCGTGCAGCACTTTGAACAGCACCTGATCGCCTCCCCGCAGACGGCATGCCAGCCCCGTTCGGCGCAACGCCCCGGTATGATGCAGTTCCACCCGCACCGTGCCCTGCCCCAAGGCAGGCAACTGCAGGATGAACTCGCACAGCACCAGATGCATCAGCAGATGACTCTCGGTGCGCTCGCGCACTTCGATCCGAGGGCCATCCTCGCGGTAGGTAAACGATGCTGCGGATTGCAAATCCGTCAATCCCAGGTTTCGCCACACCCGCTGCAAGGTCGCCCCAGGCCGGTATCCAGCCGGAGCACGCGGCCCGGTCAGGCGTTCAAGCCAGCTTGCCGACATGCTGCACCTGCTCGTTGTGAGAATGACCGGGCTCGGCGGCGAACTCCTTCTCCAGCACGTCCTCGACCCGCGCCGGGCGGAACGGGTTGACCTTCTGCACGCACAGCGTCCAGAACAGCGCGTAGGCCGCGGTGGCGCCGAGCATCACGGCGAACGGCACGTAGACATCGGCCGGGTTCATGCCCGGCGGGGTGATGAACCACATGCCCAGCAGGATACCGATGCTGGAGACGATCTGCGGCAGCGGGAACAACGGCGAACGGTAGGCGCGCGGCAGGTCCGGCCGGCGGATGCGCAGGATCACTACCGACAGGGTCACCAGCAGGTACGCGGTGCTCCAGGCGCACACCGCCGCCAGCACCAGGTGCAGGATATTGTCGGTGTTGCCGCCCAGGTACCAGGCGTGCAGGCACGGGATCAGCGCCACCACCAGGATGCACAGCAACGGCGTCTTGAAGCGCGGGTGCAGGTAGGTGAACACCTTGGGCAGCGCCCCGTCCACCGCCATGCCGTAGAGAATCCGCGGCACCCCGGCCATCAACGTGTTGATGGTGGCGGCGCCGGCGAACAGGAAACCGATGCCCAGCCACACCGGGCCGATATCGCCCATCACCTGCTCGGCGAAACGCGGGATGGCCATGGGTGTGTCCAGCAGGTGCACGCCGCTGGCGGCATCGAGCACGACGTTCTCCACCTGGCGTTTCATCGCCGCGCCGTAGATGAACATGCAGCTGGCCACGCCGAACAGCCCCAGGGCCATGGCCTTGGGCATGACCCAGGCCGAGCGGCGCAACTCCGGCGCCAGCGGGGTGACGAATTCGCAGCCGACGAACATGAACATGGCCATGCCCACCAACGACAGGATGGTCATCAGGTCAGTGCCGACCAGCGACACGCCGAACGGCCCGTCCAGCTCCACGGCGGGCGCTGCGATCAGGCCAAGCACACCGAACACCATCAGCGTGGTCCACATGCCGAAGGTCAGCACCACTTCGGCGCGGCCGAAGGCGCTCACGCCAAAGGCGTTGAGCACGCCGAACACCAACACGAAACCCACGCCCAGCAGCCACGAACCACCGGCCGACTCGGCCAGGGTGTTGAGGTGCTCGAAGTTCACCAGGGCCATGACCCCGGAGAGGATGGTCTCGGCGGTGCCGGCGAACACATGCACGATCAGGTACGCCGACAGGGTACCGGTGATGGCGAAGAAACGGCCCAGGCCGCAGTTGATGTAGTCGTAGACGGAGCCGGTGGTCGGCAGGATCGCCGCCGCCTCGGCGAAGGTGGTCGACTGCGCCAGCATCATCACCGCGGCGATCACCATGGCCACGGCGAAGGCGCTGCCGCCGATGCCGAAGCCCATGGTCGCGGTGAGGATCACGGGGCTGGCCATGATCAGGCCGACGGTGCTGGCCAGCGCGGTGGGGAAGCCGACGCTGCCACGGTTGAGGTGCTCGGTGAGCTTATTGTTGATTGTCATGGGTGGGCCCTGGGTGGACGAGGGAAAGATGACCGCTTGCCCGGCGCGCCGCAAGTGCAGGCGATCGCCGAGTCTTCCCCGTCACTTTGCGGCCTGCTCCCGGGCGGGTCTTGCCACTGCCTGCCGCCGGCCTTGATCCGTGTTGCCAGGTGCCAAGGGCTGCAATCCTTGCGTCGAACACCTCGAAACAGCTACCCCTGCACGCAACGATCCATCAGCGCATGCGGCAGGACCCTGGAATAGGCCCCCTGGTGATAAAGCAGCGGTGCATGCCCCAGGTCGTCGAACGCCAGCACCCGGCCAATGAGAATCCAGTGATCACCGCCATCGATCTGCTGGAACTTCTCGCAGCGAAAACGCGCCGAGCAGCCCGGCAACAGGGGCGCGCCACCCTCGCCGGTCTCATGCTCGATACCGGCGAAGCGGTCTTCGCTGGGGCGGGCGAAGGTGTTGGACAGGTGGATCTGGTCAGCGGCCAGCACGTTCACGGCGAAGTGCCCGGCGGCCTCGAACACAGCATGGCTGCCAGAGCGCTTGTCGATGCTCCAGAGCACCAGCGGTGGGTCGAGGGATACCGAGTTGAAGCTGTTGGCGGTGACCCCGACCTTGCGCCCCGAGGCGTCGGCGGCGGTGATCACGGTGACGCCGGTGGCGAAGTTGCCCAGGGCGCGGCGGAAGGCGCGGCTATCGAAGGGAGTGGACATGCAAGGCTCCATCATTTTTGTTGGGCTGGGCTGGGGCGCCAGCCATGTTCATTGGCTGAAGCTCAGGTCATCGCTGGATCCGGCTCCAGCCCCATCAGCTCGCGCCCGAGGATCTGCGCGCAGACGTCGTAGTCGGTGTAGGCATGCGCGCCGGTCATGTGCGCATCGCGGAACAGCCGCTGCAGCTCGTTGCCATCGAACCAGGCACCGCCGCCGGCCGCCTCCATCAGCCGATCCACGGCCTGAATGCACAGCTTGACCGCATAGCCCTGGTTGGTGCGCCAGTACGTAAGCTCGGTGCGCGTCGGGTATTGGTGCCGGGCGCTGTACTCGGCGATCTGCTCCCAGCTTTTCTCCAGCAGCGCCCGCGCCGCGGCGACCTGGTGGGTGGACTCGGCCAGGCGCATCAGCGCCGGGGTGGCCGCGCCGACGGCGGCGCCGGTGTAGGCGCGCACGCGGTTGCGGGTCTTATCCCTGAACACCTCGAGCATGCGCTCGGCGATGCCCAGGCTGACCGTGGAGAAACCGCTAGCGAAGTACGGCCGGTACGGGTTGAAGTAGATCGCGCTGTCCGGGTACAGCCCAAAGCCCGCCGACTGGCCCTCCATCATGTCCCTGGCCTTCTGGATACGGTGTTCGGGCACGAAGGCGCGCTCGACGATCAGCGTGCGACTGCCGCTGGCGCGCATGCCGGCGGCGAACCAGTCGTCGCGGATCTGGTAGTCGCTGCGCGGCAGCACGGCGAAGCAGTAGTCCTGGCCGCCCTCGGGGTTGGCCCGGCGAAAGCCCATGATCGCCCACTCGGCGTGGTCGCAGCCGCTGCTCCAGCCCATCTCGCCGCTGAACAGCACGCCACCCTCGACCTCCTCGGTGCGGCCGAACGGCGCGATGCTGCTGCTGGCGGTAGCGTCAGGGTCGCGGCCCCAGATCTCGTCCTGCAAGCGTGCCGGGAACATCGCCAGCTGATGGCTGTGGGTGCACAGCAGGCTCATCGCCCAGGCGGTGCTGGCGCAGGCGCCGGCCAATGCGGCGATGCATTCGGCGAACTGCGGCAGGCTGATCTCCAGGCCGCCGTACTGTCTGGGCAGGAAGGCCTTGTGCAGGCCGATGGCCTTGAGCGCAACGATGTTCTGGGCGGGCACGCTGCGCTCGCGCTCGGCCTGGTCGGCGCGGGTGGCGATGGCCGGCAGCAGGGGTTTGAGGTCTTCGAGCAGGGAGTTTGGCTTTTTCATGGTCTGGCTCATTGTTATTGGACCCTGGCGAAAGCTGCCTGGAAGGGAGCGCTCGCTGATGAATGCCGGGTCAGTATGGGAGCCGTGGCCAAGGCGGAAAATGCAACTTCCGCAGCTCGAATTGCACTTTTCGTGGCGCCTGGCAGGCAGGGTCATGGGGGGCGGCATGGGCAGACAAGAAGCACGGGGCTGCGCGTCGTAACCTGCAACAAACCAGTGCGTAGAAGCGCCGCAAATCCCTGTAGGAGCGGGCTTGCCCCGCGATCACCGGCAGAGCCGGTGCCAAGCAGCGCAGCGCCTGGGTCAACGCATTCCGCCATTACCCGGAGCCCTGCCATGAGCGACATCGCCCTCCTCCCCAGCGTCAGCGCCTTTCTGGCCCGCGACCACGGTCTGTACATCCATGGCGCATCGGTCGCCAGCCAATCCAACGCCCGCATCACCGTGCACAACCCGGCCAACGGCGAAGCCATCGCCCAGGTCGCCGAGGCCAACCTGGCTGACATCGAGCGCGCCGTCGAATCGTCCCGCCAGGGCTTTGCCAACTGGTCGCGCACCAGCCCCGCCGCCCGCGCCGCGGTGTTGTTCCGCCTGGCCGACCTGCTCGAGGCCAATCGCGAGGAACTAGCCCAGCTGGAAACCCTGCAGTCGGGCAAGCTGATCGGCATCGCCCGCGCCTTCGAGGTGGAGCAGGCCGCGCACTTCCTGCGCTATTACGCGGGCTGGGCCACCAAGATCACCGGCCAGACCATCACCCCGTCCCTGCCCTCCTTCGCCGGCGAGCGCTACAGCGCCTTCACCCTGCGCGAGCCGGTGGGCGTGGTGGTGGGCATCGTGCCGTGGAACTTCGCCACCATGATCGCCCTGTGGAAACTGGCCTCGGCCCTGACCACCGGCTGCAGCATCGTGCTCAAGCCCAGCGAGTTCACCCCGCTGACCCTACTACGCATCGCCGAGCTGGCCAGCCAGGCCGGCCTGCCGCCGGGCGCGCTCAACGTGCTGACCGGCGGCGGCCTGGTGGGCAAGGCGCTGGTCGAGCACCCCGGCACCGACAAGGTGTCGTTCACCGGCTCCGTGCCCACCGGCATCGCCGTCGGCCAGGCGGCCATGGGCGCCAAGCTGACCCGGGCGACCCTGGAGCTGGGCGGCAAGAACGCGGTGGCATTCCTGCCCGACGTCGCCGTCGACAAGGCGGTGGACGGCATCATCGAGGCCGGTTTCCTGCACTCCGGGCAGATCTGCGCCGCCGGCGAGCGCTTCTACGTCCATCGCTCACGCCTCGACCCGCTGCTCGAGGCCCTGTCCCAGCGCCTGGGCCAGCTGAAGATCGGCTCGCCCCTGGACGAAACCACCCAGTTCGGCCCGGTGGCCAACAAACCGCACCAGCAGAAGCTCGGCGAGCTGTTCGCCACTGCCCGTGCCGAGGGCAACCGCATCGTCCATGGCGGTCGCCTCGGCGACGGCCCGGGTTGCTTCGTCGAGCCCACCGTCATCCTCGCCAACAACGCGGGCGACACCCTGCTCAACCAGGAAACCTTCGGCCCGGTGGCGACCTTCCTGCCCTACGACCACGAGGACGAACTGATCCAGCTGATGAACGCCTCGCCCTACGGCCTGAGCGCGAGCCTGTGGACCAATGACCTGGGCAAGGCCATGCGCCTGATCCCGGAAATCCAGGCCGGGACGCTGTGGGTCAACATGCACACCCTGCTCGACCCGGCGGTGCCGTTCGGCGGCATCAAGGCCTCGGGTATCGGCCGTGAGTTCGGCTCGGCGTTCATCACCGACTTCACCGAGCTGAAGTCGGTGATGATCCGCTACTGACCATGGCCCGCGCCAACCACGACCTGGGCCGCTACTGCCTGCAGGCCTTCAGCCAGCAGGTACCGGCCTCGCTGGCGGCCTTCTACCGCATCGATGCCGGGCAGCAGGCCTGCGACTTCCTGTTGCAGGACCTGCAGGCACCGATGCATGCCCGCTACCTCGAGCACTACCGGGCCTTCGACCCGCTGCAGCCCGGGCGCTGCCTGGCCATCGGCCACCCGGTGGTGTCGCTGCGCCAGGGCCTGGCCTGCCTGCCCGAAACCCAGGGCCAGACCTACCGGCGTTTCCTCGCGCAGCATCAGGTGGTGGACGTGGTCGAGATCATCGCCCAGGCCGGTGGCCGTCCCGTGGCCGGTGTCTCGCTGCTGCGCTGCGCCAGCCTCGGTGAGTTTCGCGGCGACGAACTCGAACGCCTGCTGCCCCTGCACGGGCTGATGCAGCTCGCCGTGGCCAGCCAGCCGCTGGCGAGCACGCCCGTACCCATCGAACTGACGCCACGGGAACGGCAGATCGCCGAGCTGCTGCGCCAGGGCAGCAGCAACAAGCTGATCGCCCGCGCCCTGGGCGTCGGCCTGCCGACGGTGAAGACCCACCTGATCAACCTGTTCCGCAAGCTCGGCGTGCGCAACCGCACCGAGCTGGTGGCCAGTCTCTACCTGTAACTCAACCTTCCGGTTGATACCGCCGCCCGGCGCGCCATTGCACCCTGTGGCCACCCCAACCACAGGAGTCACCGCCATGCCCCAAACCGCCGACTGGATCACCGTGGGCGCCCTTGCCGAAGGCTTTGCGCCCGAGGCCTTCATCCTGCCGCAACTGGCCGACCTGTCCGGGCGTACGCTCACCCTGCACTTCGCCAATGGCTGGGTCATCGAACACCGCTTCGACAGCGAACGCCTGCACTGGCACGCGGCGGACGGCCACAGCAGCGGCAGCGCCGGCTACCGGGCCACCTCGGTGCGCCCCGGCATCTACCTGGTCGATTTCATCAAGCACGAGGCCGGCCAGGCCTGGTCGGTGTCGCTGGTACTCGACACCCGCGAGCACGCCTTCACCGCCGTGCTCGGCCGCCTGCCCGACCAGGCCCGCACCCAGCGCGGCCTGTATGCCCTGGCCCTGGCCGGCGAAGCGCTGACCGGCGTCGAGGCCAGCTTCCTGCACGGCAGCCTCGACCGCCCCTGGCAGGCCGGCGCCTGCCCCCACGCGCCGACCAGCGAGCTGGTCGGCCTGCGCAACCACTACCGCTACAGCCCCACCGAGGAGTACGAGCACATCTACCTCAACGCCAACTATTACAGCTGGCAGTGCCTCAAGGGCGTCGAACAGGGCCTGTGCGACACCGACCGGGCGTACTACTACAAGATCGCCGAGCAACTGTACCTGTTCGTCTGGTGCGAGAAGATCGTGCCCACCCTGGGGCTGGTGATGATCGACCTGGCGCAGCACCGCAGCGACGGCAAGATCTTCGGCTACCAGGGCGGCGGCTTCGATGCGCTGGCCAACTTCCCGGTGTCGTCCCACTGCCGGGTGCTCAACCGCACGGAGCATGCGCAGTGAGCCGCAGTGTGCTGATCACCGGGGCCGGCAGCGGCATCGGTGAAGCCTGCGCCCTGCGCCTGGCCCGCCAGGGCTGGCAGGTAGCGCTGGTGGGCCGCCGCCGTGAAGCGCTGGAGCGCGTCGCGCAACTGTGCGACGGCCTGGTGTTGGCCGGTGACGCCGCTGACAGTGCTGCCTGGGCCGGTTTTATCGAACAGGTGCACACCCGCTTCGGCGGCCTCGACGCGGTGATTGCCTGTGCTGGCGGCCATGGTCTGGGACGGGCCGAGCAAACCAGCGACGAGGCCTGGCGCGAGGCCCTGCGCGGCAACCTCGACAGCGCCTTCCACACCGCCCGGGCGTGCCTGCCATTGCTGCGCGAGCGGCGCGGCAGCCTGGTGCTGCTGGGCTCCATCGCCTCGCTGGCGGCCGGCCCCGAGGTCTGCGGCTACACCACCGCCAAGCATGCCCTGGTCGGCCTGACCCGTTCGCTGGCCCGCGACTACGGCCCGTTCAGCGTGCGGGTCAACTGCGTCTGCCCGGGTTGGGTACGTACGCCCATGGCAGACCAGGAGATGCAGCCACTGATGGCGCATTACCTGGAGGACCTCGACGCCGCCTACCGCCGGGTCACCGCCGATGTGCCGCTGCGCCGCCCGGCGTGCAGCGACGAGATCGCCGCCGTGTGCCAGTTCCTGGTCAGCGCCGAGGCCAGCATCGTCACCGGCGCGGTGATCACCGCCGACGGCGGCTCGACCGTGGTCGACGTGCCGACCCTGGCCTACACCCGCCTGGAGCCGTCCGCATGAACGCGTGTTACGACTTCGAGGGTCGCACGGTGCTGGTCACCGGCGCGGCGGGCGGCATCGGCCAGGCCATCGTCGAGGGTTTCGCCCATGGCGGCGCCCGGGTGCAGGCGCTGGACCTCGACCCGCAGGCGTTGCAGCGCCTGGTCGAGGAGCAGTTGGCGTTGGGGCACGAGGTTCGTGGGGAGGTCCTCGACCTGGCCGACCCCGGTGCGATCGGCACCTTGTTGGCCGGGCTGGAACGCCTGGATGTGCTGGTGCACAACGCCGCGTACTTTCCGCTCACCGCATTCGCCGAGATCGACCCGGCCCTTTTGCAGCGCACCCTGGCGGTGAACCTGGGGGCGTTGTTCTGGCTCACCCAGGGCGCCCTGCCGCTGTTCCGCTGCCAGGGTGGCGGATGCGTGCTGGCCACCTCGTCGGTGACCGGGCCCCGGGTGGCCTACCCGGGCCTGAGCCATTACGCGGCGTCCAAGGCCGGGGTCAATGGCTTCATCCGCAATGCCGCGCTGGAGCTGGCGGCATTCAACGTACGGGTCAACGGCGTGGAACCGGGGATGGTGCGCACACCGGCCATGGGCAACCTCGGCGATAGCGCCCTGAACGCCCGGATCGCCGCCGGCGTCCCCCTGGGTCGGCTAGGCGAGCCAGCCGATATCGCTGCGGCGATGCTGTTCCTGGCCTCTGACGCCGCCCGCTACATCACCGGCCAGACCCTGGTGGTCGACGGCGGCGCGACCTTGCCTGAGATCGCCGCGAGCCTGTGATGGCGGTGATATGCAAGACCGCTGGCAGCCACGGGCAAGACCGCCGCCAGCGTTCCACGCGCTAATAGCCCGTCGCCTTTCGACACGCCTCCACAACAACGCGGCACCCAAGACCGCACACAACAAACGAGGATCGATCCATGCGTCTCACCCCACGTCGCACCGCAATGGCCACGGCCCTGGCCCTGCTGGTCCATGGCTCGGCCAGCCCGGCCTACGAGCTGTACGCCGACGACGACAGCCACATGAATGCCGACCTGCTCGCGGTCTGGGGCATGTTCAACAGCCGCCACAACTACGACGGTACCCCCGGCGGCTCGACCTGGCGCGAAGGTTTCATCAAGTACGGCCTCAGCGGCGACCAGGGCCTGGGCGGCAACGGCAGCCTGTACGGCGCCCTCAACTGGGTCAGCTCCGGCGCCTGGGGCGACGGCGACGCCGGCGGCAACCAGGACGGCTCCGAACGCACCACCAAGATCGAGGACGCCTACCTGGGCTGGCGCTCGGGTGACCTGTTCCCGTTGCTGGGCAAGGATGGCGTTGACCTGTCCGGCGGGCGCCAGGTGATCCGCCTGGGCAGCGGCTTCCTGATCAACGACGACGGCCCCAACCTGGGCAAGGGCCCGGCCGACGGCCAGCTCAACCGTGGCGGCGGCTTCTACCTGGGTGCCCGACACGCCTTCGACCGTACCGCGGTGCTGCGCCTGGGCGGCAAGGAGGGGCTGCATGGCAGCGTGCTGTGGCTCAAGTCCGACAATCGCGCCCAGGCCGAAACCGAGCTGGCGGCCGGCACCCTGGACTACACCCATGACCTGGGTACCCTGGGCCTGACCTATATCCACGGCATCGACGTGACCGACCAGTGGGCCAGCGAGTTCCAGAAGGCCCGCGAAGGCATGGATGTCTACAGCCTGCGCGGTGAAGGCGGCATCGGGCTGGAAAACACCCGCTTCGCCTTCGAGTACGCCTGGCAGGACAAGCGCGGCGGCCGCGAGACCGCCTGGTACGCCGAAGCCGCCTACACCTTCGCCGAAGCCCCCTGGGCGCCGCAGCTGACCTACCGCTACACCCGCTACTCGGCAGGCTGGGACCTGCTGTTCACCGGCCTGTCCAGTGGCTACGGCACCTGGATCCAGGGCGAGGTCGCCGGCAACTATGCCGGGCCGTTCAACACCAACAGCGGCATCCACCATGTGGGCCTGAAGGCCACGCCACGGGACGACCTCACCGTCGGCGCGCTGTTCTTCGACTTCGACACCGTGCGCACCCGCGACACCCTGAACCTGGACGCCCAGGAGCTCGACTTGTATGTGGAGTGGGCGGTCAACGAGCACCTGATCGTCACCCCGCTGCTGGGGCTGTTCAAGCCGCGCAAGGATCAAAGCAATGGCGGCAACCAGGTGGGGAGCGGGACCAACGTGTACAGCCAGCTGACGGTGGCGGTGCCGTTCTGAGTCATCGCGGGGCAAGCCCGCTCCCGCGCCGAGCTGGGCATCAGGCTCAAGGCGTGGGAGCGGGCTTGCCCCGCGATGAGGGCCTGTCAGCCCAACAGAAGGCGCAGGTCTGCACCCACTTCAGCCAACGGCGGGCACCAGTAGTACCCCCCAGTCAACGGCCGGCTGAAGCGGTACAGGCCATCGACCACGCCATCCTCAAGCCCGCTCATGCGCCGCAGCTGTACCTCGAAGGCATCCAGCGAGAAGCCCAGGGCGACGAACGCCAGGCCTGCGCCACGCTCGTCGGTCCAGGCCACCGAACGACGCACCACGAACGCCTCCGGTGCAAAGCTTTCCTGGGCGGTGCGCTTGACGTGGGCCGACTCGGGCGCGTCGTCGAGCTCTTCGTTGTCACTCAGGCGGCGACCGATGATGTTGTCCTGCTCAGCCTGGGGCAGCGACTTGAAGTAGTCCAGGTCGTGCTTCCACAGCTGGAACGCGGCAAAACTGGAGCCCGCCAGGCCAGGCTGATCACCCGGCACGATGGCGGCGGCGACGGCGTCTTCGTCCACCGGGTTCTCGGTGCCGTCTTCGTAACCGGTCAGGTCATGGCCGCCACGGTGCAGGAAACCGTCGACGCTATCGACCAGGCGCAGGGCAGGTGCCAACGCCTGCTGCAGGGCCTGGGCGCGCAGGAACAGCTCGCCGCGTTCGGCGCCACGCAGCCACAGCCACAGGGCGTGCTGGGTCGCAGGGTTCTCCACCACCGCGTCCAGCTGGGGGAAGCTGCGCAGGCCCGGCACCTCGCGGCCCAGGGCCTTGGCCAGTGGCGCGCCGATGCCCAGGATCAGGCGCTGCCCATCGACCTGCGGCAACAGCTGGTCGAGGACGGCGGGCAATGCCTCGAGCGAATCAAGGGCGAAGAACAGGTGGCGGGCATGGGCCGGCACCGGAGTGGCAAGCAGACCTGGCTGGAACGGCATGACAGGCGAATCCTCGGCAAAAGGGCGAATGCTACTGCGCCAGGCGGCGCATCGCAACGCGACACGGAGCCGCTCGCCCCGGTAACAATCGGTTACCAAGGCACGCCGGTTGCGATTAGCTATCGTTGCGCCAGCACCTACACTCCTCGGAATCCTTCGCCCGAGAGCCCGCCCATGACCGCCTCCCCGCTGCTCACCGCCCTCCTGCCGCTGGCCCTGGGCATCATCATGCTCGGCCTGGGCCTGTCGCTGACCCTGGCCGACTTCGCCCGGGTGGTGAAGTACCCCAAGCCGGTGGTGATAGGCCTGGTCTGCCAGATCCTGCTGCTGCCGCTGGTGTGCTTCCTGATCGCCAACGGCTTCGGCCTCGAATCGGCGCTGGCGGTGGGCCTGATGCTGCTGGCTGCCTCCCCGGGCGGCACCACCGCCAACCTGTTCAGCCACCTGGCCCATGGCGATGTGGCGCTGAACATCACCCTGACCGCAGTCAACTCGCTGATCGCCATCCTCACCATGCCGCTGCTGGTCAACCTGTCGCTGGTCTGGTTCATGGAATCGGACCAGGCCATCCCGCTGCAATTCGCCAAGGTCATGCAGGTGTTCGCCATCGTCCTGCTGCCGGTGGCGCTGGGCATGCTGATCCGCCACTGGACGCCGCGTTTCGCCGCACGCATGGAAAAACCGATGAAGATCGTCGCGGCGCTGTTCCTGGCCTTCACCATCGTCCTGGCCCTGGCCAAGGACTGGCAGACCGTGGTCGAGTACGCGCCGATCGTCGGTGGCGCCGCGCTGCTGTTCAACCTGCTCAGCCTCGCGGTGGGCTACTGGGTGCCGCGCCTGCTGAGCATCCCGAAACGCCAGGCGATCGCCATCGGCATGGAAATCGGCATCCACAACGGCACCCTGGCCATCGCCCTGGCCCTGAGCCCGACGCTGCTCAACAACGCGACCATGGCGGTGCCGGCGGCGATCTACAGCCTGATCATGTTCTTCACGGCGGCGGGGTTTGGCTGGTGGGTGAGCCGGAGGCACAAGGCTGCCAGCACCGTCAGTGATTGCGCCTAGAACACAGTCCCTGTAGGAGCGGCCTTGCGTCGCGAAAGGGCTGCAAGGCAGCCCCGGCGATTTCTGCGTTGACGCACAAATCCTGGGGCCGCTTTGCGGCCCTTTCGCGACGCAAGGCCGCTCCTACAGAGTGCGCGTGAAGCTTAGCTCCGCCGCCGCTTCAGCTGTCGCTTCAGCACCCGCAAGGGCGGTGCGTAGAAGAACCCGAACGATACGCTGCCCTGGCGCCCCTTCACCGCATGGTGCAGGCGGTGCGCCCGGTACAGGCGCTTGAGGTAGCGGTTGACCGGCTTTGGCGCGTGCGGCCAGTGGCGGTGGAAGAAGCCATCGTGGGCGAGCACATAGGCCACGCCATACCCCGCCACCCCGGCGCCGACCCACTGCAACGGCGCATGCCCGGCCTTGCCCAGGGCCACCAGCGCCGTGGCGATCAAGCCCAGGGCCAGCAGGTAGAGGTCGTTGGTCTCCAGCATGCCCAGCTGCGGCTCGTGGTGCGAGCGGTGCAGCCACCAGCCCCAACCGTGCATGAGGTACTTGTGGGCCAGCGTGCCGACGCCCTCCATGGCCACCAGGGTGCCGAACAGCACGGCGAGATTGAACAACATGGATCGGTCCGGGGGGTTGGCAACGAAAGGCGCAAGGGTACCATTGGCGCCAGGCCTGCGTCTGCCAGCGCCTGGTGTAACGCAATTGTCACGATTCACGCCTTGACCCTGCGCGGGTCAAGGCGTATGGTCCGCCGCGCATTCAAGCATCCCCCACATAGGAGTCCCCTGCATTGGACAGTAGCCCCAGTCGATTGCGACAGGCCCACACGGCGAGCTAGTCCGGCAGCGCTCCTGCCACTGTCTCGCCGCACCCGGTAGACGGTGGTTTCCTTCGGCCCAGCGTGGCTGAACATTCCTCCTTCCATTCCTGCCCTGCCATCCGGCAAGGCGCGTGGCCCTGCGCATTCCTCGCTTTCATTCGCGTCGTCTGCGGTCGGCGCTCGTGCGGGCCATCGCCCGCGGAACGGAGTTCGCTATGGATTGGAAAATCTTCCTGCTGCGCGTCAGCGTGGCCCTGCTGCTCGGTGCCCTGATCGGTGCCGAGCGTCAACTGCGCCAGCGCCTGACGGGCCTGCGCACCAACGCCCTGGTCAGCACCGGCGCCTGCCTGTTCGTGCTGATGACCCAGGCCGTGCCGGGCATGGCACCCACCGATGCTTCGCGCATCGCCGCCTATGTGGTATCGGGTATCGGCTTTCTCGGCGGTGGCGTGATCATGCGCGACGGCTTCAACGTACGCGGCCTGAACACCGCCGCCACCCTCTGGTGCACCGCCGCGGTCGGCGTGCTGTGCAGCCTCGGCTTACTGCTGGAGGCCTCCCTGGGCAGCCTGGTGGTACTGTGCGCCAACATCCTGCTGCGCGACCTCGCCCAGCGCCTGGACCGCCAGGACGTGGTGCCGGCCAGCGAGGTCGAGCAGCGCTACGAGGTGCGCATCGTCTGCCGCGCCGAAGACGAGATCCAGGTGCGCAGCCTGATGCTGCACAGCCTCAGCGATCCGGGCCTGCGCCTGCAGTCGCTGCACAGCGAGGACCTGCCCGATCCGGCACGCCTGGAAGTGCGCGCCGAACTGCTCGGCACGCCGCAGGCGCCGACCCAGCTGGAGCGCCTGGTCGGCCGGGTGAGCCTGGAGAAAGGCGTCAGCGCGGTGCGCTGGCAGTTGCAGGCCCAGGGTCTGCCTTCAGACTAGACGTCGTCCCGCACGTGCCGCTCGCGCAGCTCCTGGCGCTCCTTGGCCTCGACGCAGAGGGTGGCAGTGGGCCGCAGCAGCAGGCGGCGCAGGCCGATCGGCTCGCCGGTTTCCTCGCACCAGCCGTAATCGCCACGGGCCAGGCGCTCCAGCGCCTGGTCGATCTTGTCCAGCAGCTTCTTCTCCCGCTCCAGCGAGCGCAGTTGCCAGTGGCGTTCCTCCTCGGCACTGCCGATGTCGGCGGGGTCGCTGTGCACTTCCTGTTCGCGCAGGGCGCGGAACTCCTGCTCGATGCGCGTCTGCAGCTCGCCGCGCTGGGTCAGCAACAGGTTGCGGAAGAACTGGCGCTGGGGCTCGTTCATGTAGGCGGTGGCGGGTTGTTGCAGCAGTTGCTCTTCAGTCATGGGTGTAACTCCAGAATGCTGGGGGCGCCTTGCGCCCCTTTCGCGGCGCAAGGCCGCTCCTGCAGGGCATGGGGAATTCAGCGGTCGAACATCAAGGGCAAACCCTGGCATTGGTCGCGTACCCGGCCCTGGTGCCAGGCCAGTTGCCCGGACACCACCGTGCTGCGCACCACATGGTGGAAGGCGCGCTGCTGGAACGGCGTCCAGCCGCAATGCGCCAGGATCGGGTCGTCCGCCACGGCCCGTGGGCTGGCCAGGCGCTCGACGATGGCGAAGTCAGCCCAATATCCCTCGCGCAGGAAACCGCGTTCGCGAATGGCGAACAGTTCGGCCACCGCGTGGCTGGTCTTGTTCACCACCTGGGCCATGCTCAGCACCCCTTCGCTGACCAGCTCCAACGCTGCCGGCAGGGCATGCTGCACCAGCGGCAGGCCTGACGGCGCACGGGTGTAGACCCGGCGCTTCTCCTCCAGGGTGTGCGGCGCATGGTCGGTGCCGATCACATCGATGCGGTCGCGGGCCAGGGCCTTGCGCAGGGCGTCGCGGTCGGTGCCGGTCTTGATCGCCGGGTTGCACTTGATCAGGTGGCCGAGGCTGGCGTAATCGCTGTCGTCGAACAGCAGGTGGTGCAGGCACACCTCGGCAGTGATGCGCTTGCCGCTCACCGGGCCCGGCGTGAATAACGCCAGTTCCCGCACCGTGGTCAGGTGCAACACATGCAGGCGCGTGCCGAAGCGCCGGGCCAGCTCAACGGCCAGGCTCGAGGAGCGGTAGCAGGCGTCGGTATCTCGGATCAGCGGGTGCGCGGCCGGGGGTATGAATTCACCGTGGCGGGCCCGCCACCAGCCCTCGTTCTGGAGGATGCTCGGGGTGTGCTCGCAGTGCGCCAGGACGATGGTTGGCGCATAGACAAAGAGTTTTTCCAGCACCTGCGGATCGTCCACCAGCATGTCGCCCGTGGAGGCCCCCATGAACACCTTGATCCCGGCCACTTCGCGCGGGTCGAGGGCGGCGATGGTGTCGAGGTTGTCGCGGCTCACGCCGAAGTGAAAGCCATAGTTGGCCCGCGAACTCGCCGCCGCCCGCCGCTTCTTGTCGGCCAGCGCCTCCAGGGTCAGGGTCGGCGGATTGGTGTTGGGCATGTCCATGTAGCTGGTGATGCCCCCGGCCACCGCCGCACGCGACTCGCTGGCGATGCTGCCCTTGTGCGGCGCCCCCGGCTCGCGAAAATGCACCTGGTCGTCGATCATGCCCGGCAGCAACCAGGCGCCTTTGGCATCGATCTCCAAGGCCGCACGGGCATTGTCGAGGCTGCCGCCGATCCGCTCGATGCGCCCGTGGCGCACCAGCAGGTCGCCTTCGAACTCGCGCCCTTCATTGACCAGCCGTGCGTTGCGCACCAGCAACGTGTCCATGCTCAGAACTCGTTCTGCAGGGCCTTGTAGCCCTGGACCAGGTCGATATTGGTGCGCGCCACGTCCTCGGAGAACTCCGAGGCCGACACGCTGACCGGCGGGTAGCGCTCCAGGTCTGTGTGCGGGCCAATGTGCTCGGTGGGCGGCACATAGAAGCGCGGTGGCAGGTCGCGGCCATCGACCACCGAGTTATGCCGCACCACGCTGCCATCGCCAACCTTGCAGTTGAACAACACGCTGTTGAAGCCGATGAACACCCGGTCACCGACCTCGCAGGGCCCATGGACGATAGAGCGGTGGGCGATCGAGCTGTACTGGCCGATGCGTACCGCCGCGCCGGACTTGGAGTGGATCACCACGCCGTCCTGGATATTGGAGTTGGCGCCGATGACGATCGGCTGCATGTCGCCGCTGCCATCCACCTCGTCGGCGCGGATGACCGCATAGGGGCCGACGAACACGTTGTCGTGGATGATCACCTTACCGCAGATGATGGCGGTGTGGTCGATATAGGCCGATTCGGCGATTTGCGGGAGATGGCCGGAGGGGTTTCTGCGGATCACGGTAAGGGCCCTGCAAGGAAGGAAGAGCGCAAATGTTACGTTATAACAATAGCAATGCAACACCTCCATGCACCGATCTGGCAAACTCCACCTTCCTGCGCGATAACGCGTGGCCGCACCACCGCATCTACAGGTTCTGATCCACCATGCGCATCCGCCCAACCCTCGTCAGCGACATCCCCCTGCTCCCCGCCCTGGAACGCTCCGCGGCCCAGGCTTTCCGGCAATTGCCGCACCTGGCATGGCTGGCTGACAGCGATGTGCTGAGCGAAGCCGAGCACCTGGCGTTCGTCACCGAGGGCGGCAGCTGGGTTGCCGTGGATGACCGGGACCTGCCGCTGGGTTTTCTCTGCGCCAGCGCCACAGGCGACGCCTTGCACATTCACGAGTTGTCGGTCCGCCAGGAAGCCCAGGGCCAGGGCCTGGGGCGTGGACTGCTGGACCAGGCGCGGGCGGCCGCGCGCCTGGGTGGCTTGCCCTGGCTGACCCTGACCACCTTCGACGATGTCCCCTGGAATGCCCCGTTCTACGCCCGCTATGGCTTCGAGCGAATTCCGGTGCCGCAGCTCGATGCACGGCTGCAAGGCATCCTCGCCGGCGAACTGGCCCATGGCCTGGGCAACCGCTGCGCCATGCGCCTGTCGCTCGGCGTTTGAGCGATGATTTCATCCAACCGGCCATTGACGTAGAGTCGGATCACCCGCGGTAACGGACAACCCGATGGACAAGTACGCCCCCCGCCAGTGGCTCCCCCACGAGAAGCCCAGCCTGCCCGGCTCGCCCTCGACGCCGCTGCACGCCCCTGCCAAGCGCCTGGCCTACGGCCTGGTCGGCCTGCTGGTGGCCATCACCGGCGGCCTGGGCAACGCCCTGGTGGTTGCCAACCTGCCGTTCCTGCAGGGCGCGCTGGGTGCCACCAGCGCCGAAATGGCCTGGCTGCCGGCGGCCTTCGTGATGACCAACGTGTCGATGAACCTGCTGCTGGTGAAGTTCCGCCAGGAGTTCGGCCTGCGCGCCTTCACCGAGGTGTTCCTGGTGCTCTATGCCCTGGTCACCCTCGCCCACCTGTTTGTCAACGACCTGAACTCGGCCATCGCCGTGCGCGCCGCCCATGGCATGGTCGGCGCCGCGCTGAGTTCGCTGGGCCTGTACTACATGATCCAGGCCTTCCCGGCGCAGTGGCGGCTCAAGGCGATGGTTCTGGGCCTGGGCGCCTCGCAGCTGGCGGTGCCGCTGGCCCGGGTGTTCTCCGAGGACCTGCTGCAGATCGCCGAATGGCGCGGGCTGTACCTGTTCGAGCTGGGACTGGCCCTGGCCGCGCTGGGCTGCGTGCTGCTGCTCAAACTGCCCCCCGGCGATCGTTTCAAGACCTTCGAGCCCCTGGATTTCCTTACTTTCACCCTGATGGCCAGCGGCACCGCCCTGCTCTGCGCGGCGCTGTCGCTGGGGCGCATCGACTGGTGGCTGGACGCGCCGTGGATCGGCATCGCCCTGGCCTCTTCCATCGCCCTGATCCTCTCGGGCCTGGCCATCGAGCACAACCGCAGCAACCCCCTGCTGATGACCCGCTGGCTGGGCAGCGGCGCGATCATCCGCCTGGCCCTGTGCGTGATCCTGATCCGCATGGTGATCTCCGAGCAGTCCACCGGCGCCGTGGGTTTTCTCCAGGCGCTGAACATGGGCAACGAGCAGATGCGCGCGCTGTACGCGGTGATGCTGCTGGGCGCGGTCACGGGGCTGGCCACCAGCGCCCTGACCATCAACCCCCAGCACCTGGTGCTGCCGCTGTTCATCTCGCTGGCCGCCATGGCTACCGGCGCCTTCATGGACAGCACCTCGAGCAACCTGACCCGGCCGGCGCAGATGTACCTCAGCCAGTTCCTGCTGGCCTTCGGCAGCACCTTCTTCGTCGGCCCGTCGATGGCACTGGGCATCGGCCATGTGCGCGCCAATCCGCGCAACCTGGTGAGCTTTTCGGTGCTGTTCGGTATCTGCAACAACCTCGGCGGGCTGATCGGTTCGGCGTTGCTGGGCACCTTCCAGACCGTGCGCGAAAAATTCCATTCCAACCAACTGATGGATCGCCTGAGCGCTCTGGAACCCTTGGTCAGCGCCCGCGTGCAAGGCGGTGGCGCCGGTTACGCCGGTGTGTTCGCCGACCCGGCGCTGCGCAACGAGGCCGGCATGCGTCTGCTGGCCAACGCCGCGACCCGTGAGGCCAATGTGCTGGCCTACAACGATGTGTTCATGCTGATCGGCGCCATCGCTATCCTGACCATGATCTGGATCTTCATTCGCAGCCTGTACCTGCGCTACAACCACTCCACCAGCGGTGCTTCGAGCCGATGACCCAAGAGACGCCAACGACCACCACCACCGCCCTCGCCGAAACCCCGGAAGGCACGCAACCACCCAGCGAACCGACCAGCCCGGTGCGCACCCGGCGGGTGCGCCTGCTGTCGTCGCTGAGCTTCGCCGCCGTGGCCCTGGCGGGAATCCTTTTAGTGCTGTATGCCTGGCGCCTGCCGCCGTTCAGCAGCGCCATCGAGAGCACCGAGAACGCCCTGGTGCGCGGGCAGGTGACGATCATCGGGCCACAGTTGGGCGGCTATATCGTCGAGGTGCCAGTACACGACTTCCAGTTCGTCAAACAGGGCGACCTGCTGGTGCGCCTGGACGACCGCATCTACACCCAGCGCCTGGCCCAGTCCATCGCCCAGCTCAAGCAGCAGGAGGCGGCGCTGGCCAACAACCTGCAGCAACGCAACAGCGCCGAGGCCGGCATTGCCCAGCGCCAGGCCGCGATCAGCGACGCTGCGGCCCAGGCCGACAAGGCCAAGGCCGACCTGCAGCGCAACCAGGCGCTGGTCAGCGATGGCTCGGTGTCGCGCCGTGAACTGGACCTGAGCCGCGCCAGCCATGCTGCGGCCGTCGCCAGCCTGGCACAGGCCCGCGCCGCGCTGGAAATCGCCCGCCAGGACCGCGAGACAGTAATCGTCAACCGCGCCGCGCTGCAGGCCTCGGTGGAGAATGCCAGGGCTGCCGTGGAGCTGGCCCGTATCGACCTGGACAACACCCGGGTCAAGGCGCCGCGCGACGGCCAGTTGGGGCAGATCGGCACCCGCCTGGGCGCCTACGTCAACCCCGGCGCGCAGTTGATGGCGCTGGTGCCGGACACTTTGTGGGTGATCGCCAACCTGAAGGAAACGCAGATGGCCAACGTGCGCATCGGCCAACCGGCCACCTTCACCGTCGATGCGCTCAACCACCTGAAGCTGCGCGGCCATGTGCAGCAGATCTCACCGGCCACCGGCTCGGAATTCGCCCTGCTGCAGGCCGACAACGCCACCGGAAACTTCGTCAAGATCGCCCAGCGCATCCCGGTGCGGATCACCGTCGATGGCGACCAGCCCGAGGCCAGGCAACTGCGGCCGGGGATGTCGGTGGTGGTGAGTATCGATACCCACGAAGCGCAGTGACCGGCGACATCAGAACCGCTCGGCCACCATCTTGAACGGATACGGCTGCGTCTTGTACTTGCCGATCTTGCCGCGCTTGGGCAGCTCCACCTTGTTTGCCTTGCCAAGGTCCTTGTACGGAATCTGCTGCAACAGGTGGCTGATGATGTTCAATCGCGCCTTGCGCTTGTCCTCCGAGCGCGCCATGTACCACGGCGCCCATGAGGAGTCGGAGGCGGCGAACATGTCGTCGCGGGCGCGGGTGTAGTCGTCCCAGCGGGTGTAGGACTTGACGTCCATCGGCGACAGCTTCCACAGCTTGCGCCCGTCGCTGATGCGGTCCTGCAGGCGGCGGGTCTGCTCCTCGGCGCTGACTTCGAGCCAGTACTTGATGAGGATGATCCCCGACTCGACCATCATCCGCTCGAACATCGGCACCACGGTGAGGAACTTGTGGGCCTGCTCGTCGGTGCAGAAGCCCATCACCCGTTCCACTCCGGCGCGGTTGTACCAGCTGCGGTCGAAGATCACCACCTCGCCCGCCGCCGGCAGGTGGGTCAGGTAGCGCTGGGCATACATCTGGGTCTTTTCGCGCTCGGTAGGCGCCGGCAGCGCCACCACGCGAAACACCCGCGGGCTCACGCGTTCGGTGATGGCCTTGATGGTACCGCCCTTGCCGGCGCCGTCACGGCCCTCGAAGACGATACACACCTTCAGACCCTTCTCCACCACCCACTGCTGGAGCTTGACCAGCTCCACGTGCAGCCGCCGCAGTTGCGCCTCGTAGGTCTTGCGCCCGAGTTTCTCGGTGCTATCGCCCTTGTGTTTCTTGCCCTCACCCTTGGCCATCGGCTGCTCCTCGGTGTTCGTTGCAGGTCTGTCCGTTGCGCCCCGACGGCGCCGGGGCGGATCAGAGGAGTATGGATGAGCACCGGCATTTTGCCGGGCGGGGCGCCTCGCGGGGTTTGCCAAACAGCGCATAGCCTCGGGGATATGTCGTCTTGCCACGATTGCGGGGGCTCTGGCCCGCGGGTTCTAATCCCGCACCAGCCGGCCCGGCCGGCGCGCAACCCTGCAATTGGCAACTCAAGGAAGCCTTACGATGGACAGGAAGATCATACCGCTGGCCCTGCTGGCGACCCTGGTCGGCTGCTCGGACGGCCAACAGCCCCGCGAAGCCGACCTGCGCCAGGCCGCCCAGGCCTACCTCGACACCCAGTACCCGCACTGTTTCGTGATCAGCGCCTTCCCCACCCGCACCCGGGACTTCGATGTGGAGGGCACCAACAAGGCCTTGCACGCCCTGGCCCGGGTCGGGGTGGTCAGCGAGCGGGAAGTCGCCCGCACCGAGGTGCCGGAACGCCTGTGGCAACCAGCGCGCACCGATATCTACTACGCCTACGACCTGACCGACGAGGGCCGGCGTTACTACAAGGCCGACGCCCGGCCCAAGGCGAACGGCGCCAGCATCGGCGGGCTGTGCTTCGGCAAGGCCCGGGTCACCGCCATCAAGGGCTTCAGCGCGCCTGTCGAGCACAATGGGCGACGGCAGTCCCAGGTGACCTACAGCTACCAGGTCACCGAGCTGCCGGTCTGGGCCAGCGACGCGACGGTCCAGGCCGACATCGCCGGGCTTGGTCAGGTGGCGGGCAGCTCTGCCAAACCGCTGGAGGAAACCCGATCCATGGTGCTCACGGCTCAAGGCTGGGTGCACGAGCAACTGCTGGCCAACTGAACGGGAGTTGTTAATCCTGGGAAAATCCGTGGCCTCCATTCTTGCCTCGATCCGGCTGCCAGGGTGGCCGGTTTCAAAGTCAATCAATGGAGGTTTTCCGGTGAAAAAATCCTTGGCATCTGTGCTCGCACTTTTAGTAATGATCTCGGCGGGTTCGGCTTTTGCGGAAGGTGGTGCTGATCGTCTCAAGGAACGTAGCGATCAGTTGGCGCTGCAGCGGCAGCAGGCTGAGCAGGTTGCCAAGGGGGACGTGCCTTTGTCGGATCAGTCGCGGGTTGGGCAGCAGCAGGGGCTTGGGAGTGACGATAAGCCTTCCAGTTGATTGGGTTCGGGTTCGGGTTCGGGTTCGGGTTCGGGTTCGGGTTCGGGGAGATTGTTTTGATTTTTGTATGCGCATTCGTAGGAGATGGTGACATTTAGTCCCCTTTCCGCCTTTACGTGAACTGACCCCCGAAAGTTGGACACCTGATCCCCAACCGGAGGGTGTTCCATGACGAAATACAACCTGGCACTCAAGCAGGCACTCATCGAAGAGTGCCTTTCTGCCCGCAGTGTTCATGA